>PAPI01000011.1 GCA_002708845.1 Leeuwenhoekiella sp.
TGCGCCACTCGTCAGCGGAAAAGCAAGCTTTTCCCTGTTACCGTTCGACTTGCATGTGTTAGGCCTGCCGCTAGCGTTCATCCTGAGCCAGGATCAAACTCTTCATCGTAGTGTCTTATATAATATTCCACGATATAAGGAAATTTAATCACCTCTGTTAGAAACAGAAGCTCAAAATGGTCGTTCTAGTTTTAATTCAAATATTATCTATCTCTAAATAATACGCGTTGTCAATTCAATATGTCAAATAACTTTTCCCCTAATATCTCAAGAAGAAATTTCTTGCTAAGTGTAAGGGAATCGAACCCTAATTTCTTATTACCAAATCACTCTATTTTTATGTGCGTTGCTCTCTCTGAAAGCGGCTGCAAATATACAACCTTTTTTTCTTACCAAACAAGAATAAAAATGTTAAAATTTTTACCACTTTTTTGATCACACTTTTTAAGAACTTATCCCGCTTCGTTGCCGAAAAACCGGAGGGCAAAGATACTACCCTTTTCCCTTTATAAACAAACTTTTTTTAGTTTATTTTTTAAGCCTTTAGATGAACGTAAAACCGTTTTTTATATCCGATTTTGGAGCGGCAAATATAGAACGATTTCTAAACCCCGCAAGCACTTTTCTGAACTTTTTTTTAATCTTTTTACCTAAGTCCTACTAGCCAATTACTTACACCCCAAAATAATTTTAAAAATTTCTAAAATCAACCTGCAACGCCACTCCCAACCTACTCTCCATTTCTTCTCAAAACAGCAAAAACCTCAATACATCCGGAAATAAACGTTGAAATACCAGATTTATATAATTGACTAAACAACTCTTTTTTTAGGATAAAACTTTAAGGAGCCGCTTTCAACTAACTGAAAGACGTCTAAGCGCTGTGCAAAGTCGAACTGAAAATTAAAATTCAGACCTAAATACTAAAACCAAATTAACGGCTTAGCGATTGAGCGCCCTGTTTGAGCTCTTTTTTTGAACCATCAGGTGCAGAAAAAAGCGAGTAGCGAAAGCGCGGTGGTTGCAAAGGCAACCAAAGCCCCAGAAAAAACTAAAGAAAGAAATTCCAGACCAGACCGAAGCGGAATGCAAAATCACGGTATGGATACCCCGGCGCACTGAAGTAATCATTAGGAGCAGCGAGGGCATTGATATGCTCAGCTATGAAAAAGATGCGCGTTTGACGCACTTTCATATTAAAGAACAAATCGATCAACGGGAAATCACCAATCTCTTCGTCATTCTGTACATAGAATTCAGCCAAAACCGGATCGTAACCATCCATTGTATAGGATGTAAAGTACTTTAAACTTAATCCTGTCTGAATAAACAAAGCTTTCTTAAACCATTCATCAGAGAAATACAGCGTATTTCGCGTGATAAGCTGTGGCACATTAAGGTATTGATCGCCACTAGCAACTTTTTGATAAGCTACTGTATTATCAAGTGCAAATTTCCCCAGGCGAAACTCTTTATTAACCTTTGCTTTAAGATAAGTTATATTATCCCCGGTTTGGAAGGATTGAACCAAACTATCCTGAGAGCTTCTACCGAAATATGCGTAATCAGAAACATTTACCAGACTGACCGATGCATTTAGCCAGGCGTCGGACTTCATGTTGAAATCCAAGGACTGCGTTTTTACAGTTTCGTACGTATTGGCGTTATACCAGTTGTAGTTCTCATAACTGCTTTGATACAGCAAATGATTGTAATTTGCCGGAGAAGCATTGATGTGCAGACCTCCTGTAAAGCTCGCTTTGTCTTTATAAGTATAACCAGCTTCCGCATCCAGATTGTAGCCTGCAAAATCTCCGGAAATATTGAGTGCTGCTTTACCCGAAAGCAGGAAACCTTTATATTCTTTTTTATAGGAGGCTCCCGCAGCTAAATTATTACCAACGATTTGGTTAGGAATACGCCCTGAATCCTGTATCAAAACTGAATTATAGCCATACTTATAATAGGAGTGCGAAACCTGAAAACTCAATCGGCCCAAAATAGTATTGGTATATGCCACATAAGCCGTGTTGTCAAATGTTCTTAGATCTGTTTTATCAGAAATGTTTTGAGTAACAAACGAATTTCCGAAAAGGTTGGTGGCCGGACTGGCCTGATCGTATCTGTAAAATTTGGTTTCATAATTAAGTATATGACCCAGCTCAATTCGATTCTTAGAAAGGGTATCCTGCTGGATCAGATCATACTTATGATTGAGGTAAAATCGTGCACCGTCAAGAATGCTTTCAGCATTTTCAAAATTTACAGATAATACGGCTCTATCATCAAATTGAGGGTCATCACTCCGAAAATTTGCCAGACCTTGTGGTGTGAGTCCTCCGTTTTCCTGATTCAATAAGTCCTGAGCTACATAATGCGCTTTGAGATCATAGCGCCCACTTTCATTCTGATAGTTTGCAGTAAACCGAAAGTTACCGGTGCTGGTAAGTATATTCTGATAATTACCCAAACTTCGCAGCCCCTTATAAGCGATTGAAAAATTAAATCGCCTGGACTTGTTCATCGTAAAAAAGGCATCCAAATTCTGACCTTGTTGGAATACACTCTTATAATAGAGTTCTGTAAGAGGGGTTGGCACATTATAGTAGTAAATGTCATCTATTCCCATATAATTGAAATGCCTGGCCCGAGCTCCAAATAAAGGCAATATGTTCGATCCAGAAAAGTCTCGCATTAGCGAATTATAGGTTTGCCCCTCATTAGAAAAGGGTAATAATTCAAAATTATCTTTACGCAGGTAGTTGAATTTATAGAATTTTCTAACGGTAAGCGAGGTATCAACGATAGTGGTATCGTTGACTACCGAAATGATTTTATAAAGGTCAATGGGTGGGCGTTCACGTTTTGTTTTGTTTGGAATGCGCTCAACTTCCGCACCACTACCGCCTTCTTCAGAAATCTGGATTTGACCCAAAACAAGGTTTAAACTAAATAATGAACAAAAAACAATGAGTACTAACCTTACCTGCATCTAAAAAGTTTGGATCAAAAATAGAATATTTACAACTAAATAAAACTAGAGTTTAGAAAGTAGATGTTAAAAATTAGACAAGTGCAACTTTAATAATGGTAAAAAAAATAACCGGATAAGTGACTTATCCGGTTATAGAAGTTTTGCTTTTTATTTAAAATTTAATTTTGCTCATTCAAATTAGTATTAAACAAAATTTCATTTTGAGGAATTTCATAAGTTAACCTCTCATCATCGTGAGAGAAAGACTGACCTGCAAAATCTAACCAGTTTGAACCTCGTGTTCTTGTCTCACGTCTCCTTTTCATAATAAAGTATGATTGACCTTCTCCCCAAAGTTCTAACCTAGCCTGCAACGCAGCCTCTTCTGCCAATTGATTATTTGGCAAGGCATCTATATATGAAGTATCATCCAATCTTAAACTTAATAGAGCTTTTAAACTGGTTCTAGCAGCAGCAAAATTTCCATTTTCTGCAGCAGCCTCTGCGTGAAGAAGGTACATTTCAGCAGACCTCATATAATGTGAATCTGAATCTATATTAGATTGCGGACCGCTAAAAGAACGGAATCCATTATTTTGAGCACCTTTGTAGTAAAACTTTCCAGCAGGTCTTAATGAACTACTAAATTGAAATTTACGAATATCGTCATCTCTGAAATTAGAATATAAACCACTATCTATACCTTTTGGATTACCTACAGCAGCGTAGCTATAACTATATTGATCCATAAAACCCCACCAAGAAAATAAAGATGCAAGACCTTGTCCTTCGGGTGTAATATTAATACCCCACAAAATACCGGGAATAGTATTAATATCATTAAAACCTCCCACGCTTCCATCCTCTCCAGGTAATAATGCTACCTCATCAGCAGTCATTATTGGATAACCCGCGTCAACAACCTTTTTAGCATACTCTTCTGCTTTTGGCCAGTTATTCATAGCACCATAAACTCGAGCAAGTAAACCTCTAGCAACATCTTGGTTAATCTCAATTTTCTCTTCTCTCACAAAACCATCCAGAAGCTCTTCCGCATCCAATAAATCACTTATTGCAAAATTGAAAACATCTTGAAGAGGACTTTTGGGCTGATCCAACTCATCTGCACTTGTATAAATAGGTAATACCGGTTTAGATAAATCTGATATATCATTTACATACAAGTGAATCAAAAAGTAATATGCATAAGCTCTCAAAGCCTTAGCCTGACCAATAGTATATCTCCCCGTTACAGTTTCTGGAACAACGTCATTGCCTCCTGCCGCATCAATAACTAAATTGGAAAGGTTAATAACTCTATACAAAAACCTCCAGGCACGGTAATTGACTTGGTTGTCAGGATCAACAGTTGCGGTTAACTCAGATATATTTGTTTGACGGTTATAGCTTTTACCCAAATGAGCTGCATCTGCAGATAATATGTCCATTTGCATAAACTGAGCAGTTACTCCAAAATCCTCCTGAGCATCAGTCCCCCCGCTTCCGCGACGATACAGGTTCTCATAAATACCTAACAAAGTACCTTTTGCCACTTCTTCATTAACTTCTGCAGCTTCTCCAACTTGTTCTGCTGACAAAACCTCTGTTGGCTGGACTTCCAAATAGTCGTCACTACAAGCCGCAAGCGATAGCAAGACCCCGGCAAGCATAATTTTTCTAATTGTTTTCATATCTATTTTTTTATAATGTTAAGTTAACTCCAAAAACTATAGTTGATAACGGATTATATCTATAAATACTTGAATTACCAGTTATCGAAGTTGATGGGTTAAAACCTTCTCTTTGCGACCAAAGCGCCAAGTTATCACCTGTTAAAAATATGTTCAAATTATCTAACCCCATTTTCTCAACAAAAGTCGCAGGCATGTCAAAACCGAGGCGAATGTTATTCAAGGCTAAGAAATCTGCTTTCGTTAAAAACCTGGTAGATGTAGCACTTTGTTGAATTTGGAATCTTGCATCCTGGCGTGGAATATTTGTAATATCGCCGGGAGCCATCCAGCGATTTCTAATATCAGTATGGAAATTATTAGTTCCTGCATAATCATTATCCATCAAGTTAGCGTAGGCTCCGTCATAAGACCAGCCACCTAACTGATAAGCGAATAATGCACTTAAGCTAAAACTCCCGTAACTTGCGTTTAATCTAAAGGCTCCACTTAAATCTGGTATAGCTGTTTTATTAATAAATCGATCCGCGGCATCAGCATAGACCTCTGTGATATCCTGAACTATGCTTGCATCTGGATTATCATTGCGGTAACCAGTAAGCGAAGTAATAATAACATCATTTCCTCCATAAACTCCGTTACCATCTACATCATCAAAATAGCGCTCCCACTGAGCAGCACCAGTTGCCTGATTAACGCCAACATACACCGGCATGTACCAATCATACAATGATCGTCCAGCCGTGCGACCATAGCTTCCTGCTTGGTCAAATCGTTGCTCTTCTCCTGTTGTAGGATCAATTGGAAGTGCAACCAACTCATTATGCAGAAATTGACCATTAACACCAACGTTCAGTTTGAACTTTGGACTATTTACCACTTTGAAATCTACGTCAAATTCTACACCTGAATTCAACATTTCACCGTCGTTTACCTGAATTGTTGCAAAACCGTTTGATGGCCCTACATTTCGAGTAAAGAACATGTCTGTGGTCGACTTTCGATAATATTCAACCGAAGCATCTACGAAATTGAACAGTTCGAATTCTAAACCGGTGTTAAATTGATTAGAACTCTCCCAGGTTAAGTCTGCGTTACCTCTTACCGCAAATGCAAGTGATATATTGTTATTTAAATTATTTATAGAATAAATATTATATCCCGGATATAATCCTCCATAAGAACCATCAGTATCAGAATTACCAATGACCCCGTAACTAGCCTTTAATTTTAAAAAGTTGATTTGATCAGAATTTTGTAAGAAACTTTCCTGAGACAGAATCCACGCACCTCCTATAGCATAAAAATTACCCCATTTTTCATTAATGAATCTTGAAGAAGCATCTCTGTTAAAAGTTCCATTTAAATAGTATTTATTAGCAAAGTCTAATGTAACATTTGCAATATAACTTTCTGTTCTTTCATTACGAGTATAACCATCACTAGGATTATTCACAACACCGTTTCTAATATCTGTACCAAAAGATGTAACCAAATTAGATCGACTAGCAAAGAGATAAGTATAATCATACCCAGTAGCAACGTGTGAAACAAAAGCAGAAAGATTTAAATCCCCAAAATATTTACTATACCTTAAACCAGTTCTTAACGTATAGTTTTTAGTCTCCTGACGGAATCTGGATACACGTCCTCCTTCTCCTTTTGCAGGACTATAAAAACGCTCATTAAGATCAATATCTTCCTGCATAAAATACTGATAGGCAAAGTTATTTTCAAAGGTCAAACCGTCAAGTATCTCAATCTTGAGATCATTATTAAAGTTTACAGAATTGGCCTTTGTATTACTTATATTAATTTCAGAATCTGCTACACCGTTTGTTGCAAATCCAAATCCACGACCATCTTCTAGACCATAATCAAAAAGAAAACCACCATAAATAGGATCGTCAATCTTATTACCTTCTGCATCTCTGCGATATAAAGGATATATAGGAGGTAAATTATCTATCCACCAAAACTGAGATGAAGAGGACTCTCCTGTACCATTGTCATTTCTATCACTTTGAGCATAATTAATAGTTGTAACAGCATCAATGATATCAAGAACTCTATTAGTCGCAGTTACACGCCCATTTAATCTTCTATAGTCGGTATTATTCGCATAACCCACATCGTCAATATAGCCAAAAGATGCATAAACCGATGAGTTTTCACCACTATTAGAAAGTGATAAGTTTGCTTCTGTTCGATTTGAACTTTGGAACGCAAAGTCCTTCCAATCCTCAGGGGTATATCTTCTTGAAACTCCCGGCCTTACGGATGCAGTGGTAGGATCGATCAATTCAGAAACACCAGCAGCACCACTACCGCTTACATTCCACATATTATAAATAGGAGAAATATCAGAAACATCAGCATTGTCACCTTCAAACAAATTAGCATTTGCGTAATCTATGGCCGCTGCCTGATCTCCATTATTTTCTAAAAGTCCTCTCTGATATGTACCTTCCCAGGCAATACCAATGTACTCTTCAGGAGACCGAATTGTTTCATACCTCGGAATTCCCTGATAGTTCGTACCCGTTTTTATTTGAACGTTAAGGTTATTTCGCCCCTTACCTTTCTTAGTCGTTATTACGATTACCCCATTAGCTCCTCTAGCTCCATAAAGAGCTGTGGCAGAAGCATCTTTAAGCACCGTCACAGACTTGATGTCATTGGGATTGATATCATTAAGACTACCCCCAAAAGGAGCATCATCCACTACATAAAGTGGTGCTTGGCTACCGTTTATGGATCCAAAACCTCTTATTCGAATTGTTGATGTACTACCCGGTTGTCCAGAAGTATTAAAAACAGAAACACCGGCTGCCTCACCTGCTAATGCCTGTGATACGTTAGCAAACGATTTTTTAGAAAGTTCTTCACCTTCAACAACCTTTGCTGAACCGGTAAATGAGGTCTTAGAAACATTTCCAAAACCTGTTACAACAACTTCTTCTAATTCTTCACCCGCTACCATAGACATATTAACAGTTGACGAAGCTCCTACAACTGCCGTCTTCTCCTGAAAACCGATATAAGTAAAAACCAAAGTTTGACCGACCTCAGCACTTATTGAATATTTGCCATCAAAATCAGTCTGCGTCCCCACGTTCGAGGACTGAATTAAAATATTAACTCCGGGTAAGGGCATCCCGTTTGAGTCTGTTACCGTACCGGTAATTGTTTTTTGTTGCGCAAAGGCAAACTGCATAAAAAGCAGGAATACCGATGCCAAACACCAAGTAATTTTTGATTTCATAAAATATTTTATTTGAATTAGCCGTCGTAAACTTCATAAAACTTTTCAATAAATGCAACAATAATCTTAATGTCTCCTTAATTTAACATAGCATTTTCCTAATAAATCAATTTTAGAGCCTTCTTTATTGAGAAAAAAACACTGTTTTTGCGTTAAGCCTGCAAAAAAAATATTAACCAAACATTTAATTTTTGATTACATTGTATATTTTAAAATCAATTCATTTGCCTTTAATCACATTTTCACAAGTAAAAAATACTGAATGCGGTACAGATGAAGCGGGCCGTGGTTGCCTCGTGGGTCCTGTTACCGCTGCAGCGGTAATCCTCCCACCAAACTTCAAAAATGTACAAATCAATGATTCCAAATTATTATCTGAGAAGTCTCGTGATTCATTAAGAAAGTTAATTGAGAAAGAGGCTCTTTGTTATGCCATTGCACACGTTTTCCCTGAAGAAATTGATAAAATCAATATTCTCAACGCATCTATTCTGGCTATGCACAAGGCTATTGAAAAACTAAGTGTTCAACCTAAACATATTCTTGTCGACGGTAACCGATTTAAACCTTATCAATCTTGTTCTCACCAATGTATAGTTAAGGGTGACCAAAAATTTACAGCCATCGCAGCTGCTTCTATTTTAGCAAAAACAGAACGCGATCGCTATCTAACTGATATGCATAAAAAATTTCCGGAATACAATTGGAAAAAAAATAAAGGTTACCCTACAAAAGAGCATCGCGAAGCGATTAGAAAATTTGGAATTACACCCTTTCACCGTAAAAGTTTCCGGCTACTACCTGAGCAATTTAGCCTGGATTTGTAATCAAAATCAAGATTCCTTTTTTCATTTAAACAGGTCAATTAAGTTCTGCTTAGATTAACTTTTTAAATTTACGCCCACAATCCAAAAATCAAGACTACACTAGCATGAGGAATTTAATATGGGCTTTGAGTATTTTTATGTTTGTAAGCAGCTGTAAAAAGCATCCCGATACGGAAACAGACCTCATACATCTAATTCCTCAAAAAACAGCTGCAATACTTAGAATCCCGCAATGGGAGGATTTTAAGAACACTCTCAAAAGCTCTAAATTCATAAAATCCGGTTCTGAAACAAAGCTCTATAAAGGGCTTTATACCAAAAGTAATCTCTTAAAGCATTTTAATCCTTCAAAAGAATCCTACATAACCTGGATTTCCTTAGGTGATGACGACTATGACCTTGCCTTTATAACCAAAGCTTCCAAAAATTTAATTCCGGCAGATTCTGCTTTTACCAGGGGTATAAATTCGTACCTCTATGAAGGGACTGCTATCAACGGTATTAAAATTAACGATACTGAAATTTTTTACATTAGTAATGACTCCTACTTTCTCGCAAGTACATCAAAACTGATTCTTGAGAACACCATACTGCAGTCCAATTCTGGTCGCGATCCGGAAGACCAATCACTCAAAAAAATACTCAAAACAAGCTCAGCACAAAGTCCTAATCTTTTTATCAACGGCGCTTATTACAAATCGCTTTTTAGGGAGATTTTTGATCATTATAGATTTCAGAATTCAAAACCTGCATTTGATTGGGTTGCAATTGACCTGGAAATTGAGCCCGATGCACTAGAAATGAATGGTGTTTTGCAATTCAGCCCCCAATCCAATCAAAGTTCTCAACTTTTAGCGCACTTAGAACCGGTCTTTTCCAATATTGCTGACTTCATACCGGTTTCTGCTCGCGGTTATTCCTATTTTAATATACAGGATTGGGAAACCTATAGATCCAATCTTGCCGCCTATCGGGGAGCCTTATTAAAAGATTTTCAGATTTCAATAGATGATTTGATGAATACCGCTAAAGGTATTGGCAACATAGCCTACGAAGATTATTCCATTTTAGTGGCTGAAGTTTCTGATGCAGAAAACGCTGAAATCTATCTGCGGTCTATTTCTAGCGAAGCTGAAATTTTCCGGGAATTACCTTTGCGTAAACTCAACGACTCCACGCTCTTTCAATCAGCTTTTAAAGAGCTTTTTAATCCCCCGCCGGTTCACTATTACATCTCTTGGGAAAATCACTTTTTCTTTGCCAAAACGAGGGAAGAACTCAAGGATTTAACCGCAAATTATCAAAACGGAGCGGTTCTGGGTAACGATGCCTCTTACAAACAATTCAGAAAAAATCTTAGCGACACCTACACCGCAGAATACTACGCAAACATCCCTAAATCTTTAAATTATTTATCGAAAAAACTGAGTAAGGAAAATGCTCAGGGCTTAAAAGATACCGACTTAAAATCCTCTCCGCATACTGCACTTCAGCTCAGTGCTTCTGATGACTATATTTATCTTAACGGTGGTGTTTATAAAACTCCGGTTTCCCAAACCAAATCTCAGGTTGTTCAAATTGCAAGTGTCAAACTGGAAAATGACTTACTAAACGCACCGCAACTCCTAAAAAACTACCGGACAAAAGGACAAAATATTTTAGTTCAGGATGTTTCAAACACCTTATACCAAATCAATCAAAATGGAAAGATTGACTGGAAAAGACAGCTTGACGGTCCTATTCTTGGCAAAATTGAACAGGTAGATCTTTACAAAAACGGAAGGCTTCAATATGCATTTGTGACGCCAAAGCATTTTTACGTGATTGCCAGTGATGGCAACATTGTAAAGCCCTTTGACATAGATTACAAAAACACAATTACTCAGCCTCTTGCTGTTTTTGATTATGATGGCAACAGAGAATACCGTTTTGTCCTGGTTCAGGATCGTGAAGTACGCATGCTCGACCGCGAAGCCAATAATGTCAAGGGTTTCAAATATGACAAAGCCGAAACCAGCATTAGCAGGAAACCCCAACACCTGCGTATAAGCAATAAAGATTATCTGCTCTTTCCTTTAGAAAATGGCGAGCTCAAAATTTTAAGCAGGACCGGCGATGTTCGTGTAAAAGTCAACGAACGATTTCAATTCTCTGATTACCCAGTATTTACTGAAAAATCGAATTTTATTGTTGTAGAGCCAAACGGAACAAAAATTTCTATTTCGCAAAGCGGAAAAGTTACCCGGTCTACACCAAATAAAGATACTGAGATACTTTTTGCCCGCAATCGAAATATCGAAGCTAAGCTGGCAGAAAACGTGCTGAGCATCGAGTCTACAGAAATTGAGCTGGATTTGGGTATTTACAAAGGGCTTCAGGTCTTTACAGTAGGATCATCATCGTACGTTACGCTTACAGATTTGCAGACCAACAAAGCACAGATATACTCCTCTAAAGGTGAGTTGCTTCCCAATTTTCCCGTATATGCGGCTTCCACAGTAGATTTGGCAGCTTCAGGAAGCACAGGAAATCTCTTACTTGTTTGCAAGGGTGAGTCAGACAGCGTTATTATCTATCAGATCAACCCATAAGTATAAGCATCTGAAATTTAACCTGTTAAATAATCTTTCAAATACAATATATCTCAGAGTTATAATGTATTTTTATATGACGCAAGCATTTTCCCCTTTTCTGAAAAAAGCAAATCAGTTTTCCCTGTAGCTTTTATCAGGTATGCTGCAATCCCCTTTTTATTTAAAAAGAAATGCAGCCCATTATGAAAACAATTCTCAACCTATTCGGAGTTCTGCTGATTCCATTTTTAGTCAGCGCTCAAATTGAAAATCAATCCAGTGATTTACTGGAGGAGGTGTCTAATCTGACCTACGCCACTTTAAATCCTGAAAACCAAGTCACCTCCGAAACGTTCTACGAAGTGACGTCATCATTTAACATCTTAAGCGGCAAAAAGGTGGTACTAATGGCTAAAGAAAAACCATTAGAAGACCCTGTAAATGCTACCTATAATTACATTGAGCAGGATAAGCACGGCATGACCCTGAATATAAGAAACATCGTCCCTGCGTTTATGTTTGATTTGTATAGCAATATGCAGATCAATCTCGCATCAGGCGATTTTCAAGTACCTGTAGCCTTCAATAAAGATCAGCTACTCCCTGACATCACGCTCAAGATTAGCGCAAGCATTACTCCAATTATACATACATTAGAATATAACCTTAAAGAAAGACGTGTTGTAAAGAAAGAAACAGTAAAAACTACTGCTGGTACGTTTGAATGTCTTGTTATAGAATCCAAAACACACTTCTTACCAAAAAGCGATAAAGACGGAAGTTTAACACAATGGTTTGCACCGGGCATCGGTCTCATTAAACAAATGCATTACGATAAAAATGGCGTAATGACTGGGTTAACACTATTGACAGGCATCAATACTACAGAAGTCAGCTCTGGGTTTGCACAGAATTAGGATTGCTAAATTCAGCTTCAAATAAAACTTTAAAATGTTGAAGCAGTTTTTGCTTTACCTCGGCCTCGTCTACCTGAACCTTACCTAGCTCTACATTGAGCGAGGTCACAGCTTTCTCTTTAATCCCACAAGGGACGATATTGTCAAAATAACCCAAATCTGCATTTACATTAAATGCAAAGCCGTGCATAGTGACCCATCTGCTTGCCCGCACCCCCATAGCACAAATCTTCCGAGCGAAGGGCGTGCCCACATCTAACCATACTCCGGTTTCCCCAGGAGATCTTTCGGCCTTAAGGCCATAATCAGCAAGCGTAAGTATGATCGTTTCTTCTAAGAAACGCAGATACTTGTGAATATCTGTAAAGAAATTTTCAAGATCTAAAATAGGATATCCCACAATCTGACCGGGACCGTGATACGTAATGTCCCCTCCCCGATTGATCTTATAAAACCTTGCATTCTTTGCTGCTAGTTGCTCTTCAGTAACAAGCAGATTTTTTATATCCCCACTTTTACCCAGCGTGTAAACGTGAGGGTGTTCTACAAACAAAAAGTAATTGGGCGTTGGATGGTTGGTCTCTTCCCTTCGGTTTTTGATCTTCAAATCCAGGATTGACTTAAAAAGTTCTTCCTGATAATCCCAAACCTCTTTATAGTCCCGATTGCCTAAATCTTCAAGTTGTATCTGCTTATTCATAATACAAAGATACAATTCCTTTAAAGAGACCTACTTTACTTTTTATTGACAATAACCAACGCAGCAATGACACCGGGAATCCAGCCGCAAAACTATAAAACCGTAACGATAAGAACAGAACCACAGCCCTTGTCTAATACTGCGAGAGGTGGCAAAAAAATAGCGATCAAAGCTCTGAAAAAACTCATTTTAAATGTGATTGATGATGATTGATGTATCTATAGGTATAAAATTATAAGCTTTCGTTACAATCATTGATTTCTAGACGATGAGTTGCTATATTTGCCCGCTTAATAAACGATGCGAGCATTTATTTTAATTGCTTAACAAAGACCGAAATATGCAACTTTCAGAACAGGAACAAATACGCCGCGAAAAACTTGCCGAATTACGCAAACTAAACATCAATCCCTACCCTGCAGATTTATACCCTGTAGACCATACCGCCACACAGATCAAAAAGAATTTTGAAGAAGGTAAAAAGGTTGTAATCGCTGGTAGATTAATGTCACGCAGAATACAGGGCAAAGCTTCGTTTGCTGAGTTGCAGGATTCCACAGGCCGAATTCAGGTCTATTTTAATCGTGATGAAATTTGCCCGGGAGAGGATAAAACGCAATACAATGACGTTTACAAAAAACTTCTGGATATCGGTGATTTTATAGGTATTGAGGGGGATTTATTTACCACTCAGGTAGGCGAAAAAACCGTAATGGTAAAAAAATTCACGTTGCTGAGTAAGGCTTTAAAGCCACTTCCGTTACCAAAAGTCGATAAGGACGGAAACGAGTTTGATAAATTCAACGATCCTGAAATGCGCTACCGTCAGCGGTACGCTGATCTAGTGGTTAACCCAAAAGTGAAGGAAGTATTTGTAAAGCGAACCAAGCTTTTTGCCGCAATGCGGAATTTCTTCAACGACGCCGGTTATTTTGAAGTAGAAACCCCAATTCTCCAGTCTATTCCGGGGGGTGCTGCTGCGCGTCCCTTTGTGACGCATCACAATGCTTTAGATATTCCACTTTACCTGCGTATTGCTAATGAATTGTACCTAAAGCGTCTTATCGTTGGTGGTTTTGACGGGGTTTATGAATTTTCTAAAAACTTCAGAAATGAAGGAATGGACCGCACGCACAACCCTGAGTTTACCGCGATGGAAATCTACGTGGCTTACAAAGATTATAACTGGATGATGAAGTTTACCGAAAATCTGCTTGAGCATTGCGCAATGGAGGTTAACGGTACTACCGAAGCTACTTTCGGGCAACATAAAGTAGATTTTAAAGCTCCGTATGCACGGGTTACGATGACCGATGCCATCAAGCAATTTACAGGCTACGACATTACAGGCAAGACCGAAGAAGAACTTCGCGAAGCTGCTCTGGGTATGGGACTTCAAGTTGATGAAACTATGGGCAAAGGAAAGCTTATAGATGAGATTTTTGGCGAAAAATGTGAAGGCAATTTTATACAGCCTACATTCATTACAGACTACCCCAAAGAGATGAGTCCGTTATGTAAAGAGCACCGTGAAAACCCGGAATTAACTGAACGTTTTGAACTTATGGTTTGCGGTAAAGAAATCGCAAATGCCTATTCAGAACTCAACGATCCTATAGATCAGCGTGAGCGTTTTGAAGAGCAACTTAAATTGGCTGAAAAGGGCGATGATGAAGCTACAGAATTTATAGATCAGGATTTCTTAAGAGCACTAGAGTATGGGATGCCGCCTACTTCAGGACTAGGCATCGGGATGGATCGCTTAATTATGTTTTTGACAAACAATCAGTCTATTCAGGAAGTACTATTCTTCCCACAAATGAAACCCGAACGCAAAAAAGTAGAACTCAGCGAAGAGGAAAAAACCATTTTTGCCATTCTTAAAAAGGAAAAATCATTGGAGCTAGATCAACTCAAAGATGCCAGCGGCCTCAGCAATAAGAAATGGGATAAAGGGATTAAAGGCCTTACCAAACAGAAACTTGCCAAAGTAGAGAAGGAAGGAGACAGTCTTACCGTCTCGCTCATTCAATAAAATTTACAAATAACTTTTTATCAAAGCCTTTCAGAAAACTGAAAGGCTTTTTTTATTGATTAAAAACCGCGGTTAAAATACCGATGCCTCCTGCCAGGAATAAGAAGCCGAGAACGATGATGAGGACGATCAAGGCGATAAGTAATTTACCTTTTGCCCATTCTTGCAAATGCAGATTTTCACTGCTGCTAAATGCCCATACCAGAAGCATTATAAACCCTACAATTGGAATACTTGAAATAAAGATATACAGTGCCCAGCGTTTGGCACCCAATGGATTTTGTGGTTGTGAGTAGATGTCGTTCATAATCGCATATTTAAACTATCAGTAAACCCTCAGTAGAAAATGTTACAAGAGATTGCAAAGTTTTTGATTTAAACCTTTTCGCAATTCGAAAGTCATAAGAACATAACTTTAAAATAAAGAAATATGAAAAAATTAGCTTTAATCCTTACGATTATGATAAGCTGTACTGCTTTCGCACAACGTGACGGACGCCAGGATCGATTGAAAAAAATGATGGAAGCCAGTCCTGAGGAAATGGCTGATATTCAAACCAAGCGTCTTACCCTGGCTCTTGTTCTAGACGATAAACAGCTGAAAGCAATTTATGACCTGGAGCTTGCGGCTGCCAAAGAGCGCAAAGCTCATTGGCAGGAACGTGCTGAGAAGATGAAAAGTGGCGAAAAACCCACTGAAGAAGAACGTGCGGCAATGCGTGAAAATCGCAAAGATCGCTATGCTGCAATGCTTGACAAGCAAATCGCGCATCAGGAAAAAATGCAGAAAATCCTTAATGAAGAGCAGTTTGACCAGTGGCGCAAAATGAAGATGAAGCAAAAACAGCGTATGACTATGCGAGACGGAAAACGCAGAGAGCGCCCTGAAGGCCGCAGAAGAACTAATGGTGAGCGCAAGTAACTCGAAAATCATTAAAAAATCCCCTTTGAATTAAATCAAAGGGGATTTTTACTTTTAAAGCTTTTAGTTTTATTTCAGACCTGGAGCTACTTTATTCACCGCATTAATGGTTTCGTCCAAATCCTCGTAGGTTAAAGCATCGGTAATAAACCAGGTTTCATAGGCGCTGGGTGCGATATAAATCCCTTCCGATAGCATCCCGTGAAAAAACTTTTTAAAGGTATCTGTCGCTGCATTTGAAGCTGAAGCAAAATCGGTGACCGGCTTTTCCGCAAAATGCACTGAAATCATAGAACCGAGCCTGTTTATAGTATGCACCACGCCATTTTCGGTCAATACTTTTGCAATGCCTTTATGCAGGTATTCGGTTTTTTCCTCAAGACGTTTAAATATTTCAGGGTCAGAGTCCAGTGCCCTTAACATCGCCAGACCCGCGGCCATAGCCAGAGGGTTTCCGCTCAACGTTCCCGCCTGATACACGGGACCTACCGGCGCCAGATAATCCATAATTTCATTGCGTGCTGCAAATGCTCCTACAGGTAAACCGCCTCCTATCACCTTTCCAAAGGTTACAATATCAGCTTGTATACCCATCAATTCCTGAACACCACCGGCAGCCAATCTAAAACCGGTCATCACCTCATCAAAAATGAGCAGGGTATTATGCGTATCACAAAGTTCGCGCAATCCTTGAAGAAACCCTTCGGCGGGAGGAATACAACCCATATTTCCGGCAACGGGCTCAATAATTATGGCTGCTATTTCATTTTCATTGGCTTCAAAAAGCTTTTGAACTTCCGCCAGGTTATTATACGGTGCAAGCAAGGTATCCTTTGCCGTACCGGCTGTAACACCGGGACTATTGGGTGTACCAAAAGTAACAGCACCACTACCCGCCTGTATCAAGAAAGAATCTGAATGCCCGTGGTAACAACCCGCGAATTTGATAATCTTATCCCTACTTGTAAAACCACGTGCAAGACGCACCGCGCTCATACAGGCCTCGGTACCGCTGTTTACAAATCGTATTTTATCAATACCCGGAACCATTTTTACCGCAAGCCGTGCGATTTCGGTTTCGATTTGCGTAGGCATCCCAAAAGAAGTTCCTTTCTGCGCTTTCTCCACAACAGCATCTACAACCGGCTTGTAAGCGTGACCTAAAATCATAGGCCCCCAGGAGTTGATGTAATCAATCAACCGGTTACCGTCTTCATCATATAAATAAGCACCTTTAGCTTCTTTCACAAAAATGGGATCGCCTCCCACGGCTTTAAAAGCCCGTACCGGAGAGTTAACTCCACCGGGAATTACCTGTTGTGCTTCTGCAAAAAGTGCACTGCTTCTTTTATAAATCATCATTAAAATCCATTATACTGTGGGGTAACATTTAACTGCTGCCCAATGCTTATCGTATTATCACGCAAGCCATTATTCTTTTTCAATTCGTCTACCGTAAGATTATACATACGAGAGATACTGTAAAGGGTTTCTCCCTTTTTTACAGTGTGCAAAACCACCTTATCAGAAGGTTCTGGCTTAAAGTCTTTAATTTCGGTTCCTAAAACTTCAGCGTCGTAATTATACATCGCATAGCGCTCTATAATTGCAATAAGTTTTTGCGGATATTTTGGATCTGTGGCGTAACCTGCTTTTCGTAAACCACGAGCCCAACCTTTATAATCATCAGGGTCTAAATCAAACAAATCTGCATAGCGGCTTCTTCCTGTCAGGAATAGCGAATGATCCCGAAAAGAATATTTGGGATTGCGGTATTTCCGGAAACACTCCCCTTTTTCATCATCATCATGATACACCACTGCACCAGTCCAATTGTGGCATTTAATACCAAAATGATTATTGGCTTTCTTAGTAAGATTGCCATTACCGGCACCACTCTCTAAAACAGCCTGAGCCATCGTAATGCTCGCCGGAATTTTATACAAACGCATTTCTTCTTTTGCTATCGGAGCAAAGTGCTCAATATAATCCTCTACTTTATCAAAAGGCGCGTATTCATAAGCCCGTTCTGTTTCCTCGGTCACCGCAGCAGGCGTACGCTCATTTTTGTCTGCCGCTCTTTCTGTGGTTCTTGATGATCTAACGCTCACTTTTCGCTTTGAAGCCCGCTTGCTTCCGCCGCAACCCACCAATAGAATACTTATTAAAAGAAGTGTACTTATTTTTTTGATCATTCTAGATATTAATTGTAGATCGTCCCTGTTTTCTAAGCCTTTCATTCATTCCAGTGATGCCTTGTAGGCCTCCTGTATGGATCGCTAAAATACGGGTATTTTTAGAGAAATACCCATTGGATATAAGATCTGTTAAACCATACATCATTTTACCGGTATAGATAGGATCAAGCTGAATATCTTGTTCTTTTTTGAACGTATTTATAAACTGTATAAGCGCCGAAGATGTTTTAGCATAACCTCCAAAATGATAATCGGTTACCAGTTGCCAATTGGTTCTTGATGTATACTTCCTAATCTCAGCTTCTAAAAAATCCCCTTTTAAAGCCGGAAAGCCTAAAACTTTTTGATGCGGCAAACTGGCCTCGATAATCCCGGCGAGTGTACCGCCGGTGCCAACAGAGCACGCTATAAAGTCATAATTGGCAGTGAGTTCATCTAAAATCTCTGCACACCCCTTAATGGCAAGTGCGTTAGTCCCTCCCTCAGGTATCTCATAAAAGTTTCCGTGTTTGGTTTTTAAGCTTTCGCGAAAAGATTCCAGATGCTTTTCACGGTAAGCGCTTCGGGTTACGAACTGAAATTCCATTCCGCAATCGTGCGCAAATTTTAAGGTAGGATTATTCAAAAGTGTTTCTTTTAAATCATATCCCAACTCTTCTCCCCGGATTACTCCTATTGTTTTTAAACCGAAAAGTTTTCCGGCTTTTGCCGTTGCTGCGATGTGATTTGAAAATGCACCTCCGTAGGTGAGCAGTGCAGTATACTCTTCTTCAACAGCCTGAAGCACATTATATTTCAGTTTTCTAAACTTATTTCCTGAGACATCCGCATCGATCAGATCCTCCCTTTTTAAATCAACTTCAACACCTTTTTCCCGATAAACTGTATTTAAAATTGCGTTTATGGGTGTTTCAGGAAATGTAGTGGCGCTCCAGGTTTGCATAGATGCAAATTACCGTATTTGCTTAAGAATTAAAATTGAAGTATAAAACTTAGTTGCACGCAGTTATTAGGACATTAAGACTCAAAGCATTATCACTCAACAGTTCTCAAAAGGATAAAACCCACAAAAAACTAAAAAATATCGACAAAGTACAAGTATATATCGTTAAAACTCCATATATTAGTCGCGCATAACAAAACACAGCCCCTATAAAGACAAAATTACACATTTAATCTATTATTGTGGCTGAGTAATTCAAACCCTATGAATCTACGCTCTTTAATAATAACAGGCGCATTATTGAGCGCCAGTCATACAATCCACGCGCAAGTGGGTATAGGCACTACAACTCCCGTTTCCGGTGCTTTATTAGATATTTCTGCAACAGACAAAGGACTTATGATTCCTCGTGTTGCCCTAACAGGAACAGATGACACTGCTACTGTAACTCCATCAGCAACAACCGGATTATTGGTGTTCAATACCGCTGCTACTACTGGTACAAATGCTGTATCCCAGGGCTTTTATTATTGGGATGGCTCAAAGTGGGTGAAAATTTCGGTAGGATCTGATGACACCAGTATTTATGCTAACGACGGCACACTCGCCAGCGATCGCATAGTTACTCAGAATGACAACACCCTCGATTTTGTCTCAAACGGCGGAAGAAACGCTATAGCATTAAAAAGGACTGATAATAGTAGTGAGATAGGACTTAGCTTTCGTAACAGTGGAAACAACTACGATGCCTCCATATTTCTGGAAAGTTCAGCAAACTCAGGCCTTGTCATAGCTTCGGGTTCTAATCAGGGTAATGCTGATAATTTAGGCAACACGGCTATTTTCAACAACGATCAAACCAGCTCTTTCTCAAAAGAAATAAAAGTCTATGAGGCAGACGCCAATCTAAATGATATCACATCACGCCTTTATTCAAGTGACGATGATGGATTGCTTGATTTGTATGAAAACAATACTTACAACCACAGAATAGCAGCAAATGCTACTACTATTTTTAATGACAAGGGTTTGGATCTTGATTTCAGGATTGAGACCGACACGAACGAAAATACATTTTTTGTAAAGGGAAGTACTAATAGAGTTGGTATAGGAACAAACGATCCCCAGGGCCGATTGCATATTCTTGAAGCTGTAGGCACTCCAGCATCTGCCAGTGCAGCCACTCTGCTTCTTGAGCATAGTAACGGTGGTGGTGAATCTTCCATCGTATTTAAGAGCGCTCAAGACCCTACAGATTATGGGTATCTAAAATTTTCTGACAACGACAGTGGCAACGGGTCCACGAGTGAAAATAGCCTTTTGCAAATTGGTGTTCAAAATGATGGTGTTGGCTCTAATCAGGACGATATCAATATCGCCTCTTCAGGAAATGTTGGGATAAGCAATACAGCACCAAAAGAAAAATTACACATTTCAGGCAGTACATCAACTATTCGTATTGATGGGTTAAATAGGCTAAATAATGCTAACAATGTTCAAAATGACCCCATGCCGGTTTATGTGGATGATAACGGTACGATTGTATTGCAACCTTCTCTGGTACAAACTTACATGCCAATTAATGAAGTTGATTTTTTAGCAACACGAGATATAGTATCTTATAGTGGAGCAGGCCAAACAGTACAAATTCATAGTGCATCAATCACTTTAAGTCAAGAATCTTTAGTCCAAATTACTTATCAATTTAGCGTTTCTATTTCCCGAGCAAATAACACAGCCTTAACTGATGGAGCTTCAAGATTGTTTCGATCAAAGATTCGTGTTAATTCTGACCCATATGCTTTAGCCTATTGCACAGGCACTTATACAAATAACCCAGACAGTAATGCAAGCAACAACATCTATGCTAGTGGAAATTATTACCTATCTGGATCAGGCTATATTACATTACCCGCAGGAACACATAACTTATACTTAGACTTTTCTGCGTTTGGTGCCAGTTATGATTATAATATGACCATTGGACAAACCGACCAGGACCGTTTTCAAGTCGTTGTCCACAGATAATCTAAGACTTTAAAAAAGCCCAGGGTCTTCGCTTCTTTAAGTAATAAAGATCATTCTCAAATTGATAAGCCTCTCGTTCAAAGCAAATAGAACGATAGGCTTTTTCTTTTGAGTATCCCCTTATTCGGTAATAGGTATATTCAGACAAATACCACACATAAAACGGAAGAACAAGCAATTCAACTTGTTGTCGCAGGTGAATGCGCTCGTGATTTATAAATACCTTATTTCGTTTTAAGCCCTCCTCCCTAATCAAAATAAAAGGCCAAACTGCACAGCCAGAAAAGCGTCTGAAAAGTTTTGGAATGGTAATACAAATCATTATTCTAGTTTTGCCCGGGCATAGAATAGATATACCTTTTGTTTTGTAAATTTAATCGATGACGCTATTTAAAAATAAAGTTCCTATCGAAGAAGGTGATTATTACCTGACTCCAGAGGGTTACAGATGCTTTACCGAAAAATATCACCTCAAAAGAGGCTATTGTTGTAAAAGTGGTTGCAGACATTGTCCCTACGGCTTTGATAAAACTAAAGAATAATTTGTAGTTGGTACAATTGTTGTGACTTAAAATTAGCTGTTCTGTTGAATTTAAAAAATTATACTTATGAAAAATTTTAAACCCTTTTTGCTTTTAGCCCTGGTAGCGATGCTGGCTTCCTGTAGTACTGTACGCGTGTCTTCTGATTACGACCAGTCGGCTAACTTTAATCAATACAAAAGCTTTGCCTTCTTTAAACCCGGCATTGACAAGGCCGAAATTTCTGATCTTGATAAAAAACGTATTCTCCGCGCCATTGAAGATCAACTTTTAGCCAAAGGCTTTGTCAAATCGGAAAATCCTTCTGTACTTGTGAGTATTTTTACTACTGCGCAAGAGCGTGTAGATGTTTATAATAATTACGGTTGGGGCTGGGGCGCCTGGGGTCCCTGGGGACCGTGGGGAGGTGGTTTTGGTAATACCGTATCACGCAGCACCGAAGGAACACTATATATTGACCTGATTGACGCTCAAAAGAAAGAATTAGTCTGGCAAGGTCAGGGTACAGGATATTTGGCTCGTGACGTAGACCGCAAACAAGAGCGTATAAATGAAATTGTAGGAGAGATTATGCAAGAATATCCTCCTAAAAAAATGGCTTCTAATTAAACCCAGAAGTCTTAAAAACTTACAAGCCCTCTTAAAGAGGGCTTTTCTTATTTATAGGATTGCAGTTTTTCTTTGGTAAACTTTGAGAGTACTAACCGTCCACTCGTCTCGGCACGAGACTTCAAAATATCATCCCAATGATCTGTACCCTCCCAAAAAATCTTTTTAGCTGCTTTTAAAGCTTCCGGGTTGTAATTCGCAAGATGTTTAGCCAGTTCTGCTACACGATTGTCCAGAGCTTCATTAGATTCGAGAACTTCTGCATAAAGGCCTTTTGAATGAGCCCATTCCGGCTTGCAAAATTCCTGAGCATTTAAAGTCATTTGTGAAAATGCAGAAACACCTATTTTACGTTCTACAGCAGGACCTATAACGAAAGGGCCTATTCCTATACTTAGTTCGCTCAACTTTATACTCGCATACGAACTTGCCAAACAGTAATCAGCAGCTGCAGCAATACCTACCCCGCCTCCAACTGTTTTTCCCTGAACACGTACAATTATAGGTTGAGGACAATTCCGCATAGCCAAAATCACTTTGGCAAAACCCATAAAAAAATCTTTCCCCTGCGTCTCGTTCTCAATAGCTATCAACTCTTTAAAACTTGCTCCCGCACAAAAGGTTCGATCGCCTCCACTTTTTAAAATCACCACACTCACTCCCTTGTTGTTTGATACTTCATAAAGCACTGCTTCAAGACGATTTAAGATTGAAGTGGGCAACGCATTATGATGCGGTGTAAAAAAAGTGATCGTGGCTACAGTATCTTTAATATCAAGATTAACAAATGAGTCTTGCATAAATTTTATTCAGTAAAAATGAGTTCTTATTGGAAAATCTTCAAATTTAGCTCTAAATTACGTATTGTTTTTCCGCTGATAACGATTTGAGGAAATTCCGCATAAAAATACAACGCATGTCAGAAATTCTAGATAAAAATATAGAAAGCAATCCACTTATAGACCGCCTGCCTCCGCATTTAAAACAATACATCAAACCCCAAAATTATGAGGATTACACCCCCATTAATCAGGCTGTATGGCGCTATGTGATGCGTAAAAACGTGAGCTACCTCAGTAAAGTAGCTCATAAATCCTATCTCGACGGCTTAAAACAAACCGGGATTTCTATTGATCAGATTCCCAATATGTATGGCATGAATCGCATCTTAAAAGAAATTGGCTGGGCCGCGGTGGCAGTTGACGGCTTTATACCACCAGCTGCTTTTATGGAATTTCAGGCATACAATGTTCTCGTAATTGCTTCAGACATACGTCAGCTCGAACATATAGAGTACACTCCTGCCCCAGACATTATTCACGAAGGCGCAGGGCATGCTCCCATAATCGCAAACCCGGAATATGCTGAGTACCTCAGACGTTTTGGTGAAATAGGCTGTAAGGCTATTTCGTCTGCTAAAGATTATGAACTGTATGAAGCAGTGCGAAAGCTTTCCATTCTTAAAGAAGCCGAAAATACACCGACAGAAGCTATTCAGGAAATCGAGGAACAGGTTGATTACCTTCAAAAAAATATGGGAAAGCCCAGTGAAATGGCCTTGATACGCAATTTACACTGGTGGACTGTAGAGTATGGACTCATTGGCTCTACCGAAAATCCAAAAATTTATGGCGCCGGTTTATTATCCTCTATCGGTGAAAGCGCCTGGTGTATGACCGACGCTGTTAAAAAAATCCCTTATGGCCCAGAAGCCGCATATAAGGAATTCGATATAACAAATCCTCAGCCTCAATTGTACGTAACTCCTGACTTTGCCTTTTTAAGTGAAGTGCTCGAAGAATTTGCAAACACGATGGCCTTGCGCACAGGCGGACCAGAGGGCCTTCAAAAATTAATAGAAAGCAACAATTTGGGCACAGCCCAGTTAAGTACCGGTTTGCAAATTTCCGGGGTTTTTGATGAGCTAATTACCCACAAGGGCAAAGTGACTTATTTACAAACAAAAGGGCCAACAGCTCTGGCTTATCATGAAAAGGAACTGGTAGGTCACGGCACCTTAAATCATCCTAAGGGTTACGGTACCGCGATAGGAAAACTGAAAGGAATCAATCTGGCGATTGAAGACATGAGTCCCAAGGATCTTAAAGCTTATAAAATTTATGAAGGAGAAAAGATTAGCCTGGAGTTTGAAGGTGACGTTGTTGTAACAGGAAAAATCATCACCGGAACCCGCAATTTACAGGGAAAAATCATACTTATCAGTTTTGAAGATTGTACCGTTACTCACAACAAACGTGTGCTTTTTAAACCGGAATGGGGATTATATCATTTGGGTGTAGGCAAAAAAATAACCTCGGCATTCTCAGGCCCGGCAGATTTCAAATCCTTTGACCTTATACATCATAAGCCAAGCTCTGAGACTATTAAAGCTTCAAAAAATGATAAACGTCAGGAGCTCGAATCACTTTATCAGGCTGTACGCGATTACCGCAACGGGAAAGACACAAAATATTCACCCGAAGCTGTTTTTGACATACTTACAAAATATCATCCGGAAGATTGGCTACTAAATATAGAATTATATGAGCTTGCCTTTGATGAGGGCCAGATTAAATTTGGTCAGGAAATTGAAAAACATCTCTCTAAACTTTCAGAAGAAAAGCCTAAACTGAAACATCTAATTCAGGACGGATTAGAACTCATACGTTCTGCTTGAGATTACTCTTCTATAACTGAATCTCTGATTGCTTCAAGCTGTCCTAAAGTAACCGGTTTAACCACATAATTAGAGACATTGCTAAATTGCAAAGCACGTTCCTGATCACGAGGATCAATGGATGATGTTAAAATATAGATGGTTATCTTTTTTGGCGGATTGTATTTCGTAAAAGCCTCAAGAAATTCCCAACCATCCATTACAGGCATGTTGAGGTCTAATAAAATTAAATCGGGTACTTCTTCTCCGTTTTTAAAGATAGCCATGAGCGCATCCAGAGCTTCCTGACCGTTACTATAAACTAAAAAATTCTCGCAAAACTTCACGAGTTTCATCATTTTCTTTAGGCCAAAAACCACTATTGGATCGTCATCTACAAGGCAAGCCAGTTTAATCTTTTTCATGCAGTTTTATAATAAATGTGGTTCCTTCGCCCACTTTACTTTTTACGTCTATTGAGCCCCCCATTACCTGCACCTGAGATTGCGTCATATACAATCCCAAACCACGGGCATCTGAATGTTTGTGAAAGGTTTTATACAACCCAAAAACACGATCACCGTAGCGTTTCAAATCTATTCCTAAACCATTATCACTTACACTTAGAATTGTATATCCCTTTTTACTATCGGCTGAAATCTGAAGCCAGGATTTTTTCTTAGGATCTCTGTATTTTATGGCATTTGTAAACAAATTGAGTAAAATACTCTCTATATATGCAGGTACTGCATAGACTTTGAAGCCTTCAGGCACCTGATTGTAAACTTTAAAATTGGCATTCACGATTAGACCGCGCAGAGAACGTTCTGCATTATTAATATAACCATTTAGGTCAAGCTCTTCCTTATCCTTTACATCTATATCTACAGAAACCACTTCGTTTAAATGATCAATAGTCTCATTGAGCATATCTGAAGCCTGATTCAACATATCTAACTGCACCTCGCGCTCTCCCTCATCTTCTTCAGCTTTAAGAAAATTCAACAACATACTTATATTACTCGTATGTGACCGGAGGTTGTGCGAAACGATATGTGCAAAGTTTATAAGCCGGGTATTCTGATCTGTAGTAACCTCGACAAAACGATCTACTTCTTCTCTTTTTTTCTTTAACTCAGTGACATCCTGTATCTGAACAATAAGCTCTTTTGGCTGACCATTGGCATCGTAAATCATGGATGCAAACATGCTGCAGGTAAGAATATCACCAAAACTATCTTTAAAGAAATATTCTCCTTCAATCTTAGAGATTTTACCCTGAAGTAAATTTTGAAATTTTAAATGATACCTGTCGAAATCCTCTGAGGTAAAGAAATCAGTCAATTTTCTATCTCTTAACTGCTCTTCATCATATTTAATAAGCTCCTGAAAAGCCTCATTACTCCTTAAAACCTGAAGCTCTTCAACCTTTAAAATGAGGAAACCAATGGGAGAGTTTTCAAATGCCAGTCTAAACTGCTCTTCACTGCTTTTAAGCTTTAAACTCCGGTTAACACGCTCTGTAATATCCTGAAAAGTTCCCACAAGGCGTACGCACTTTCCCTCCTCAAACTCTGCTTTACCCCGTGCATTTACAAAAATCTCTTTTCCGGTATAAGTTACAATTGCAAAATCGCCATTCCAGGGTTCTCCGGTTTCAACACCCCTTTGAACCGCCCGGGTAATACGCTCTCTATTTTCACCTTCCTTGTAGAAATTAACGCCGTCCTCCAGATTTGGTACATAATCTTCCGGCACCTCGTGTATTTTGCGTGTTACTTCAGACCAGTAGATTTGATCGGTGACTATATTATATTCCCAAAATCCGATATCTGCAACCTTATTAGTCTCCTGTAGCAAGAGCTCTTTCCGATAATCCTTAGGCCGGGTAAGCAAAACCTGCTGAATCATTACCAGGCAGGGATCTTCATCAATTCTACTGAATTTATATTTATATCGTGTTTGTTTGTGAGGAAGATCTTCAATAAAATAAGAGTTCTCTCCTAAAGTCGCTTTCTTAAAAGCCCGATCAAATTTAACACGAAGCATACCTGAATTTTCAGATAAACTTGTAAAAGCCGTTAGTAAAGCCGCATCCCATTCTTTACTATGAGAAATAACAGCCAAGTTTTTATCCACTATTGCAAATACGCCGGGCATTTCGCGTATAGCATCAATCAAAATCTGGGATGTTTTTACTATTGCCATTCCCGCACTAATCGTTAATTACCTTTTGAAGTTGATCATTACTCTTAATAGCTGTCTTATTATACCTCAACTCCCATCCTAATGCATTAGTAACCGCATAAATACTTGCCAATTCTGAAATAAGGCGCTGTTCTGCCTGTTCAGGGAGATCAGAAGCCTCAACTTTTTTGCGTATGCTTGCAGTAACCCTTTTTTTGATGGTGTTATAATCTGAAGCTTCAAACTGATTGAGATAATCCTGAGTTACATCATAGTATTCAATATCGGGATTGATACTGATTTCGGGTTTTGGGATGCTCAATATGGTTATCGTCTTATTTTCCTCATCAATCTCGGTCTGCATTGCGCGTAAATCATATGAAATATTTACTTCGGCATTGACCACCACAAGCGCCTTTTTATTAGCGGTGAGCAGATCAAAATACATGCGCTTTGAATCTTTATACGTAAAAACCTGAGCAAAAGTTCCTTCGGTTACAATAAGTTTTCCCACATTTCGCACCTCTTTTTGAATTAAAGAAGAACTTTCGATAAGACGTTGTCTGGACTCATTTCGCTCTGCGAAATAGTTATAGGTAAAAATGCCCAAAACGATCAGAAGTAAGATAATTAGAAGTTTACGCACTGCTCTCAGGGTGAGGTTAAGTTTACTAGTGTGAAACAGAATGGGCGCTCCTGTTTGATTTTGAAATTAATATTACAAAATTATCCTTGGTAATACTAAATTAAATTGTTTTTACGGGCTTTTTTAACAGCTTCAAGCTTGTTATGCACCTGTAGCTTTTTATAAATATTTTCGATGTGTTTACGCACCGTACTTGGAGAGACCACTAAATTTTCGGCAATTTTAGTATAGCTTAATCCTTTTTCTAATTGTTCTAAAACCTCTACTTCACGCTGCGAAAGCTGTATTTCTTCTTGCGTCTCCAAATGGGTTACGGCTTCCGGATTACGCAATAGTTTTAAGGTCCTCATAGCTATCGCAGGAGTCATTGCTGCTCCACCTGCAAGGGTTTCCTCTATACCGGTTTTAAGTGTATCCGGCGGAGTTTCTTTGAGTAAATACCCATCTGCGCCGGCCTGAATTGCATTAAAGATATTTAGATCGTCATCAAAAACGGTGAGCATTATAATTTTAACGTGCGGAAGTTCATCTTTGATTATTGCCGTGGCCGCTATCCCATTAAGCACAGGCATTTCAATATCCATTAAAATCAAATCTATTTGGGGTTGCTCCCGAATTTTTTCAATCAGCACCTGACCATTTTCTGCTGTTATGCGCAAATCAAAATCCTTAAAAAAGGAAAGCTTTTCTTTGAGCGACTGTGCTAAAAAGAATTTATCTTCAGCTATTGCAATGCGTACTGGCATTTTTTAAAGAATCGTTATGGGCAATCAAATTTCAAAATTATAACCACTTTCGAGCAGCTCCTGATATTTTTCAGAATCGAAACGGTATAAATAAGCCCCGCGCTTGCTGCCCGACTTATCTTTCTCATCAAGCTTTACCAAAACTTTTAAGGATAGAACTTTCTTTCTAAAATTACGCGGATCAAGCTCACGCTGATAAATTGACTCGTAAAGTTTCTGCAGTTGGGGGATGGTAAATTTCTCAGGCAAAAGCTCAAATCCTATAGGTTGATACCGCGCTCTTCTTCGTAATTTATCGAGAGCATCGCGCACCATATCCTGATGGTCAAGCGCCAGCCGGGGTAGTTCCTGGAGTGTGTACCAGAAAGCTCCGTGACTTTGAGTTAGTTCGCGATCATGATCATTGATACGCATCAAAGCATAATGCGCTACAGAAATACAGCGGTGACCGGGATCTCTTTCGGCTTTACCATAAGTCTTTGACTGCTCCATATAAATCTCTTCAAGACCGGTGATCTCTTTTAAAACCCGGCGAGCGGCTTCATCTACATCTTCGTCAATTTTCACAAAACTTCCTATTAAAGACCAAATCCCTGAATCTGGCTCAACCCTTCTTTTAAAAATTAAGAGTTTAAGATCACCGTCATCAAAACCAAAAATAATACAGTCTGTAGCGACATATAATTTATCGTGGGATGCATAAAAATCGGTATTTGAAGTATGAGCTGTACTGGCAGAACTGGGAGTCATAGTTAAGTTTTAAGCGTTTAAAATACGTTTTTTATTTAGAAAGTAAAACACTTGTTGCATTTAGCGCTTACCCTAAATCCCAGGACTACAATGATTTTATTTACGATTTACTAAGTGGTTTTATCAGTTCAACTGTACTCCCTTTACCCATACTACTGCTTATCAACAACTCTGCATGAATGTCTGCTGCACGTTTACGCATGTTATTTAGACCATTACCAACATTGAGGTTCGCTTCATCAAAACCTACTCCGTCATCCTTAATGCTTACTTTAAAAACCGACTGATCACAGCTCATTTCAATTTTTAGATTACTGGCGGAAGCATATTTGATGGTATTATTAATAGTCTCCTGAATAATTCTGTATATATTAATCCCTTCAAGTGCACTAAACTCAAGTTGTTTTTCTGAATCCTGAAGTTCTATTTCAAACTGAGTTTCAGCATTGCTCTCTCGAGCTTTATCTATTAAAGCCTCTATGCGGTTTTTCAAATCAATCAGGCTTATACTTTCTTTATTCATTGCCCATACCGTATCGCGAAGTTCATTTATTGTAACCGAGGTAAATGCACTGATGGCTGCAATACGTTCTTTAACCTGCTGGCCAGCATCTTTTACCATGTAGTTTAAGTTATCTAAACTGATAATAATAAATGTAAGCTGAGAACCTATATTATCATGTAAATCCCTGGAAATACGCAGCCGTTGTTCTTCTAACCGATTTTGAGTCTCGATTCGGGCCAGTGCGATTTGTAACTCGCTTTCTTTTTGTAATTGTTTATTCTTAAGCTTCTGACGGCTGTAAATGAGATAACCCAAAAGTCCCAGAATAATTGCCAGTCCCAGACTGCCATAGATATACGCATTCTTGCGACGCACTTCAAGATCCTTTTCTGCCAGCTGCGCCCGTTGTCTTAATATCTCATTTTCCTTTTGTTCGGTTTCAAACTCAACCTCCAAAGCTGCGATTTGCTTGGTGGTTTCTAAACTGTTGATACTATCTTTGAATACGGCATACTTTTCAAAATAATACAAAGCAGAATCAGTTTGCTGCATTTGCTTAAATGCTTCAGATAATTGCTGATACGTGTATTGCATCAAGAAGCGGTAATCTTCCTTACGCGCGATTGGCAGCGATTTTTCAAAAAACGGTATAGCTTCGGCAGGTTTCCCTTCAGCCATATATACTTCTCCGATCTGGGTGAAATTTTCGGCAATTCCTTTACGGTCATTAATTTCTTCCCGTATTGCTTTGGCTTTGTAAAAATAGTCGCGTGCGAGGTCAAAATTGCCCATTTGCCCGTAAGCTCCCGCCAGGTTACTATAGCTGTACGGCAGGCCTTCGGTATAATTACGCTCCTCAACTATAGCGAGCCCTTTTTGATAAAAATATAGTGCACTGTCTAGTTGTCCCTGCATTTCTTTAAGCACCCCATAATTATTGTAGGTTCGATCTAAAACCTCTTTATAGTTTCCTTCCTCAGCCATTTTTAGGCCTTTATTCATATAGTACTCTGCCCGCTCCATATTATCACGCTTCATCCCGTAACCCATTTCACCATACAGATTGGCAGCCTGTGGTTTGAGATCATTTTCTTCAAAAATGCGTATGGCTTTCAAATTGTACTCCACCCGCTTCTTGCTCTCGGCTTCATAACCGTAAATGGTGGCTATGTTTTTATATGCTTCGCCTATTCCTTTTTTGTAATCTAGTTGCTCAGCGGCCTTAAGGTTATTCTCAAAAACAACAAGTAACGAGTCTGTCTTTAGCGAAGAATTTTGAACCAGAATCGCGTTAATAGAATCAATTTGTTGAATTTCCTGTGCTGACAGTACGCCAAGACTAAAAATAAAAGAGATAGCCCAACAGTAATAGTGTTTCATAAAAATCTGGTAGCTTGAAGTTTACAGGCTAATATAAAAAAATACCACTATAGAATTCTTTGAAAATAAATTGAAAGCGATTTTATCTCACCGCTATTTCCGGCTGAATGATTAGAACTTCGTTAAGATTGTAGGCCAAAAAGTTATAGGTATTGAGGTAATTATGCCGCTTGTCTAATTGATTGCGATTTAACTGAATGCTTTCACGTACTTGAGCTACCCTAGCTTTGGCAGCTTTTTGGTCTTTAATTTTTAACCTCTGAAAATAAAGCAGCATCAGAGCCGCGATCAGCAATAAAGCTGCTACGAGTAATCCTCCCGGTAATGAAATCATACTGCTCATTTCTATTCAATTTTAGACTATAGCCTGGCCTATAAATACTACTCCCATCAATAGGTAGACGCCAGACAGACCTATTTTGAACTTTGGGTTTAAATTACTTTTCAATACTGAAACCATTACTATAAGTCCGGTTAAATACAGGGGCAAAGCTGTAAATACGGTTTCTGAGTATGTAAAATCCCATACCAATACAAGCATGGGTAAAACTAACAGGCATGCTACCACCATTTTGAAATACCTGGGTTCTCCCTGAGCAGCAAAAGCCTTAACAATCAGGCGTAAAATCTGATACCCTAAATAGCAAAAAACTGTGCTAACAGCTACTACTCCAAATATTATGATAGTACCCGAAACCGCATCCATACACCTTGTTTATTCAGTGAATAGTAGCAATTGCTTTTTCACTTTTTCAAAACTCATTTGTTCATTTTTATCAGCATACCAGGCTGCAAAACGGTCAAGCACTTCCGAGTTTTCGCGCAGACCTATTAAAATTAAATCGAGTACCAATCGAAATGCGATCAAAATCACCGCAGCTACCATTCCGGCTTTGAGAAACACCAGAAAAAAGCCTGAAAGTATTACCACAAACTGCTGTACAAAAATGCGCAGATAGGGTTTAGACATCAATTCATTAGCGGTGAAATGCTCGTAGCGCTTTTCAGCCAAAAAATTCATTATAAATGCCAGCAGGTTTGTAAAAATGATACTGGCTATAAGCAGCCACATCCCCTCTAAGTCTAATAAGGCTTTATAATTTTTCAGCAAAGCAAAACCATCGGTAAAAAAAGTAGAGCCTTCAATCTCAAAAAATGAAAATGCAAAAATGCTCTGTATGGCGATAAAAAATCCGTAGTGAAAAATGAAGAAAATCAAAATGCTGTAATTACCTAAACCTCCTCCTTCCTGTTTATTGGTGTACTGAATGCATCGGGCCATTTTAAGAACATTAAAAATTCCGATAATGATACTTTCCAGAAAATACGCCATCACCACCGTCAACGGACTCACAAAATCTACGCTCAACAAAACCAATAAAAACAGGGCATTGGCATAAATCATATAATTTTTGCTATTGAGCTTCAATAATTCAAAAATCAGGGTTCTCATAGTTTCAGATTGAATAGTTAGCGATTTAAAAATGCTATTAAACTCAGTGCAGCCAACAAAAGTGCGATTCCAAGCAGGACCAAAAACAGTTTATACAAGTTGCTATGTGAACTTAATAAGCGGTGTCTCAGAACACAGAGATAACCCGTGATCAGACAGGGTATTCCTATATACACATTGAGATAATACACCCACATCCAACTCACCGATACCGCTGCCAAAGCATAAACCAGCGATGTATAACCATAAAAAAAAGACCTTAATCTTGTAGTAATCTGGTGTGGCGCCTTAACTTCTATAAACCGAAAACCAAAATAACTAAGCACGATAACGAGGCTAATTGAGCCTAAAATCAAAACATAATACATCGCCACAGTTGAGATAAAGGCTGCCTGTTAAAGCAGCCTTACCTAAACTCAATTTAGAATGGTTAATTATTTTTAGTCAAAAAATTCTTTCATTTCTTCATCTATAAAAGCACTCCCGGCTTGGTAAAGCGCATCGGCCATTTTTGCCCCATCGGTTTCTGCAAATTTTGCGTTTGTGCTTATGGTGCTGTAGGTATTTTTCACCACGTACAAATCCCCGATATTGGTATAGGTTATTGATTTTCCTTTATCGTATGCGCTTGATTTGGTATCATCTATCACCCCAGAAATATAAATGGGCTTCTTTAAGTATCCTTTTGACTGTACTTTCTTTAAACCGGCACCCTGATAAAATTCTATTGAAGTCGGCATGGTATAAACCTCCTCCTGTCCTTTCATGCGCAGTCCTTTGGTTTTAGGAGCCTGCACGGTATGCGTGCCCATCATGAGATTAGTCTTTACCTGTGCGTTCGCACCTGATAAACTTTTAAACCAGTTTGAACCGGCTTCACTAAAGTTTAGCGCAAGTTTTACTTCAATAACCAAAGCGTCATCAAGGTCTTTAGATAACTGATTAGGACCTGCAACTGCATTGCCTATCATTTTCAAATTATTCATGATCCCTTTCTTGTTGTTTGCTTTTCCTTCGGCCTCGCGTTTGCTAACCATAAAACTGGCTCCGGTAGGTAAGATTTCCAGATAACCTGGATTGGCGCTCTCACGTATATTCGGACCATTCATACGCTCGGCATTTTTATAATAGTCTGTCTTAGCCGCTTCTTCTACCGAAATTAGCGTATAGCCTTTAGCCTTAAGATCAGCTACAAACTCTGCATATAACTTATCAACTTCGGCTTGTAATAAATCGGTATCAACACCTTGAAGTCCTAATGCTGCCTGAGCTGTGGCTTCACCCCTACCTATGCCTCTAAACTCACGTTCTTTTTTGTAATCTACATCTTCGCGGTACACTTCTACCAGTACCTGAAAGTCTGAGATATACGCCTTCATTGGCATCTTCCCCTTAGGTTTTTGCCCCCAGTGATCCAATTTTGCATTGACCTCACCCAGAGTTTGTGCCTCAGCTGAAAATCCAAAAGAAAGTAGCAACAGCAACAGCGCATAAAAATAATTTGTCTTCATAATTGTTAAGGTTTAAAAGTTTTTACCCTCCAAAATTCCCTGAAAATCAAGCATAAATCAATAGGGCAATTGCCGTATATTGAGGTAGGCATTTGATTTTAACAGGACACTTCGCTTCACAACATTCAAAATTTTAGCAGCAATTACCAGCTTTTTGATTGTCTATTAATAGGTAAAGCCAGAAGAAGGGTTCACCTGCTTCCGGCTTCGTGTAAAAACCTCAACACTTGAGATTTTTGATTGCTACTTACTTTCTGATCTTAACATTAAACTCTCCATTACTTACCACTACCGTTTGGCTGGTATCGCTGGTAAGGTATCCGGTAAAACTGAAGCTGCCTTTTACGCTTTCGCCTTTAGTATATTCTGATATTTTAATCTCGCCATTAGAAGCCGCACCCGTAGAAGTAGAAAAAATCTGAGCGCTCATAAAGTCAGACTTATCTTTTAGGAAGGTATACGTAGCGATATTACTGGCATTAAGGTCGTAGGTTCCTACTCCTTCAAAACCTATAATCGTTATTTGAATATTTTCAGAGTCAATTGAGCCACCCGAGATGGTGATGACTTCTATATCCCCCGACGAATTTTCTTCAGCCAGAGTAGCTTCGGGCATTGAGGTATAGGCTTTACCGTCAACGCTTGCCTTTAGTTCGCCATTACCGGCTGCACTATCACCGCCATCGTCGTCTTTGGAACAAGCTGCAAAAATAAGAAGTAAACTTAAAACGAAAGTTGAAATGAGTTTTGTAGATGTTTTCATGGTTTTGGTTTTTAATTACAAGACAAATCTCCTGTAATTCAAAACCCAAATCCATAAGGCAATTGCCGTATTTAAAATCGAATGTGAGGTTCTTCAGCCTGAAGTGCTTTTATTTTCTCATCCAGCTTTTGAAGGAATTGTTGATGTGCTGCGGAATCAGGATTGAAAGCTTTGTGCGCCAGACCGCGCTGTATTTCTTCAACCTGATCCATTGTTTTTTTTGCCTGCGGCGAAAGATACACAGCCAGGAAACGCTCCCAGATATAATCAACTGCCAACGCATTAGGGTGAATTAGATCCCAATCGTAAAACCGGTAATCCCGAAGCTCATCCATCATAATCTCATAAGACGGAAAGTATTCAACACGTTTATTTTTTGCTAGTATTGAATGCACAGCGGCGATAAGATGCGCCTTACTACGCTGGTTTTCTACAAAACCGTCTTTAAGATGGCGTACGGGAGAAACAGTAAAAATTACGGAAGCTTTAGAATTAAGACTTTCGACAGTCGATAATATGCGATGTAGCGATGCTTCAAGCTCTGTTATCGAAGTCAGCTCCTTTTGAAATTCTTTTTGTGGAATCTTATGGCAATTGGCCACTATTTTACCCTGCTCTTTATGTCTGTAGCCCCAGGCAGTACCTAGCGTGATAAAAATATGCGAAGCATTTAGGAGTTGGTCGTAGGCTTCTCCCTGGGCTGCATTGAGTTGCTCTGCTGCAGCTTTTGCCGAAGTTGCACTGAGTTTAGAATGCGCGTCAAACGAGACAAAACTTCCATTAATCTCTTCAAAATCGGCTTCCGTAAATTGCTTTTGAGTCGCCACTGCTTCAAAAAAACGGGCAATCGCTTCAGGATGAAACAAAATCCCAAACGGATTAACCAAATTCTGAAACTTAAAATACTCCAGCTTAGCCCCAATATGCTCTACAAAACAACTACCCACCAACAGCACCTGCGAATCGTAATCCAATTGATTAGCTGAAGGTTGAAGCGGAATTGTGGTTTGGAGATTCACTACTTTTATTGGTATTACTATTATTATTGGAGTTTCGGGTTCAGGGTTTCGCGTTGCAGATTGTTAAGAACTTATTGATTCAAGCTTTATTTAAAATTGCTTGACATTAACGGTTTCGACACCGCTCGACCTGACAACATTGGGTTATTAATAATGCGCGATGCAATCGCGCAAGAACGTTTGCGCAGGAGCAGGGTTTTAATTTCCGATTTTGTATTTCGTATTGCCAACTGCCAACTGAGACTGCCTACTTTTACATCTTGCCACAACCCCAATTGCCTTACAACCATTAACACAAAACATTAACCCAAATACTCCTTCACCGCTCCTAAAGCAGCTACAATTCCGTCAGGATTCTTTCCGCCGGCAGTGGCGAAAAATGGCTGACCGCCGCCGCCTCCCTGAATGTATTTGCCCAATTCGCGTACAATGGTACCCGCGTTTAAGTCTTTCGCTTTAGCTAAATCTTTATCAATATAGCAACTCAACAAGGCTTTTCCGCCCTGACGGGAAGCCAGTACTAAAAAGAGGTTGTCAACCTCACCACCCAATTGAAAGGACAAATCTTTGATTCCGTTGGCATCCAAATCTACCTCACGAGCCAAAAACTGAATTCCGTTAATTTCTTCCAGATCAGCTTTAAGTTCGCCTTTTACATTCTTGGCTTTTTCCGCCAGAAGTGACTCCAGCTGTTTTTTGAGTTCGTTATTTTCTTCCTGTAAATTTTCAATTGCTTTTGCAGGTTCCTTGGTATTATTTAACAGACCACGAACGGACTCTAAAGTCTCATCCTGATCTTCAAAATACTGCATCACCGCATCACCGGTAATCGCTTCAATACGACGAATACCTGATGCTACCGCACTTTCCGATTTTATCTTAAAATACCAGATATCAGCAGTGTTGTCTGTGTGGGTTCCACCACACAATTCCATCGACTTACCAAAGCGGATGGCACGTACTGCATCGCCATATTTCTCACCAAAAAGCGCAATAGCACCTTCTGCAATTGCCTGATCATATGGGATGCCACGCTGCTCTTCAAGCGGTAACTGCTCCTGAATACGAGCGTTTACAAACTGCTCTACTTCTTTAAGTTCTTCAGGCGTTACTTTAGAGAAATGCGAAAAGTCAAAACGCAAATACCCGCTATGTACCATCGATCCTTTTTGCTCCACGTGTGTCCCTAAAATGGTACGCAACGCCTGATGCAACAAATGGGTTGCCGTATGGTTCGCTTCGGTACGGGAACGCTGCTTGGCATCAACCACAGCAGTAAAAGTTTCCTGAAGGTTTTGCGGCAGATTTTTTGCCAAATGAATAATCAGGTTGTTTTCTTTTTTGGTATCGGTGATGTAAAAGACATCGCCATTAGGCGCTTCCAGATAGCCTTTATCGCCTACCTGTCCTCCACCTTCGGCATAGAACGGAGTGAGATTAAAGACCAGCTGATACTGATCGCCTTCTTTTTTGGTATTAATTTTTCGGTAGCGGGTGATACGCACAGGAGTTTCAAGGGTATCGTAGCCTACAAATTCTTCTTCGGCGTCCTCTTCAAGCACCGTCCAGTCACCGGCTTCAATTTTTCCGGCAGCACGGGAACGTTCTTTTTGTTTTTGCAATTCAGATTGAAACGCTTTTTCATCCAGGCGGTATCCCTTTTCGCTTAAAATCAATGCGGTCAAATCAATTGGAAAGCCATAAGTGTCATAAAGCTCAAAGGCTTTGGCTCCGGATACTTCTTTGCCTTTTGTTTCGGCAATAATACTATCCAGTAAAATCAAACCCTGATCAAGGGTGCGGAGGAAGCTGTGTTCCTCTTCTTTAATCACATTAAAAATGAGGTTTTGCTGTTTTTTAAGTTCGGGGAAGGCTTTTCCCATTTCAGTTACCAGAACACTTACCAACTTATAAATAAAAGGTTCTTTGATATCTAAAAACGTAAAACCATACCGAATGGCACGACGTAAAATACGACGGATTACATAACCTGCTCCCGTATTGCTGGGCAATTGCCCGTCTGCAATAGAAAATGCAACCGCGCGCACGTGATCTGCAATCACACGAATGGCAATATCAGTTTCCTCTTTCGTTCCGTATTTAGAATTGGTAATGGTTTCAATCTCACGGATTAGCGGTGTAAACACATCGGTGTCATAATTTGACTTTTTATCCTGTAGCGCCATACATAAACGCTCAAAACCCATCCCGGTATCAATATGTTTTGCGGGCAGGTTTTCTAAGCTTCCATTTGCCTTACGGTTGTATTGTATAAAAACCAGGTTCCAGATTTCTACAACCTGAGGATGGTCTGCATTTACCAATTGCGCGCCCGGTGTTTTTGCTTTTTCTTCTTCGGTACGCAAATCGACATGGATTTCAGAACAGGGTCCGCAAGGTCCCTGATCACCCATTTCCCAGAAGTTATCTTTTTTGTTTCCGTTTAAGATTCGGTCTTCGGGAACATGCTTTTTCCAGATGTCATACGCTTCGGTATCACGATCTAAATCCTCACTGCTATCTCCTTCAAAAATGGTAACGTAGAGCTTGTCTTTATCTATCTTATAGACTTCAGTCAATAATTCCCAGGCCCAGTCAATGGCTTCCTGCTTAAAATAATCTCCAAAACTCCAGTTGCCCAACATCTCAAACATCGTGTGATGGTAAGTATCTTTCCCTACTTCTTCCAGATCGTTGTGCTTTCCGCTTACGCGCAAACACTTTTGCGTATCAGTCACACGAGTATCTTTCGGCGTGCCGTTACCCAGAAAAAATTCCTTAAATTGATTCATTCCCGCATTGGTAAACATCAGCGTAGGATCATTCTTGATTACCATAGGTGCAGAGGGCACGATGGAATGGTTTTTGGATTTAAAGAATGAAAGAAATGTATCGCGAATTTCCTGAGATTTCATGAGTGAATTTTAGATGTGCTTCTGCCAAAATGGGTTTGCCGGCAAACTATTTTTTATATTTGTTCGTTACCCTTCTGATTTAGGAGGGATTTTTTGAGGATTCTAACTTCAATTTTCAAGTTAAAATCCCATATAGCATCCTGAGGTTTAGCTCAAGATTTACCCACAATTTGAGGGCTTTTTGTTAACGCAAAAATAGAATAATTTAAACAATGTCTAAGGTTAAATATTATTACGATAAAGAGACGCTTTCGTATAAAAAGATCGAAAAGCGCAAGGGTCGTAAACTGGGTTATGTTGCCTTATCTATAGTCGCGTCTTTTCTCGCCGGTTTTATTTTGCTGCTTATTTACCTCAACATTCCCGATCTGGAAACCCCGCGTGAAAAAGCGCTTACGCGCGAACTTCAGAATATGAAAGTACAGTACGGGGTGCTCAACAAAAAACTGGACCAAGTACAAACTGTTTTAGGCGAAATCGAAGAACGCGATAACAATATTTACCGTCTGTATTTTGAAGCTAACCCGATACCCGATGAACAGCGTAAAGCCGGTTTTGGGGGTGTCAACCGTTATAAAGATCTTGAAGGTTATGACAATTCCAAAATGATTATTGAGAGCAACAAGCGACTTGATATTTTGACCAAACAACTGGTGGTTCAAAGCAAATCACTGGATGAGATTGCTGTTTTAGCGGAAGAAAAAGAGAAATTACTGGCAGCCATACCCGCCATTCAACCGGTCGCTAATGAAAACCTTACCCGTATTGCTTCAGGGTACGGATACCGTTCTGACCCGTTTACCAAAGAGCGTAAGTTTCACTACGGGATGGATTTTACCGCTCCTCGTGGAACACCTGTATATGCGACAGGCGACGGCGTTGTGGAGCGCGCTGATAATAATGCTACCGGCTATGGAAATCACATTCGCATTGATCACGGCTACGGTTATGTGAGTCTTTATGCACATTTATACAAATACAATGTACGACCGGGACAAAAAGTAAAACGCGGTGATCTCATCGGTTTTGTGGGCAGTACAGGACGTTCTGAAGCGCCACATTTGCATTATGAAATCTTTAAGGATGGTGAGCGCATTAACCCGATAAATTTCTACTACGGAAACCTTTCGCCTGAAGAGTTTGATGTAATTTTACAGAAAGCACAACTCGAAAACCAATCGCTGGATTAATGCACGTTGACCTGCCCGAAAAATTATATTACAGCATAGGCGAAGTCGCTGATGCCTTTGGCGTCAACACTTCCCTCGTGCGTTTTTGGGAAAAGGAATTTGATGTATTAAAACCCAAAAAAAACGCGAAGGGCAATCGCAAGTTCACGCCCGAAGACATCAAGAATCTTGAGCTTATTTACCATCTGGTCAAGGAGCGGGGTTTTACTTTGGAAGGCGCAAAGACCCATTTAAAAGAAAACAAACATCAAACACTCAATAAATTTGATCTAATCCGCAAACTGGAAGCTATAAAAGCTCAACTCCAGGATTTGAAAGATCAGCTCTAATCAATCAAAAATCATGAAAAAAGGAATCATTGCAATAATTGTAGTTGTTATTATAGGAATCATTTTTTATTCCTTCTTTAAAGGCTTTTACAATACTGCGATCACATTAAAAGAAGATGCTACCGCTCAATGGGGTAATGTGGAAAGTGCCTATCAGCGTCGTGCAGATCTCATCCCAAATATTGTAAATACTGCAAAAGGCTACGCCGAGTTTGAGCAAAAAACGCTGACTGACGTAATCGAAGCCCGTTCTAAAGCAACAAGCGTAAATATCGACCCGGCAAACATCTCTCCGGAGCAGTTAGCCCAGTTTCAACAGGCACAAAGCGGAGTGAGTTCGGCCTTATCCAGACTTCTGGTTACTGTAGAGCGCTATCCCGATCTTAAAGCCAATGAGAATTTTAAAGAACTCATCAACGAGCTCGAACGCACCGAAAACCGCATCAATGTGGAGCGGAACCGCTATAACGATGCGATAAGACCTTATAACAAGCACATTAAAACCTTCCCAAATAACATCGTCAACAACTTCATAGGCAACTTTGAAGAATTAACTTATTTTGAATCGAACGACGGCGCCGAAAATGCATCAGAAGTCAATTTCGACGACTTAAATAACAATGAGGGATAATGGCATCTGTCGTAGAAGATTTTTTAACTGCGGAAGAAGAACAGGAAGTTGTTGAGGCCATTCGATTGGCTGAACTTAAAACTTCCGGAGAAATACGCGTGCACCTGGAACGCACGTGTGAAGCGGATGCCTTTGAACGTGCCAAGGAATTGTTTCACTTTCTGAAGATGGATAACACCAAGGCTGAAAACGGCGTACTTATTTACGTGGCTGTTGACGCTAAAAAGTTTGCCATTTGTGGAGATCGCGGCATCAATAAGGGAGTACCTGAAAATTTCTGGCAAAGCACCAAAGACCTCATGCAAACCGAATTTAAAAACCGAAAGTTTAAAGACGGTCTGGTTAAAGGCATTAACTCTGCTGGTGAACAACTCGCCAGGTTTTTCCCCTGGCATGCTGATGATGTCAATGAACTTTCAGACGAAATATCAACCTCTTGACCTACGTACTTCAACGATATCAGTTTCGCACTTTTTTGCTCGTGGCGTTTCTTTTTTGCCTAACGGCGAAAAGTTTTGCGCAATACGATATACCTCCCGTTCCTGAAAAACAAACTAGCGTTTATGACTATGCGGATTTGCTGAGTGCAGGTCAGAAAGCAGCTTTAGAAAACAAACTGGTTAAATACAGCGACACCACTTCCACCCAAATTGTTGTGGTAATTATCCCCAGCACTAAAGGGGAAGACATTAGTTTCTTGGGAGCAAAATGGGGCCAGAAATGGGGAATTGGCCAGAAAGATAAAGACAATGGTATTCTCATCACCCTGGCTACAAAAGACCGAAAAGTAGATATCAATACCGCTTATGGGATCGAAACTATTATCACAGACCGCATGGCCGAGCAGGTCATTAATCGAATCATGATCCCGCAATTTAAAAGAGGTGATTATTATGCCGGCCTTGACCAGGGGGCAGATGCGCTGTTTCAAATGCTGCAGGGTGAATACCAGGGAACACGGCAAAACAACTCCAAAGGCTTTAATATTTTCCCGGTGCTTATCATTTTTATCGTCATCATCTTTATCCTAAGTCGTTCCCGTGGCGGTGGCCGTAATGGCGGAAGAGGTGGCGGCGCAGGCAGTTTGCTTGACGTCATCATCCTGAGCAGTATGGGCCGTGGTGGCCTGGGTGGCGGCGGTTTCGGTGGAGGATCCTCTGGTGGAGGATTTGGCGGAGGCGGTGGCTTTGGTGGCGGTTTCGGCGGTGGCGGCTTTGGAGGCGGTGGCGCTTCCGGAGGGTGGTAAAACCACTCATTATTGCTATTGTTATTTCTATTATTGAAAGTAGTTTTAAATGAATAATTTACAAAAAGAAGTCTATTATGTTGATAAACGTATTTTAGACATAATTAGGAACGATTTTGATTTGGTGGACAAAAAAGATTGGTATGAGCTTTACCAAAGTAAGTCTGATGCTTCATATTGGAGACTTGACTCATGGGATAAATACCAGCAAAGATTTTTTTTAAAACTTGATTCTAAAAGAAACTGGACTAAATTTGATGGCAATGAATTAATGATGAATCTATTACTTGAAACCAGAGGTGTTTCTGATGAATTATGTGTTTGGAAAGATTGTAAGAATCCAGCTTTGAATGCACTTGCTTATTGCGTTTATCACGCTTATGGGGAGATAGGAATTAGAAAATAAAAATAGCTTGTAAGTCTTTCTGGAATATAAGCAATGTCAAAACCCAATTCTCTTATATGTCTTTATTATCTCAATAATCAATGCTTCCGCTGATTGAATTTCATAAAGCTGTCACGAAACAAAATTTATATTAAAGCCAGAGAACCTAATAACCCGATAACTCAATTTTTTTGGAAGCTTTTCTTAATCTCATTCAACGCATTACACAATACGGTACACAAACAGTAGCTGACCCCAATAAACGTAAAGCCTTAAAAAAATCGCTTACTGATTTGTACGCCCTTTATGTAAATCTGGAACCCACCTTTGACGAGCGCTTGTATGAGGAGATTGAACGGTTAGATTACGGACTTGTTTATGCTCACGTAAAAGTGAATTTTCCGGAGTTTCACGACTATCAGCACTTAGAACAGTTTTTAAATCCGGATCAACAGCCTAAGATTCTCTTAGGCGACGCCATAGATGATCTTTCTGACTTAATTATAGACCTAAGTGAAGTTGTCTGGAGATTAGAAAATACCAGCCTTGACGATGCGCTTTGGTATTTCAATACCCTGATGCATATGCATTCTGAAGCACATTTGCTTAATCTATTGGTGTATTTAAAGGCTTTAGAAAGCGATAAAAATTAAAAAAGGAGTAGGCTAACTCCTTTTTACTAATCCATCTCTTGAATCCTTACTTTTCATTTTTCTCAATCCACTTAAGATCTCTCGTATTCTTCTGAACCGTTACTGCTGCAAATAAGCTGAGAAGGAATGACATTCCGTAGAAACCTTTTTCGCTCAATAGCATATCAGCATTCCACAAACCTATTATAAGCAGTAAAATGGATGCAAGCGTTGTAAACCAGCTGATCCCGTAATACATATCGGTTACTTCAATACCTTCCTGGCGATCGCGTACACTCTTTTGTACAGAAACTACCGAGAACAGACCGAAGAGCAAAAGGGTAAAATAATAACCTTTTTCACTCAGCCACATATCGGCATTCCATAATCCCACGCAAAAAGAAACCATCCCAATCAGCAAAGCAGTCCACGCCGCAGAGACAAATGCAGCAGTAGGTTTAAATTGAGAATCATTAGTTCTCTTATTCTTAAAATCGATTGTTTCGTTTTTTGATGTTTCAAAATCAGTTTCCATAATTTGATTGTTTTTGTTGAGACAAAGATTGGGAGGACTCCTGACATTTTGAAATCTAAATATTCAAAAAACTTTTGATTTAATTTAATATCAAATACTATGAACATCAATTATTACGGTATATTACTCCATATAAAACTTACGATTTATGAAAGCACTTTTTTCTTTAATTCAAAGCCTTTCGGTATCTGAACAGGAGGAAGCAAGAGCATTTATCGCAAAGCGCAATCGCCGGGGAGATGCAAAAAACCTGATTCTATTTGATCAACTGTGTCAAGGTCAAACAGATCATATTCAGCAAAAACTTTACGGCTCAAAAAGCCGTAACGCCTATCACGCGTTAAGCAAGCGCCTTCAGGACAATCTAATTGGTTTTTTGGCTTCAAAAAGCTTTGAAACAGAAGCAAATGATGAAATGCGCGTTTTAAAATTGGTTTTGGCCGGCAGACTGCTTTTTGAAAAAGAACAGGAAAAGCTAGCCTGGAAGGCTTTAAAAAAAGCAGAAACTATTGCAAAAGGTTTTGACTTCTACACAGCATTACAGGAGATTTACCAGACACAATTGCAATACGCACATCTAAAAAATGCTGACTTTTTGAAGCAGGTTTTACTTCTAAGCACCACGAACACAAAAAAGGTGCAAAATGAACTTCATCTTCAACAGGCCTATGCCTCTCTCAAACACCAATTGAAATCAAATCCCAAAAAACCAATCCAACTTCTTCAGGAGACCTTAAACCGTTTTGATTTAAAGCTTTCAGAAAATTTCACTTATAAGTCCCTGTATCAATTTATGGAGCTGCTAACCGAAGCAGCGGCCCTATCTGGCGATTATTATAGCATTACCCCTACCATTGAAGAAGCTTATGCCTACGTAAAGGAAAAGAGCAATGCAGAAAAGCACCTGTACTATTATTTTCAGATGCGATACCTACTCGCGGATGTTAATTTGCGAAATAAGAATTTTGCATCATGCATTGAAATACTGAATGAAATAGACAACGCACTCCCTGAGAAGTACAAAAAACTATTCAACCCTAAATTAAAAACACTTAGAGCACTTGCTTTCAATTATTCAGGAGAATATAAAGAGGCTATTCGTATTGCAGAGGAACACGCAGCCAATTCAGAAAATCTAAAACTTCTTCTCGTGACTTTTCGCTTCCAGCAAAGCGAAATACGTGAAGCCTACGGCCTTCTAAAAGAATTTCAAAAAAGCGATCAGTATTACGAGCGTAAACAAGGGCTGCTATGGGTGGTAAAAAAAGAACTCATCGGACTTTTACTGTTGATTGAACTCGATAAGCTAGATCTTATCCCTAACAGGATAACAAGTATTAAAAAGAGGTTTAGCGCTAAAGTCAATTCATCTCAGGAAGAACAGCTGCGCCAGTTTCTCAAACTGGCTTCAGCGTATTACGAAAATCCCAAAGAAGCCGAAACATCAGATTTTAAATCCCGTGTTGAACTCGCGTTTAACTGGCTTGGTTTTGAACGCGAAGACCTGTTCGCAATGAGCTTTTATGCGTGGCTAAAGTCAAAAATAGAAAACAAACTGCTTTACAAGGCCACTTTAGAATTGGTTAATCCCACCAACTATTCTCTCTGACCTCTCCTTTTTTGCCCAGGGTATTAAACTTATAGCTGAAACTCAACATAAAATACTGTTGCAAAACGGTGCTCTGCACATCTTCAATATATGATTGGGTGGCATTACGTCTTGCATTGGTATTTTGATTAAGCAGGTCATACACCTTAAAGGTTACGAGTGCTTTATCATTAATGAAAGAATAAGCCAAAGATGAGTTCCAGAAGACTGCGTCTCCCTGAAAGCCGGCTCCTACATTAGGATTGTAGATGTAGCGTATATCATTTTCCCAGGTCAGCCATTCCGGGAAAAAAGTCGTGGTGCGTAAACGTGCGTTATGCTGTGCAAAGCGCTGACCATCAAAAAAATCCCGGTTGAACGTAGTCCTACTGAAATTGATACTGTATTCAGGCCTGAATTCAAACCATTTATTCCAGGTAAATCGCAATCCCAGGCTGGGTTCGATTCTTTTGGTTATACTGGCATATTGATCTGCATTAAAGAAATTTACAAATCGGTTAATATTACCATAAATACGAGTTTCAACCTTTAAAGTCTTAAGACTGTCAAGCTTAAAATCTTTATTATAGCTCACACTTGCATAGGCATCGTAAACGCCGTCTACATTTGTAAATGTGGTTTGTCTAACAAAATTATCATCTACAGTAGTACGATTTACGATCTGATCGTTAGTAAAACTTGCACCCAAATAGGAGTAGAATCCGCTTCGTGATTCCCAATCATAATTATTAAGACCAATATTAAGCCTGTGACTATTTGTAGGATTCAGGTCTGGATTTCCCTGTAGCGTATTAATAGGATCAGAAACATCAAGATACGGTGAGAGTTGACGTACATCCGGGGCATTATTACTTAATCGGTAAGATGTCCATAAGCTGAATTTCTGAGTAAAATTATAATTCAAATTTGCTGATGCTTCAAGAGCGTCAAAAGTATTTTCAAAATCAATATCGCGTACTCGACTACCATTGTCATCGGTAAGCAGATCTTTACCGGTAAGCTTTCGACCTACATAAGCTGCACTAATACCTGCTCTTACTTTTTTATCATTGTACGATATCCCTATTTCTGGCTTATGACTACGGTTACTACTCTCAAAATCGGTACTCTGTGGAGTAATCAATTGATTGTATGATTGCGTATTTTCATCAAAACCGTAAACCAACTGGGTATTGGTTCGGTTTTCAGTGTTATATTCATACTGAGGCTCCACAAAAAGTTTTTTGGCAATTAGAGGAATACGCCAGGTTAAATTTGTGGTTAAACCGTTATTATTATTGTCCCCGTCTGTAAACTGATTACGCAAAATACTGTTAGGATTATCGCCAAAAACATTGGTTTCAGAATTTGTGAAGTCATTGCTCTGCGTTTCTTCAAGATTTAAATTACCATTGAGGCGAATAAACCCTCCCTTATCGCCATAGCGTTTTGTTGCCGTAAGACGATTGCCAAAATTGCGCGTGTTGCGCTCATTGCTGTTATCGTACCTGGTATTATTAACCAAATCCCCATTTCGATTACGGGTTGTAGAACTACCTGAATTGGTATTACGACCTTCAAAATATCGAAGGCTGGGAAGAACTTCAACCATTAAGGTGGAATCTATTTTTGCCTGAAATCTCAAATTGGCACTGTGATCGTCAGTGTTAGACTCGTTGCGTGAATTACTCGTTGAAATAAAACGGTTCTCGGGTAGAATATTTTCCCGAACCCTATCGGTTTCTTCAAAGCTGTTTGCTCCTGAATAGAAATAGTCTGCTGAAGTTTCTATTTTTTCGCCAAAGTCATTAGCGAAATTCATACCTGCGTTACGCGAATTGACAATACCCTGACCCATGCCAAAGCTTCGACCTCCAAAATTAAAAGCTCCATTACTGTTAATTGAAATGGAATTTGCATTACCAAACATTTTCTGAATCTCCCCAAAACTAAAACCGGGTGAGTTGATGTTATTGCCACTACCCAGCAAACTCAGCCTTAGATCATTATCAAAGTAATTACCAATACCAGCGTATTCAAAACGGTCATCGGTACCGCCACCGGCTGCTACACGACCAAAGAGCCCCTTGTTCTTATCCTCGTCAATTGTAATGTTAATCGTCTTATTCTCACTATCACCGGCTTCTCCGGTAAATTCCTCAGACTCCGTTTTGGTATCTACTACCTGAATTTTATTGATCAATTCTTTAGTCAAATTTCGGGTAGCGATTGTAGGATCATCGCTAAAAAAGGGTTTCCCATTGACTAAAATATTGCTTACCGGTTTCCCGTTAATGCGTATCTGACCGTCAGCATCTACTTCTGCGCCTGGCAATTCTTTTAGTAAATCTTCTAGAGTAGCATCGGGGTTGGTCTTAAATGAAGCGGCATTAAATTCTAAAGTATCTTTTTTTATAATTACAGGTGCTGCGCGGCCTTTAACCACCACATCGCCCAGCGATTCTACCTGAAACTCCAAGGCTATATCTCCCAAATTCTGGTCACGACTTTTGCTAAGGTCAATTTGCTTTTCATAAGACTGGTAGCCCACAAAAGTTACAAATAGGTTTGCCTCCTGCAGATTAACATTTCCCTTTAGTTGAAATTCTCCCTTACGATCTGTAATCGTGTAGGTAATAAGGGTAGAATCTTTAAGGGTTTCAAGCACCACGGTAGCAGCTTCCAGAGGTGTCTTTTGCTCCTGATCTATTAAGCGGCCGGTAATTGTAAAGTCTTGCGAATAGGAATAAAAGGAGAGTAAGCCTAAAATCAGGCTAAGCAGAAAACGATTGTTCATTTGGTTTTTTGATTGATTGATACGCGAATAACACTATTATTTTTAAAACTATAAAATTAGTTTTTGCATTTAAGAAAACATTAACAACCCTTAAGGTGAATTACATTAGTTATACACTCCTACCTCTACACTAATTATTTCCTCCAAAATCGCTCAGCTTACACGTAAAGCGCAGCATCACATATTGGCTGAGAATGAAACTATCTATATGCTACACAAAAATCATCAGCAGTAATCCTTCGGGTATCAACAACCTGATCCAGAAAATCATAAACTTTAATTTTATGCGTAGCTTTTTCATCTAAAAACTGATAATGCAGACTGATATTCCAAAGCAATAAACATAAGCGTTTGATACGCAATGATTAATACCTACGACCGCGATATCGCCCACCACCACGATCATATCCAGGAGGTTTTTTACCCAGGGTGTTGAATTTATAACTAAAACCCAGCATAAAATACCGTTGTAAAATTAAGGACTGAACATCTACATATCCCTGCCCTTGAACGATTCGTCTGGCATTGTTATTTTGTTTAAGCACATCATATCCCCGAAGGCTAATCAGCCCATTATCTTTAAGTACACTGTATTGTATAGAACTGTTCCAGAAAAGTGATCCTTTCTGAAATCCATCCTGAATGTTTGAGTTGTAGTTATAATTCAATACATTCTCAAGTTCCAGATCCCCAAAGGTAAAACGCAGGTCTGCTGATGCCTCATGACGTAAAATATAAACATCATTCTGATTTTCATTTTCAAATTTATTGTATTCAAAATTTGGGTTATAACCTATACGAGCAGATACCATTTCTGAATACGTATAATTAAAATCAACTCTGGGCCCATAAGATTCATTTGAGGCTGCAAATTGTGTCCCGTTTACAAGGTTTTGTCTTTGCCTTAGGTTAAAATTCATACCCACATTTAAACGTATACTATTAAGGCTATCAAGTTTAAAATTTTTACCATATCCTGATCCTGATGAAAAGGTATAATTACCGTCAACATTAGCAAATGTTGACCTTCGAAATCCGTTTTCATTTATCGTATTAGCGATGATCTCACCATTACTGGCACTATAATTAGAATACACATAAAAATTAGCTTCCTTATTTACATCGTAAGTATTGAAATTTAGATTAAAACGGTTTTGTATTGTAGGATCCAAATCGGGATTACCCGTTCTAATAAATGTTGGATTACTAATATCTACGTAAGGCGAAAGTTGGTTAATGTTGGGAATGTCGTTTGCAAGATCATAACCAAAACGCAAACGGGTATTCTTTGTAAATTGATACCTAAGATCCACCTCAATCTCAAGTGCTTCAAAATAATTATCAAAAGCAACATTTGTGATTGTTTCACTACTGGCGAGCTCCCTGAAAATAAGAGCTCCTTCTACTTCAATGTTGAGTTTTTTGTCTCTATACTCAAGCCCCAGTTCTGGTCTATGTGCAAAGTTTTCATTTGAAAAATCGGCGCTTTGGTCCGTATCTAAAGCACCGCCACGGTTCTGATCAAAAACAAAATTTTCATCCTCCCTTATGTCCTGATTGTAACTATATTCTGCAGAGAAGAAAAATAAATCTTTTACGATTGGAGCTTTCCAACGAAGACGTGTATAAAAATTATTATTTTGCTGATTTCCGTCAATAATTTGATCCCGAATTAAGCTGTTTTCTTCATCAATGACCTGCCCCTGAGTACCGGGAACATAAGCAATAACTTCATTTTGATTAGTGGAATTGCTTTCATTTTTTGAATATGAATTGTTCAAATCTAGCCTAATGTAGCCTCCACCACTTCCATACCTTCGCGTTACGCTTAACCTATTATTAAAATCGCGGCTTAAATTATTTCTGCTGCTGAAGCCTTCACTTTCGTTAAGAACTTCCCGATTTTCATCAAAAGTGTCTTCCTCCGAATTACTGGTGTTAAAACTCTCATTGTAAGAAAAACTTGGACGTATCTCTATATAATAGGCTGAATCAATAACTGTTTCGTATTCTGGATTAAACCTATGCCGATCGTTTGTACCATAGGAGTTACTCATACTCTCGCTGAATTGAGTCCTGTATACAAGTTCATCTGTGTCTGGATCTCGCTCAGGAATATCACTTTTAGCACTAGACCGTCTATCTTGAGTAGTGTTTGATGCCTGATAGATGTAATTTGCAGTGGCTTGGTTAGTGCTTTTACCCCAGTCGTCTGCATAATTGGCACCTCCAACTCTAGAGTTAGTGATCCCTCCATTATTACCTCCGCCAGTTATAGACCAGGCAGCTCCTCGACCAAATGTAGAGCTTACTTCTCCAAAATTAAAGCCGGCACGGTTGATGTTATTTCCACCACCTAAGACACTAAGGCGCAAATCATTGTCAAAATAATTAGCAATGCCTGCATACTCAAAGCGTTCGTCTGTACCAGCTCCGGCAGCAACACGTCCAAAAGTCCCCCGGTTCTTATCTTTTGCGATTTTAATGTTAATCGTTTTATTCTCACCATCACTTTTCTCACCGGTAAAAGCCTGTGTTCGTGTACGGCTGTCTACCACCTGAATTTTTTCAACAATTTCTTTGGTTAAATTTCGGGTGGCAATGGTAGGGTCATTTCCAAAAAAGGGTTTCCCGTTAACCAGCACTTTATCTACAGCTATTCCATTTACAGTAACGGCGCCATTCTCATCTATTTCAAATCCCGGTAATTTCTTCAGTAAATCCTCTACATTCGCATCCTTTTTCGTGTCAAAGGATGCTACGTTAAATTCGGTAGTGTCTTGCTTAAAACGTATGGGTGGGGTTCTGCCGACTACTAAAACCTCCTCTAAGTCCTCTGTTGCAGAACTCAAAGCGATTTCTTTTAGATCGTATTCCCGTTGCGAACTTAAATCTATAACCCGATTATAGGATTTAAAACCGACAAATGAAACTATTAAATTGATCTTTTTTAAAGCTGTCTTTCCTTCAAGTTCAAACCTTCCTTTTGCATCTGTTATGGAATATACGACCAGTGAACTGTCTTTAACGGCCTCAGCAAAAACGGTCGCAGCTTCCAGGGGCTCTCGAGTAGTCGTATCGACTATACGACCGGTAATTTTGAATTCCTGGGCAAAAAGAGTCGTAGTACCTAAAAGTGTTAGGAAAAACAGTAGAGCATACTTCATAAAATCAATATATGTATTGGATACATTTATTGGTAAGACACTGATTTCTGCTGATGGTTTAAAACCAAAAGCCCACTTTTTTGAAAAAAGTGGGCTTTTAAAGAGTTTTATGCTAGAAAACTTATTTTTTCCGGAAGTATACCGAGATAGGTACACCCTGAAAATCAAATTGTTCGCGTAATTTATTCTCTATAAAACGCTTATAGGGATCTTTCACATACTGCGGGAGGTTGCAGAAAAAAGCAAACTGCGGGTGTGGTGTAGGCAACTGCATACAGTATTTAATCTTGATGTATTTACCCTTATTTGCCGGCGGCGGATACGCTTCAATAACGGGTAACATAAGCTCATTAAGTTCGCTGGTTTTAACGCGTCTGCTTCGGTTTTCAAAAACCTGAACGGCAGTCTCAATAGCTTTATACACTCGCTGTTTGGTCAAGGCCGAAATAAATACAATAGGCACATCGGTAAATGGTTCCATTTCCTGGCGAATTTGCTTCTCATACTCGCGCATGGTTTTGTTTTCCTTTTCAACCAAATCCCATTTGTTCACCAAAATAACAATCCCCTTTCTGTTTCGCTCGGCAAGCCAAAAAATATTCTGCACCTGCCCGTCAAAACCACGCGTGGCATCTAAAACAACCAGACATACATCACAATGCTCAATCGCACGTACCGAACGCATAACCGAGTAAAACTCCAAATCCTCTTTGACCTTGGACTTACGGCGTATCCCGGCAGTGTCAACCAGATTGAATTCAAAACCAAAACGATTGTATTTAGTATCTATGGCATCGCGCGTAGTACCTGCAACGTCTGTCACGATATATCGATCCTGACCGATTAACGCATTGATAAACGAAGATTTACCGGCATTTGGACGGCCTACCACTGCAAAACGGGGCAATATATTTTCTTCAACTTCCGGTTTATCCGGTAATACTTCTACAAGGGCATCCAGCAAATCTCCGGTACCGCTACCACTTATACCTGCAATGGTATAATAATCGCCAAGACCCAGGCTGTAAAACTCCACGGCGTTTTCTTCACGCATGGCATTATCTACTTTATTAACTACGAGAAACACGGGTTTATTCTGACGTCGCAGCAAATTGGCCACGTCTTCATCCATCCCGGTCACGCCGGCCTCCACATCTACCATAAAGATGATGGCATCTGCCTCATCTATCGCCAGTTCTACCTGTTTGTCAATTTGCTCTTCAAAAACGTCATCACTCCCTTTTACATACCCACCGGTATCTATAATCGAGAATTCTTTTCCGTTCCAATCCGTTTTGCCATAATGGCGGTCGCGGGTTACCCCACTCACCGAATCAACAATCGCCTCACGGCGCTGAATCAATCGGTTAAAAAGGGTCGATTTACCCACATTAGGTCTCCCTACAATTGCTACAATACTCATATGTTATACTTTGTGCTTTTTAAGCGCTGCAAAATTACGATAAATACCTGCACGGTTAGCAATTGCTTTGGCATAAGCTCAATCCTACTACTTAACCCCTTATTTAAGGCCTTAAGAAGCACATACTATTAAAACTTCCCTAAATTCTGTTAACACGGCTGTTAATTACCGACAATACAAAACCACAGGTGAGTTACCTTACGTATCTATTTTCAAACAACACAAGTTATGTATCATATTATGAAACGTATTATAGTAGGCCTCTTTGCAGCTTTTCTTCTTTACAGCTGTAATCTCATTTCTGCCGCCGGGCTCAGCAGTGCAGGCCAACCCACAAAAGAAGTTAATGGAGACCTTACCTCAACTACTGCAAACTCTGCCGAAAACGTAGACCACAGTGCCTGGGACGCCTTGCTTAAAAAGCACGTAAATGCCGCCGGAATGGTAGATTACGAAGGTTTTCAAAAAGATCGTGCTAAGCTGGATTCCTACCTAAAAAAATTATCATCCTACAATCCTACCGACGACTGGTCTGTTCAGGAACTCCTGGCTTATTACATCAATTTATACAATGCCTATACGGTTGAATTAATTCTTAATAATTACCCTGTAAAAAGTATCAAAGATATTGATGGTGCCTGGACTAAGGCCATTGTTCCGGTAGGAAATCGTGAACTCTCATTAGGTGGAATCGAAAACGGCGTACTGCGTAAAATGAACGAACCCCGAATTCACTTTGCCATTAATTGTGCTTCAATGTCCTGCCCCAAATTGCTGAATGAAGCTTATACCGCTGCAAAAATTAATGAGCAGTTAGATCGCGCAACACGGGAATTTGTCAATTCAGACAAGAACAATATCAGCGCTTCAAACCCAAAGGTATCCTCAATTTTTGACTGGTATAAGAGCGATTTTATAACAGACAAGACGCCAACGGTCATTGATTATATCAATCAGTATAGCAAAACAAAAATTAATAAAGGGGCGACACTGACTTATAAAAATTACGATTGGAATCTTAACAAACAATAGAATTCCACTCTACTATAGAAATATCCCGCTCTCTGCGGGATATTTAATTTTATCTCCTGACGAATTAGTTTAGTTTTGAATACCCATTCTGCCCACGCTGAATTACCTTTTATGCTGAGTATCATTATTCCTGTTTACAATGAGTCTGCAAACTTGCCTGTACTGCTGAAGCATTTGATGAGCAATGCAAAAGCACCAGACCTCCTTGAAATTCTTGTGGTCGATGGCGGAAGCACAGATGATACGCTTGTTTTAGGTGAAAAATTTAAAGCAACGCAGAGCATAAATCTTCGACTCTTACAATCAGATAAAGGCAGGGCCAAACAGATGAATACCGGAGCGCAGTCAGCCACCGGAAGCATTCTTTATTTTTTACATGCAGATTCTTTTCCTCCAAAACACTTTGACCAATATATACGCGAACAGATTAAAAATGGTAATCCCGCCGGCTGTTTTAGAATGCAGTTTAACAGCAACCACTGGTGGTTACGTCTGGCAAGCTACCTGACTAAATTTAGCTGGAGAGCCAGTCGCGGCGGAGATCAAAGTCAGTTTATTACCCGAGAGCTTTTTGATGAGATTGGCGGGGATGATGAAAACTATATCATTTATGAAGACAATATACTCATCAACGAATTGTACGCCCGCAATTCTTTTGTGGTTATACAAAAGCCCATAAAATCCTCAGCGCGTATGTATGATAAGTTTGGTGTATGGTATGTACAATATCATTTCTGGAGTATTTATGTAAAAAAATGGATGGGTGCTTCGGCCGAAGAGTTGCACGCCTATTACTGCAAAAAACTCAAAAAGTAAACGCGCATTCACACCAGCATTTTTGCCGTCGGTAAACTTTCGTAATTTCTTAACAACATCTGAGGACGCTTCTCTTTACTTTCAGGTTGAATCTAAAAATCACAACCAATGAATATTTTTGAAGCTATACGTAAAGATCACGATAAACAACGCGAACTCTGCCGAATGGTTACCTCTACCAGCGGCGAGTCGAAAGGGCGTAAGCAAATGTGGGAAGATCTTAAAAAGGAATTGCAGATTCACGCAGATGCTGAAGAGCGCACCTTCTATTCCCCGCTTATTCACAACGATATGATGCAGGAGCATGCCCGTCACGGTATCGCCGAGCATCACGAGATGGACGAACTCATCGAGAAGATTGACGATACCGATATGGATTCACCAGCATGGTTAGTTTACGCTAAACAGCTTTGTGAAAAAGTAGAACACCATCTCAAAGATGAGGAGCATAGCTTTTTTCAATTAGCTGGAAAAGTATTTACTGAAAAGCAAAAAGTTGATATTGCTGAAGAATATCAAAAAGAGATGAAAGCCAATCGCTAGTCACCTCCGCTGTAATCCCCGATGAGTTCAATAAAAACTCCGTCGGGATCCCGCAGTAACAGCAAATAGGAATTTTCACCAAGCTTAATGGGCGTATCGGCTTCGGGCTGAACGCCTTCTTTTTTGATTGCTTCCATAATGCCATCAAGCGTATACACCTGTAAAGTCAGGTATTGCAATCCCAACTGCTGTTGAATTCCGTCTTTAACCGAATCTACTTCCGCCTTTGGCAAATCAAAAGACGCTATTTTGAGCTGTGAACTCCCTGGGATCGTGTCAAAAGCGAGCCGGGTAACTTTAAAAGGCAAGCCCTGAGAGAGGCCCAAACGCGTTGCAAATGGGGCATCAACCGTAAAATTGCCCACCTCAACAAGACCCAAAATATCTTTATAAAAATGCAGGGATTGCTGCTCATCGCTTGCAATCACTGCTACAGTTAGTGCTCCCGGTTTAAAATTAGATTCCTGAGCTTTAGAAACAAGACCACAGCAAATGGCCAGTAGAATAAAAAAAGAATGACGCATAAAAAAAGGGTTTTAGTAAATATACTTTACAAAACCCTTCTTTCGTCAGTTAGTTATAAGTTATCTGCTCTGCACGTAGAAGCCGTGAATAACTCCCGGCAACCAGCCTAAAAGAGTCAGGATCACATTTATGATAAAATCTTTTCCCAGGCCTTTATTCATTGCAACAGCGAGTGGTGGTAGTAGTATGGTTATGATAATTGAAATAATTCCCATTGTATAAATTTTTGATTAGTGTTCAGGCTAAAAGTATCGAGTCTCGCTCTTCTAATGCCTTAACAATTTGCCAATTGAGATAAGTTTCACGTTTTTTTGAACCACTTTTTAAGCACTTCTTCGGCTGGTTTACCCTGTGGGGAAAACCGGTTATTTTCCTGCGATATAGTACGGTCATGATTGTGAAACCATTTCCAGACGAAGCATCCTGCAAACCAGGGTTCATCCCAAAATTCTTCAAACAAGGCTTCATAAAGATTTACCTGTGCTTCGGTATTCATCTTACCCTCGTGACGATCACTTACCCATGGTTCTTTACCGGCATAGTCTGCACTTCGGTATCCAAATTCGGTAAATAAAATAGGCTTGTTATGCTTTTGCGAAAGTGAAGCAAGCATGTTTTTATGGGGTTGCCAGCCGACCCTGGCATCCTCAATACTTGGAGTTTCTGCCTCAGAAACCGGGTAATAGGCATCAGCCCCAATATAATCCAGTTGATTCCAAATAGTTACTTTATCTACCTTATCCCAATTTTCAGCATAAGTGAGTTTACCGGAATAAACGTCACGAACCTCTGCGATAAGCTCATTCCAGAATTGTGGACGTTCTTTAACAAAATTGTACAATTCAGTACCTATGCAAAACAATTCAACCCCGGTTTCCTGCGCCAGTTTTGCATACAGTAAAATGAACTCCCGATAACCCTTCTCAAACTGAAGCCAATCTGCTTCTGACTGCATCTGCATATCGCCGGTAAACGTACCGCGACCAATCCAGATGTGTGGCTTCAGCATAACCTTAATTCCATTCTGATGTAAAGCTTCGATGTATTGCTTTGCACCTTCATACCGCTCCCCATACCATTGCCGTTCTGAATTGAAAAACAACTGAGGATTGTCAAGGTCCCTCACAAAACCAAAAGGCATTATCGCCACGTGAGAGGCACCAACTTCTAGAACCGGATTGATATCTTTCTGCACCAGCGTATCACCTGAAGCGACAAAACTCACGCCATCAATTTTTTGGCTTACAGAGGGTGTCGCCGCACAGCCTATAAGTACACAGCCAATGATCCAATTCCACAACAGGTAATACATTGATTTCATTGCCTAAAAATACTCGAAATAAGAACGAAAGACACACTTATTTTTAGTCTAAAAATCTACTAAAATGCGGCTGATCTACTCTTGAAGTTAGTATCTTTAAAAACAACCTTAACGCAAAACGTTTTTATGGAGCACGTCGTCATCGTGGGTAATGGTATCGCTGGAGTTACGGCTGCACGGCACATCCGGAAGCATTCAGACAAAAAAATAACCATCATTTCAGCAGAAAGTGATCACTTCTTTTCCCGCACGGCATTGATGTATGTCTATATGGGCCATATGCGGTTTAAAGATCTCAAACCTTATGAAGACCATTTCTGGTCTAAAAATGATATTGCGCTTAAAAATGCCTATGTAGAAGAGGTTGATACTGATGAAAAATTACTCTATCTCGCTCAAGGCGAAAAAATAGCTTACGACACCTTAATTCTGGCTACCGGTTCTATACCTGCAAAGTACGGCTGGGAAGGTCAGAATCTTCAAGGCGTACAGGGCCTAGTTTCTAAACAGGATCTCGAGTTGCTTGAACAAAATGCACCCAATAACGAAGTATGCCCCAAAGCGGTTATTGTAGGCGGCGGACTCATAGGCGTTGAACTGGCCGAAATGCTACACACCCGTAAGATTGAGGTAACTATTTTGGTGCGGGAACACGCCTTTTGGTCGGGTGTTTTGCCTGATGGTGAAGCCGAAATGATCTCGCGTCATATAAAAAGCCATGGTATTGATTTGCGTCACGAGGAAGAACTCGATGCTATTTTAGACGACGGCAAAGGAAAAGTACGCGGCATACGTACCAAAAAAGGGGAAGAAATTCCCTGCAATTTGGTAGGTATCACTACCGGAGTAAAACCACAAATAAAATTTCTGGAGCATTCCAAAATAGAAACCGATAAAGGCATCCTGGTAAACCGAAAGCTGGAAACCAACATTAAGGATGTTTACGCTATTGGCGATTGTGCTCAGCAGCGGGAAGCGATTGGTCTACGTAAACCGGTAGAAGCGGTATGGTACACGGGCAGAATGATGGGCGAAACGGTTGCGCAAACCATCTGCGGGAAGCCGTTTGAGTACAACCCCGGCAACTGGTTTAACAGTGCCAAGTTTATGGATATTGAATACCAAACGTATGGTTGGGTTTTTAGCACCAAAAACAAGAAAGCATACGAGCAGCATTTTCACTGGAAGCATCCGGACGATACTAAATGCATCACCATCGCGTACCATAAGGATACCAAAGAATTTCTGGGCATCAACACGTTTGGGATACGTATGAAACACGAGGTTTTTGATACATGGCTTAATGAAAAACGCGATGTAGATTATGTGGTGCAGCACCTAAAAGAAGCCAATTTTGATCCGGAGTTTTACAGGCATTATGAATCGCAAATTCAAAACCAGTTTAAAGCTTAATTGGCTCTATAACAAGCCATCCCAGACCTCACAGGTCTTCGAGACTTGCGAGGTTTAATAACAATACGAATAGAAAGTAATAATAGATTTTATGAGCACCATTCAACGTGATATGTCGCTAACCGGCCAGCCACCAGCTTCAATAAATGCCATTCAAAAACTGGGTACTGCTCTCGGAGTTGGCGGCTTACTGATTTTGCTTCTGGCGACGTTTAATGTTAATTTTCCGGAAAAAACCCTCTGGCTCAGCATTGCACTCAGTGCTCTGTTTTTTGGAATTGTGGTGTTTGCCTACGGCGCTTATGCAGATAAACAGGAAGGCATAAAAAATGACGGCGTTTGGTTTAAATCGGTTTCCAGCCGTGGCTTTCTCGCCTGGGTGGCCGGTCTGGCTTTGACCGGGTTTTACATCGTGCTCTACTTTAAAGCCGGTTGGTTAGGTCTTAATACCGAAGGCGAGAACACCGGCCTCATCGCACTTTTTGATCCCCTGAGCAAATTATTGAGCGGCAATCCTGCTAGTCAGTGGTTTGTTTATGGAACCCTCTACACCATTGCGATTTTGGCTTTTGGAATCAAATTCTTTTGGAAATACCGCCACAACCGCTATGAAAAACTCCGTACGCTAAGTGTGATGTTTTTTCAGACCGCTTTTGCGTTTTTAATCCCTGAGTTTATGGCGCGTCTAAATTCTGATGAATTCAATTTGCCGTATTACGATCTTAAAAACATTTGGCCCCTTAACTACTATAATTTTGAGCAGTACCGCGTCAATGATTTTATCTCTGCCGGAAACGTTGGTCTGGCCTTGTTGCTTTTTGGTATTGCTTCGATTTTTGTAATCACCCCTATTCTCACTTATAAATATGGTAAGCGCTGGTATTGCAGCTGGGTTTGTGGATGTGGCGGACTTGCAGAAACAGCGGGAGATTCCTTCAGGCACCTCAGCGATAAAAGTCAGTTTGCCTGGAAGGTTGAGCGCTGGGTTGTACACAGTGTTTTGGTTTTTGTGGTTGTGATGACAACAGCGGTAGTTTCGACGTATTTAGGTTATGACTCTGATAAATACTGGTTGACCAAAGATGTATTTTTAATAAGTGTGGCTGTTTTTCTCACCCTGCTTTTTGCCGGAATTTGGTTTTTTAAGAAAGAAGAATTGAAACAAGATGCGCGCTATGGCGCGATTGGATACCTGGTGATTGTTTTGGCATTAATCGGTATTCATTATGCCAGCGGAAGCACTTTATTTTTAATCCCTGCTGAAACACTACGCACCTCGTATGGCTTTTTGATAGGTAGTATTTTTAGTGGCGTCATTGGTACGGGCTTCTACCCCATTTTTGGTAACCGCGTTTGGTGTCGCTTTGGTTGTCCAATGGCTGCGATTTTAGGACTGCAACAACGCTTGTTTTCAAAATTCAGAATAACCACAAATGGCGGACAATGTATTTCCTGCGGAAATTGCTCCAGCTACTGCGAGATGGGTATTGATGTGCGTGCTTACGCGCAAAAGGGCGAGAATATTGTACGCGCCAGTTGTGTAGGTTGCGGAATCTGCTCGGCAGTATGCCCTCGAGGGGTTTTAAAATTAGAAAACGGTGCTACAAATAACCGCATCAACAGCCGTGAAGTTTTATTAGGCAACGACGTTGATTTGATGGATTATGTAAATCAAAACTAGAATAGGATTATCTTTTGTATTTTTAAAATTCACTCTAAAATTTACATATGCTTCTAGGAATGGTTGGCCCCTGGCAAATTTTACTTATCCTCGCCTTTTTAGGTTTAGGCGTGATTCTTCCGATACTTGCTTTGGTAGATATTGTACGGCATGAGTTTAAAGGGAACAACAAAATCATTTGGGTTTTGATTGTAATCTTCTTCAACATTTTTGGTTCTATCCTTTATTTTGCAATGGGCAGACAGCAGCGTATTGATGCAGTTTAGCTTTCGCGAAAGCATTAAAACCTCATTTAAAAGCATTAAAAAAGACGCAGATCTCCACCTGCGCCTTTGATTACAAATCAATACTAAACAAACATTATCTGCTTCATTTACGGACAACTACACCCTTAGGTTTTCTAATCCCTGTTAAAATGAACCAAAAAGAAAAAGCAGAAACCGAAGTCTCTGCTTTTTCCTCCAATCAAAACTTAAACAATATTATAAGTTGGGCAGCAATACCTGATCGATTACGTGCACAATGCCATTGGTAGTCTGTACATCGGGGATAACCATATTTGCAGGTGAGGCGTTTCCTGATCCGCTAACTGTGAGAACTCCGTCATTAAAAGCACCTAGTGTAATATCATCTGATCCTAATGCATCATAAGTCCCTGCATTCAGTTCTGAAGTAAATTTACCAGCAGAAACATCTGCAAATACGTGATTGAGCAAAACCCCGGCAACCAAGTCTTTATCCAGCTGTCTAATGTCTGAAGGCTGTGTAAAAGTTAAACCTAGTTTCGTCCCTAAATCAATAAAAGCCTGATCGGTAGGAGCAAAAACTGTAAAACTTGCAGCGGGATTGCTCAATGCTTCAGCCAGTTCAGCATACAAAACAGCTTCTACCAGATAGGTGAGTCTGGGGTTTTTAAATACCGATGCACTTTGTAAAGCCAAAGCAGTCTCTACAACATTAGCTCCAGAAGCGATCATCACTTTATCAATCACATGTACAGTTCCGTTTGAAGCCGAAATATCAGTGGCTAAAATTTCTGAACCGTTGATATAAAAAGCCCCGTCGCGCTCAATGAAGCGACGTGTAGGTCCAAGTAACGAAGAAGCTGTACCGCCATCCTGAATAGAATTTGCGAGCAAATTTCCATTAGAAACGTGATACAATAACGTGTTTTTCAAAAAAGGTTGTTGTAAAACACCTAAAGTGGTTTCTTTCAATCCTAAACGTGCAAAAGCATCGTCCGTAGGTGCAAATACAGTGAAATCACCAGAAGGATCTCCACCATTGCTGTTACTCAAAGTTACCGCAACATCACCCAAAACCGCAGCGGCTTCAAGCGTGGTAAAGGCGGGATTAGCAACTGCAATACCCGCAATTGAGGGTTGCTCATCTTCATATGCAGAATCAGTCTCACACGAAGTGGTTAAAATTGTACCTAAAAACGCAAGCGCGATACCGGTATATGTATATAGATTTTTCATAATATTTTCTGTTTTATTGAAATTAGTTTCCGCTTTGAAGCTTAAAACGAATAGGTTACACCCCAATTAAATCCGTCTGCATCTCCCAGGTTACGCCCTTCGATGTAATTAGCATATCCGCCAGACACACCAATGCCCTTATAAACTGGCACATAAGCGTTAAAACCGATACGGGTATAGTTAACGCGGGTTGCAGGGAAGAATGCATTAAAGCCCTCGCCCAAAATGTCGACACCACTATCATCAGAAAGTTGGTTAGCGATATAGGCATCCAAATAAAATTTTGAAGCTGCGTATCCTAATTTGATTTCACTTAACAACGCGTTAGGCACGCTGTTACTACGCAAACTATAGCCTATTTGACCGGTCGCAAAAATGCCGTTGTTGTGTTTGTAGTTTGCAATAGCAAGACCAGTAATATCTGTAGAGCGATTACCTATTGCTATGATAGACTGTAACTCTTCATCAACTCTGTAATCTCCTAAGGGTGTCTCAACACCCGCAGCAGCAATAAAGTTGATCATTCCGTTAGGAGTTGCGGTGGTAGCAAAACGGTATTTTCCGTAAAGACTCACATCCTGTAAGCCTTTGCGCTCATTTTCAAATCCGTTATTTTCTAATGTTTCGGGCGTTGCCATACCTTCAGATTTAATATACGGAAGGTTAAATACTAGATTGAAACTATCTGAAATCCCATATTCAACATAAAGCGAATAACTTGTAGTCTGCACTTCGTTAAAAACCGGTACGCCATCTACCTTTTGAGGCACAAGAAATACTTCGTCATATTTTTCCGAAGAGAAAGAGGCTGTAACGCTCCCTTCACCTTTCGCCTTCATAAAGCCGCTTACCGGACTCTGGGCAAGCATCATAACAGGTAGCATCAAAAGCGTACCTGCTAGCAATCGTAAATTTAAGTTCATCCTTTTTGTTTTTGGTTTACAGCAACACATACGCTGGAAAAAGAATGTTGGTTTTCTTAATGTTTTGTTAAAGAACCAAAAAGCTTTTATTCTCGTATACTTAGTGCCTCACTTCAGGTGTCAGGTATTATTCATTCATTCGACTTAAAAATGTATTTATGCTCTTGCGACTGGGATTTCTTTTTTTAAGTGCTGTTGGCTTTTCGCAAAGCGGAAAACACTACGTTAAATATCATGATGCCAGCGGAAGAATGATGGAAGAAGGCTGGATGCTTCAGGATGAAAAAACCGATTACTGGTTCACCTATTTTCCTGACGGAAGCATTAAATCTAAAGGCGCCTATACCGAAGATCAAAAAAATGGATATTGGTATTTTTACAACACTGATGCTACGTTAATAAAAGAAGGACATTACAAAAACGGACTGGCAGTTTCATGGTGGATTTTCTATAAACCCAACGGAATTTCAGAAAAAATACAATTTGAACACGGCAATCGCGAGGGCTATGCTCTCATTTATAAAAATGGAAAACTTTTTAAGGCAGAACATTATAAAAACGATAATCTTACAGGTTCCTGGACGAGTTTGTATCAGTTTAAAAAGGACAACCCTAACGCCCGCTTTTAATGCAAAAAATTAATGTAATTATTCCGGCATTTAATGAGCAGGACTCTATAGGTCAGGTCATACAGGATATTCCAGACCACGTAGAAGAAGTTATTGTGGTGAGCAACAATTCTACAGATCAGACTGAAGCGACAGCAAAAAGAGCCGGAGCCACAGTCCTTACTGAAAACAATCCCGGTTATGGCTATGCCTGCTTAAAAGGAATGAGCTATATCGCTGTGAAAGAAGCCAAACCGGATATTGTGGTTTTTCTTGATGGGGATTACAGCGATTACCCCGAGCAGTTAAATGAATTGATTAAACCCATCATTCAGGATAATCTTGACTTTGTAATTGGTGCCCGCGTAAAGCGCCTGCGAGAAGACGGCAGTATGACCTTCCCGCAACGTTTTGGCAACGCACTGGCGACAACCCTGATGCGCTGGTTTTTTGGTTCCCGATTTACCGATTTGGGTCCGTTTAGAGCCATAAAATACGATAAGCTTCTGGCCTTAAAAATGGAAGATAAAACCTATGGCTGGACGGTTGAGATGCAGTTAAAAGCCTTAAAACAAAAGCTTACCTACACCGAGATCCGCGTAAAATACCGCAACCGCATCGGCGTATCAAAAGTTTCAGGAACCGTTAAAGGTTCTATATTTGCCGGTCTAAAAATCTTAGGCTGGATTTTTAAATACAGTTTCAAATGATAGAGACAGCAGTAATCATCCTATACACTCTGGCGCTGGCGGTTATATTTTTATACAGCCTGGCACAGCTCAACCTGCTGCTTAATTATCTGAAAGCCAAAAAAAGCGCAGATAATGCTCCGGTTTTTGACTTTTCAAAATCAGAAGAAATTCCGGTTGTAACGGTACAGCTTCCGCTTTATAACGAGATGTATGTGGTAGAGCGATTGCTTGAGAGCATCGCAAAGCTCGATTATCCTAAAGACAAATTAGAAATACAGGTGCTTGACGACTCTACCGATGCGAGTCTTGAGACAACCCGCAAGCAAATAAACCAATTACAGGACCAGGGTCTTGATATCAAACACATCACCCGTACCGACCGAAGCGGCTTTAAAGCCGGCGCCCTAAAAGAAGGACTTCTAATCGCAAAAGGCGAATATATCGCCATTTTTGATTCAGACTTTGTACCCAATCCCGATTGGTTGCAAAAGACAGTTCCTTATTTTAAGGATAGCAAAATCGGTGTGGTGCAAACCCGCTGGGCACACCTCAACCGCGACTACTCGCTATTGACAAAAATTCAGGCATTTGCACTTGATTTTCATTTTGTTTTGGAACAGGTAGGCCGCAATTTTGGGCATCACTTTATCAACTTTAACGGTACCGCAGGCATCTGGCGTAAAACCTGCATTCTTGATGCCGGCAACTGGCAGGGCGACACGCTTACCGAAGATCTGGATCTCAGCTACCGTGCACAGCTTAAAAAATGGGATTTTAAATACCTCATCGATGTAGAAACCCCAGCCGAACTACCCGTAGCCATAAGTGCTGCACGCTCGCAGCAATTCCGCTGGAATAAAGGAGCCGCCGAAAACTTCCAGAAACTGTATGGCCGACTTTTAAAAGACCCTACGGTTTCGTTTAAGACGAAGTTTCACAGTTTTTTTCACCTGCTCAACAGCAGCATGTTTTTGCTGGTATTGCTCGTGGCGATACTGAGTGTCCCGGTTTTATATATCAAAAATAACAATCCCGCATACAGCTGGTATTTTAATATGATTGCTGCTTTTGCCGTGAGCACAATCATCTTTTTTGGGTGTTATTGGGTCACCTATAAAAAAATACACGGCGGCGGATTCAAGAATTTCTTCAGGTATATCGGGATGTTTTTCACCTTTTTCTCTATTGCAATGGGCTTCAGCGTTCACAATTCGCTGGCCGTTTTAGAAGGACACTTTGGTAAAAAGTCTGAATTTATACGTACACCTAAATTCAACATCAAGAAAAAAGGCGACAGCTATAAGGCAAACATTTACCTTAAAAAACATCTGTCGCTGAACACCATCATAGAAAGCCTCCTCTTTTTATATTTTGGCTTTGCCATTTACAGTGCGTTTGCCATTCAGGATTTTGGCCTGGTGCTATTTCACCTGATGCTCTTTTTTGGTTTTGGCTTTGTAGCCTTTAAATCTATTTTTTCGCAAGCCTGATTTTTGGGCGCCTGTTTCTGATGCTACCGCTTCAGAAACACCGCGCTTTCCGCTATATCTTTAGCGCCAAAAAAGGCGCTAAAGGATGCCGCTGCAATCGCTGGCGCAGGGTATAAAAGCCTATATTTATCCTAATTTCTGCACTATTTTGATGTTCGAAAAACTAAAGGCTTATAAAATACAATTCCTTTTTACCATCAGTATCCTGGTGATGTATGGGGCATTTGCCTATGATTTACAGCGGCACGATTTTATAAAACTCATCACACTTTATGCAGCTTTATTTTTTCTGTCTTTTAAACTCATTCAGCTTTTAAAAACCGATTTTAAAATTCTTGTTGCCGTGGGTGTACTTGCGCGGCTTGTTTTCTTTAGTGCAGAACCGAATCTGTCACAAGATTTTTACCGCTTTATATGGGATGGTCGTTTGCTCGCTCAGGGTTTGAGTCCGTATTTACTTACGCCCGATCAATGGGTAGCTCAGGGAAACATCCCAATCAATCAAAGCACCGAACTACTGGAAGGAATGGGTAGTTTAAGTCGTGCGCATTATTCAAACTATCCGCCAGTAAATCAGTTTTTCTTTTGGCTCGCCGGACTTTTCAGCGCTAATTCGATCCTGGGTGGAATCGTAGTTCTAAGACTCAGTATCATCGCTGCAGATCTCGGAATCGTTTGGGTAGGAAGCAAACTTCTAAAAGCGATGGGCTTGCCGGTACAACAGATTTTCTGGTATTTTCTCAATCCGTTTATCGTAATCGAACTCACCGGAAATCTGCATTTTGAAGGCGTTATGCTGTTTTTTATGCTTACAGCGTTGTATTTGTTATATCTTAAAAAGTGGTTTTGGGCAGCCGTATTTTGGGGACTTTCGGTTTCCGTAAAGTTGGTTCCGTTGATGTTGCTTCCGTTGCTATTTCAATTTTTAATCAAACCAGCAAAACCTTCAGTCCAGACCCAAGACTTTTGGCGTTACGTAAAACAGCATCTACCGACCACACTCTGGAAATCAGTCCGTTTTTACGGAGTGGCTATTTTGGTTTTCATCTTAAGTTTTTTACCCTTTTTGAATTCAGCTTTGCTGGAGCATTTTAGCGCGACATTGGCACTTTGGTTTCAAAAATTTGAGTTCAATGCCAGTGTATATTATGTCGTACGCTGGGTGGGATATCAGGTAAAAGGCTATAATATTATCGAAACTGCCGGTAAAATTCTTCCGCTTATAGCGGTAGTTGCACTACTCGCACTAAGCTTTTTTAGAAAAAACAGAAGTCCGCAGCAACTCTTTACGGGGCTTCTTTTTGGTATTTCCTGTTACTTTGCGCTATCAACAACCGTACATCCCTGGTATCTGGCTACGCCATTACTGCTGTCGGTGTTTACCAGATACCGCTATATGCTCGTGTGGACATTCACCATAATTTTCAGTTACGCTGCATATCAAGAAACTGCGGTTGAAGAAAGGCTGTGGATGGTGGCTTTGGAGTACTTGATTCTGATAGGTTTTATGACCTGGAAGTTTATGCAAAAAGTAAGATCGAACTAGTTTAACACTTTAAGGATCAGGGAAAAGCTATTTTTGAATAATCACATCTATTTGAAAATAGTCTTTTGTTTTGAACACCTATTTACACCTTTTTTTAGGAATTTTCGTTTTGCTCATTTTAAACACTTATCTGGAGCATAATACTGCTGAGGGTGTCAACGAAACCATTCTTAGTGCGGATGCATATACAGCAACTGAAGCTGACTTCCCAAAATCTAAAGATTTATTTGAAAGCATAACCGCTTTTAGTCCTATCACAAACAAGACTGATTTTTCTGAAGAGCTTTCTACCTCCAAAGTAGTGAACCCACCCGCCTGTACAAATTTATTAAGTCCGCCAGATAGAGCGACCAACGTAGGAGTGGGTGCCTCGCTGGTTTGGGGCGTATCGGCCGGTGCTACAGGCTATACGCTTTATGTAGGGACTACCAGTGGTGGTACAGATTTGGTAAATGCTCTGGATGTAAAGAGCAATACCTATCAGTTCTCTGAAAATCTACCGGCTTTTACCACCATTTTTGTGCGTATCGTTCCGTATAACAACTCCGGTAATGCTGTTGGCTGTACTGAAAAATCTTTTACCACTGGAAGCGCTACACCACCACCGCTTCCTTCATGTACCACACTTACAAATCCGGGTCCCGGTTCTACAGGTGCATTTATAACAGCAACCATCAGCTGGGAACGGGTTGAGTTTGCGACCGGCTATCGCATCTCTATGGGACTTGACACACAGGCTACTTCCTATGTTGAGAATAGAGACATCGGCAATTCAGACACCTTTTTTCTTGGGGAAGCACTGCCCTATGATACCGACATTTATGTAAAAATAGTACCGTATAATTCTACCGGAGAAGCACAGGGCTGTATTATACAAACATTCAGAACCCGGCCGGATCCCAATACGCCGGACGAATTTAATTGTACCCAGATCACAAGTCCGCAGGATGGCGCCACAGCTGTTGCGACCACGACCAGCCTGACCTGGGATGCTGTCCCAGATGCCGTAAGTTATTTATTGACCGTGGGCACCACTTCAGGTGGAAGCGAAATATTCAATATGCTGAATGTTGACAGCGATACCTCTTTTACATTTATTGATGAACTCGAGCCTAATACAACCTACTATGTAACGATTACACCTGTTTACGGCGCTGGCTCTGCCACAGACTGTCCGGAAATACGCTTTACAACAGCCCGGGCGACGGGAACAGCAACCAAAGCTCCAAAAAGTCGCTATGGCATTTCGCCTGATGGAGATGGTATTAATGAATTTTGGAGGATTGAAGATCTTGATCAGTACCCAAACAACACCGTAAGTGTGTTTAACCGCTGGGGAGATCTGGTCTTTGAAACGAAAGATTACGATAACAGCCTCAATGTGTTTAGAGGCGAGGCTAATCAAAAAACGGGAATGGGAGCAGGTAAACTGCCCGAAGGCACGTATTTCTTTAGGATTACTTCAGATAATCCCGAATTAACAGAACCCGTAAAAGGCTTTATTGTTCTAAAAACATGAAAATAAATATCCTAACCTTTTCGGCGATTCTCCTGCTTTTCATGCTTTGTTCTATACAAAGTCAAGCACAGCAGCAGCCTGTTTTTTCAGAATACAATTACAATACCATCATTCTAAATCCGGCGCACGCGGGATATTACAACAACAGCGAATTTACCCTATCTAACCAAAACAGTTATAGCGGCTTTGACGGGGCACCGGCAACATTTAATGCTACTCTAAATCTTACTTTAGACAATGAAAATGTAGGTTTGGGCGGCGGATTTTTAAGTGACCAAATTGGGGTAACCTCAATCAACAGTGCATTTGTATCTTATGCTTACAAACTCTATTTTGGGCAGCAGGCGCAGGCACCTCGCTATCATAATTATAACCCCAATATTTTCTCGTTTGGCATCACTGCCGGAGTTTTCAATTACACCGAGAACCTCACCGAACTAGGCATAACTGATGATCCTAATTTTCAGCAGAATATAAAAGGTACCGTACCTACCGTGGGCGTTGGCATCTTGTTTAACAGAAACCAGCTTTATGCCGGCCTTTCAGTACCTAACCTGCTAGGCAACAGCCTGGCGCCAGACGACGCAATCGAGATCAACACTGCCGCATATGCTCATGCTGGTTATCGCATCTATACCGGGGTTTTTGATGAACTTGAAATCAAACCCAATTTTTTGCTTCGGTATGAGACCGGCGCACCGCTATCAATAGATATCAATACGATTTTCAACTATAAGAATAAGGTGGAGTTTGGTGGGGGCTATCGCACCTCTTCTGCAGTAAATGTGCTTGCGGGTGTTTATTTATTCAACAATCTCAGGTTTGTTTATAATTATACGATGCCGCTTCGGGAGTCTCCCCTACCCGCTACGCACGGTCTTGTGCTAAGCATACGCTTAGGGGAAGGTTATAGTCGTTAATTTTTTAGTTGGGCTTTATAAATACAGCCTATACGCCGGATTTTGTAGTTGCGGTCTGCTTTTGATGTAATATTGCCGTCGTAGCAATCTATTTGCTCCAGATTGTATTCCGGAAGTTCTTCGTTTAGTCTGTCAATACGATCCTGTTCGATAATAACATAAAAAACTTCTGCATCTGGCAATTCTTTAGAATCTCTCGAAATCAAAGTAGGAACGCGTTGTTCAAAATCCCAAATTAATTCCGGCGAACTGTTTTCAAGTAGATAGATGGGTTTAGCGGCAGCCTCATAGTCTGCAAGTATTGGTGCGATTTCTCTAAAATCCTGATTGGTATAGGTGAGCCTTACCAGCGGAAACACAAAAAGAATAATAGCGCAGGAAAAACCAATTACTGCAAAAAATGCCGGTTCAATACTTTTAGATCGTAAACTTCTTATAAATACGAAGGCGAAGCAAATCGCAGCCAGTTGAAATAAACCGTACCAGAACCAGTCTATAACCTGAAAATCTTCTACAAACAGGTATAAAAGTGCAGGACCTACAAGAATGCAGATGACAGCTATAAGTCCAAAATAAAAATAAACCGGAATAGTTTCACGCTTATCACTCAGGTTTTTAAAGCTACGTGCAAGATATTCAATATAGAACGAGGTATTGAGCGCAAGCGGAATAAGTACCGGTAACAAATACCTGGACTTTTTCTCCGGAATAGCCGAAAGTAAAACGACTGCTGCCAACGTCCAGATCAGACTGAAGCGATACGCCTTTAAATGCGTAACCCGTGATTTTAAATAGGGATATAAAAGCGCCACAAATGCCGGAACCGTCCAGATTCCGCTTTGCGTAAAAAAGCTCCAGTAATAATAAAAAGGACGCGTATTGTGATTGGCCCACGCCGCCGACTCTTTATCAGCTATTGCCTGTGCTGTTTCACCGTCGCCAAAATAAATAGCCAGTGCCCACCAGGAACTAAGCGCCAAAGCAATAACCAGCAGTACCATAAATGGTGCTATTCTGCCTCTAAAACTCCTGAATTTGTAAACCCAGGCGTAGGCAATCAAAAAGGGCAAAAGCAACGCAAAATGGCTTACAGGACCTTTGCTCATAAAAGACAGACCAATAAACAATCCGGCAAGGGATGCGTTTCTATACTTCTGCTTGCTCTCGGTAAAAAACTGGAATAAAAAATAAATACTACCCAGCATAAAGGAGTGGGCAAAAATATCCCAGGTGCCATTTCGCCCTGCGAAAATCACATAAAATGAGGTCGCAAGAATGAGCGCCGTATATAAACTCTGTTTGGCAGACAAACGGAGACGTTTTTGCGAAAGCGAAAAACTAAAAAGAGCCATTACTGTGGTAATAATTGCAGAAGGCAGTCGCAGAGCCCAAAGTTTACTGATGCCAAAAATCGCACCTGAAAAGGCCGCCAACCAGGTTGGCAAGGGTGGTTTTTCATAACGGGCTTCCCCATTCATTGTGGTAAACACCCAGTTGTTGTCGTGCAGCATTTCGCGCGCAGTGATGAAGTTACGCGCTTCCATAATGTTGGCGTACAAAACATCCAGATGTGGAAAAAACAGCAATACACAAACTGCCAGAATGATCAACGGATAATATTTTTCGTCAATACTCATTCTTTATCAATACCAATTGAAAGTTTCATATTTCGGTAATAGATAAAAACGCCCATAAGATGCCCCACAAAAAGTACTGGATCTCTACGCAAGATGGCATAAGTCAGAATTAATAGTCCGCCTACAAGGCTCAACAACCAGAAGCCTAAAGGTAGACTTGATTTTTTCTTCCTTTCAGAATAAATCCACTGATAGATAAACCGAAGGGTGAATATTACCTGAGCAATGCTCCCCAAAAGCAATAGCCACAAAGGAATATCTTCATTTCTAAACAATTTATCGATATCATAATGCCCATTATTGTAGCCATAAATTACCAGCAGAATTGGAAATATAAACAAAAACCAGCGCAGGATTTTAGGTGATTTAATCCACTGCCCCTGTAGTTGCAGGTTTCTGATGTAAATAAAATAAGTTAAGGTTTGGCCTAGCATAATGGCAAAATCATCCCGTAAATACCCGTAGACAAAAAGTAAGAAAGACGCTCCCAGACTCAACCACCAGAAGGTTGAAGGAGTAAGTACCCGTTTTTGTTTTTCAGATAAAAACCATTGAATAATCAAGCGCCCGCTAAACATTAACTGCGCGAGAAAACCAATTGCATATATCCAAATGGGGCTATGCATCTGATTTTTTGGCTACATCGTAATTAATGTATTTTTTCTTCATCCACAGGTACGCAAAACAGTCCATCAATGGACCTAGAAGTCGGTTCCACAAACCAAACTTTGCGGTACCTGCAATACGTGGAAAATGACGAATAGGAACCTGTACAGTCTTCCCATTCTGAAGCATAATCATAGCCGGCAAAAAGCGGTGCAAGCCTCTGAACATTGGTATACGTTGAGCATAATCGGTCTTGATGATTTTCAAAGGACAACCCGTATCGTCCATCCCATCATTTGTAAAAGCACGCCGAATTTTATTGGCAATGGTGCTCGACATATTTTTCACAAAAGAATCCTTACGATCAGCGCGATGACCGGTTACCAGATCATACTCCTTTATGTACGGATACAGAACGTTGAAATCTTCTGGAGTAGTCTGCAGGTCACTGTCAATATAACCTACCAAAGGAGTTTTAGTATAATCGAAGCCAGCTTTTATCGCTGCACTTAATCCGCAGTTTTTTGCAAATGAGATGTACTGAAAACCGGTACTGCGTGCGCAAATTTCTTCAATAATCGCCTGACTTTTATCTTTTGAGCCATCATTGACAAAAAGCACTTGTGTAGGCACAACAGCCATTTTAAAATAGTCATTAAAAACCTGCTCTACCCGAAGTAAATTATCTTCTTCATTATATACAGGAACAACAACGGTGAGTTGATATTTCATAATCAAAAATGAGTACGCGAAAATAAGCAATACTTCTAAGGCAAATCTAAAGATTGTTAAGTTTTGTTAAAGCAGACTGCTATTCACAACAAAAAAAGCCTCATAAACACAAGGCTTATGAGGCTTTAAATTATTTAGGAGATTGCTTTACATGTCAAGCAAATATGCAAAAATTAGAGGCGCTACAATGGTCGCATCACTCTCGATAATAAATTTTGGTGTATTGATATCCAGTTTACCCCAGGTGATTTTTTCATTAGGCACAGCTCCTGAATACGAACCGTAACTAGTTGTAGAATCGGATATCTGGCAGAAATAGCTCCAGAATGGCGTGTCTTCACGCTCCATATCCTGATACAACATAGGCACTACACAAATCGGGAAATCTCCGGCAATACCACCGCCTATCTGAAAGAATCCGATTCCGTTTTCAGAATTGTTAGTATACCAATCCGCTAAAAAAGTCATGTACTCAATACCCGACTTCATTGTTGAAGCTTTCAGCTCTCCCTTCAGCACGTAAGAGGCGAAAATGTTACCCATTGTACTATCTTCCCAACCCGGGCAGATTATTGGCAGGTTTTTCTCTGCTGCAGCATACATCCACGAGTCTTTTAAATCGATCTCGTAGTATTCTTCAAGCACACCACTCAACAACATTTTATACATAAACTCATGCGGCAAATAGCGCTCGCCGGCATCATCCGCATCTTTCCAGATTTTAAATATATGTTGTTGCAGTCTGCGGAATGCTTCCTCTTCTGGGATACAGGTATCGGTAACACGATTAAGACCTTTTTCTAAAAGATCCCATTCTTCCTGCGGCGTTAAATCCCGGTAATTAGGCACACGCTTGTAATGCGAATGCGCCACAAGGTTCATAATATCTTCCTCCAGGTTTGCACCAGTACACGAAATGATTTGCACTTTATCCTGACGGATCATTTCGGCAAAAATCTTACCCAGCTCTGCGGTACTCATAGCACCAGCAAGAGAAACGAGCATTTTTGCACCGTTCTCGAGTTGCGCTTCATAGCCTTTTGCAGCATCTACAACCGAAGCTGCATTGAAGTGTAAATAGTATTTTTCTATAAATTGAGAGATTGCTCCCTTAGTCTTCATCGTCATTTAAATCAAATTTGTTTACACTGCCTTTGCCTGTTTTGGCGGTGTATGTGTTATCATATTCTTCTTCTGCTTCTTCCCCTTCAAATTTGTAGCTCAACATCTTATAATAAAGCTTAGCTGCAAGAAAATCTGATGATTTATCATTAGGGTTAGGGCAAAGCTCCATAATGTCAAAACCTACCACATTGCGCTCAGCAAAAACACGCTTAAGGAAATCCATAGTCTCATACCAAAACAATCCTCCAGGTTCAGGAGTTCCTGTCGAAGGCATTATTGAAGGGTCAAGACCATCCAAATCAAAGGTGATAAAAACATTCTCCGTACACAGATCAATTACGTTATCTACCCAATACTCATCCTGAACCATTTCGTGAGCAAAAAAGGTCTTATCCTCATCCATCACGGTTTTTTCAAGAGCTTCCATACTGCGTATACCTACCTGAATAAGATTGGTACTTTGGCTGGCTTCATACATCGCACAGGCGTGGTTGCATTTGCTACCCATATACTCTTCCCGCAGATCTGCATGTGCGTCTATTTGCAAAACGGTTAGGTTATCATACAACTCATTAAATGCTCTAATCGCACCAATTGAAACCGAATGCTCTCCGCCAAAAAGCGTCACAAACTTATTACGCTTAATGTAATCTTTAGTCGCTTTGTGGACTTCAGAAACCATTGCTTCGGGCGAGCTCGCCTCTGTAATTGCCGGAGCGAGATATACACCTTGTTTGTAAACTTCAGTATCGGTCTCTATATCGTAAGTCTCCATATTTTCTGAGGCGTTGAGAAAAGCCTCCGGACCTTTATCTGCACCTTTACCCCAGGTACTGGTGCCATCATAAGGCACCGGAATCAATACAATTTTTGAAGTTTCAAGCCTGGCAAACTCATCAGGAATGCCCGCATAATTTTTAGTTGTACTCATAACCTAAAATCTTAAGCAATTGTTCTGCTTTTTGTTGTTCGTTAAATATTTGGGTTGTTAAGTTACCATTTTCATCCCGATCTATCAGAATATGTTTAGGCTGAGGGATTAAACAGTGTTGTAAACCTCCGTAGCCTCCAATGGTTTCCTGGTAAGCACCGGTGTTGAAAAAGCCAATATATAAAGGTTTATCTTTTTTGTATCTGGGTAAATAAATGGCGTTGCTGTGCTGCTCGCTGTTGTAATAATCGTCGCTATCACAAGTTAAACCTCCTAACAAAACGCGCTCATACTCATCATCCCAGCGGTTTATGGGCAACATGATAAAACGTTTGCTAATTGCCCATGTATCTGGTAAAGTGGTGATAAAAGACGAATTGATCATATTCCACTTTTCGCGATCGTTTTGCTGTTTTTGGTACAGTACTTCATAAATAGCACCTCCGCTTTCTCCTACTGTAAAACTGCCGAATTCTGTAAAAATATTAGGCACAGGCACTTCTGCCTCATCACAGGTGATTTTGATCTGATTGATGATTTCATCAACCATATATGCGTAGTCATAATCAAAAGCCAATGAATTTTTGATAGGGAAGCCACCTCCAATATTCAAACTATCAAGCGTAGGACATAATTTTTTAAGCCGAATGTAAACCTTAAGACATTTGTTAAGTTCGTTCCAGTAATAAGCATTGTCACGAATACCGGTATTGATAAAGAAATGAAGCATCTTCAAATCGATCTGATCGTTATTCTTGATCTGGTCTTCGTAAAACGGAACGATATTCTTGTACCCAATTCCCAGTCTGGAGGTGTAAAACTCAAACTTGGGCTCTTCTTCTGAAGCTATACGAATACCGATCTTAAAATCACCTTTGATGTTTTCAGTAAGCAGATTAATTTCTTCGTAATTATCAATAATAGGAATACAGTTTTCGTGACCCCCATTGATAAGATTGGTAATATTATCAATGTATTGATCACGTTTAAACCCATTACAGATTACGTAGGTATCGTTTTTAATTTTTCCGTTTTCCTTCAACTTATTTACAATATTGATATCAAAAGCCGAAGAGGTCTCAATATGAATATCATTTTTTAAGGCCTCATCAAGCACATGCTTAAAGTGGGAACTTTTAGTACAATAGCAATAATTGTATGTGCCTTTGTAATTGTGCTTTGCAATGGCGTCTGCAAACCAGCCTTTAGCCCGGTTGATATTTTGCGAAATCTTAGGAAGATAACTGAATTTAAGCGGAGCCCCATATTGCTCTACCAACTCCATCAGGTTGATATCATGAAACTCCAGCTGATTTTCTTCAAGTTTAAAGTCTTCCTGAGGAAAATAAAAGGATTGATCTATAAGATCGATGTATTTTGTGTTCATTAATTGGTTATGAGATTGAAAAGTAAAAAAAGAAAATGATATAGCACAATCACATTATATTAAGGTATTGTGAAAGGATGAGGTATTTATTTCATTCAGATTACTTCCATTACCTAGTTCAGACATTCAATTTCTGAAAATCTAAAGCATCATCAGGTTATTAATTTCCTGTTGATTCAGGTGTTTGTATTTACCACGAGGAAGATCTTTTTTAGTTAGCGGACCTAAAGTCACACAATCAACCCGAACTACCTGGTATTCCAGATGTTCAAAAATAGTGCGGATAATTCCGCTACCAATATTACGGATTTTAAGACCCACTTCTTTTTTAGGCGCACCTTCAACATAGCTTAGGTCTTCAACTTCGTATTTCTTACCCTGTACTGTGAGGCCTTTTTTGATTTTTTCTAAATCTTCTGCTTTCAGATTTTTATCCAACTCAATATGAAAAAGCCGGGGCATGCCAGCTTTAGAATTGGTCAGCTTTTGCATGATTTTATCATCATTGGTAAACAAGATAAGACCTGTAGCATTTCTTCCCAGTCTTCCCACTGGCTGAATGCGTGATTTTGTAGCAGGCGCCACAAGATCCATTACGGTCATCCCTTTTGAATTGCTGGTGGTTACTGAAAATCCTTTGGGTTTATTCAAAAGTACATAGGCTTTAGGCTCAGGATTGATGCGTCTGCCGTCAAAGCGCACATCATCATCAAGATTGACTTTATAACCCATTTCATTGATGATTTCACCATTAACGGAAACCTGTCCGGTTGATATATACATATCAGCTTCCCTGCGTGAACAAATTCCGCTGTTAGCAATGTACTTATTTAGTCTGATGCCTCCTTTACCTGAAGTAGATGTTGCAGCGCGGCTTGATTGTGGTGCAGCTTTCTTAATAGGTGCATTGCCACGTGCCTGACTTTTACCTCGTGAATTGTTACTCCCGCGACCAGACGCTTTCCCGCCTTTATTCCTGTCCTGATGTCTGCTCATAGTTTATATTTTGCGCAAAGATACGTATTTAAAAATCGAAAAAAATCAGCAAAATATAGCCCATAAGTGCTTCAAAGTAGTATTTGCTTACGCTAAAAAATTTTATCTATAACCAGGTCTGGTTTTATAAGTAGAATACTGAAAACACCCAGAACCAATATCAACTTAAGAATATTGTGAAGAAGGAGGTAGTGTAATTTTACCCGTGAATTCCAAAGCCAGAAGAGATACACGAGTAATAGGGCGAGGCTTCCATAAAAATAATAATTCATCAGACCTACATCAAAAGTTTTAATAAGCAGGTATGTGGGAATAACCGTAAGCCCCACTAAAAGCGTTATCATTGCCTTAGCAGAACGCTCTCCGTAAGCAATAGGAATGGTATGGTATCCTAAGGCCAAATCTCCTTTAAGATTTTCCAGGTCTTTAGTCAGTTCACGCATCATTATGATAAGCCCTAAAAATGTGGCGTGTACAAAAATGACGGTTTCAAAATTTCTGTAATAGATAAAGACTGCAAAAAACGGAGTAAGTGCGAGCGATGCTGAAGTAAGATTACCTATGAAAGCGATTTTTTTCAGCTTATGTGAATAAAACCAAATCCCAAAAATATAACCCGAAAAAAACAACACTGCAAAGAAGGATACGTAACTGGCTACAACAACTGCCAAGAAGTTAAGAACAAAATAGAGTGTGAGAATCTTCTTTTGACTAACCAGATGATCAAGCTTTGTTTTTTGAGGTCTGTTAATCAAATCTTTCTCACTATCGTAAAAGCTGTTTATGATATATCCTCCTGCAATTACCAATGCGGTTGCAAGAACAATTAGAAAGAGATTCAGATCAAAAATTACGGCCCTAAGAGGTAAATCTGGCGACAATATAAAAACAGATGCCAAATACTGCGCAATAACAATTATGAGAATGTTATAGCCACGAACTACCGAAAACAAACTCAGAAATTTTAAAAGCAGGAGCTTGTTTTTACGGCTGATGTGAGACATAAGTCAGGAATTAGTTTTCCGTGCAGTAAAAGGCTTATTCATGAGAAGCCAGTGACTAAAAGTTGTAAACCACTTCCAGTTTATAATCTTTTAGCGCCTCGCGTGCTTTGTCAATATCTTCTGTGAAACCTAAGATATAACCACCTCCACCAGAACCACAAAGTTTCAGGTAATAGTCATTTGTATCCAGACCCTGTTTCCACAAGTCGTGAAAACTGGCAGGAATCATAGGTTTAAAGTTACGCAACACGGTTTTTGACAATTGCTTTACATTTCCAAAAAGCGACTTGACATCTCCATTAAGAAAATCTTCAACGCAGGCATCGGTATGTTTTACAAACTGATTTTTAATCATCTTGCGGAAACCTTCCTGCTTCATATTTTCCATAAAAATATTGACCATAGGAGCTGTCTCACCCACGCTTCCGCTGTCTAAAAGAAAAACAGCACCTTTACCATCTGGAGTTTGTGATGGAATACCGGCCGGCTCAATATCATCTTTACTATTGATTAAAATAGGAAGACTCAAATAACTGTTAAGTGGGTCAAGGCCCGAAGACTTACCGTGGAAAAACGATTCCATCTCTCCAAAAATTTGCTTGAGTTTAAGCAACTTTTCACGGGTAAGGTTTTCAAGAACGGTAATCTTATCAAAAGCATATTTATCGTAGATCGAAGCTACTAAAGCCCCGCTACTACCTACGCCATATCCCTGCGGAATGGTAGAATCAAAATACATTCCGGCTCCAACATCCTGCTTAAGAGCAGCGATATCAAACTGTACCAAATCTGGTTTTTCTTGTTGAAGCTCTTCAAGATAATCTGCAAAGCGTGCTAGACTCTTGTTGGAAGCCCTGGCTATCTCATTAGGATTTTCGTCAACCTTTAAAGCTCCATTGTAAAAGTTGTATGGTATAGACAAACCCTTTGAGTTTTTGATAATGCCATACTCCCCAAACAATAAAATCTTTGAATAAAATAGAGGTCCTTTCATCAGGCTTAATATATTAATACAGGCAAAGTTACAATTTTAAAGCGCCATCACCCACATTGTCAAAAATATAACGATTATCCTGACAATAGGAACTTAATTCAGATTTAACAAAATCTTGTACTTCTTTGCGGTAGTTCTGCGGAAATAATACGTGAACATTGGCACCTGCGTCTAACGTAAAACACACTGGTATTTTAGTTTCTCGGCGATACTGCCAAAGCTCCTCAATAATTTTAAGTGTATTAGGTTTCATCAGTATAAAATATGGATTGCTCGTAAGCATCATTGCGTGTAAAGTCAAAGCCTCACTTTCTACAATATTTACGAACTGTTCTAAATCCCCACTTTCCAAAACCGGAATAAGACTCGAAAGATTTTCGATCGCCTGATTGAATCGACTTGGAGCATATGCGTGGTTATGCATCAAATTATGCCCCACAGTACTACTAACCTGTTTTTCTCCCTGGTCCACCAGCAAAATTGCGTCTTGATAGTTATCAAAGACTTCGTGTATAGCGTAGGGATACTCCACCCCAAAAATATCACTACTCCCCTTGATCTCCGGATGCTCACCCCAGACCACAAGAGGCCCTTTTAGTGAGCGACAACCGCTACCAGACCCCAATCTTGCTATAAAAGATGCTTTCTGATCAAAAGTCTTCTGGCTCATTTGAGGGTTCATTTCACGTTCCATCTCCATCAGACAAAGAGCCAAAGCACTAAAGCCACTGGCCGATGATGCAATCCCCGAACTATGCGGAAAACTGTTTGTAGTGTCTATGGTAAACGCATAATCTTTAATAAAAGGCAAATACTCTACCACGCGACCAAAAAACTGATGAATCTTAGGCTCGAAACCGGGCTTGTGCTTGCCGTCAAGAATTACTTTTAATTCATAGTCCTCCTGATGTTGTGTCCGCTCTTTCCAATTTAAGGTTGTAGTTGTTCTACAATTATCAAGTGTGAAACTAATAGATGGATTTTTTGGTATTTGCAGTCCGTGTTTTCCCCAATACTTTATTAAAGCTATATTGCTTGGGGACTGATAACTAACCGACTGCGCCTTAAGTTCCCCCTCAGACTTACCGGGTAAAAATTTTGTGATTGTCATACTGCAAATATAAAGTCTCTAACTACATCTGAAAGTGGATGAAACAATTTTAGAGCCTATATACAGACATTTTTTTTATAAATTAGACACAACGCACCATCCATGACATCACGTAAGACTCTCCACATACTTATTCCCATTGCAGTTTGCCTGCTTGTGGCATTTCTATCTGCAATTGCGACACAAACCAGCGTAAACACGTGGTATCAAAGCTTAAACAAACCTGCCTTCACACCCCCTTCTTGGCTTTTTGGCCCGGTATGGATAGTTCTTTATGTGCTTATGGGCACTGCTGCAGGATTAGTATGGGATCGAGGTTTTTACCATAAGTGGGTAAAAACAGCGCTTTATCATTTTGGTTTTCAGCTTATACTTAACGCGTCGTGGTCATTATTCTTCTTTGGAGGTAAGATGATTTTGCCTGCCCTGATTATCATAAGCGGGCTGTTAATTTTGTTACTTTTTACATTCCGTTGGTTCAAAATTGTAAACCCCATCGCAGCCTATTTGCTAATACCCTACATCATTTGGGTAAGCTTTGCTACACTACTTAATTTTGAGATTTGGCGACTTAACTAGATGACATTTCAGAAGTTTTTCGAGAAATGTCCCGGGCAGCTATATATCCACCAGTCCAGGCATTTTGAAAATTGAATCCTCCTGTAATGGCATCTATATTCAAAACCTCTCCTACTAAATATAGGTTCTCATATTTTTTAGACATAAAACTTTTAAAGTCTATCTCTTTAAGGTCAACACCACCAGCAGTAACAAATTCTTCTTTGAAGGTACTCTTTCCGCTTACGTGAAAAACTCCCCGATTCAATTCGTGAGTAAGAGCTGTAATTTCAGCTGCGCTAATATCTGCCCATTTTTTACCGGATACAATTCCTGAGGCCATGACCAAACGTTGCCACAGTCGCTTAGGAATATCAAAAGGGGCATAAGTTGATACGTGCTGTTTAGCTAAATCAAAGCGCAACAGATTAAGCTGCTTAGAAATTTCATCTGATGAAAGGTCAGGCAACCAATTAATCTGAATTTTGAATTGATAATTTAGCGCTTTTAATTCTCGTGCGCCCCAGGCAGATAATTTAAGAATTCCTGGGCCACTTAATCCCCAATGGGTAACCAGAACCTGACCCTGAGCCTCGCCGGCAAATGCACCAGATTTATTAAGCCTAATAGGGTTATCTTCCATATCCAATAGTGAAACAACTGCATTTGAGCTAAGCCCGGCCAAATCCTTTATACGGTCATCCGTTATATTAAATGTAAACAAGGAAGGAACCTGTGGCACAATATTTAGGTTCATTGCTTTAAGCATTTGAAGTATTTTCGGATTACTTCCAGAAGCTATAATAAGATATTGAGAGTCAAATTTTTGATTTTTAGAAAAAACACGCCAACCCAACTCCTGTGTTTCAAATTTTGTAGCAGAAGTCTTCTTAAACAGTGTTATATCATATTTTTCGGCTTGCTCAGTAAAGCAGTTTATAATGCTTTGCGAACTATCAGAAACCGGAAAAACACGTCCATCCTCTTCAATTTTAAGTGCTACACCAAGATCTTCAAACCATTGCATAGTATCCCCCGTCATAAATGAGTGAAAAGGCCCCAGCAATTCCTGCCTACCTCTTGGGTAATATCCGGTCAATGGTTTGGGCTCAAAAACCGCGTGCGTTACATTGCATCGACCACCTCCCGAAATACGTACTTTCTCCAATACATCAGCTCCACGTTCCAAAATAGCAATTTTTAAATTGGGCTGCAGTTGAGCGCAATTTAAAGCTGAAAAAAAACCGGATGCTCCTCCTCCTATTATGATTACATCAAAATCCATTTTGTAAATATACTATTCGGATCAAATCTATTTGAAAATCGACTCAAAAACCATCTTTCGCTTAATCGATTTAGCCTCTTTATTCACAACGGATTCACATTTTTTTAACGTGCCGATTTTCAAAATCTGACGTTTTGCTACTCTAAAAATGATTTTTCAGACCACCTGATTACCAAAAATTGGCAAAATTTAACATTTAATCCAAGTTATTTCTAACTAAAAATACGACGAAGCCCTCACGCGCTCATTTTCAGCCTATCCGAAAAAGCTTTGAAGAATTCATAAATTTTTTGGTATATTTTACCAACTCATTAATTATTTGCTAAAATTTTGCCGATAAACGTATAAATTACAGTTTTTTAAACTATATCGATTTCGTTACTTAAACGTTATAGTTTCCGTTTTTAAATAATTATTTATATAAATTTGGTCACCAAGAAACACTTTTGGAAAACCAAATAATTCAATTAAAAATTTCAAACTTATGAAGCATGTAATACTTAGAGGTATGTTGTTTTTTGCTTCGCTTTTACTGGCAGGTATAGCGAATGCCCAAACAGTTACCGGGACAGTATCGGAGCCAAATGGCCCATTACCAGGCGCAAACGTCCTTGTAAAAGGAACTACTAATGGTACTACTACAGATTTTGACGGTAATTATACATTAAACAATGTACCTTCAGATGCCACACTTGTTTTCAGTTATGTAGGTTTTGCGCAACAAGAAGTTGCTGTAAACGGAAGATCTACAGTAAATGTAACATTAGAGGAAGACGCTGCTGCTCTTGAGGAGGTTGTGGTTATTGGTTACGGTACAACTACTGTTCGTGACGCAACCGGTTCTGTTTCTTCGGTTACCGCTGAAGAATTTAACCAGGGTGCAATTGCATCTCCAGAACAACTTATTCAAGGTAAAACTGCGGGTGTGAACATTTCTCAAAATAGTGGTGAACCGGGTGCTGGTAACAATATTCGCATCAGGGGTTCAAACTCGATTCGTTCAAATAACAACCCGCTTTTTGTGGTGGATGGTATTCCACTTTCTGGGGAGTCGACCACTCCATCAGGTGGTGATATCATAAACGGTGCAAACGCTACCAGAAACCCCCTAAACTTCATTAACCCTAACGACATTGAGAGCATTTCGATCCTCAAAGATGCTTCAGCTACTGCGATCTACGGTTCTCGTGGTGCTAACGGTGTGGTAATTGTTACGACCAAAAGTGGCCGTGGCGCTCAGGGAGGTGTTTTTGAATTTTCTACAAATATGAGCTTCTCTGCTCCGGCAAGAGAGTATGATCTTTTTAATGCTCAGCAATTCCTTGCAAATACTGCAGAGTTAAGAGGGCAGGATATTGCTAATGATCTTGATTTTGGCAATGATACTGATTGGCAGGATTATATTACCCGCTCAACAATATCTACTAACAACAACCTTTCATACTCAAATAACTACAATTCTGGTAACATCCGTGCTACTGTAAGTTATGGTAATATTGAAGGGGTAATCCAGAATTCATCTCAGGAGCGTATTACCACACGTCTTAACGCGAATCAGCGCTTTTTTGATGACAAATTAAGTTTTGCATTACAGGCATCGTATTCTCGTGTAAATGATGAGGCACCACCAATTAGTGGTCAGGGTGGAGCTAGTGGTAACCTTATTGGTGCTGCTTATTCAGCAAACCCTACATGGCCAGCTGACCCAGAATTCTTTTTTGCTGGTAACCTTTTGAACCCTGCAAACTATTTGAACAATTACAACGCAAATACGAACACAGACAGATATTTAATCAACCTGTCTACAGAATATAAATTTACCGATGCCATTACCGGTAAGGTAAGTTTAGGTTATGATAACTCTGACGCCGAGGCACAAGCTTCTGTATCTCCAAACATAAACAACTTTAACCGCGTAACTGATAACGGACAGGCCTCTTACAATACATTGGAAAATACCAGTAAGCTATTAGAAGCCACCCTTCGGTATGCTAAAGAATTTGACAATTTCAAAATCGATGCACTTGCGGGGTATTCATTTCAGGATTTCAGACGTCAGGGCTTTAATGCTCAGGGATATGGATCTCCTGTAACTGACCTGTTAGATATGCAGGATGCACTTAGAGGTGCGGTAAGCGATCTTCGTGGTAGAATTAATGTGCCTTATCAGCAATTTGGTTATGACGGTAACGGTGCGAATTCGTTCCTTAACTCTCTTGTACCTTTTGATGACAGTGGTGTATTACCATCTTTTACCGGAGTTTACGAATCTCTATGGCTAGATACATTTGATAACACAGATGAATTACAATCGTACTTTGCCCGACTTCAGTTTACTTTTGCTGAGAAATACTTACTTACAGCTACAATGAGAGCTGACGGTTCTTCTCGTTTTGGAGGAAACAATAAATATGGATATTTCCCTTCAGCGGCATTTGCTTGGCAATTGGGAGATGAAGACTTCATAGGAGATGCTTTCTCAACTCTTAAATTAAGAATTGGAGCAGGTTCTACCGGTAACCAGGAAGGTTTGGGGTATGCGCAGTATCTGAACAGACAGCGTTTTGGCGGACCTGGCATTACTGATGACGGAACCGTTAACAGACCTGGTCTTGAAACCGTTGCGGTACAAAACCCTGATCTCAAGTGGGAGTCTACAATAGACCTTAACTTTGGTATCGATTTTGGATTTAATAATGATCGTTTAAATGGATCACTTGATCTTTACCGTAAGGCAACAAGAGACCTGCTTTTCAGATCTCCTGCTCCTGCTCCGGCATTTGATCCTTTCCGATTTGTTAACCTTCAAGATGGAGAAGTTATAAACAAGGGTGTTGAACTAGCTCTTAATTACGATCTTATTCAAACTGAAGATGTGAATTTTTCTGCATCTTTTAATATCTCTTACAACCATAACGAAGTAACAGGATTAAATGGTGCTGTTGCCAACTTTGGTGAAGTAAACGGCCCTGGTCTAACCGGTGCATTTGTACAAAGACTTGGTGAAGGAAGATCATTATTCTCCTACTATATGGCTGAATATGCTGAAGATGCTGACGGTAATCCAAATTTCTCTGCAGATGATAAGGACTTCGTAGGTAAAGATGCATTACCAGACTGGAATACCGGTTTATCGCTTAATCTAAGTGTTAAAAACTGGGATTTTTCAACGTTCTTTACCGGTCAATTTGGATTCTACGTTTATAACAACACGGCAAACGCTTTCCTTAACAGACCTACATTCTTGACTTCAAGAAACACTACTCCGGATGGATTGGCGCTTCTTTCTCAGGAAGTTTCAACACTTTATTTAGAAAGTGGTGATTTTGTTAGGCTCCAAAATGCTTCAGTAGGATACAACATTCCTATGCGTGATGGTTCTGCAATAGAGTCTCTACGTGTAAATGTAACCGGTCAAAACTTATTACTAATTACAGGTTATAGCGGTCTTGATCCGGAAGTTTCTTCTTCAACTGGTGATTTTGGTAGCGGTATTCCTAGTGCGGGTATTGATTATACTTCATTCCCAAGACCTACAACAGTTACAGTTGGCTTAAATGCAAGATTTTAATCTTAAAAAAATTGATAAAATGAAAAGACTAAACAAATTTAAATTGGTTTTTCTCAGTGTCCTAACGGTGACAGCTTTTACAGCCTGTACCGATCTGGAAATTGAGGAGACAGATTCAATACTTACCGATGGCTTTACTGGTATTCCTACGGCTGAAGAAGCGGCTAGTACCGTAAGTGGTATGTATAACAATATTAGAGGATACGTAGGAGATCAGGCAAATTTATATGCCCTTAGTGAAGTTACCACAGACGCACAGTTAGTCCCTACAAGAGGATCTGACTGGGGGGATAACGGTATATGGAGACAGTTGCACCAGCACACCTGGACTGCAGATCACCAATACATCAGAACGGTTTTCGACCAATGGAATGAATTACAATTAACTGCCAGTACTGTATTAGATGAGCGCTCAGCTTCTTCAGCAGAATCTCGTGCACAGGCTTCTTTTTTACGTGCTTTAGGTATGTTTGTAATTCTTGACAATTTTGGTCAGGTTCCGTTTAGAGATACTACTGCTGATCCACGTGAAAATCCTGAAGTTTTAACCGGTGCAGATGCTGTGGCTTTTATCGCTTCTGATTTACAAGATGCTATTTCAGGTTTACCTAGCTCTTCAGCAGGTGACGACAACCCACGTGCAACAAAAGCAGCAGCTCGTTATCTTTTAGCAAAACTTCATCTGAACAGACATATCTATGAGGGAACGGGAAGTCCTGCTGCTTCAGATATGAATGAAGTTATTTCTTTAGTTGAAGGAATCGAAGATGACGGATATGCATTACAGGATGGTTATTTTGAAATGTTTGAGCCTACTCCAGATTCAGAAACTATTTGGTACATAAACACATCAACAGGTAACCGTATCTGGAATACACTACATTACAATTTTACCCACCCGGATAACACAGGTGGTGGTTGGAATGGTTTTGCTACACTGGCAGAATACTACGATCTATTTGAAGGACCTTCTGATTCTAATAATCCTGGTGAAGGTCAGGAAGAACGTAGAGGTTATGTTGCTCAAAGCGGTATCGCCTTCACAGGTCAGGATTTTATGAGCGATATTGACAATGATGGCTTTGCTGATGCTTCTAACGTAGGATATGGATTTTTAATTGGTCAGCAATATGCGCTTAATGGTGACGAACTTACTGATAGAGGTAATGTCCCATTACAGTTCAAACGTGATTTTGTAGATGCAGGTACTGGTCAACCAAGCCTTGTTGAAAATGGTGAGCAAACCGGAATTCGTGTTATCAAATACAATCCGATAAATGGAGCTTTTAGAGAGCACGAGATATTCTTCCGTTATTCTGATGCTTACTTAATGAAAGTTGAAGCAATCCATAATGGTGGAACCAGTTCTGAGAATGCATTAACCTTAATGAATGATTTAAGAACATTGAGAGACGCAACACCACTCACAAGTCTTACAGATCAGGATATCATCGATGAAAGAGGTCGTGAATTATACATTGAGTTCTGGAGACGTAACGATCTTATCCGTTTTGGTCAGTATACTAAAGACTGGGCGTTTAAAGATCCTTCTGCGGTAGGAAATGATGAAAAGAATTTATTTCCGATACCAAATACACAGGTTATCTTGAACCCTAACTTAGTTCAAAACCCAGGCTACTAATTTTTAGAATTTGCCAAATAATTAAAGAGGGTCATTGCAAAATGACCCTCTTTTTAAATTTAAATAAGCACTCATTTAGAGTAGCAAACACATTTAAAGAATATAATATTAAGTTCCTTTAGACTGTTACAATTGGGCACATTCTGCCTATATTTCTCCAAATTTTAGAACACCCTTCATGTCCCGAAGCTGTCTTTATTCTTTATTATTTCTGCTATTTTTAGCTTCATGTGCTAAACAAAGCCAAGACCCAGCAATGTTGACAGCTGTTGAAGATACCGGTATTGAATTTAGCAATGATCTGACAAACACAACGCAACTCAACATTCTGAATTATCTGTATTTCTACAATGGCGCCGGGACTGCAATAGCAGATTTTAATAATGACGGACTTGAGGATATTTACTTTACAGGCAATCAGGTGTCAGATAAACTATACCTGAACCAGGGTAGTTTTAAATTTAAAGACATCAGCGCAGAAGCCGGAATTACGAACAACAACTGGAACACCGGCGTTACCGCAGTTGACATCAATGCAGATGGACTTCTCGATATCTACATTTGTACGGTAAGTGGTCACCTCGACCTCAAGGGCCATAACAAGCTTTATATCAATCAAGGCATAAAAGACGGAATACCTCAATTTAAAGAAGAGTCTGAAAAATACGGTTTAGATTATCACGGACTTTCAACACAAGCGGCTTTTTTTGATTACGATCTTGACGGAGATCTCGATGTATACGTACTCAACCACTCCGTGCATCCCAATTCAAACTACGGCAGAGCTAACATTCGTAGGGTTTCAGACAGTTTGACCGGTGACCGATTATATAAAAACGACAACGGTTATTTTACCGACGTAACTTCTTCCGCAGGAATTTTAAATAGCAAAATAGGCTATGGCCTTGGGGTTTCGGTATCTGATTTGAATAATGACAACTACCCTGACCTGTATATCGCTAACGACTTTTTTGAGAACGATTACATCTATTTAAACAATCGGGATGGAAGCTTTACCGAAGTCAATACGACTAAAAATCTTCTGGGGCACACCTCTCATTTCTCTATGGGAAGCGCCATCGCAGATATTAATAACGATCGCAATCCTGATATTTTAAGTCTCGATATGCTCCCCCAAAACCTCGAAGTTTTGAAAGCATCGGGTACTGAATACACCTACCCCATCTATCAAAATCAATTACGTAACGGCTACGACTATCAGTTTATGCAAAATGCCCTGCAACTCAATCTGGGTGGAGAACGTTTTTCTGAAATCGCATTCCAAAGTGGTATTGCAGCAACCGAGTGGTCTTGGAGTCCGCTTGCAGCCGATTTTGATAACGATGGTTTTAAAGATTTATACATAGCAAATGGAATTCTAGGTGCGACCAATGATATGGATTTTGTCAGTTTCATTTCAAACGAATCCATTCAAAAACGATTGGGCAAGACTATGTCTGAAGCAGAGCTTGAATTTATCAAACAACTACCACAAACACACGTGCCCAACTATGCCTACAAAAACAATGGAGACGGCACATTTAGAGACGTAACCCAGAGCTGGACGGCAAACAGCCCTTCATTTAGCAACGGCGCTTCTTATGCAGATCTGGATAATGACGGAGACCTCGACATTGTGGTAAATAACATCAATGCAAAAGCATTTATCCTTGAAAATAAAACCACAAACCCCGGAATTCAGGTACGGTTTAAAGGAGAAAAAAATAACACCTACGGTATAGGCGCTAAACTCACCGCATTTTCTGGCGATACCGTTCAGTTTTTTGAAAACTACACCACGACAGGTTTTATGTCTGCCGTTCCTCCATCGGTACTCATCGGTTTGGGCAACGCATCCCAAATTGATTCGCTTTTAGTCACCTGGCCATCAGGAAAAACACAAGCTTTAAAAAACATCAAGACCAATCTTCTCGTAGAAGAAAAGAATGCACAAGAAAATCCATCACCCAAACCATTCGAAAAACCGGAAATTAGCTGGGTGCAGGATTCCCTTACTCTTAATTTTACGCATAAAGACGGTGCTTCCATAGAATTTAGCCGCGATCCGCTTGTTCCCTACGCTGGCACTAACACCGGACCACAAATTGCCAGTACTGACCTTAATCAGGATGGTCTTGATGACATGATTATTCTGGGAGCAAAAGCCCAGAAGACAGTTCTTTTCTTTCAAAATAAAGACGGAAGCTTTACCGAAGCATTTTTGCCTCAAGCCGATGATGATGCGATAAACGAAGACATTGCAATTGCAATTTTTGACGCGGATGGAAACGGCACTCCTGACATCGCCATCGCCAGTGGCGGTAACGAATTTACCCAGGGCAAAGCCCTTACTCCGCGTCTTTATTTAAATGAAAATGGAAACTTTACAAAAATTCAAGGAGCCTTTAGAAATCTAAACCTTAATGCGTCTACGATAAAATCTGTAGATCTGGACGGTGACGGAAATCTTGATCTTTCAATTACGGCTGATCTGGTGCCCCATGAATTTGGCGCCACACCAAAACAATATCTGCTAAAAAATGACGGTTCCGGGAATTTTACCGACATCACTTCAAGCTATGCCCCAGAATTCCAAAATATCGGTAATGTAAAAGACATCGTTTGGTCAGATCTGGATCAAAATGGATATCCGGACGCTATTGTTGCTGGGCAATGGATGCCGATTAGCATTTTCACTAATGACGGAAAACGACTAAAACCGGTAAATACAGAAAGTTTACAAAATACAAACGGACTTTGGAACAGCTTGAAAGTCGCCGATTTTGACAAAGACGGAGATCTGGATATCGTAGCCGGAAACTGGGGCCTCAATACCCGACTTCATGCTTCAGTACAAGAACCACTTAACCTGTACCGTTTTGATTTTGATGCAAACGGAAAAATTGATCCAATAACTACCTATTTCTATAAGGGAACCGAAACCGTTTTGGCTACTAAAGATGAACTTGTCAAACAACTTCCTTACCTGAACAAAAAGTTTTTGAGTTATCACGCTTTTGCGAAAGCAAGCATTACCGATTTATTTTCCGCAGAAAAACTAAAAAAAGCGGAGAAAAAACAGGTATTTACCCTCGCAAGTACGTATTTTGAAAACACGGGTGATTTCAGTTTTAAAGCGTCCCAACTCCCTTTTATGGCTCAAATCACCAGCGTTAAAAACATAGTGGCTCACGATTTTAATGAAGATGGGCTACAGGATTTACTTTTGCTGGGCAATGATAGTGAAATCAGTACACAACTGGGAAGGCTTGACGCTTCGCACGGTGTATTCTTACTCAATAAAGGCACAACTTTTGAATATGAAGACGCACCAAATATTGACATTACCGGAGCAGTGCGGAGCAGTACATTTTTTAACCTAAATGAAGATCCCCTACTAATTTTGGGGCGCAATAATGACACACCTATTTTTATACGAAAAGCTACTGTACATGAATAGTTTAAAACAGATAACCCTATTAAGCTTAAGCCTTCTTTTTGCAGCTTGTGGTAAAGACAGTTCGGAGACTGAAGAAACCGCACCTCAGGAACCCAAACTCTTTAGCCTTTTGGGCACTGAAACCACAGGCATCGACTTCGTAAATGCCATAGAGAATGAGAAGGATTTCAACATTTTTAAATACCGCAATTTCTACAACGGCGGCGGTGTAGCTATTGGTGACATCAACAACGATGGTCTTGCTGATATCTATTTGACTGCAAATATGGGCCAAAACAAACTTTACCTCAACAAAGGAAATTTTAAGTTTGAAGACATTACTAAAAAAGCCGGTGTGGGTGGCGATAAACCCTGGTCTACCGGTGTGGTCATGGCCGATGTAAACGCAGACGGCCTGCTTGATATTTACGTAAGCAATGCAGGTAATATGGAAGGTGACAACCACGACAACGACCTTTACATCAACAACGGAGACCTCACTTTTACCGAAAAGGCAGAACAATACAATCTTGCTAAAACCGGTTTTTCAACTCAGGCGAGCTTTTTTGACTATGACAAAGACGGGGACCTGGATGTGTACATTCTAAACAACAGTAACGTTCCCGTAAGTGGATTGGGTTATGCCGAGCAGCGCGACACCCGTGCCGAAAACTGGGAAAACGTACCTGATATTTTTAAAGGAGTAGGTGATTTATTGATGCGTAATGACGGTGATACGTTTACAGATGTTAGTAATGAAGCTGGTATTTATGGCAGTCTTATTGGTTTTGGCCTGGGAGTGATGGTTACCGATATCAACAACGATTTATGGCCAGACATTTACATTTCAAACGACTTTTACGAGCGTGATTACCTCTACATCAATCAGAAAGACGGAACCTTTAGTGAAGAAATTAAAGACTGGACTTCGCATTTGTCGCTTTCGGCAATGGGAGTTGATATCTCAGACGTTAACAACGACGGTTTGCAGGATATTTTTATTACCGATATGCTTCCGGAGCCGGAAGAGCGTGTAAAATCGGTGATGGAGTTTGACAGTTACAATGTCTACAAACTCAAGCAGAGTAAAGACTTCTACCAGCAATTCATCCAAAACACCTTGCAGATCAATAATGGTAACGGAAGCTTTTCGGAGACCGCGTATTACAGCGGTGTTGATGCTACAGATTGGAGCTGGGCCGGTTTGCTTGTAGATCTTGACAACGACGGCTACCGCGATATCTACGTCACAAACGGCATCAATCACGATCTAACCGATCTAGATTTTGTTGACTTTTTTGCCAACGAAATTATTCAAAACATGGCATTAACCGGGAAACGTCAGGCTATTGACTCTATCATCAATAAAATGCCGAAAAAACCTTTGGTAAATGCTGTTTACCGAAATATGAAAGACCTCAAGTTTGAAAATGCAGCTACGCTTTGGGGCTTAGATCAACCCGGTATGTCCAACGGTTCGGCTTATGGAGATCTGGACAACGATGGTGATCTGGATCTGGTGGTCAACAATGTGAATATGCAGGCTTTTGTATACCGCAATGATGCTGAAGAGCAAACCCAAAACCGCTATCTCAACATCACATTTAAAGGAGGCGAGAAAAATCCGTTTGCGGTGGGTGCTTCGGTACGTTTGTATTTTGACAATCAGCAGATTTATCAGGAACTGTATCCCGTACGCGGCTTCCAATCCTCGATGGATTATGAAATGACCATAGGTCTGGGGCAAACCCAAAAACTCGATTCGTTACGCGTGCTTTGGCCTAATGACAAAACACAACTGCTTACCGATGTTTCTACCAATCAGACTTTAAACCTAACTCAGGCAGAAGCTACCGAAACTTTTGTTCCGCGTAAGCAAAACACCGAATCCCAGTTGCTGACTGAACTGAGCAATACTAACCTAAATGCTAATCCTGAGAATGCATACAATGATTTTGATTATGAAGGTTTGATTTCCAAAAAACTTTCGCAAGAAGGTCCCGCGCTTGCTGTGGGCGATGTAAATGGAGACGGTAATGATGATGTGTTTGTGGGAGCTCCCAGCGGAAGCGCAGCAACACTTTATCTGCATTCCGGCAACGGAAAATTGACTCCTAAAAATCAGGCTGCTTTTACAGCTGACGAAAATTTTGAAGATACGTCCGCAGCACTTTTTGACGCAGACGGTGACGGGGATCTCGATTTGATGGTCGCTTCAGGCGGAAACGAGGTCGGTAAAAAAGAACTCTTTCGTCCCAGATTATACCTTAACGACGGCAAAGGGAATTTCACCAAATCCTCGGAAGAATTGCCTTCAGCCTTTCAAAATATGAGTGTGGTTGCACCAAATGACTTTGATCAGGATGGAGATATCGATGTGTTTATCGGTTCGCGCAGCGTGGTAGGGGTTTACGGTATAGACCCCCCGCAGTTGTTTTTAGAAAATACCGGCAATGGTATTTTTGTAGACGCCACCGAGCGTCTGGCGTATGATCTTAAAGATGCAGGAATGGTAACTGATGCGCTGTGGTTAGATATTGACGGCAATGGTTTTGATGACCTTGTTACCGTTTCAGAATGGGGAACTCCGAATATTTACCGCAATTCGGGTCGAAGACTTTCAGAAAAAGAAAGCGACCTGAGCGATAAAACCGGTTGGTGGAATACGCTTGCTGCAACTGACATTGATAATGATGGCGATATGGATCTGGTTTTGGGTAACGAGGGTGAAAACCTACATTACCTGCCTACTGTTGAAAATCCAATGGTGATGTACATCAACGATTTTGACAACAACGGTACCATCGAGCAAATTACCACGATGCGGAAAAACGGCAAAGATTATCCGCTGCATCAGAAAAAGGAAATTACCGCGCAGATGACTTCCCTTAAAAAGCAAAACCTGAAAGCTTCAGACTATGCAAGCCGTTTTATAGACGAGATCGTTTCGCCCGAAAGTCTTAAAAACGCGATTAAAAAGGAGGTTAGCTATTCTCAATCAGTAATCGCGATTAATGATGGCAAAGGTAATTTCAGCTTTAAAGCCCTTCCCTACCAGACGCAACTCTCCTGTGTGTGTGATATTTTGGCTACAGACCTTAACAAAGACGGCCTGGCAGATCTCATTATGGCTGGTAACAACTTTGAGTTCAAACCGCAATACTCACAGCTGGATGCCAACTATGGTAACGTATTACTCAACACCGGCGGCGATAATTTTGACTGGCAGAATTACGGTAAAAGCGGATTTTTTATAAAAGATGAAGTGAAGCAACTGGCTACTTTTAGCGATAAAAACGGAAAAACCTTTGTCATTGCTGCGATAAACGATAAAAAACCCAAGATTTTTGAACTCAATAACTAAAATAAGTCTGCTGGCCTTTTTGGGACTCGTAACCTTTTCGTGCTCCGACAAGCCCGAATTGTTCACCAACCCTGACACTGAAAAAGCAGGCATCAGCTTTCAAAACACGCTAACACCCACCGAGGATATGAACATCCTTGACTACCTCTATTTTTACAATGGGGGCGGTCTGGCAATAGGAGATATCAACAACGATGGATTGCCAGATATCTATTTTTCAGGTAATCAGGTAAAAAATCAATTGTACCTCAACAAAGGAAATCTGCAATTTGAAGACATTACAGAAACTGCTGGTGTGGCCGGCAAAAGCGATTGGAATACCGGTGCGGTTATGGGCGATGTAAACGGTGACGGCTTTCTGGATATTTACGTATGCGCCGTGGTGGGCCTTAACGGGCTTGATGGCTACAATGAACTCTTTATAAACAACGGTGACGGTACCTTTACCGAGAGTGCCGCTAAATACGGCCTCGATCTCGATACCTTTTCGTCTTCAGCCGCCTTTTTAGATTATGATCTGGATGGCGACCTGGACATCTACATACTCAATCACGCGGTACATACGCAGAGTTCTTTTGGTAAAGCCGATTTGCGCCACGAGCGTAATCCGCAAACCGGAGATAGGCTGATGCGTAATGATGGGGATCGTTTTACAGATGTGAGCGAACAAGCAGGCATTTACGGCGGAATCAATTCGTACGGTTTGGGTATCGCAGTATCAGATTTTAATCTCGACGGTTATCCCGATTTGTACATTGGGAACGATTTTCATGAAGATGACTATTACTACATCAATAACGGCGACGGTACCTTTACCGAAGATTTAAAAAACCATTTTGGGCACACCAGCCGGTTCTCGATGGGTAGTGATGTAGCAGACCTCAATCACGACGGCTGGCCCGATTTGATTTCGTTAGATATGCTGCCGCAGGATGAAAATGTACTGAAATCAACTGAAGGAGATGACAACATTCAAACCCAGCGTTTGCGTACAGACCGCTATGGGTATCATTATCAGTTCACCCGGAATATGTTATTTATAAACCGGGACGGTGGCGACTACCAGGAAACGGCACTTTTAAGCGGGGTCGCTGCAACAGACTGGAGCTGGAGTGCACTCTTTGGTGATTACAACCAGGATATGCAACAGGATTTGTTTATCTCTAACGGAATCCCCAAACGCCCTAATGATCTGGATTACATTAAGTTTGTTTCCAGCGATCAGATTCAGAATAAAATCAACAACACCGCGCTTATTGATCAAAAAGCTCTAGAGCAAATGCCCGATGGTGTCACCCGCAATTATGTCTATGAAGGCAGTGAAGACCTTCAGTTTAAAGACCAAAGTGAAACCTGGATTGCCCAGGACACGCTTGTTTCTGGTGCTACAGCCTATGCAGATCTAGATGATGACGGAGACCTTGATTTGGTAACCAATAATATCAACACCAGTCCTACCCTGTATATCAATCAAACCAATGACAAGGCTACGTATCTTAAGCTCTATTTGAAAACCCCAACTCAGAATGATTTTGCGCTGGGCGCGAAAGTATATGCTTACGCAAACGGGGTTCAACAATTTAAAGAACTCTATCCTGTACGGGGCTTTCAGGCATCGTCAGAGCCGGTGATTCATTTTGGCTTTGGCAATCAAAAAAAGGTTGATTCCATTCGCATTATTTGGCCAGACCGAAGCACGCAACTGCTTAAAGATATTGCCACAAATGAGACGTTGCATGTTAAGCAAGAAAACACTTCTCCATTTAACTATGCCACACTAAGACCGAAGCAACAACTGATTTTCAAATCGGTTACCGACTCGCTGGGCCTTGACTTTGTACATCGCGAAGATGCCTACTCAGACTTCGACCGCGAAAAACTCATTCCGTATCTGGTGGGAGACCGCGGACCGGCCGTAGCACAGGGCGATTTAAACGGAGATGGCAAAACCGATTTGTTCTTTGGCGGTTCTAAGTATATTGCCTCTAAAATCTACCTGCAAGGCGATTCAACCTTTGTGAAAACAGACTTTCCCGGCATTCAAAACGACTCGATTAATGAGGAGGTTACAGCTGTTATTGCAGATTTTAATAATGATGGTAAAAACGATCTGATGACCGGTACTGCCGGTGGGGATTTTTACAATAAGGCCAGGCCGTTACTTGATGTCTTGTATCTTAATGAAGGGGATTCTTTTATAGCTTCGGCCCTGCCGGAATTGTTTGAGAACACGTCCGTATTAGCCGTATACGATTATGATAACGACGGTGATCTTGATGTTTTTGCAGGATCCCAAAGCGTTACGGCAAGTTTCGGGAAACTACCTTCTTCCTATCTGCTTGAAAATGACAAGGGGACTTTTCGCGTAGCACAGGAATTTAAAGAACTGGGAATGGTAACCGCTGCGGTTTGGGACGATTTTGATGGAGATGGAAAAGCCGATTTGATCGCAGTGGGCGAATGGATGGCTCCGACTTTTCTTAAAAATGAAGGAACTAAACTCAAAATCGTTTCTAAAACTAAAGATGGCCTTGAAGGTCTTTGGCAAAGCATTATTCCGTTTGATATAGACGGCGATGGCGACATAGATTATGTCGTGGGGAATTGGGGCGAAAACAGCAAGTTTCAGGCTTCTGCAGAGTCGCCTATGAAAATGTATTACAGCGATTTTGACAACAACGGCCAGACCGAAACTATAGTTGCAACTGCAAAAGATGGGAACTACTACCCACTAATGGGACTTGATGCTCTGGCTTCACAAGTTGTAAGTCTCCGTAAGAAATACCAAAGTTACCGGGATTTTGCCGGCCAAAACATCGAAGAAATACTTAGCGAAGAACAGTTAAAGAATTCTAAAATTCTAAACGTAAACACCCTGAAAACCGGATACTTACAAAACAACGGAAATTCATTTGATTTTGTACCTTTGCCGCGCGATTTACAGGTGGCTCCGGTTATGGCTTTTTGCCTGTTTGATTTTGATGGCGACGGTAATGATGAAGTGCTTGCAGGTGGAAATTATTTTGGTGTACAACCCTTCCACGGAAGGCTCGATAGTTTCACCGGGGCGTTGATTGAAAGTGATAGCAACATCACATCGGGTGAGAAACTCGGATTAAATTTTGCTGGGAAGTCCATACGTGATTTGTCAGTAATTCATTTAAACGGGAAAGCTTATCTGATAGCAACGCCAAATAATGAAAAGATTCAGCTCTACCAACTAAAACGCTAATTGAAAAATCTATTCGTTTTAATTAAAAAATTTATTTGAACCATGTTTAAGTACTTGTTCTTAATATTCTCAAGCGCTCTGCTACTTAGCTCTTGTGCTAAAGACACTCCGCTAGAGGTAACACCAGATGATTACAACAATGCGGTTGACAAGGTGACCGAGGTGATTATTCATGATATTTTTTCGCCGCCGGTAGCCAGTCGCATTTATGCCTATTCCAATATTGCAGCTTACGAAGTGTTGGCGCAAAACCACCCTGAGTACAGTTCACTGGCGGGTAAATTAAATGGCTTAGGCGAAACTCCAAAAGCTGAAAATCCTGCGGTAAACCATGATGTCGCGGCTTTAATTGCGCAGATGGAAATGGCTAAAAGCCTTATTTTTAGTGAAGATCGAATTACCGAAGTTCGCGACAGTCTTTATAAAACCTGGGAAGATCAAAATGCTGACGAACTCGAAGCTTCAAAAGCATACGGACTTCAGGTTGCCGACCATATCAAAAACTGGATGGATGGAGATATGTATAAGCAAACCCGTACCATGCCCAAATTTTCGGTAAATGCTGATAACCCTTCACGCTGGCAACCCACTCCTCCTGCGTATATGGATGGAATAGAACCCCACTGGATGAAGATTCGCACGTTTGTACTCGACTCGGCTTCACAGTTTAAGCCTGTGCCTCCACCAGCGTTTTCTATGGATGAAGGCAGCGAATTTCACAAGCAATTGATGGAAGTATACGACGTACGAAACGAGATGACTGAAAAAGGTGATGATTCAGAAGAGGCTGCGATCGCAAAATTCTGGGATTGTAATCCGTATGTGTCTACTCACAAGGGGCACCTGATGTTTGCCACCAAAAAAATCACACCCGGTGGTCATTGGATAGGCATTGTAAAGATTGCCACTAAAAAGAATAATGCAGACCTGATGGAAACGGTGTATGTCTATACCAAAACCTCGATTGCGCTCTTTGACGGATTTATAAGCTGCTGGGATGAGAAATACCGCAGTAACCTTATTCGCCCTGAGACCCTTATAAACCAGTATATTGATGATAGCTGGACTCCGGTATTGCAAACCCCACCATTCCCTGAATACAGTAGTGGTCACTCGGTAGTTTCAGGAGCAGCTGCAGAGGTGCTTACTGAAATTTATGGTGATGATTTTCAGTTTGATGACGATACCGAAACCGCATACGGTTTGCCCGTGCGTAGCTTTAATTCGTTTAGAGCCGCATCTTCAGAAGCCGCACTAAGCAGGCTGTACGGAGGCATACATTACCGTGCTGCCATCGACGAGGGTTTAAAGCAGGGACGTCAGGTAGGTCAGTATATCGTAAGTAACCTGCACATGAAAAATGATGGCGAAGCCCTTTCGCACAGCGGAAACTAAAAATTCCTATTTAATAAAACACATTAAATCAAACCCCGATTTAAATTAGAATCTATGATTAAGAAAATTGGTTTTGTAGTGATAACCCTGCTCGTTGTAGCCCTGGCCTGGTATCTTTTTGTAAAACCCAGCGATTACATCATAAATTTTAAAGTAAAAACCACACCCGGAACCGTTGTTCAGTCTATCAAAACCTGGAATAGCAATTTAACTGCGAGTACCATCACAGAGCAGCACGGAACTTCGGCAATTGTACAAGAGCGGCAGTTTGGTGATTCAACAGTTACCTATACGTATCACGCTTACGCGCTTAACGATTCGATTACCAAAGTGAGTGTAGGAATCAAAGACGCCGAGCACAGCCTTAAAAATCGGCTTACGGTGCCTTTTTCCAATACGCTTTTTAAGGAGCGCAGCACTGCCAATGTGATGGAGCTCTACGAAGCTTTAAATGAACATCTGAAGCAAATTAAAATTGAAATCACGGGTATTCAAAAAACCCCTTCAACCTATTGCGCGTATATTCCGCTTAAAAGTATGCAGGAGGCCAAAGCTTTAGGGATGATGCGTAACTACGGCTATATAGGCGATGTACTGGTACGTAATAATGTAGAAATGAACGGCCCTCCATTTGTAGAAGTAACCGAATGGAATCAGGAGACAGACAGCATATCCTATAACTTTTGCTTTCCCATCATTCGCTCTGAAAACCTGCCCATCTCAGACGAAATTAAATACAAACGTTTGTTTGAAAAAGATGCTATTCACGCAGTATACAATGGTAATTACATTACTTCAGATCGTGCATGGTATGCCTTGCTGGCTTACGCAAAGCGAAATAATATTGAAGTTGAGGAAAAGCCCTTAGAAGTCTTTTTCAACAACCCCAATATGGGAGGCAATGAGCTGGAATGGAAGGCTGACATTTATATGCCGCTGAAGCAGGAAAGTCTGGTTCAGGTGGATTAAAGGGAAAAATCAAGCTGCCGGTTCTCATCTGCAGCTTTTTTATCCAATCGTTTCCCGAAAATTAGCCCAATAAACATCCCTATTGGTAAACCTACACCCAACAGTCCCATATTTCCTGTGGCAAAGCCAAATAGTACACCTATTGGAATTCCAAAAACAGACATCCCTAATACTAACCAGAGTCGCTGATAGTGATTTTTAGGAACCAGACCTTCCTCTTTTTCCAAATGTTTTAAAATCTTAGTCTTAGATTTTAAAACCTGGCCTCTAAGCCCTTGTCCTTCTTCTAATTTTTGATGAATCAAATCAATCTCCCGGTTGATGAGATCGATACTTTGATTTGAAAGACTTTTATCATTTAGAACCGCTAACAGTGTATTGAGCGAATTCAGGGCTTTTCTTTCATTTGGTTCAAGACCCGTATCATTTATACTATTAAACTTCATACAGACTATACTATAAAATTATCTTAGCCTTTTCCAATTATGGATTACTTGACTAGTTCTTCAATTCAGCATCAATAAGAAGCTCGATTGATTTTGAAGGTTCTGTAATATCAGCGCTTAATATCTTCCCATTTTTATCTATTAAAATGTAGCGAGGTATAGCTTTAATATTATAATCATTCCCGAAGCTAGACCGCATTCCATTCTCTATAAAAAGGTTTATTCCAGAATAATCCTTTTCCTTTTCCAAAAAGTTCAGCCAATTATCGATAGACGAATCTACCGATATTAGAAGTACTTCAAAATTACTGTTAGCCTCATATTTTCGGGCTAGCTCTAAAACATGAGGCCGCTGATTTATACAAGGGCCACACCATGTCGCCCAGATATCTAGAAATAAAACTTTGCCTTTAAAATCTTTTAAGGTCAACAACTTCCCATTTTTATCAATTGCAGAAAAGTCTGCTGCCAAATCTCCCTTTTTGAGTTTTGAGTAAGACTCTGATACCTTTAAAATAATATCTGAATACCTGTTATTCTTCTCTTTGACTAGTACCTCGTTCAATTCCTGACTATTGAATAATTGCTCGTGCTTATTCCAATATGATGGAGTTTGAATAAGTGCCTTAATGTAGGTTGCCTTCAGAAAATCTGAAAGGTCATCTGATTCAGTATTTTCTTTGATAAAATCAATAAAATCTGAGATTCGTTCCAGTTTATGATTGGCGCGTAGGTATGTTATTTCGTATTTATATAAATAGATATCCGGCAGTGATTTAAGCTCAGCACTTGGAGGCGGAAGATTCTCTATAAAATCAAAAAAACTATTTTCGGGTTCTAACTCTTGAGCTACACGACCAAAATAAAATAAAAATGAATAGACTCTTGCCTGGTTTTGATATTCAAGAATATTAAAGGTTCTAGGGTCAATCTTGCTTCTGTATGTTTCTAAAACAGACTTTCGTTTTTCTGTGAAAGTTTCGAAGACGTTAACTATACTGTCAAAATCCTTTGTTTTAAATATAAATCCCTGATTTTCTAAAATAAATTGCTGGTTGGAGTGCCAAAGATAATTAAGTAGTGAGTCAGCTACTGTAGTTGTGTGCAAATTACCCGACTCATTAATAATAATGTGTGTATTCTTTTCGGGTTCAAGTATCGTTAAATAGGCATCTTCGAGCTCTGAAATATTAATCTTCGCTACTACTGGATTTTCAATTGACAAAACTTGCTTCGGTTCTGATTGAGGTAATTTGATTTCGAAAGTTGAGTTTATAAGTTCAGACATATAAACCGTATCTGCTTTGATCGCTTTGTCTCTTGTAATAGTTGTAAATTTTTCGTTTTTAACACACGAATGAAAAATTAAACCTACAAAGCCTATCAGAATACAATAAAATCGAATCATAGCACTTTTCGCAATGTTTCGGTTAACTCATCTCCCCTCAAATTACGGGCTATAATTTTTCCTTCCTCATTAATTAGATAATTGCTCGGCAGTAATTTAATTCCATAAATAAAAGCCACATCTCCTCTATAGCCATTTAAATCACTCAAATTAATCCATTTTAAGTGGTCTTCCTCTATCCCGGCTTTCCATTCCTCAAGATCGGTATCAATTGCTACACTTATAATTTCAAACTTTTTATTTGAGTATTTTTCATATTCTCCGACTAAATGGACATTGTCTTTTCTGCAAGGTGCACAAGTGGTTGACCAAAACTCAAGCAAAACAGTTTTGCCCATAAATTCTGAAATCTTTTTAGTCTCCCCCTCCGGGTTTCTAAGTGATACATCAACATATTGATCGCCAACATCGGGATTGGTATTTAGAGTAAGAAAATGATCGATCTCTTTACCATACACCGTATTTCTATTTGCATCAGAAAGTGTATTATAAACGGGCTCTGTACGTTCTTTACCCCAGTTTATAAACCAGTGATAAAGTGTTACAACACCTAAAAGATTATCGTTATTCTCAAAAATAAAATTTTGAAGAACTTCATTGCGTTCTGAACGCGGTAAGGTATCAACTTGAGCAGTTAATTTTTCACTTTGTGCTTGTGCTTTTGAACCGTGAATCGCGGCTTGTGAAAAAGATTTGTTTTTTGCGTCAAAAACCATTGCGTTGTTATCCAACCACAATTCTGTGTACAAGAAGTTATACTTCGTTTTTAGTTTAACGAAAATAGGTGTTTCAGGAAGTTTGGTATTAAATTCAAATCTCCCGTCTTCAATTATAGTAGAATCAAGTGCTCGTCCAGATTGCGCATCAATGAGATAAAGAACTTTGCCATTACCCTCTGCTTGCATTTTTCCGTTCAAAGAAAATTTATTTTCATCATGTGGAGTACATGAAAAAATCAGTATGCAGATAAAAAAATAGTAGATTCTCATAAGCTTAGAACATGTTATCTATGATTGTATTCGTCTCTTTCCCGTTTAATTCAACAAGTCAAAAGAGAGCTTAATCCCCTGAATGATCATTGTGGTTCCGATTATTGCAATGATCAACCCCATAATCTTTCCAATTACTGAAATCACATTGTCGCCTATTTTTCGGGCTATAAAATCGCTTAAGCTAAAAGCCACATAAGTCAATACGCACATAAGAGCAAAAATTACAATTACCAGACCTATATCCAAATACGAAGAATTTGACACAAAATTCATTGCCGTAACGATCGTTCCTGGACCGGCAAGAATGGGAATAGCTAAAGGCGAAACGGCAACATTCTCATCAAAATTGGTCTCCTTCAAATGCTTTACGTTTGATTTTTTAGATTGTAGCATTTCAAAACCAACATAGAAGATTAGAATACCTCCTGTAATCTTAAATGCCGGAATGGTGATTCCAAAGAGTTGAAAGATAAACTTTCCCAAAATCACAAATACAGCAATAATAATAAATGCAGTTAAAACAGCTTTTTTATTGACCTTTTGCTTGGTTTCTTTATTAGCTCCTTCAGTTAGTGAAATAAAAATAGGAATATTTGAAATTGGATTCATAATGGCAAAAAAGCCCGTAAATACCGAAATCGAATAGGTTAAAATATCACTCATAGTTGTATTACAATTATAATAACTTTAATTCCCTGGCACTGATGCAAAGCCTTTTACTTTTATCTGAAATAGAAAAATCGCCATTGCTCTAAAGCCCCGGCGATTTTCATGTTCAATACGTATAAAAAGATTTAAACCTCAACAGAGCTTCCTCCCTTTACCGTAACCTTTTTTCCGTTTATTAACAGCGTTAAATCCTCGCCATCGTTGAGGGTAAATACGGTTTTATTTTTACCTACCGCAACCTTGAGAATTTGATTTCTATAATTCAGTTTAAATGAAAAACCATCCCAAGCTTCCGGCATTTTAGGATCAAATGATAAGGTATTGTCTTTGATTCGCATGCCACCAAAACCTTCTACCACACTCATCCAGGTACCAGCCATACTGGTAATGTGTAGACCTTCATGAACCTCTTTGTTGTAATCATCAAGATCTAAACGCGAGGTGCGTAAGTAGAATTCATAAGCCTGATCCATCTGTCCCAGTTTTGCAGCCTGTATGGCGTGTACGCAAGGGCTCAAGGAAGATTCATGAACCGTAAACGGCTCATAAAAATCAAAGTGCTTTTTTAGTTGGTCATCACTAAAGTCTTCTTCAAACACATAGAAAGCTTGTAGCGTATCAGCCTGCTTGATGTAAGGCGAACGCAGAATGCGGTCCCAGCTCCATTTCTGGTTAATGGGTCGTTCTGATTTTGATAAATCAGCAACGGTAACCAATTCCTTATCTAAAAAGCTATCCTGTTGCAGGTATACGCCTTGCTCTTCAGAATAGGGCAAATACATTTTTTCAGCAACTTCAGCCCAGGATTTTAACTCTTCCTCTTTCAATTCGGTCTGACCTGAAATACGTTTGTAATCTGAACCAAACTCCTGAGCTACATTTTTACAGTGCTCAACTGCGTATTCCAGACACCATTTTGCCAGATAGTTGGTGTAAAAGTTATTGTTTACGTTGTTTTCATATTCATTAGGACCGGTCACGCCAAGAATTACATATTGTTCTTTTTTAGCTGACCAGGTTGCGCGTTGTTTCCAGAAACGGGCCACGCCAATAATCACTTCAAGTCCTTTCTCCGGGATATAGCTGTAATCGCCGGTATACTTAACGTAATCGCGAATGGCAAAAATCATCGCACCATTACGGTGTATTTCTTCAAACGTGATCTCCCACTCATTGTGGCATTCTTCCCCATTCATCGTTACCATCGGGTACAGGGCGGCACCATCTTTAAAGCCAAGTTTCCCGGCATTTTCTATCGCCTTGGGCAAGTGATTATAGCGGTAAGTCAGAAGGCTACGGGCAACATCCTGATTTTTGGTTGCCATATAAAAATGTAAACAGTAGGCTTCGGTATCCCAATAGGTAGAACCCCCGTATTTTTCGCCGGTAAATCCTTTTGGACCAATATTTAAACGGGAATCTTTACCCAGATACGTTTGGTTCAGATGGAAAATATTAAAACGAATACCCTGCTGTGCACGTACATCACCATCAATAACAATGTCTGCCATAGACCAGATCTCGGCCCAATCTTCTTTTTGCCTGGCCAGAAGTTTATCAAAACCGGTTTCTAAGGCAGTATTTAAAACCTTTTCAGCTGCCTGTTTCAGTTCATTTTGATCGTGATTGAATGAAGTGGTATACCCGGCATATTTTTGAATTGCAAAGGTCTCCCCTTCGCGAATATCAGTCTCATAAACGTGACCAATATAGGTATCAGTCATATTCGTGCTAAGCGTAAGAGATATCTCTTTACCATCTACCGTAAAGGTATTGGTCATCGCAGTACACACGTAGAAAAAGGTTTTCATCGTATGCGCGGTGATGTAGGCTTTATTTCCTTCTTCTTCTACGCTAAGGGTGTTCCAAAATTTATCGTCCCAGTTTGTATCTTCATTAGTAATCCCACTATCCAGATAGGGCTCATAACTGATGCTTACATCCTTGTTAAGCGGAGTAACCTCATAATTTATCGCACCAATCTCATCATGCTCCAGGCTTAGAAAGCGTTTAGACTGAACTTTAACTTTCACGCCATTTTGCAATTCCGCCTCAAAACTGCGACCCAACCAGCCTTCTTTCATATTGAGCTCCCTACGGAAATTAGATACGCTTTTAGCGGTATTCAAATCCAAAGATTCACCATCAATAGTTACTTTAATTCCTATCCAGCTGGGTGCGTTAAGTACTTTTGCGAAATACTCCGGGTAGCCATTTTTCCACCAGCCGACACGCGTCTTATCGGGATAGTAAACTCCACCTATATAACTTCCCTGAAAGGTTTTGCCGCTGTATTCTTCTTCAAAATTGGCACGTTGGCCCATGGCACCGTTACCGATGCTAAATAAACTTTCTGATGATTTAACGCGGTCTTTCTCAAACCCTTCTTCTATAATGGCCCAGGGTGCAGGCACTATATAATCCTGATTCATACTATTTTGCGTTGATTAGTTGGTCTAGAAATGCGGTATCTATTTCTGTAAAATCTTTAAAGTTATGATCGGCTTCGTGTAAAACATCGGCATCACCTATGCCTACGCTTACCATATCTACCGAATTGGCAGCCTGTATTCCTGCAATAGAGTCTTCAAAAACAATGACATCTGTATACGCAAAACCCAATTCATCTGCTCCAATGGTAAATACCTCGGGATCGGGTTTTGCCTTTTGCACATGATTGCCATCAACTATAACTTGAAAAGAATTAAAAAGACCGACCCGCTTTAAAATGGGCTGCGCATTTTTACTGGCAGAGCCCAAAGCCATCGGGATATTTTGAGACTTTAAATAGTTTAGCGTATTCATGACACCCGGCAAAATATCGTCATCCGTCATTTTTTCGATATAACTAAGGTATTCTTCATTTTTAGACACCAGCCATTTGTCTTTTTGCTCCTGAGTTGCTTCAACCCCGCCTATTTCAAGCAAAATCTCCAGCGAACGCACCCGGCTCACGCCTTTGAAGCGCTCATTCTGTTCTTCGGTAAACTCAAAGCCCAGTTCGTTAGCGAGACTTCGCCATGCCAGATAATGAAACCCTGCCGTGTCAACGATAACCCCGTCGAGATCAAAAATAAATCCTTTCTTTGCCATACTATCGGTTTAATTTTCGGGTTGATTCACGTTCTATAAGACTGGTCTCAATATAGCTTGTCCCATATTCTTCGGTTTCATCTTCAGGCCGCTCTAGTTTATTGATAAGTATAGAAGCTGCTTTTCGCCCCATCTCTTCTCCATGCTGACTTACCGCAGTTATACTGGGTACCATATGCTCAGACAACTCTCCATCTGTAAAACAAACGATAGAAATATCGTCAGGAACTGTTTTGCCTGACTTGGCAATAACACGGGCAGCATAGACTGCAAAAAGTTCATTTACAGTAAATAATCCATCCAGTTCATTATTCTCGATAAATTCTTTGATTCGCTTTTTAGCGCTTTCATCCAGATCATCAATGTTGTCTAACTTTAAGATACGGTTTTCGTCAACCTCGATACCAAAGTCGTCGTGTGCATCCAGATAACCTTCCGTACGCAGGCGACCCACACTCACATAATCTTCACTGGTTATAATACCAATCTTACGACAGCCCGTACGTATCATATGCGTTACGCCTTTTTTCGCACCCTCTGTATCATTAATGAGCACGCGGTCACAAGAAATACCTTCAACAACACGGTCAAACATGACTACAGGCATTCCCTGGTCGATAACCTCATTTAAATGATGATAGTCTTCTTTTTGCATAGTTTCTTTAGAAACCGATAATATAAAGCCGTCTGTACTTCCATTTGCCAAAAGCTCCATATTAAGAACTTCTTTATCAAAATCGTTATTGGATAGACAAATGATCACGTTATAATTATGATCACGAGCTTCTGCTTCAATACCGCGTATTACGGTAGTAAAAAAGTGATGCACAATCTGCGGAATGATAACTCCAATGGTATTGGTCTTACGATTCTTAAGACTTAGTGCAATATTATTGGGCTTATAATTATAAAGCTTTGCGTAGGCTTTAATTTTCTCACGGGTTTCCTCGCTTATTTCAGGACTGTCTCTCAGCGCCTTAGATACTGTAGAGATAGAAACGTCCATCTCTTTAGCAATTGATTTAAGGGTTAATTTCCTTTTCATAGGTATTCTATAATTATTCTGTAAATTCCTTCTGTCTTATTTCACTTAATGCGAGCAAATTTAACGAACTAAATCGATTAAGTTAGTTACAATTATACTAACTTTCGATGCTTTTTTAACCAAAAGATCTTTACCATGTTTAAAAAACTAGGCATAATCTGCGTTTTGCTGTCTTTTTTCTGGGCTTGTAAAACAGAGCCGACTCAAAATTCAAATCCTAAAGATACAGCAGATATGTTATATTACGAAAATTTTCGTCCACAATACCATTTCAGTCCTAAATCACAGTGGATGAATGACCCAAATGGTCTGGTTTACCACAAAGGTACCTATCATCTATTTTATCAGTTCTATCCAGATTCTACCGTATGGGGTCCTATGCACTGGGGTCATGCAACAAGCGAAAATCTTAAAGATTGGAAACATCAACCCATTGCGCTTGAGCCCGATTCACTGGGTTATATTTTTTCGGGTAGTGCGGTTATTGATTTTCAAAACACCTCCGGATTTGGAACTGAAGAAAACCCTCCGCTGGTAGCAATGTTCACCTACCATGAGCCTACCGGCGCACAGGCCAAAACAAACGATTATCAATATCAGGGTATTGCTTATAGCTTAGATAACGGGAAAACGTTTACCAAATATGAAGGCAATCCTGTTGTGCCAAATACCGAAGGTTTTATAGATTTCAGAGACCCTAAAGTTTTTTGGCATGAAGATTCTCAAAAGTGGGTTTTAATACTTGTTGCCGGTGATCGGGCTATGTTCTACAATTCAGAAAATTTGATTGACTGGAATTTTATGAGTGAATTTGGTCAGAATACCGGTGCTCACGGCGGCGTGTGGGAATGCCCTGATCTGTTTCCGCTTAAAATCGCTGAGACCGGTGAGACTAAATGGGTTTTACTCATCAGCATCAATCCCGGCGCACCAAATAGCGGCTCAGGTACCCAATACTTTGTAGGCGAATTTGACGGTGAAAATTTTACCACTTCACAGAGCGAAGAACTTTGGATTGACCTGGGGCGTGATAATTATGCCGGCATCACGTATAACAACTTACCGGAAGATGAACGTACCTTTGTAGGCTGGATGAGCAACTGGGAATACGGCCAAGAAGTACCCACCGAGAAATGGCGCAGTGCGATGACGCTTCCGCGAAAGCTTAACTTACACAATAACAATGGCTATTTTTTAAGCAACTTTCCGGTCGCCGCCATTACAGATCAATTGAAAAAAGTAACCCCAGAAACGTTAAAGGAAGACGGAATACTTCGTTTTAAACACCCTAAACTCAATCAGGCTGAGATTTCATTTAGTTTACCTTCACCCATGGCAGACTTTGAAATCACGCTGAGCAATGATGACGGTGAGCATTTGAGCATTAGCTACAATGCAGCGCAAAATGAGTACAGTCTAGACCGCTCCCTAAGCGGACTAACAGATTTTACAGACAATTTTGCAAAACCTGTTATGAAAGCTCCGGCCCGTTTTAAAAATGGAGATTCCGTTCCTTTTTCGATCTTTCTGGATACAGCTTCGATTGAGTTTTTTGCCGATGGTGGTGCCAATGCGCTTACCGCTATATTTTTTCCTGAAAAACCCTATACCAATTTTGAGCTGAAGACCGATGCAGAAGTCTCTAATCTGAGTCTGACTCCCATACCTTCAATCTGGAATACCGAAAACTAATAAAAACGCACAAACCAATCAAATTATGAAAGCAGTACAAAAATGGTCGATAACCGTGGCTCTCGCAGGATTTTTATTCGGTTTTGATACCGTTGTAATTTCCGGTGCTAATCTACCTGTACGCGAACTCTGGAATTTATCACCCTGGTTTCATGGACTCTTTATTATGTCTATGGCGCTTTGGGGTACCGTCTTAGGATCACTAACCGGAGGTATCCCCTGTGATCGTTTTGGACGTAAAAAAACCCTCTTCTGGATCGGGGTTCTGTACTTTGTTTCGGCAGTTGGCTCAGCCCTGTCACCAGACCCTTACCTGTTCTCGTTTTTCCGTTTTATTGGCGGGGTGGGCGTAGGCGCTTCCTCGGTAGCAGCACCTACCTATATTTCAGAAATTTCGACTGCCTCAAACCGGGGTAAACTGGTGGCCCTGTATCAATTCAATATTGTATTTGGTATTCTGATCGCATTTTTCTCCAATTATTTGCTTGAAGGTTTTCAGGGCGCAAATGACTGGCGCTGGATGCTAGGCGTTGAAGGTATACCTGCTATTCTTTATGTGTTGCTGGTTCTGGGCGTTCCTGAAAGTCCGCGCTGGTTACTACATAAAAAGAAAGATGAGAAATCAGCTTTTGAGATTCTCAATCGGGTTTACCCTATTGAAGAAGTGCAGCAAAAAATTGATGCGATTAAAACGGAGCTCGCCAAGACTTCAGATGACGTAAAATTATTTACCAAGCGCTATAAAAAACCACTCATTCTGGCTTTTCTCATTGCGTTTTTCAACCAACTTTCAGGAATCAATTTTATCCTATACTACGCTCCTGAAATTTTAGTAAAAGCCGGTCTGGCGACTGAAGATTCGCTGCTTAACTCTATATCAATTGGTTTTGTAAACCTCATTTTCACCTTTGTTGGGGTTGGGCTTATAGATCGCCTGGGACGTCGCACCTTGATGTACATCGGCTCATTTGGATATATTATAAGTCTGGCAACAGTAGCATGGTGTTTTTATAGCGGGGCCAGCAGTTCTATTTTACTGGCTTTTATTTTAGTTTTCATCGCATCGCACGCGATTGGGCAGGGTGCCGTAATCTGGGTGTTTATTTCTGAAATTTTTCCAAACAAGGTACGTGCCTACGGACAATCCTGGGGTACCGGGACTCACTGGGTTTTTGCCGCCCTGATCACTTTGCTAACCCCGGTATTTTTAGATAGTGACGACGGTATTTTTAAAGATAATCCCTGGCCCATTTTTGCATTTTTTGCCTTTATGATGGTGCTGCAATTACTGTTCACTAAATTTTTGATGCCTGAAACCAAAGGCATTTCGCTCGAAGAGCTGGAAGAAAAACTATTAAAATAACGAACCTACTCTAATCAAACTAACTCGAAAGATCTGTAAACTCTTAAAGCTATGAAAGACCCCTTAAAAGCAGTAAGCTATGGTGAAATTTTGTGGGATGTATTTCCGGATGGAAAAAAGCTGGGTGGTGCCCCGCTCAATCTTTGTCTTCGCCTGAAAAGCCTTGGAGTTTCCGTAAACATGATCAGTAGATTGGGAACCGATGCTTTGGCAGAAGAAACCCGGGCTAAATTAGATTTACTCGATTTAAACCAAAGCCTTATTCAGGAAGATGACGAGCTTGAGACCGGGCAGGTACTGGTGACACTTGACGATTCCGGCAGCGCTTCATACGAGATTAAAGAGCCCGTGGCCTGGGATGCTATCGCGATTTCAAAGGAAAATCAAAAAGCGGTCGCTCACGCCGATTTATTTGTGTTTGGCTCTCTGGCGGCCCGTTGTGAAACTTCTCGCGCAACGCTTAAAGAGTTACTTCCGCAGAGTAAATTTGCTGTTTTTGACGTAAATCTACGTGCGCCACATTACAAAATGGAGCATCTGGTGCAGTTTATGAAACAAGCGCAAATGGTAAAGATGAATGACGAAGAGCTCGAGATACTCGCATCGCATTTCGGTATAAAAAGCAAGGCTATTGAAGACCAGTTGGCCCAACTAAGCAAAGAGACTAATACCTCGCTTATTTGTGTAACCTTAGGCAAAAATGGCGCTGTGCTTTATAAAGACGGAAAATTACACGCACACCCGGGTTACACTACTACTGTTGTAGATACGGTAGGTGCCGGAGATTCTTTTTTAGGCGGACTGCTGTATCAACTTTTTAAGGAAGAATCAGAACCCGTTTATGCGCTGGGGTTTGCCTGCGCATTAGGAGCAATGGTAGCCGGAAGAAAAGGCGCCAATCCTAAAATTACCAAAGACGAGATTTTAGATAAGATGGAAGAGTAATTCAAAGAGTTTAAAACTCAAGGTTCAAGGTTCAGATTTGAAACATTAAATCTTGAACTTTAAATTTTTTCCGCAACGGCTTCACACAAGTCAATGGTTTCTTTTACGTGATCAAAGGTCGTACGCGGATTTATCAAACACATACGCAGCACGATCTGTCCGTTTAAAATGGTGGTTACCAACATAGCCTCCCGAGAATCCACAACAGCTTCAGATATTTTTGCATTTAGCTTATCAAGTTCGGCTTCACTGAAATTCTGATCAATGGGATTGTATCTAAAATTAATTACGGCAAGCGTGGCCGGTGATACGACTTCCCACTTCTTGCTTTTGCGCAATAAGGCTTCAGTAGCTTCGCAAAGTTTAAAATTGTAATCTATCGCTTCGCGGAAAGCCTTCAACCCAAAGGTTTTAATACTCATATAAAACTTAAGTGCTCTAAAACGACGCGTGAGCTGTATGCCGTGATCGTAGAAATTGATTTCAGAACTGTTACCCTCAACATCTTTAAGGTATTCGGGTTTTTCAGTAAAGGTACCGCTCAGCCATTTGTGATTGCGCACCAACAGACAACCCATTTCATACGGCTGGTAAAACCACTTATGCGGGTCAACGGTGAGCGAATCGGCTTTCTCGACACCTTTTAACAATTGCTTTCCGTCTTTAGCTAAAATAGCTGCACCACCATAAGCCCCGTCAATGTGAAACCAAAGATCTTCGGCCTTTGCAATTTCTGAAAGTTCGGTGAGCTGGTCAACAGTTCCCGTATTGGTAGTTCCGGCAGATGCCAAAAGACAAAAGGGTTTCCAGCCTTCTAAACGGTCTTTGTTGATCGCATTTTTGAGTTTGTTGATTGCAAACTTAAACTCCATATCGGTAGGGATAATACGTATTTGCTCTTTGGTAAAGCCCATTACCCGTATGGCTTTCACATTAGAGGAATGCGCCTGGTCTGAAAGGTAAATCACGGCCTTTGAGAAATCATCCCCACATTTCACATTACGCGCAGTAACCAAAGCGGTAAGATTGGCCATCGAGCCACCGCTTGTAAAAATACCACCACCTCGCTTTTTAGGGAAACCATACAGATTGAGTAGCCAGTTAATGGTGATGATCTCCAGTTCGGCTGCTGCCGGAGAGGCAGCCCAACCTCCTGAAAACACATTAAAACCGGTCGCGAGCGTATCGGCCAAAACACTTACAAAATTACTGGGGCCGGGTACAAACGAAAAGAATTTGGGATGGCTCAACAAATTGATATGCGGGATCACGTTTTCCATTACGCCATTCATAACCGCTTCAAAAGAAGTGGCTTCTTCAGGAGCATTTTCGGTTAGCAACTCATCCATCTCTGCACGGCTGGCTACAGCCACAGGCTTTTTCTGTTCCTGCCCGGCGTGATGAGCCACTAAGGCATCTACTACTTTATAGCCATATTCCCGCATTTGATCTTCAGTCAACTCCAAACGCGCCTCTGCTTTTGCTTTCATCTTTCGGTTTTTGGCAAAATTAAGTTTTTAAAAAGCCTTAGCGTAATGAACGCTACTAGAAGTGATTTCCTTTAACGCTTTGCGCTCAACTTTTAGAATACTTTAAGACCTAAATCTCAACGGGTTTTAGATTTGCAATACCTTTGCATAGGTTTTTAATTTAATTGGATTTGAACGACACGCCTGCAAAATCTAAGTTCCTTAAGACAATTTACCGCACGGCCTTTATCTTAAGCCTGATTGGTGTTTTTGCTTTTATAATCGATTTTGGTTACGAGCAATCTTCAACCATACAGCGGGCACTCAATGCCTTTTACCTGATTATTTTATTTTTAGGAATTGGTGCTACGCTTACCCGATATTTCGCCGAACACATCAAGCGTAGAAAACAGGTCGTTTTATTTGATTATGCAACTATTGCAGTCACGCTATATATCATTGCTATCCATTTTTTTGGGCAGGAAGCACACCGGCACCTTAGCTTTTTCTACGACGACAACTGGATTAAAGTTGCCATCCTGCTCACCTTTATAAGGGAGTTTGCTGAACAAAAAGTTTCCTATAAAAAAAGTGCACTTAATCCGGCTCAACTTTTTATCGTGAGTTTTCTGGGCATTATTTTACTGGGTGCTCTTTTACTGATGCTTCCTAAAGCGACCTATGAAGGAATCAGTTTTCTTGATGCCTTGTTTACCTCAACGAGCGCAGTCTGCGTTACGGGTTTAATAGTTGTTGACACCGGTAGTTATTTTACACCCTTTGGTCAAAACATCATTGTTTTTCTTATTCAGTTAGGTGGGTTGGGAATTCTTACTTTTGCCAGTTACTTCAGCTATTTTTTTAAAGGCGTTTCCTCTTTTGAAAATCAGGTAATACTGAGTGACATGAACAACTCCAAAAAAATTGGAGAAGTCTTTTCTACTTTGAAACGTATTCTGCTCATTACCTTTTCTATTGAAATTGTAGGTGCTTTTCTAATTTTTCTTAGCCTGAAAAGTAAAGTACTTCCTGAACTGGGCGACCGGATAGCTTTTTCGATCTTCCATTCGATTTCAGCCTTTTGTAACGCCGGATTTTCAACCTTATCAAACGGGCTTTACGACATCAACTACCGCTACAATTACGCCCTGCAGCTCACTTTAATAGCTTTGTTTGTCTTTGGCGGACTGGGTTTTCCTATTGTGATCAACGTCTTGCGCTACTTAAAGTATAAAATCATCAAGCCTATATTAAACCGCAACCAAAAGATTGACTATAAGCCCTGGCTGCTTAGTCTAAGCAGTCGTATCACCCTGATTACGACCAGCAGCCTTCTGGTTATTGGTACATTACTGGTTTATATTAATGAGTACTCCAATACTCTGGCTGAGCACGATGGCCTGGGTAAATTTGTGACCGCGCTCTTTGGTGCTGCGACTCCGCGTACAGCCGGTTTTAATACGGTAGATATGAATCAGCTTCATTTTTCTACCCTGATGCTTATATTTTTACTGATGTGGGTGGGAGCCTCACCTGCTTCAACCGGAGGTGGTATCAAGACCAGCACGTTTGCCATCGCTACATTGAATTTTTTCAGCCTTGCTAAAGGAAAGACGCGTATTGAGGTTTACCGTCGCGAAATTGCCGATATTTCAGTACGTAGAGCTTTCGCCATTATATCGCTTTCACTGGTAGTTATTGGTTTTGCCGTTATCGCGATTTCGAGTTTTGATTCTCAAAAAACGCTGCTCAGCATTGCTTTTGAATGTTTCTCGGCTTACAGTACGGTAGGATTAAGTTTAGGGATTACATCAAGTCTTTCGGCAGCAAGCAAAGGAGTAATCATTGCGGTAATGTTTATAGGGAGGGTGAGTATGCTTACCCTTATGATCGCATTATTTAGAAAAGTAAAACAGCAGGCATACCGCTATCCTACCGAAGAAATTTTAATCAATTAAGATATTTGTTTATGAAATACATCATTATTGGATTGGGTAGTTTTGGTGCCTCTCTGGCCGAAAAACTTACTGCGCAGGGCAATGAAGTCATAGGTATCGATATCAATATGCAAAAGGTAGAAGCGCTCAAGGAAAAAATCTCGCATACCATTTGCCTTGATGCTACAGACGAGCATACCGTAAACGGACTACCCCTTAAAGATACGGATATCGTTATTGTTGCCATTGGTGAAAATCAGGGGACTAACGTGATGGTAAGCGCTTTACTCAAAAATCTGAAAGTTAAAAAACTCATCAGCCGGGCTGTAAACAATCTACACGAAAATGTACTCAATGCTATTGGCGTTGATGAAATTGTGCATCCCGAACAGGAAAGTGCAGAGCGCTGGGCAAAAAAACTCTGTATGCACGGGGTTGTAGACTCATTTGAACTCAACGATTACTTCAGTATTGTTGAGGTGAAACTGCCTGTAAAATACGAAAACAAAACGGTTGAAGATGTTCAGTTTAGAGAACGCTATAACCTACTGGTACTTACTACACTCAAAAACGCGCAGGTTGATACCAACGTTGGCAAGACTAAAACCATTGTAGATGTGCAAAGCGTCGCCACACCTTCTTTAATTTTGGAAAAAGGAGACATCCTTGTTTTATACGGCTCCAATAAAGACATCAGCCGTTTTATAAAGTCTGCTTAAACCAAAGCATTAACGTCAAAGCTTTTTTTAGTTTTAGTTTATAAATGTTTTTATTACATTTATTAAAATTAAAATTGAACGATGCACCATTTTACTTCTTTGTCCCGCAAAGCTATTTTATTAATAGCGGGTATGTTAGCTTTCACTTCGTGCTCAACGGCACAAAAGAGCTTAACGACTTCTGAAACCTGCGAAGAACTGCCCTATATCAATCCTATAGTTCCGCAAAGGGCAGATCCCTGGGTGTATAAAGACAGTGATGGCACTTATTATTTTATCGCCACAGCACCAGAGTACGATCGTATAGAAATCAGAAAATCTAACACCATTAATGGTCTTGGTACGGCAGAGCCGAAAGTAATCTGGACCAAACACAAAACCGGGAAGATGGGCGCACATATCTGGGCCCCGGAATTGCATAAGATTAATGGAAAATGGTATGTGTATTTTGCTGCAGGAGAAGTAGAAGATGTATGGAAGATACGCATGTTTGTACTCTCAACTGATGCGGCAGATCCTACCGAAGGAATCTGGAAAGAAGAAGGACAAATCGCAACAGAGCAAGATTCGTTCTCTCTGGACGCCACTACTTTTGAACACAAAGGCAAACGTTATTTAGTTTGGGCACAGGCCAAAACTCCACATGAGGGCACCTCTCTTATATTATCTGAGATGGACTCCCCCACCAGCCTTACCGGACCTGAAATAATCATCACTTATCCCAAATACGATTGGGAGCTCATAGGTTATAAAGTGAATGAAGGTCCAGCGCTTATTAAACATGGCGATAAGCTGTTTTTAACCTATTCTGCCAGCGCAACAGACGCTAACTATGCAGTAGGTTTACTTTGGGTAGATGAAGATGCAGATTTGATGAATCCCGAATCATGGCATAAATCTGAAAAACCGGTATTCTCCACCAATGCAGAAGTCCGCCGTTTCGGACCAGGACATAATTCTTTTACAAAATCTGAGGACGGTAAAAGTGATGTGATGATTTATCATGCTCGCGTTTATGAACAGGTACGCGGCAATTCGCTTTACGATTTTAATCGGCATACCCGTGCCCGTGTGATTGAATGGGATGAAAACGGCTTCCCTGATTTTAGACAGAACGTGAGGGATTAACATAGAGCCTCTTCCGGAAAACAGCTTACTAAAGCCTTTTAAATTTTTGGTATTTGTCTGAATTCTAAATCAATATCTTAATGTATCTTACAGTGAAATCCTGCTTGAGCAGGATTTCATCTAAAAAAATCGCTATGAGGAAATTGAAGAAAGAAGACATAAAGCAGGAAGTTTTTGATTTATATGATGCTTACGCCCACAATAAGCTGGAGCGCCGCGAATTTGTAGAAAAGCTTTCCCTATTTGCCGCTGGAAGTGTGACCGTGCCGGCCCTACTGAGTTTTTTAATGCCCGATTACAAAAATACGATGCTGGTAGACCCTCAGGATCCCAATCTGGATTCTAAATTTATCACGTACAATTCTCCAAAAGGAGGTGGCGAGATCAAAGCTTTACTTTCAAAACCCAAAGACGCCACCGAAAAGCTGGGAGGCATTGTAGTGGTTCACGAAAACCGCGGACTCAACCCCTACATAGAAGATACGGCTCGAAGAGCAGCACTTGATGGTTTTATTACCCTTGCACCAGACGCTTTAAGTCCGTTAGGAGGGTATCCCGGCAACGATGACGAAGGTCGTGCGATGCAACGCAAACGGGATGGTGCCGAAATGCTCGAAGATTTTATTGCCGCTTACGAACTTCTTAAAAATCATCCTGAGTGTAACGGAAAAGTAGGCGTAGTCGGTTTTTGCTTTGGCGGTTCCATTTCTAATATGATGGCGGTGCGCGTACCCGATTTGGCAGCTTCAGTTCCGTTTTATGGTGGGCAACCTACCGATGATATTGACAAGATTCAAGCTCCGCTTTTATTACAATATGCTGGTCTTGACGAGCGCATCAATGCCGGCTGGCCCGCTTATGAAGCCAAGCTAAAAGAATTCAACAAAGAATACGGAATGTTTATGTATCCCGGCGTAAATCACGGGTTTCACAATACCACGACTCCACGCTACGACCAGGAAGCCGCAGAACTTGCCTGGGAGCGTACCATCGCGTTTTTTAAGGAGCATCTGGCCTCCTAATGTTTTTAAAACTCCAGGTAATCTTTGACTAGATTTTTACGATTAGTAAGAGGTTGCATTATACGGGTTTTATTGAGAAACTAAAGATCAACTTAGAATTTTGAAATCTCTTTAAACCCGTATGTAAAATAGATTTGATGATCAGCTTTACTATTAATCGAGTTCTTTAAGAAGTTGTGCTGCCTTTTCGGCATTGTATGAGTTATTAGCTACAATTTCTTCAAGAATAGAAATGGCATCTGCTTTTTTATCGAGTTTCAAATAGGCTAATGCCAGATACCATCTGGACTTGTAATAAAAATTATCACGTGTCTCCTGATGTGATTTAAATAAGGTAATGGCTTCTTCGGTACGGCCCAAAGCCAAAAGCGCATTGCCCCGGTAAAACAACAGATACCCGTCACCGGTTGCCTCGTACAGTTTACTAAAGTCTTTTTCGGCCTGATCGTAGTCGCCCCGTTCATACAAAGCAAAACTTTTTTCAAGCAAACCTTCAGCGTGTTCACCCCGCACAACAGGAGCGATAATATTACGATACGGCTCAAAATTTTCCGCATATAACTCTTCGGGCGTGGACTGGTTGCCTATAAAAAGAGCTCCAAATAGGCTCAACCCAATAATCAAAATAGCTGCCACGGCATAACGCCACAACTTTAAACCGGTAGATTTTTGGTTTTTATTGAATTTTTCGGTCTCAAGATTAACAAGTGTTGATTTTAAATCAGCCTTAGACTGATCTATTAATGCTGCCTGCAAATCCTTTTCAACCTCAAATTCTTCTGCAAATGCAGCATCTCTCTGCAACGCATCGCTAAGTTGGCGCGCTTCGTCCTCACTCAGCCGTCCCGCAAAATAAGCTTCAACAAGTTCTTCTCTATTCATGACTAGGGGATCATTTTTTCTTTTAACTGCTTCATACATCGGGACTTTGCAGCCTTTACGGTATTGATGTTTTCGTACTGCTCTACCTCTTGAATATCCTTTAGACTCATCCCTTTCAGGTAAAAACAGGTCAACAGCATTTTACAGCGTTCTCCCAATGTTTCAAAATGCCTGCGCAATGCGATTTGCCTTTCGCTAAGGGTTGTCTCTTCAAAATGAGCTTGCTCAACGGTTTCCACTTTAAAGTCTAATTCATCCCCGGTTACCTGTTTTTTAGCGTACCGCAGGTGCTCATAGATCTTAAATTTCCCAATGCTGAACAAATACGTCTTTATAGAACTCGTGAGCGTGCTCAACTTTCCGCTCATTACGTTTTCATAGAGTTTTACGATACTGTCCTGATAGATATCCAGAATATCGTCATCAGAAAGCTCATACTTCCTTGCAAAACCAATAAAACTACTGCGATAGGCCTCATAAATTTTAGTATAGGCTTCAGAGTCTCCTGTTCTGAGTTGTTCTAGGGTTGGTTCTATAATCATTAATGAAGCATCGCGCTGAAGGTTAACACATAAATCTAAAAATACAATTTTTTAAAAATGATGTTAACCTTTTAATTCTGAAAGCATAAAAAGTAAATCTTAAAACTTAATACTATGAGACGCATTACTTTTTTAGTGCTTGTGATGGCCTTGTGCTACAGCAACAACACCGAAGCCCAGTTCTTAAAAAAACTGACCAAAAAACTGGAAGACAAACTAGACAGAACCACCAAGAATCTGGAAGACAAAGCTGATAAACAGGTTGATAAAATTCTGGGCCTTGATGAAAACGATTCTATACCCTCTGTTAATGGTACTGAAATGGAAATGGACGAAACCGGTACAGATGAGATGGATTATCCTAATGAAACTGCAGACAACAATCAAGAAGTAGGCTTTAGGGCCTACAGCAAATACGACTTTGTACCGGGTACAAATCTGGTTGCTTTTGAAGACTTCTCTTCAGATTCCGTTGGCGATTTTCCCCAAAAATGGAATACAAATTCGAGTGCCGAAGTAGTAACGCTTAATACGCTTCCCGGAAAATGGCTGCGTATTGGTAACGGTTGGGGTACCTACGTTTTTGACGGTATTCCTCAGGATTTACCCGACGACTTTACGTTGGAGTTTGATTTGCTTTACGATTTTAACGCAGATACCTATGCTTTTAAACGCTATGTAAATGTGGTATTGTCTGAGCTTGAAAATCCTAATATGTATATGGACGAGTTTAGCTACGGAAAAGAAGTGACCACCATCAGCCTCAGCAATTCGGCATCTGCCCGCGGCGTAGCGCTTGATAAGAAAACAGCTAAAAAAGGTATGAACGTTTCAGGAAACAATAATCATCCTGCATTTTCAAAAGCCGGAAAAAGCGGCGTGCCTTACCACATTGCCATCTTAAAAAAAGGCAGTCGTATAAAAGTGTACGTTGATCAGGATAAAGTACTTGACATTCCGCGTGGGGCTGATAACAATTTAAACTACCGCACGCTGCGATTTGAAAGTAGCGTAAGCCCCGAAAATGAATACTTCTACCTGGGCAACGTCAAGTTTGCCACAGGCGTCGAGTCCGGTGAGCGTTTGTTTAAAAACGGCTCTCATACCGCTTATGGAATCACCTTTGACAGCGGAAGCGCCAGCATTCAACCGGCGTCTTACGCGAGTATTAAGCAAATCGCTCAGGCTATACAAAGCGATGCCACAGGCAACTATCTGATTACAGGACACACCGATTCTGATGGAGATACTTCCCTGAACATGCCGTTATCTGAAAGCAGAGCCGAAGCGGTAAAAGCAGCTTTGGTTAGTGAGTTTGGCATTGATGCTTCCCGGCTTCAAACTGCCGGAAAGGGATCTTTAGAGCCTGTTTCATCCGAAAATACCGCCACAGCCAAGGCTTTAAACCGCCGTGTAACAATAACTAAACTTTAATATCTAAATCTTATGAAATATTCATTCAACTTAATTATTATGCTAGTTTGTTTCGCTTTCGCGGAAGCGCAAACCGCAAAGATCAGTTTAAATCGAAGCATCTCGCTCAATCCAAAAGCAGAGGTTGTAGGCCAATTACTCGTTAACGGAAAATCTTCGGTTGAAATTCGCCTAAACGAAGGCAATGTGGTTGACCTGTTTAAAAATTTTAAAACAGGCAAACACCAGATCCAGTTTAATTTTAAGGGAGCCGGACTCGCTAAAGATCAGGAGGGACGTGGTGTAGCGCTATTTACTTTTGTGACCGAGATTTATAAAGACGGAAAATTGATGCGTAGTGTAAAGCGCGAACCACTTACCTTTTTTCCGGGCGAAATGCTTGAACCAGTAGAGGCATTTGACGTTATACCCCTGCTCACCTTTGCTCAGGGTAATCCACTAGAAAACGGCGCCTATCCCGGCAAATTAACCAAAGGCAAATACCTAATCAAAATAAAAGCCATACCTATGGGCAGTAGCGGTAAAATAGAAGAAGCAAACCTAATTGTCTGGATTTAAATCAAAAACTATGAAAAATTTAAAATTAATAGTGATGCTAACCCTTTGTATGGGGATCACACTAACTTCCTGTCAAAATTCAAAAGCCGGCAACACGTCTACAAACAACTCTTTTTCTGCTGCGGTAAACGGTAAAGACTTCAACGCAAAATTTGTAACCGGGCAAATTACCGCAATAACAAACACACTATTATTAACGGGCAGTATGGGGGATGGTGAGGATATTCAGCTCTTTTTACCTCAGGATATAGGAGCCGGAACTTATAGTTATGATATGGGCATTCAAGGCAAATATCAAAAAACAGACGAAGATTTTGTTTTTGCCAATTCAGGCCAACTGGTTATCGAGACTCATGACACCGAAAATAAACACATCAAGGGAAGCTTTAATTTTACGGGCAAACCTATGGGTACTGACACCGCTAACTATACCATAGAAAACGGAAGCTTTTTCGTTCATTATTAAAAAAGGAGTTGAAGAGTATTAAGTTTCAGAAAACACCTTTTAAGTCCCTCTCAGGAGGGGCTTTTTTTTTAACACAACGTTTTAAATAAAAAAAACTCTGATTTTCATCAGAGGTTTTTCTTATATAAGTGAGCATAAAAAGTCCCATTATTCTTTTTCATATTGAAAATGTAGAATTAAGAAACTGAACAAAAAATTCCTTTCAGACTGGTTGATGGAAGTAGAAATTGAAAGTGAGAGTTTTTAAAAAATAATTTCATCTTTATCTCCTAATCCAAGTTCCCTTCTAACATATTCATTGTATCCGGAGTCAAAAGTAATATTAGTATTGTTAAGTCTCGACAATTCCAAACTTGTCAAATTCATTCCGTTGAAATCATTTTCATTTCCAATCAAATGATAAAAGCTTTCGTAATAATACTTAAAGTTTTCAATACCGATAAACCGATTACTAGATACTTGATTATTAAATTCAGTGTCTTTAAAAGAAACGGCTATGAAGTCGCATGTAATAACCTTAACTTCAAACACACAATTATCTGTAAAAGTCACCCCTAAAAATTCTAAATCCTGCAGTATTCCTTTTTTAAATTGAACTCCAATAAATCTCGTTAGATGAAAGTTAATTCTATTTAAATAGCCAATAAATGAACATTCAAAAAATGAGACCTCATAAAATTTAAACCAGATGTTATTTGAAATCTCACAAAATGAACATTTGTGAAAAACAACTTCCTTAATTAAGGTATTATCGAAGAAACACTTCTCAAAATTGCAAAATACAAATTGCAAATCGGTAAGTTGAGAATTCCTTAAATCACATTGCTTAAATCCACAACCGGATGTTGATTTGGGAAATTTGGATCTTATTAAATTAACATTAGTGAGATTTAATCCACCAAAATTTATATCTGAAAAGTTACAATCCGATAAATCCTTTTCGTGTTCGTCATAAATTTCATTTCTAAAAATTATGTTTATAATACCTTGACTAAGGCTTTTCTTACTTTCAGTTAAATTTTCATTAGTTAATTCAATTCTCAGTATACTAAGAAATACATTAAGAGCAATCTCACTATAATCATCAGGAAATTTGACAGCTATTGAATGGAGTTCATGTGTACCAGCCAAAACGACTGTTTCATTTGATGACCCTATATGATCAACCGCATTTTTGAAAAGTTCATTTAATTGGGCATTTCTTGAAAGTACTATTTGTTCATTTTGAGCTTTAACAGCTTTCGTTTGAGCTTTAGCGCTCTCAATACTTGATTTTGCTCGATCTAAAGCAAATTTTAAAGCCACAATACCAGCTATTCCAGCTAAAATTTTTAAAAGAAGATCAGTGAATAAGCCCCTGTGATTCCTATTTTCAGGATAAAGCCAATAACTAAGTGCATTTACTTCAGAAATAATTTCATTTTTAAAAAAATATAAGATCAGGATAATTCCTAAGATTATAAGAATTAATGCAATCTGATTTGACCTTTTTTCCATATTTAAAAATCTAAAGTGTAAACCTCTGAGTGAACCGGAGGTAACGTTAGTTGAACCTTACGAAGATAATCTAATAGCAGTATAAAAGAATCTATTTATCAGGTCGATAAGTCAAAAACAGAATATTCTTAAAACAAAAAAAACCTCTGACTTTCGTCAGAGGTTTTTCGTTGTACAGGCGGAGAGACTCGAACTCTCACACCTTGCGGCACTAGATCCTAAGTCTAGCGTGTCTACCAATTCCACCACGCCTGCATACTATTTTTAACGTACTTAGGACTCCCGTTAA
>PAPI01000012.1 GCA_002708845.1 Leeuwenhoekiella sp.
CACCGTTACAGCTTACATTGGTGGATTCCGCAGATACCGTTACAGCAACAGGCTCGGTGATTGTTACCGAAGCAGTAGCCTCACAGGTACCGGCGTTGTTACCGTTAGCAGCGCTGGCTGTAATCGTATAGGTGCCCGGTGCAAACGTAGTGTTTCCACTCAGATCTGTGCCATCGCCGCCGTCTAATGTAATCGTATAAGTCGCTCCGGCGCTTAAACCGCTTACCGTAATCGTACCATCGGCAGCACCGTTACAGCTAACATTGGTGGATTCCGCAGATACCGTGACCGCAACAGGCTCGGTGATGGTATATGTATCCGTAAAACTACAATCACTATCTGAATCAATAGTTACAGTATAAGCACCTGCCGCCAATCCACTTAAATCTTCAGTTGTAGCAATAACTATATTAGAAGAATCTTTCCATTCAAATACATAAGCTCCGCTTCCACCTGAAACTGAAAGATCAATAGCACCATTCGATTCCCCCAAACAAGCTACATTCGTTATACTTTCACTAACTACTAAAGCTGAAGTAATCTCTATAGTTACAGGTACACGATCACTTTCACAAGATCCTGTCTTATTCTGACTTACATATACTGTATATAAGCCTATAGGAGCAGAGTCAGTATCAAGTACAGGAACAGTGGTTAAAGGGCTATCTGCAGAATTGTTTGTTGCGTAATAATTAAGAGTATATCCAGGAGTAGCTGTGACATTGTAATTTTTCACCCCTGCATTTTTGCAGAAATTCTCATTAATCGTATTAGGTATAGGCGAAGTTTCAGGAATTACCACAGATGTAGTAACCGATTTTGGACAAGTTCCGGTTGTAAAGCTATAAGTAACTGTATAGGTTCCGGGAGTACTGGAATCTAAATCTATTTCTCCAGTTAAAGAATCAATTGAAAGTCCCGAAGGTGAAGCACTAAAAGTTCCTCCTTCAACACCCAAAAGACTTACACTAGCTGATGGTGAACAAAAATCGGCATCTGCGTAATCAATTTCAGCCGTGCCTAAATTTAAACGAACTGGTATGGGAGCCACAACGTCATCTAATGCAGCTGTAGGCGCATCAGATGATTTCGTTTTTACCAATATAGTACCAATAGTCAAGCCATCACAAGGGTCTCCAGTTTCAAAAAAGGCACTAATATTTATTGCAGCCTCTACAAACTGATTCGCCGTATACTGGCCGACACCAAAAGCTCCAATATTTGTAGAAACTGTACCAACATTACTTGCCCCGAAGCGGGTAGGTAAGACAGAAGTGTTTTCAATATAATTAAAGCCCAGAGCCGAAGTAGCATCAACTTCCCATTCATAATATCTTACAGTCGCAACAGAACCTCCATTGGTATAAGAAACAGAAATAAGAATATCTCCTACAGTTCTCCCCCCATCAAGCCCATGAGTTATAAAGCCTGTTGTTGTATTATTATATGTTAGCGGTTTTTGTAAAAATTCAAAATCTAAATAACTAGTTCCGGTAGTAACCAAACGATCACTTGCAACAATAACCCACTGATCCCCGGTATTATCCTGACCAACGTGTAATAGAACGTTATTTATATCTCCTTTTCCTCCCGATTTTGCATTAGGGTTGACTTTCCACGTAGATGGATCATCGGTGTATTTACCACCCCCTTGGAATATATCATCATTTCCATCATAAGCATCTATAACCCGAAATGTCGACACGGCAGTCACAGGGCTCGCACGCAATGCATCACCAAAAGGAAAAGCCGGGTATATATCAAATACAAAGCTGTTGGGACGCGTACCCAACCAGTCTCCGACAGAAGTATCAGAATCCAGATTTCCATCAATGTTAAAGCCCCCGTTAGGGAAAAGAACAGGTGCAACCTGAGAAAATGAGGCTGTGGAAATGATAAGCATCAGCGCCAAAATGACCTGATTTAAATACGTATTTCCAGATGTTAAAAAAGTAGTTTTTTGTTTCATACTAACATTTTTGTAAATGACACGAAATCATCGCATAGATTATCAAAGACGCTGTGTCTCTGCTTTTGGAATGAAATAATGAGAAGGGAAAAGTCGAGAAGAACTTCTCGATAAATCTTACATATAATTGCCCCATATCCATAAGAATGTCTTTAACAGCACAGATACTTCATCAGGGGCTTGAAGCGCAGCACTTAGTGAAATTTGTTAAAGTTGGGATAGGTAAATATAGAATGAGAAGAAGGGAATTTTTAACAATATCTTAGCTTTTGGATATAATCGATTTTTATTTAGCTAAAGGGCAGGACTACAATTCACTCTATTTCAACAATTTGCATTTTATCCATTTTAATTAACACTTGAACAGCAGTAAAGTGCTTTTACCTACATATTGAATTTTATAAGTGTCTATATAGTATATTTGCGAGCCTTAAAATGAACATGATGAATGTCAAAAAAGAAATAGCTCGCAGACGTACCTTCGGAATTGTATCGCATCCTGATGCTGGTAAAACCACCTTGACCGAAAAGTTGCTTCTGTTTGGAGGAGCTATACAGGAAGCTGGTGCAGTGAAGTCTAATAAAATTAAAAAAGGAGCTACCAGCGACTTTATGGAAATCGAGCGTCAGCGGGGTATTTCTGTTGCTACTTCTGTACTGGCATTTGAATACAACGGAACCAAAATCAACATTCTTGACACACCGGGTCACAAGGATTTTGCTGAGGATACTTTTAGAACACTTACCGCAGTTGATAGCGTTATCGTTGTTGTTGATGTAGCAAAAGGGGTTGAAGAGCAGACCGAAAAGCTGGTAGAAGTTTGTAGAATGCGAAAAATCCCAATGATTGTCTTTATTAATAAATTGGATCGTGAAGGTAAAGATGCATTTGAATTGCTCGACGAAATTGAGCAAAAACTCAACTTAACGGTCACTCCATTAAGTTTTCCAATTGGAATGGGTTATGATTTTAAGGGGATTTATAACATATGGGAGAAAAATGTAAATCTCTTTAGCGGTGATAGCCGCAAAAACATCGAAGAGACAGTCGAAATTGAAGATTTAAATTCCGCTGAACTTGACCAACTTATTGGTGAAAAATCTGCAGATACCCTCCGCGATGAGCTAGAGCTGGTAACAGGTGTATATCCTGATTTTGACCGTCAGGCCTACCTTCAGGCGGAACAACAGCCTGTGTTTTTTGGGTCTGCACTTAACAATTTTGGTGTACGCGAACTTCTAGACTGCTTTATCAGTATTGCTCCACCTCCACGTCCTAAAGAAAGTGAAGAACGAGAAGTGAAACCTGATGAAAAAGATTTTACCGGTTTTGTTTTTAAAATACACGCAAATATGGATCCCAAGCATCGCGATCGTCTTGCTTTTGTGAAAATCGTATCAGGCGTTTTTGAGCGGAATACCCCCTATTTGCATGTGAGAAACGGTAAAAAGATGAAATTCTCAAGTCCAAATGCTTTTTTCGCAGAGCGGAAAGAAATTGTTGATATCTCCTATCCTGGTGATATTGTTGGACTACACGATACCGGGAACTTTAAGATTGGTGATACCTTAACAGAAGGCGAAGAAATACATTATAAAGGAATTCCGGCATTCTCACCTGAACATTTTAGGTATATCAATAATGCAGACCCAATGAAATCCAAGCAGTTAGAAAAAGGTATCGATCAATTGATGGATGAAGGAGTTGCTCAGCTTTTTACGCTTGAATTAAACGGAAGAAAGGTTATAGGCACTGTTGGTGCGCTTCAGTATGAGGTTATTCAATACCGTCTTGAGCATGAGTACGGAGCAAAATGTACTTATGAACCTTTGAGCGTGCATAAAGCCTGTTGGGTAGAGCCAAAAGATCCCAAAAGCGAAGAATTTAAAGAATTCTTACGTGTAAAACAGCGTTTTATGGCTAAAGATAAAAGGGGGCAATTGGTTTTCTTTGCTGATTCTCCGTTTACATTACAAATGACCCAGCAGAAGTACCCTAATGTCAAACTACACTTTGTTTCTGAGTTTTAATTAAAATAAAGCTCTATTAAAGACTTAAATATTTTAAATACACAAGACAAAGCAAAAACAAAAAAGAGGCTTTAAATCGAACGATTTAAAGCCTCTTTTTTGTTAGATATAATTAAATTCTATTGCTATACAAAACTGAATAGAATTAATAAATATTCCCTAAGCGTAATTAAATTTCTGTTCACTTAAAAATTAAGCCTGACCGGTAGGACCAAAATTTAATGGTATCGGCTGCTTCTCATAATCTTTGATTTCACCGTGAGCCTGTTCGAAGCGTTTCACATTTTCCTGCAAAGCTTTGGCCAACCGCTTGGCATGTTGGGGCGTCAAAATTATTCGTGACTTTACCTTACTCTTGGGAGTGCCCGGCATAATATTTATAAAATCAACCACAAACTCTGAAATAGAGTGATTGATTATCGCAAGGTTAGAATATTGACCCTGAGCAGTTGCTTCATCTAGTTCTATATTCAACTGCGGATTTTGATTTTTATCTTCTTCGTCCATATTATTTGACATTTGGGTATAAAAAAACAGCTTCATTAAAATGAAGCTGTTTCCTATATAATTATTAATTGAAATTTACTTCTTCTCGAGCCGCATTGAGTTCTTCAAGCTCTTGCTTACTACCTACGATAATCTTATCGTATCGTCTAAGACCGGTACCTGCAGGAATTCTATGACCTACAATTACATTCTCTTTTAGACCTTCAAGTTCATCTACCTTACCACTTACAGCTGCTTCGTTAAGAACTTTTGTCGTCTCCTGGAAGGAAGCCGCAGAGATAAAGGACTTAGTTTGAAGTGAAGCTCTGGTAATACCCTGAAGAACCGGAGTAGCAGTCGCAGCGACAACGTCACGAGCTGTTGCTAAGGTCTTATCTTCTCTTCTCAAGATTGAGTTAGCATCTCTCAAGTCTCTTGGCGAAATAATTTGACCTGGTTTCAAAGTATCAGAGTCACCGGCATCTTCAATCACTTTCATACCAAAAATAGCGTCATTTTCGGCGATGAAGTCATCTTTATGTACCAACTGATTCTCTAGGAAGATTGTATCACCCGGATCCTGAATACGTACTTTACGCATCATTTGACGAACAACTACTTCAAAGTGCTTATCATTAATCTTCACACCCTGTAAACGGTAAACTTCCTGAACTTCATTCACCAAATACTGTTGAACAGCAGATGGACCTTTGATTGCAAGAATATCTTCCGGAGTTACAGAACCATCAGATAATGGCATACCCGCTCTTACGAAGTCATTTTCCTGAACAAGGATCTGGTTTGAAAGTTTCACAAGATACTTCTTAACCTCTCCAAGTTTAGATTCAACGATAATCTCACGGTTACCACGCTTGATTTTACCGAAAGAAACCACACCGTCAATCTCACTTACTACAGCAGGGTTAGATGGGTTACGTGCTTCAAACAATTCAGTCACTCGAGGAAGACCACCGGTAATATCCCCTGCTTTCGCCGACTTACGTGGTATCTTAACCAGGATTTTACCAATTTTTATTTTTTCGTCGTTATCTACCATTAAGTGAGCACCTACAGGTAAGTTGTAAGAACGAATTACTTCGTCTTTTTTACCCATAATGTGCAAGGTAGGAATCATACGTTTATTACGAGATTCTGAAATAACTTTCTCCTGGAAACCGGTTTGTTCATCAGTTTCTACCTGATAAGTTACACCTTGCTCAATATTCTCATACTTGATCTTACCAGCAAATTCAGAAATAATAACCCCGTTAAATGGATCCCAGGTACAGATTACATCTCCTTTAGTAACTTTATCTCCATCTTTCATGAAAAGCTGAGAACCGTAAGGAATGTTGTTTGTACTTAAAAGAATTCCGGTTTTAGCATCAACGATTTTAGCTTCTGAAGTACGTGAAATAACGATGTTAGAAGTAGAACCATCTGGCGCCTCACCTTCAACAGTCTTAAGATCTTCAATCTCCAGACGACCATCAAATTTAGAAACCACTTTGTTTTCTTCAGAAATGTTACCTGCAATACCACCCACGTGGAAGGTACGAAGTGTAAGCTGTGTACCTGGCTCACCAATTGACTGAGCAGCTACAACACCTACAGCCTCACCCATCTGAACCATCTTGTTGGTTGCAAGGTTACGACCATAACATTTCGCACAAATTCCTTTAGGAGCCTCACAAGTAAGCGGTGAACGTACTTCAACACTTTCAATAGGCGCCTTAGTAATTTCAGCAGCTAATTCTTCAGATATTTCCTGACCAGCAACAACAATCACCTCTCCGTTTAATGGGTTGATTACATCATTGAGTGCAATACGACCAATTATACGAGCTTCAAGTGTTTCTACAACTTCTTCATTTTTCTTAAGTGCAGATACTTCAACACCTCTTAAGGTATCGCAATCTTCACTGTTTACAATCACATCCTGAGAAACATCAACAAGACGACGGGTTAGGTAACCAGCATCTGCAGTTTTAAGTGCCGTATCCGCAAGACCTTTACGAGCACCGTGAGTAGAGATAAAATATTCAAGAATTGAAAGACCTTCCTTAAAGTTAGAAAGAATCGGGTTTTCAATAATTGCTCCACCTCCATCATTAGATTTCTTAGGCTTAGCCATCAATCCGCGCATACCGGTTAACTGACGAATCTGCTCTTTAGATCCACGAGCACCAGAGTCAAGCATCATAAACACGGAGTTAAATCCTTGCTGATCTTCACGAATACGTTTCATAGACAACTCAGTAAGCGATGCGTTAGTTGACGTCCATACGTCAATAACCTGATTGTAACGCTCTGAGTTGGTGATAAGACCCATATTATAGCTAGACATAATACCGTCTACCTGTGTATTGGCCTCGTCAATCATCTCATACTTTTCCGCAGGAATAATGATATCCCCTAATGAGAAAGAAAGACCACCTCTAAATGCGAAAGTATACCCTAATGTTTTGATGCTATCCAAGAATTCTGCAGTACGCGGAACATTTGTAAGCTTCAAAATACGAGCGATTACATCACGTAGCGACTTCTTAGTCAATACTTCGTTAATGTAACCAGCCTCTTCGGGTACGCTTTCATTAAATAATACACGACCTACAGTAGTTTCAATAATTTGTGGAACTAATTTTCCAGCTTCATTAAAATCTTTGGTACGTATTTTAATGATCGCATTAATATTTACACGCTTCTGGTTATGTGCGATAACAACTTCTTCAGGGCTGTAAAAAGTAATCCCTTCTCCAAGTATAGGATGCTCAGGAGTACTCTTACGTGCTTTGGTCATATAATAAAGACCCAATACCATATCCTGAGAAGGTACCGTAATTGGTGCCCCGTTAGCAGGGTTAAGGATATTGTTTGAAGCAAGCATTAACATCTGTGCTTCAAGAATAGCCTCTGGCCCTAGTGGAAGGTGAACCGCCATCTGGTCACCATCAAAATCCGCGTTAAATGCCGTACAAACCAATGGGTGAAGCTGAATCGCCTTACCTTCGATCAATTTTGGCTGAAACGCCTGGATTCCCAGACGGTGAAGCGTTGGAGCACGGTTTAGCAACACCGGATGTCCTTTAAGAACGTTTTCCAGGATGTCCCAAACTACAGGCTCTTTTTTATCTATAATCTTTTTAGCAGACTTTACCGTTTTTACAATCCCACGCTCAATCAGTTTTCTAATTACGAAAGGCTTGTAAAGTTCAGCAGCCATATCTTTAGGCAGACCACACTCATAAAGTTTTAATTCTGGTCCTACAACAATTACCGAACGTGCAGAATAGTCAACACGCTTACCAAGTAAGTTCTGACGGAAACGACCTTGCTTACCTTTAAGTGAGTCAGAAAGTGACTTTAAAGGTCTGTTAGAGTCAGTTTTTACAGCTGAAGACTTACGGGTGTTATCAAATAATGAATCTACCGCTTCCTGAAGCATACGCTTCTCGTTACGCAAAATCACCTCTGGAGCTTTGATTTCCATCAAACGCTTTAAACGGTTGTTACGAATGATTACACGACGGTAAAGGTCATTTAAATCTGAAGTTGCAAAACGACCTCCATCAAGAGGTACAAGTGGACGCAATTCTGGTGGAATTACCGGAATTACTTTCATAATCATCCACTCCGGAAGGTTTTCCCGGTTTTTGTTCGCATCACGCAAAGCTTCAACAACCTGAAGACGCTTTAACGCCTCAGTTTTACGTTGTTTTGAAGTCTCATTGTTTGCCTTATGACGCAGGTCATAAGAAAGCTCGTTAAGATCAATACGTCTCAACAATTCAATAAGACATTCAGCACCCATCTTAGCGATGAATTTATTAGGATCGCTATCTTCCAGGTACATATTTTCCTGCGGAATAGAATCCAAAACGTTTAGGTATTCTTCTTCCGTAAGGAAATCCATCTTTTGTAATGGCTCTCCTTCTTCATTGTTTGCAATACCCGGCTGAATAACTACATAGCGTTCGTAATAGATAATCATATCCAATTTCTTGGACGGAAGACCTAAAAGATACCCTATTTTATTTGGCAAACTTCTAAAGTACCAGATGTGCGCAACAGGAACCACAAGATTGATGTGTCCCACACGGTCTCTACGTACTTTCTTCTCAGTAACTTCTACACCACAACGGTCACAAACAATACCCTTGTAACGTATACGCTTATACTTTCCACAAGCACACTCATAATCCTTTACAGGACCAAAGATACGCTCACAGAATAAACCGTCACGCTCTGGTTTGTGTGTACGGTAGTTTATAGTTTCTGGTTTTAACACCTCACCGCGTGATTCAGCCAAAATCGCTTCGGGAGACGCAAGACCAATAGAGATTTTATCAAATCTCTTTACTGCATTCTTATCATTATCTCTTGCCATAATACCTTATGTCGAAAATTATTCTTTTTGTTTTTTGATACTATAAAGGAGGTTGCACTTCCGCGGAAGCGCAACCCTTCAGTATCTATTCTTCCAGACGAATGTCTAGACCCAGACCTTTAAGTTCGTGCATCAATACGTTGAACGACTCAGGAAGACCCGGTTCTGGCATTGGCTCACCTTTTACAATACTCTCGTAAGTTTTAGCTCTACCAATCACATCATCAGACTTCACGGTAAGGATTTCTCTCAAGGTAGCCGAAGCTCCATAAGCCTCGAGAGCCCAAACCTCCATCTCACCAAAACGCTGACCACCAAACTGTGCTTTACCACCTAATGGTTGTTGCGTAATCAAGGAGTAAGGTCCTATTGAACGTGCGTGCATCTTATCATCAACCATATGCCCAAGTTTAAGCATATAGATAACTCCAACGGTTGCAGGCTGATCAAAACGATCACCGGTACCACCGTCATACAGATACGTATGTCCAAATCTTGGGATTCCTGCTTTATCTGTAAGCTCATTGATCTGGTCAAGGGTAGCACCATCAAAAATTGGCGTCGCATACTTCTGTCCTAATTTCTGACCAGCCCATCCAAGAACTGTTTCATAAATCTGACCAATGTTCATACGAGAAGGTACACCCAGTGGGTTCAACACGATATCTACAGGAGTTCCGTCTTCTAAGAAAGGCATATCTTCCTCGCGTACGATACGTGCAACAATACCTTTGTTACCGTGACGACCTGCCATCTTATCACCCACTTTCAGCTTACGCTTTTTAGCAACATAAACTTTAGCAAGTTTTATGATTCCTGCAGGAAGTTCATCTCCTACAGAGATAGTAAATTTCTCACGACGTAAGTTACCCTGAAGATCATTCTCCTTAATTCGGTAATTGTGCAATAAGTCTGCAATCATTGCATTGGTTGCATCGTCAGTTGTCCAGGTTCCCTGATTAAGGTGTGTATAGTCTTCAACAGCGTTAAGCATCTTAAGTGTGAACTTCTTACCTTTTGGCAATACTTCTTCACCTAGATCATTCTTAACACCCTGAGCAGTTTTACCATTAACAAGCTGAAATAATTTATCAACCAAAACGGCTTTAAGCTCATCAAATTTTTGATCGTATTCTGCCTCTAATGCAGATATATCTTCTTTATCTTTTGCGCGCTTGCGCTTATCTTTTATAGCTCTTGCGAAAAGTTTTTTCTCAATAACCACACCTCTTAGAGATGGTGAAGCTTTTAAAGAAGCATCTTTTACATCACCGGCTTTATCTCCAAATATTGCACGAAGCAGTTTCTCCTCTGGTGTTGGATCTGACTCTCCTTTTGGAGTAATCTTACCGATTAGAATATCACCAGGCTTAACTTCTGCACCTATACGGATCATACCGTTTTCATCAAGGTCTTTTGTAGCCTCTTCAGAAACGTTAGGGATATCATTAGTTAATTCTTCATTACCCAACTTCGTATCACGTACATCTAATGAATACTCATCAACGTGAATAGAAGTAAAGATATCCTCACGAACAACTTTTTCAGAAATCACGATCGCATCCTCAAAGTTATACCCTTTCCAAGGCATAAAAGCTACTTTCATGTTTCTACCTAAAGCAAGTTCACCAGCTTCAGTCGCGTATCCTTGGCAAAGAACCTGTCCCTTTTTAACACGGTCACCTCTTCTTACGATAGGCTTCAGGTTAATAGAAGTACTTTGGTTCGTCTTACGGAATTTAATCAATTGATAGGTTTTGCTATCTCCATCAAAACTCACCATACGCTCTTCTTCGGTACGGTCATATTTAATGGTAATCTCATTAGCATCAACATATTCTACCACACCTTCTCCTTCTGCATTGATCAATACACGAGAATCCGAGGCTACCTGGCGCTCAAGACCAGTACCTACGATAGGCGAATCGGCACGTAAAAGTGGAACTGCCTGACGCATCATGTTTGATCCCATCAACGCACGGTTTGCATCATCATGCTCCAGGAATGGAATAAGCGAAGCTGAGATTGAAGCGATCTGGTTAGGAGAAACGTCAGCGTAATGTACTGTGTTTGGCTCAACAACCGGGAAGTCACCTTCCATACGTGCAATTACACGATCTTCTTCTATCTTACCAGAATCATCCATAGGGTTGTTTGCCTGAGCAATCAACATTCCCTCTTCTTCTTCTGCGCTTAAATATCTTGGCTTGGTTTCTAAATCAATTTTACCATCAGTAACTGTACGATATGGAGTTTCAATGAAGCCCATATTGTTAACCTTGGCGTAAACTGCCAATGAAGAAATCAAACCAATGTTTGGACCTTCAGGAGTTTCAATAGGACACAGACGACCGTAATGCGTATAATGTACGTCACGCACCTCAAAACCTGCACGCTCACGTGAAAGACCACCGGGCCCTAATGCTGAAAGACGACGCTTATGCGTAATCTCTGCAAGGGGATTGGTTTGGTCCATAAATTGAGACAGCTGGTTGGTACCAAAAAATGAGTTGATTACAGATGAAAGGGTTTTCGCGTTAATCAAATCAATCGGGGTAAATACCTCGTTGTCACGTACGTTCATACGCTCACGAATGGTACGAGCCATACGTGCAAGACCTACACCAAACTGAGTAGATAACTGCTCACCCACTGTACGTACACGACGGTTAGAAAGGTGATCAATATCATCAATCTCAGCTTTTGAGTTGATCAACTCTATAAGATACTTAACGATGGTAATGATATCTTGCTTGGTAAGCACCTGCTTATCCATACCGATATCTAAACCTAACTTTTTGTTCATTCGGTAACGACCTACTTCACCTAAATTGTAGCGCTGGTCGCTAAAGAATAACTTGTCAATAATACCACGTGCTGTCTCCTCATCTGGTGGCTCAGCATTACGTAATTGACGGTATATATGTTCTACGGCCTCTTTTTCTGAGTTTGTAGGATCTTTTTGCAAAGTATTATGGATGATCGCGTAATCTGCTAATTGATTATCCTCTTTATGAAGAAGAATGGTCTTAGCACCTGCATCAAGAATCTCATCTACGTGCTCTTTCTCAAGAACCGTATCACGATCTAATACAATTTCATTACGCTCAATAGATACTACTTCACCAGTATCCTCATCTACGAAATCCTCGTGCCACGTATTCAATACACGGGCGGCAAGTTTTCGTCCTAAATATTTTTTAAGTCCGGTTTTTGAAACCTTAACCTCTTCTGCAAGGTCAAATATTTCCAAAATATCTTTATCCCGCTCAAAACCAATAGCGCGGAAAAGTGTTGTTACCGGTAGCTTTTTCTTACGATCGATGTACGCATACATCACACTGTTAATATCGGTAGCAAATTCAATCCATGAACCTTTGAAAGGTATTACACGTGCTGAATATAATTTAGTACCATTTGCGTGAAAGGACTGGCCGAAGAATACACCCGGAGAACGGTGAAGCTGAGATACTACAACACGTTCTGCCCCATTGATACAAAAAGTACCACTTGGGGTCATATAAGGTATAGTTCCAAGATATACATCCTGAACTATGGTTTCAAAATCTTCGTGCTCTTCATCAGTACAATAAAGTTTTAAACGCGCTTTAAGTGGAACACTATAAGTTAAGCCACGCTCAATACATTCCTGAATAGAGTATCTCGGGGGATCTACAAAATAATCTAAGAATTCTAGTACAAAGTTGTTACGGGTATCCGTAATTGGGAAGTTCTCTAGAAATGTGTTGTAAAGTCCTTCATTTCCTCTTTCTTCAGACTTGGTCTCCAATTGAAAGAAATCCTGAAATGATTTTATCTGTATATCCAAAAAGTCGGGATATTCAGGTCTGTTCTTTACCGATGAGAAATTCAGTCTTTCAGCTTGTTTTGCTTGCATCTTCAACGAACGGAATTTAATTAAAATAAATTGAGAATCTGACTATTCAGAGACTCACTGATCTCTTAACATAAGAAATCAAAGGCAATAATAAGTCGTATTTATAGGAAAACCTTATATACGACAAATGGTTTAGGCCTATTTGCACTTGGCAAAAGACCTAAACCTTTGTATTTATAGGAGTTAAGCTTACTTAAGCTCAACTTCAGCTCCAGCTTCTTCTAATTGAGCTTTGATAGCTTCTGCTTCGTCTTTAGCAATACCTTCTTTGATTGGGCTTGGTGCGTTATCCACCATCTCTTTTGCATCTTTAAGACCAGCTCCGGTTAATTCTTTTACAAGTTTTACAACTGCAAGTTTAGAACCACCAGCGGCTTTAAGGATTACATCAAATTCAGTTTGCTCTTCAGCAGCATCATCACCACCAGCAGCAGGACCAGCCATTGCTACAGCTGCAGCTGCAGGCTCGATACCATACTCATCTTTTAAAATAGTAGCTAACTCGTTTACTTCTTTTACAGTAAGGTTAACTAGTTGTTCTGCGAAATCTTTTAAATCTGCCATTTTTCTATCGTTTTAAAAAAAAATTTTCTATATAAATAATTAAGTGCGTACGTATTTTAACCTTCTCGTTCCTGAAGGGTTTTTACTAGGCCAGCGATTGTTGAAGCTCCTGATTTAAGAGCGCTAATAACGTTCTTAGCAGGTGACTGAAGAAGACCTACGATCTCTCCAACAAGCTCTTCTTTCGACTTGATATCCACAAGGGCATCAAGTTGATTATCGCCAATATAAATTGCCTCTTCGATAAATGCTCCTTTAAGTAAAGGCTTATCAGATTTCTTACGAAATTCTTTGATAACCTTTGCAGGTGCATTTCCAGTTTCAGAAAGCATAATAGAAGTGTTACCTTTTAAAGTTGAAGGCAACTCACCAAAATCCTTATCTGAACTCTCCATTGCTTTTGCAAGCAAAGTATTTTTAACCACGGCTAGCTTTACGTTTGCTTTAAAGCAAGCTCTTCTTAATTTTGAAGTATTCTCTGCATTTAAGCCAGAGATATCTGCCAAATAAATGTGAGCACTTTCAGCCAGCTGCGCAGTCAAATCTTCGATTACCTGTGATTTTTCTTCTCTTGTCATAATTTAACTTTTACTGCTCAGCAAAACGTTTAGAATCTACAGCTACACTAGGACTCATAGTACTAGACATATATATACTTTTAATATATACACCTTTAGCAGCAGTAGGCTTCAATTTTACCAATGTGGTTATCAATTCTCTTGCATTAGCTGCTATTTTTTCAGCATCAAATGATGCTTTACCAATCGCAGCGTGTACAATACCTGTCTTATCAACTTTGAAGTCAATCTTACCAGATTTAACATCAGATACAGCTTTTGCCACATCCATAGTTACAGTACCGGTTTTTGGGTTTGGCATAAGACCACGCGGACCTAACACTCGGCCCAAAGGACCTAATTTACCCATAACGCTTGGCATGGTGATGATCACATCAACATCTGTCCAACCGTTTTTAATTTTCTCCAAATATTCATCAAGACCTACAAAGTCTGCCCCTGCTTCTTTAGCTTCAGCTTCTTTATCTGGAGTTACCAGAGCAAGAACCTTAACGTCTTTACCAGTTCCGTGAGGAAGGGTTACCACACCGCGAACCATTTGGTTTGCTTTACGTGGATCTACATTAAGACGCACAGCCAAGTCAACAGAAGGATCAAAATTAACTTTGCTTACTTCTTTGATTAAAGCAGAAGCTTCAGCTAATGTATAGGTAGCATTCGCATCTACCTTAGCACGTGCTTCTTTTTGCTTTTTTGTTACTTTTGCCATTTTAAATTGCTTTTTCGGATGTTAAAAAGGAGCCTGTCCTTTTACAGTTATTCCCATTGAACGGGCAGTTCCTGCAACCATTCTCATTGCACTTTCTACTGTAAATGCGTTAAGATCTGGCATTTTGTCTTCAGAGATCGCTCTAATTTGATCCCAAGTTACACTAGCAACTTTTTTACGGTTAGGCTCACCAGAACCTCCTTTGATCTTCGCTGCTTCCATCAATTGGATGGCAGCAGGTGGTGTTTTAACCACAAAGTCAAAAGACTTGTCACCATAGACAGTAATAACTACAGGAAGTACTTTTCCGGCTTTATCCTGAGTTCTAGCATTAAACTGCTTACAAAACTCCATGATATTTACACCGGCAGCACCTAAAGCTGGTCCAACAGGTGGAGACGGATTTGCCGCACCCCCCTTAACTTGCAACTTAACAACCTTACTTACTTCTTTTGCCATTTTTAAAAATTTAGTTTGATATGTTCTTTAGTGGAAGCAGAAGAACGATATCTGATATATGTGTAACACTTATACTTTCTCAACTTGCATGTAACTCAATTCTAACGGAGTCTTTCTTCCAAAGATCTTAACCATCACCTCAAGCTTACGCTTCTCTTCATTAATCTTCTCAACCGTCCCATTAAAACCATTGAATGGACCGTCAATTACTTTTACAGTCTCACCCATTACAAAAGGTATAGCCACATTATCTGTCTTAACAGACAACTCATCAACCTTACCTAACATTCTATTAACCTCAGATGTTCTGAGTGGGACAGGGTCTCCACCTTTAGTCTCACCAAGGAAACCAATAACCCCATTAATAGACTTAATCATATGCGTTACTTCTCCACCTAAATTCGCGTGAATCATGATATAACCGGGGAAGTAGACGCGCTCTTTATTTATCTTTTTACCGTTACGGATCTGCACTACCTTCTCAGTAGGAACAAGCACCTGCTCGATATATTCTTCAAGATTAAAACGAGCAATTTCCTGCTCTATATATCCTTTAACCTTGTTTTCCTGACCACTTACGGCCCTTACCACGTACCAGTCTTTATCTTTGGTATTGTTTATTATAGCCATAGTGAATGTTTTAAGCTCCTACCAGATTAAAATATGCTTTAATCGCTCTACTAAAAACTGTGTCAACTCCCCATATAGCTAGAGAAAAAACAATAGTAAACACCGCCACTACAACAGTAAGACGCTGAGCTTCTGAAAGCGGAGTCCAGGTAACATGGTTCTTCAACTCGTTATAAGACTCCTGAATGTAATTAATAAATCCGGCCATAATTTTTTCTAGTTTTTCAAAAGACCGAAGTCTCCTAAATAAGATCACGTTTGTGATTATCTTTATACGACCTGAGTCGTATGTTGCACGGGTTGAGAGGCTCGAACTCCCGACACCTGGTTTTGGAGACCAGTGCTCTACCAACTGAGCTAAACCCGTATCCCAAAGCCTTCAAAGCTTTGTAAATTCATTATAAAAATCAAGGCATCCGTAAAATCTTAACGGACGCCTTAATTTTATATACTTCGGTAATCCGTGTTTATTAGTCTAAGATTTCAGTAACCTGACCAGCACCTACGGTTCTACCACCTTCACGTATTGCGAAACGAAGACCTACATTCATCGCGATTGAGTTAATCAACTCAACAGTGATAGTAAGGTTATCACCTGGCATTACCATTTCTACTCCATCAGGAAGAGAGATGTTACCAGTTACGTCAGTCGTACGTACGTAGAACTGTGGACGGTAGTTGTTGTGGAATGGAGTGTGACGACCACCTTCTTCTTTCTTAAGGATATAAACCTCAGCTTTGAATTTAGTGTGTGGCTTCACAGAACCTGGCTTAACGATTACCATACCACGAGAGATTTGAGTTTTCTCAATACCACGCAATAGGATACCCACGTTATCACCAGCTTCACCTCTATCTAATATCTTACGGAACATTTCAACCCCAGTAATAGTAGAAGTAAGTTTTTCTGCACCCATACCAATGATCTCTACAGGATCTCCGGTGTTAGCAACACCAGTCTCGATACGACCAGTAGCAACAGTACCACGACCAGTAATAGAGAATACATCCTCGATAGGCATTAGGAATGGCTTATCTACGTCACGAGCAGGAAGTTCAATCCAGCTATCAACAGCTTCCATAAGCTCCATAACTTTTTGCTCCCACTTATCCTCTCCGTTAAGAGCACCAAGAGCTGAACCCTGAACAACAGGACCATTGTCACCATCGTACTCGTAGAAACTTAGAAGATCTCTAACTTCCATTTCAACAAGCTCCAAAAGCTCCTCATCATCAACCATATCCACTTTGTTCATAAAAACAACAATACGTGGAATACCTACCTGACGACCAAGAAGGATGTGCTCACGAGTTTGTGGCATAGGACCATCTGTTGCAGCAACAACAAGAATAGCACCGTCCATCTGAGCAGCACCAGTTACCATGTTCTTCACATAATCCGCGTGACCTGGACAGTCAACGTGCG
>PAPI01000013.1 GCA_002708845.1 Leeuwenhoekiella sp.
AACTGGGAACTGTATACCTGGAATAAAAAGGACCGTACCGGCTTTCTGCTCGCCTGTCTCATTGTGATATTGATTATTGGATTACTCTACCTGATGGTTTCCCTCGGGTCTTAAAGGATTTGACTGATGAAACCCGCATAGCGGGAATTAAATGGGCCACATGTGCCGCTAAATTGAAGAATTAAAAGAACTGTTTAACCTGAATTTATTTGTATGAAAGATAGCAATCAAAACGCGCAACCGCTGGGCAGTCTCGATGAATGGGAAGATGATGTGGTGCGTCGTTATCCTGAAGAGGCTCATAAAGCCAAGGAAGAATTTCGCAATTACGAGGCTCCTGCCCGCGACACAGTAAAAGAATTTTACCGCATCAATCACATCAATCAGACCTATGATTTTGTGCTTGAAAAGAAAAAAGATTTCCTCAAATTTAACCGCCGGGAGATGTCTCTTTGGGATGCAGTCGAATTTTTAAACACCCTCGTTGACGATTCTGACCCGGATATTGATCTGGATCAAACCCAACATTTGCTACAAACTTCTGAAGCGATACGTGCAGACGGGCACCCGGACTGGTTTGTGCTTACCGGGTTTTTGCACGATCTGGGTAAAGTATTATGTCTTTTTGGCGAACCGCAATGGGCCGTGGTGGGTGACACCTTTCCCGTTGGTTGTGCCTTTTCAGACAAAATCGTTTACCCGGAATTCTTTAAACAGAATCCGGATTACAATAACCAAAAACTAAACACTAAATACGGTGTATACGAGCCTAATTGCGGTCTGGATAACGTGCATATGTCCTGGGGGCACGATGAGTACCTCTACCACATTCTGAAAGACTATCTGCCCGAGCCGGCTTTGTATATGATACGCTATCATTCGTTTTATTCGCAACACCGCGAAGGAGCTTACGATCACCTGATGAGTGCTCACGATCACGAGATGTTTAAATGGGTAGAAAAATTCAATCCGTACGATTTGTACTCTAAGGCTCCTACCCCACCAAACGTAAAAGAATTGCGTCCCTATTATGAGGATTTGGCTGCTAAATTCTTACCGGACACCCTGAAATTTTAGATCATTTTTTAGTAATACCTCTTATGATTCTCAAACTTAATTATTCATCATTCGTGCAGCTTACGAGTTGCCTGCTACTTATTTTCGGCCTGAATTCCTGTCAAAAGGAAACCCAAAAAGCGCCTGCAGCTGAAACTCCCTACCAAAGTCTGCTCAATCGTGTTGTTCCCGAATATGCAGATGAGTTTATCATCGATTCGCTGCCCGGTGCCGGCGATCAGGCTTTTGAAATTGCAGCACAGGATGGTAAAATTAGTTTGAGAGGTAACAATGGGGTAGCAATCGCCTCAGCGTTGTATTACTACATCAAAGAATATGCGCACGGGCAGATCACCTGGAATGGCACCAACCTCAACTTCCCGGAATCACTGCCCTTGCCCGAGCAACCGGTACGTAAAGAATCACCATACGAATACCGCTATTACCTCAACTACTGCACCTTCAACTACTCGATGAGCTGGTGGGATTGGGAGCGCTGGGAAAAGGAAATCGACTGGATGGCGCTTCACGGCATCAATATGCCTTTGGCAATTACCGGCGAAGAATACATCTGGGACGAGGTTTACAAATCCTATGGCTTTACCGATGAAGACCTTAAGGATTTCTTTAGCGGCCCGTCGTATTTCTCGTGGTTTTGGATGGGAAATCTGGACGGCTGGGGCGGCCCGCTTCCCCAAAGCTGGAAAGAAAGCCACCGCGACCTACAAAAAAAGATTTTAAAACGTTCGCGCGAATTGGGGATGAAACCGGTGCTTCCGGCATTTACGGGGCACGTTCCGGCTTCCTTTAAAAAATTCTTTCCCGATGCCAATCTTAAAAAAACCAACTGGGGCAATGATTTTGGAGACACCTACATTCTTGATGCTGAAGATCCACTTTTCGCAGAAATTGGTAAACGCTTTTTAGAAAAACAGGAGGAAGTTTTTGGTACAGATCACTTTTATACGGCAGATACCTTTAATGAAAATGAACCGCCTTCAGACGATCCTGAATATTTAGGGGAGTTGAGCGAAAAGATTTTTGAAGGAATGAAAGCTGCAGATCCCGAAGCAACCTGGGTGATGCAGGGCTGGTTGTTTTACAGCCATAAAGACTTTTGGAAAACACCACAAATCAAAGGCTTGCTCAGCACAGTGCCTGATGATCGTATGATTATTCTAGATTTGGCTACCGAAATTGAACCCGTCTGGAAACAGACCGAAGCTTTCTACGGCAAACAATGGATCTGGAATATGCTGCATAATTTTGGCGGAAACATCAGTATGTTTGGCCGTATCGAGACCGTTGCCGAGCAGCCGGCACTGGCCTTAAACGACAGCACTTCGGGTAATTTAAAAGGTATTGGCCTTACGATGGAAGCCATAGAACAAAACCCGGTACTTTACGAGTTAATGACTGATAATACCTGGCGCGACACGCCTATCGAACTCAAGCCCTGGCTAAAAAATTATACCCGTAATCGCTATGGCGCGGTAAACGACAGCATCTTAAAAGCCTGGGATATTCTGGTGGCAACCGCATATAATGGTACCACCATACGTGACGGTGCCGAGTCAATCATCGCAGCACGACCTACTTTTGAAGGGTACCGCCGCTGGGCACGTACTAAGATGAATTACGATCCGCTTGATTTGCTACCTGCCTGGGACCTGTTTATTGGCGCCAGCGATACGTTTAAAAATTCTGATGGTTTTGAATACGACCTGGTAGATCTTAGCCGTCAGGTGCTTGCGAATTATGCCCTACCGGTGCAGCAGCAAATGCGTATCGCTTATGAAAATAACGACAAAGAAGCCTTTAAAAAACACAGCGACGAGCTCCTGACGCTTATTAGTGATCTGGACAGACTACTCGCTACACGCAAAGACTTTTTGCTGGGACCCTGGATCGCAGATGCCCGAAGCTGGGGCACCACTCCTGAAGAAAAAGCCCTTTACGAGCGTAATGCCCGCGACCTCATCACCCTTTGGGGAGGCCCTGATAATCCGCTGCATGAATACTCGTGTCGCCAATGGAGCGGTGTGCTGGATGATTTCTACAAACCGCGCTGGCAACAGTTTATTACCGATGTTGAAGCAAGCTGGGGGGATTTTGATCAGGAGGCTTTTGATGAAAAAATCAAACAATGGGAATGGAAATGGGTGAATAAAGAAGAATCCTACCCTACCGAACCCAGCGGCAATGCCTTTGAAATCGCAAATGAGCTTCACGCTAAATACCGAAACAAAATTGCTCCGATCACCAGTATTATGCCGCCTATTGACTATAACTATTAAAAACCAGCCTATGACTGTAAAAACTTCAGAACGCTTTTTATCGCTCGACGTATTTAGAGGGCTTACCATCGCCCTGATGATCCTGGTAAACACTCCGGGAACCGGTGCAGCTATGTACCCGTATCTGGTGCACGCGCAATGGTTTGGGTTTACGCTGGCGGATTTGGTTTTTCCGTCCTTTCTGTTTGCGGTAGGTAACGCCATGAGCTTCTCGATGCGCAAGTTTCAGGAAGCTGCACCTGCAGATTTTTGGAAAAAAGTTTTAAAGCGTACAGCCATCATATTCCTGCTCGGATTCCTGATGTATTGGTTTCCGTTTTTTAGGATGAATGAGGGGCATTTAGAGCTTTCTCCTTTTTCTGAAACCCGTATTATGGGCGTGTTACAGCGCATTGCGTTGTGCTACTTTTTTGGCGCGGTGATGGTACGGTATTTTTCAGTCAGAGCTATTTTTATTTCTTGTGTGGTGATCCTACTCGCTTACTGGGGAATTCTGTATGCCTTTGGCGAACCGGGAGGCGTACTCGAGATGGCGACCAATGCAGCCGCACAATTTGACTATGCTATTTTGGGCGAAGGCCACATCTATAAAAAAGATGCTATTCTCTTTGATCCCGAAGGTATCCTGAGCACACTGCCCAGTATTGTAAATGTACTTGCCGGTTACCTTGCCGGTGTGTTTATCAGACGAAAAGGCAAATCCTACGAGACCATTGCCAAGCTGATGCTGGCCGGTTTTGTCGTTTTTGCTCTTGCAGAATGGTGGGCGCTTATTTTTCCGCTTTCTAAAAAATTATGGACGAGTCCGTTTGCGATGTTAACTATAGGCCTTAATCTGTCTATGCTGGCAGCACTCATTTTTGCAGTAGAACTGAAAAACATCAAATTTGGAACAAACTTCTTCAACGTCTTTGGTAAAAATCCGCTGGTGATTTATCTCTTTTCCGAACTGTTTTACATCAGCCTGCGCCTGATTCCCGTCAATGAAAATCAGGATGCTTTTGAATGGGTGAGTGAAGAAATTTTTCAACGCATATTCCCGGGTTCCTTTGGAGTGCTGATGACGGCTATTGTCTTTATGCTTCTGTGCTGGGCACTGGGTTACTGGATGGACAAAAAGAAAATCTACGTCAAAATATAAGTATTCAAAATTGAATTCATGAAAGTTACCGCATCCCTATATTTCATCTTATTTACCTGCTTTGCTAGTCTTGCCCAGGAGGTTAACGAGTGGGAAAACCCGCTGGTGTATGAACGCAATAAACTGGAGCCACATACCGATTTTATCGCGTATACTAATCAAAAGGATGCACGCGCCGATGTGTTTTCAATTTCTCCCTATTACCAATCGCTAAACGGCACCTGGAAGTTCAATTTTGTCAAAAAACCGGAAGATCGTCCGCAGGATTTCTACGAAACGAATTTTGATGATTCAAACTGGGACAGCATTAGTGTGCCTTCTAATTGGGAGTTGGAAGGTTTTGGAATTCCCATTTACACGAATATCGATTATCCCTTTCCTAAAAATCCGCCTTTTGTAGACAACAGCTATAACCCGGTGGGCACATACCGTCGTAGCTTTGAAATTCCGGAAACCTGGGATGATAAAGAAGTGATTCTGAATCTTTCTTCGGTATCGGGCTATGCGCGCGTTTTCATAAACGGAAAAGAAGCCGGAATGACCAAAGTCGCCAAGTCCCCTTCTGAATTTGATATCACTTCGCTACTGGCAAAAGGAAAAAATAAACTCGCCATTCAGGTATTTAGATGGCACGATGGCAGTTACCTGGAAGATCAAGATTTCTGGCGCTTAAGCGGTCTCGAGCAGGATGTATTTTTATACGCCTTGCCCAAAACCAGTATCTGGGATTTCTTTCTCAAAGCAGGCCTTGAAAATAACTACAAAGATGGGGTTTTCAATGCTTCAGTAAGCTTGACAAATTTTGATAACGCCGCTCAATCGGGTTCGCTACAACTTGAAATCATTCCTGCCAATGCTTCCAAACCGGTGTATTCCGCAACTAAAAAATTTACCACTGCCGAGACCCCGCTAAACTTTCAGACCACAATCAAAAACGTAAAATCCTGGAGCGCAGAAACGCCCAACCTCTATGATGTGGTATTGACCTTAAAAAATGCTGCGGGAAAAACCCTGATGCTTACTTCAGAACAGATCGGTTTTAGGAAAATCGAACTTAAAAACGCGCAATTGCTGGTCAACGGAATGCCGGTTTTGATCAAAGGCGTAAACCTGCACATTCACGATGATGTAAAAGGCCACGTGCCTTCGCGTGAGGTGATGCTCAAAGACTTAAAGTTGATGAAGCAAAATAACATCAACGCGGTGCGTACGAGCCATTATCCCCAGAATCCGCTTTGGTACAAGCTCTGTGATCAATATGGGATGTATCTGGTAGATGAGGCCAATATTGAATCTCACGGGATGGGCGCCAACGTACACGCAGTTAAAAATAAAGACCGGCACCCGGCTTATCAACCCGAATGGTTTCCGTCTCAAATGGACCGCATTCAACGGTTGGTAGAACGCGATAAAAACCATCCTTCGGTGATTATTTGGTCATTGGGTAACGAGTGTGGTAACGGGATATTCTTTCCGCAGGCTTACGATTGGGTCAAAGAACGCGATACCACGAGGCTTGTGCAGTTTGAGCAGGCTAATGAAGAGCGCAATACCGATGTGGTTTGCCCCATGTATCCTACCATCGATTATATGCGTGAGTACGCCGCTGCAACCGATAAGTACCGGCCCTACATTATGTGCGAATATGCACACGCGATGGGCAACAGCACCGGCAATTTTACCGAGTACTGGGACATCATCAGAAGTAGCGACCAGATGCAGGGCGGCTTTATCTGGGACTGGGTAGATCAGGGAATTAAAACTGAAGACGATATGGGCACCTATTGGGCGTATGGTGGCGATTTGGGCGGACTCAATTTTCAAAATGATGAAAACTTTTGTGCGAATGGATTGGTCTCTTCAAACCGAACTCCGCATCCGGCCCTGGAAGAGGTTAAAATGGTGTACCAAAATGTACAGTTTGACTTTGATAAAGAGTCGAAAAAGCTTTCGGTGTTTAACGAATTTGACTTTACCAATCTGAAGGAGTATCAATTTAAATGGGAGTTGCTTGAGGATGGAAAAGTGATTGAGACCGAAAATTTCTCGATAGCTGCAGCTCCACACACATCAGGATCAGCAAAAATCAAATTGCCCAAACTGGATGCTGACGCGGAATATTTGCTGAATGTTAACGCGTTTACCAAAACCGCTACCGCTCTGGTACCCGCCGGTCACGAGATCGCAAAAGCCCAGTTTTCACTTACCGAACCGATTTTCGCTACCACAAAAACCAATCAAAATCTGAAAGTCAAAACTGAAGGCAATCAGCTCGTTTTTGATTCAGGTTCCATTCACGGAACGTTTGATCTTAAAACCGGAATGTTTAAATCATATACCAATGGCAAAATAACACTGGAAGGGCTACCCCAGCCTTATTTTTGGCGCGCTCCTACCGATAATGATTTTGGGAACAACATGCCTGAAGAACTGAACATCTGGCGCAGTGCACACAGCAACGTGACGCTTCAGGACGTAAAGGTTGAAAAACAAACCGAAGCCGGCTTGCCTATTGAAGTCACCTATCATTTGAACGATATTGACCTACCGTATACGCTTGCGTATGTAATCCAAAATGACGGAAGCATTCGTGTGACGGCTAAGCTTGATCTTAAGGCTAAAAAATTGCCTGAACTCCCCCGTTTTGGAATGCGTATGCAATTACCGGCCGGTTTTGATAATCTGGAATATTACGGCCGCGGGCCGGAAGAAAATTATGCAGACCGGAATTCGGCTGCTTTTATCGGAATTTACAAGGCTCAGGTAGACAGCCTGAAAATGCCATACATTCGCCCGCAGGAATACGGATACCATACCGATACGCGCTGGCTAAAACTCACCGATGCCAGCGGAAGAGGGATTGAAGTCGAGGGATTGCAACCGCTATCCTTTAGTGCACTTCCCATCAAAACCGAAGCGCTGGATCCCGGTGAAACCAAAAAGAACCAGCATCCTACAAACCTGCGTTATCGCGATGAAACCACCTTACATATTGATTTGGCACAACGCGGTCTGGGCGGTGATACCAGTTGGGGTGCTTATCCGCATCCGCAATACCAGTTAACCAAAGACGGTTACTCGTACAGCTATATGCTTAAACTAATCAAACCTGAACAATAATTTAAAAAGGATGGCATCCTTTGCTTTAAAAACCGATTGATGAAAAAAATATTATTCCGTAGTTCTTCGTTGTTTCTTCTGGTGCTTTTTGCACTGATTTCCTGTACAAATGAAGAAAATTCAGATCCTGAAACCGCTCAGGCTGAATTGCCCGAGCTTTGGTACGATGCTCCGGCACGCGAATGGGTAGAAGCCCTCCCGCTGGGTAATGGTAAAATCGGTGCAATGGTTTTTGGGCGCGTAAGTGACGAATTAATTCAACTTAATGAAAGTACGCTTTATAGCGGCGGACCGGTTCCCCAAAGTATCAACCCCGATGCGGCTTCCTATTTGCAACCCCTGCGCGAGGCGATTTTTGACAAAGACTATGCACAGGCGACGCTTTTGGCTAAAAAAATGCAGGGCTATTATACCCAATCCTATATGCCGATGGGAGATTTGCTCTTGCATCAGGAACTTAAAAACGATTCGGTAAACGCCTATAAGCGCTCGCTGAATATCGAAAATGCGATCACCACGACTTCTTTTGAGTCTGGTGGTGTGAACTATACCCGGGAGTTTTTTACCTCGGCATCTGATAATGTTTTGGTAATGAAACTGACTGCGGATGCAGATCAAGCCTTAAAACTGAATCTTTCCGCAGAAAGCCAATTGCGTGCTGAAGTTTCGGTGAACGAAAATCAGGAATTGGTGGTAAGCGGCAAGGCCCCGGCAAACGTAAATCCCAATTACTACAATCCTGAAGGTGTAGAACCCATAACTTACGACGACCCCGAAGGATGCGACGGAATGCGTTTTCAATACCGCATCAAAGTGTTGAAAACAGACGGCAAGCTAACCACTCAGGATACTAGTCTCGCGATCGCTGATGCTTCGGAAGTGGTTATTTTACTTACCGCCGCAACCAGTTTTAACGGTTTTGACAAATGCCCCGACAAAGACGGACTTGACGAAGCCAAGTTGGCAAGCGAATTTATGCAGGCGGCTTCGGCCAAGTCGTTTGAGCAGTTAAAATCAGCTCATATCGCAGATTTTTCGGCTTATATGCAACGGGTCGCGCTCGATTTAGGCAAAACTCCAGAGGATATATTGAATCAGCCTACAGACAGTCGTTTAAAAGCCTATTCAGAAGGTGCAAACGATCCCGAGTTGGAAGCTTTATATTTTCAGTATGGCAGGTATTTGCTCGTGTCTTCTTCCAGACCGGGAGGAATCGCGGCCAACCTGCAAGGCATTTGGAATAAAGAAATGCGCCCACCTTGGAGTTCTAATTACACGACAAACATCAATGCCGAAATGAATTACTGGCCTGCAGAAACCACCAACCTGAGTGAAATGCACCAGCCCTTTTTAGCCTATATCCAAAATGCTTCGGTTACCGGAAGCCGTGTAGCTAAAGAGTTTTACGACGCACCCGGCTGGGTATTGCACCATAATTCAGACATTTGGGCAACGGCAAATCCGGTGGGAGATCGAGGTGACGGCGACCCGTTATGGGCCAATTGGTATATGGGCGGTAACTGGCTTACCTTACATTTGTGGGAACATTATGCCTTTACTCAGGATCAAGACTATCTCGCTAAAGTATACCCGGTGATGAAAGAAGCATCCGTGTTTACACTGGATTGGTTGGTAGAACACAACGGGAAATTAACAACTGCTCCTTCTACCTCCCCTGAAAATCTATTTCTGGTAGACGGCAAAGGCTACGCAGTTACCGAAGGTGCGACAATGGACATTGCCATCATTCGCGAACTCTTTAGCAACACAATTAAAGCTTCTGAAATTTTGGGTAAGGATTCAGACTTTAGACAAAAACTTAGTGCTGCTCAGGACCGTTTAATTCCCTATCAAATAGGTGCCAAAGGCCAATTGCAGGAATGGAATCTGGACTTTGAAGAAGAAGACCCGCATCATCGTCATGTTTCGCATTTATTTGGACTACATCCGGGAACTTCCATCTCACCGCTTACCACTCCAGAATTAGCCAAAGCCACGGAAAAGACTTTTGAACTGCGGGGTGACGAAGGAACCGGCTGGAGTAAAGCCTGGAAGATCAATTTTGCGGCGCGTTTACTGGATGGCGATCACGCCTATAAAATGATTCGCGAATTGATGCAGTATGTAGACCCATATTCTAAAGAACATAAAGGTGGTACCTACCCGAACTTGTTTGACGCGCACCCCCCATTTCAAATTGACGGAAATTTTGGAGCGACTGCCGGCATAGCCGAAATGCTGTTGCAAAGCCATCTGGGCGAATTGCACCTGCTCCCTGCCCTACCTGATGCCTGGGCTGATGGCGAGGTGAATGGATTAAAAGGCCGCGGGAATTTTGAAGTAGACCTGGTCTGGAAGGATCACAAACTACAGAATGCAAAAATACGCTCAGAATCGGGTAAAAAGCTGGTTTTAAGAACAACTCAGCCTGTTGATGTAGAAGGACTTTCGGTTGAATCTGAGCAAGAAGGAACCTATTTTATCACAAGTTTTGATACCGAAACTGGAAAGACATATAAAATCATTCCGGTTGTGGAATAATCAAAATACTTAAAAAGAAAAAGGCTGTTTAATCTATTTAAACAGCCTTTTTCAATTAAAATGGATTTATTTATTGCCCTTCCAAAGTTATAATTCGGCCTTCTGTATCATACTCCAGCTCTACCACTTTCATACTGCGTAACCAGGTTTTTCCACCAGAAGGAACACTATCGTGAAAGAATAAATAGCTCTTTCCTTTAAATTCTATAATCGAATGATGCGTGGTCCAACCCACTACAGGAGTTAAGATCACACCCTGATAGGTAAAAGGTCCGTAGGGATTGTCCCCTGTGGCATAACAAAGACGATGTGTGTTTCCGGTAGAATATGAGAAATAATATTTACCGTTGTATTTGTGCAACCACGAAGCTTCAAAAAAGCGGCGATCGTGATCCCCGGCAGCTAGAGGTTCTCCGTTTTCATCCAGTATTACAACAGCTTTAGAAGGCTCTGCAAATTCCAGCATATTATCGGCTAGACGAGCAACACGAGGCGGTAATGCGGGTTCTTGTTCTGCAGGTTCTGCCCCGCACTCAATAGCTTTCCCTTCCCGGTAACGCTGCAACTGACCGCCCCAAAGGCCGCCAAAATACATATAATGCGTTCCATCTTCCTCAAAAATACAGGGATCAATAGAAAAGCTGCCCTTCATTGGCGCATCAAGCGGTTTAAAAGGACCTTCGGGTTTATCGCTGGTAGCAACCCCAATTCTAAAAATATCGGTTTGATCTTTTAGCGGAAAATACAAATAGTAGGTTCCGTCCTTATGTGCAATATCGCAATCCCAAAGCTGGCGTCCCGCCCACGGAATATCTTTTACGTCAAGCGCTTTACCGTGATCGGTTACTTCGCCATCTATAGATTCCATAGAAAAAACGTGATAATCCCGCATATCAAAATGATCACCGTTGTCGTTTTCAGGAATTCCCGATTCTACATCGTGTGAAGGATAAATATAAATTTTGCCGTTAAATACGTGTGCCGAAGGATCTGCCATATAGGCGTGATCCACCAAGTATCTGGGTTCTTTCATAGAATTTACTTTAAGGTTTAGTCTTATGTTTTTGTTTTTTTCAAACCGAAAAAACAACTTATAGTATTATTGACTACAAGTTTAGCGATTATAAATGAGTTTGCCTAACTTTTTTAAAGCAGCTCACTTCTGAAACCGGGAAAATTGAATGAAATATGAGGATTAGAATTCGAAATTAAAACCGTTCTCCAGCAGTTTCTTATAAGTATCGGGATTAAAACGATAGAGTTTTGCTGCGCGGTGCGAAACGTCCTTTTGCTTTTCGGCAAGTGGCGTTAGCAAATCCATTTTGAGAATTTTACGTCTGAAATTAGGTTTGTCCATTTCATAACCCAAAATCTGCTCATACAAATGCATCAACTGGAGTAAGGTGAATTTTTCAGGTAACAGGTTAAAACCTATGGGTTCCTGACGGATTCGACGACGCAGACGCTTTTGACCAATCTCTAAAATCTGTTGGTGGTCATAAATCAGGTCTTTGACTTCAGACACTTTAAACCAGGCTACCTCGGCTGCTGTATAACCGGCCTTCAGATCATAATCTTCCTCTTTAATCAGTGCATAATAGCCTACCGTAATTACGCGCGAAAGCGGAAAACGATCTGGTGCACCAAATGCGCGCAATTGCTCAAGGTAAACATCTTTAATACCGGTGAGTTCAAGCAGCAGGCGGTTTGCAGCCTGATCAATACCTTCATTTTCATAGATCCAACCTCCGGGTAGTCCCCATTTGTCTTTACTAATACCATCTGCGTGCTTAACTAGCAGTACTTCGAGCTCTTCATTCTTAAACCCAAAAATCACACAGTCTATCGTAATACTATCGAGGATTATTAATTTTTCATTTTCAGGTATTGGCATTGAGGTCGATTGAGGCTCCATAGGGTTAAAAATGTACAGCTAAAGTATAAAAAATTGATAAATTTCGGATTTTTATCCGTATACTTGTAGTCAATTTTACCATAAGTAAGAAATTAAATCAAAATTAGGCCTATGTATTTTTTAGGAATTGACCTGGGAAGTTCATCCATAAAACTGGCTGTATTAGACGGTGATACCGGTAAAGGTATCGCTAATGTGACAGTACCTGATCGTGAGATGCAGATGCACGCCGCACAGGCCGGGTGGGCAGAACAAGACCCGGAAAGCTGGTGGCAGTACACCTGTGACGGAATCAAAAAACTGAAGGCTAACGGTGTTGCAATTGATCAGATTAAAGCTATTGGCATCTCGTATCAAATGCACGGACTTGTATTAACAGATGCGAATTTAGAAGTTTTAAGACCTTCTATCATCTGGTGTGACAGTCGTGCTGCAACTATAGGAAGGGATATTTATCAGAACAAGGGCAGTGCCTTTTTCCATTCACGTATTCTGGGCAGTCCGGGGAATTTTACAGCTTCCAAGTTAAAATGGGTGCAACAAAATGAGCCTCATCTTTTTGAAAAGGCCGCTTATATGATGCTTCCGGGAGACTATCTGGCAGCAAAATTTTCGGGCGTAGCCCAAACCAGTAAGTCCGGACTTTCTGAAGCGGCTCTATGGAATTTTAAGAAAGGAGCTCTAGCAAAAGATGTTCTTGAAGCTATGAGATTATCCGAATCAATCATCCCTGAAGTCGTTGCGAATTTTGGTCATCAGGCTGAAATCGCGCTCGAAGTTGCCGCAGATCTGGGACTTTCTAAAGATGTGAAAATCACCTATCGCGCAGGCGACCAGCCTAATAATGCCCTGTCCTTAAATGTAAATGAACCGGGAGAAATCGCCACTACGGCAGGAACTTCTGCAGTGATATACTCAGTAACCGATCAGGATTCTTTTGATCCCGAAAATCGCGTAAACACTTTTTTACACGTTAATGACGAACTAGAACAGAAACGCAATGGCGTTTTGCTTTGTATCAACGGCTCAGGAATTTTATATCAATGGCTGCGTAAAACTGTTTCTGCAGGAAATACAGATTTGGTTTCCTATGAATTTTTAAATGAGCAGGCTTCAAAAGTTAAAGCGGGCAGTGATGGCTTACGCTTTTATCCTTTTGGAAACGGGGTTGAGCGCATTTTCAACAATAAAGACGCTACCAGCGGTCTTCAAAACCTCAACTTCAACCGTCACGAAACATCTCATTTAGTCCGTGCTGCCTGTGAAGGAATTGTATTTGCCATGAATTACGGTTTTGAAATCATGCAAAAAATAGGTGCCGGAGGCCAACGGGTTAAGGCTACACACGCCAATTTATTCTTAAGCCCGGTATTTCGCGAAATTTTTGTAAACACCACTCAAACCACGCTGGAATTGTACGAAACCAATGGCGCGGAAGGAGCTGCACGCGGAGCTGCATACGGCTTTGGACACTATAAAACACTTAACGAGGCCAATGAGGGGCTGAGCCTGATAAGCACACAAGAACCTCAAAAAGATCAGGGAAAAATCTATTCAGACTGGTATCAAACCTGGAAAAACAACATAAAAATAAACGAGTAATTCAAAAACTATGAGTACCTATTTTAAGAACATTGATAAAATCAAATTTGAAGGAAAAGGCAGTGACAACCCGTTAGCTTTTAAATATTATGAAGCCGATAAGGTGGTTGCAGGAAAAACCATGAAAGAGCATTTTCGTTTTGCTATGGCTTACTGGCATACGCTTAATAATAAAGGAGGAGATCCATTTGGTGCACCTACCGAAACTTTTGAGTGGGACAAAAATCCTGATCCGGTAGGACGTGCAAAAGATAAGATGGATGCTGCCTTTGAGTTTATGACCAAAATGGATCTGTCTTACTATTGCTTTCACGATGTTGATGTTGTAGATGAAGCACCTTCATTAAATGAATATGAAAAACGTATGCACCAAATGGTTGAGTATGCGCAAATGAAGCAAAAAGAAAGCGGTATCAAGTTACTTTGGGGTACTACAAACCTCTTTAGCAATCCACGTTATATGAACGGGGCTTCTACAAATCCCAATTTTGATGTGGTGGCCTACGCCGGTGCCCAGTTAAAAATAGCTGTAGATGCAACCATCGCTTTAGGTGGTGAAAACTATGTATTCTGGGGAGGTCGCGAAGGTTATATGAGCTTATTGAACACCAATATGAAGCGTGAGCTTGACCATATGGGCCGTTTCTTGACAATGGTTAAAGATTATGCTCGTAAAGAAGGTTTTAAAGGAAACTTCCTGATCGAGCCTAAACCCATGGAGCCTAGCAAGCATCAGTATGATTTTGATGCTGCTACAACATTAGGCTTCATCAATAAATACGGCCTTCAGGATGATTTTAAATTGAATCTGGAAGTGAATCACGCCACCCTCGCCCTTCATACTTTTGAACATGAACTTCAGGTTGCCGTAGATAACGGAATGTTGGGAAGTATAGATGCTAACCGTGGGGATTACCAAAACGGTTGGGATACAGACCAGTTCCCTATTGATATTTATGAAATCACTCAGGCCATGCTTATCATCTTAGAAGGTGGTGGTCTTCAAGGTGGTGGTGTAAACTTTGACGCCAAAGTACGCCGTAACTCTACTGATCTGGAAGATAAATTTATTGCACACATCTCTGGAATGGATGTATTTGCCCGCGGACTAATCGCAGCAGATCACATTCTTCAGAATACCAAATACAGTGAACTGCGCAAAAAACGCTACGAATCATTTGATGTTGGAAATGGTGCTAAATTTGAAAAAGGCGAACTCACTTTAGAGCAATTGAGCGAAATCGGTAAACAAACCGGCGAGCCAAAACAATTTAGCGGTAAGCAGGAATTGTTTGAACAGATTGTTGCTAATGCCTTCTAAGTAGTAAATTTTAATTAGTTGTCTGAAAAAGCACCCTCAAATGGGTGCTTTTTTGTTTTAAAATGCAGTTCGTGATGAATAAAACCAATTTCTTTCTTAACTGATTATAAAGCAAATTGACATATAAAAGTCCGCTATAAAAATTAATGAAACACAAAGAAGCTCTATTTAAGAAATTGATTTTCAATCAATAGTGCGCTTTAAAAAGTCAAATGCGAACCTAAAAACTTTATTTCATTAAAAAATTCTCAGTATTTGGTAAAAATTTAGAATATCACCTAAACCGATTTAGCGATAAAAAATTCATAAATGCTTAATAATCAATCACTTTTTAAAGTAACTTTATCGTTGTAACCATAGCAAAATAAGAAGCTACGCCGTTATAAAACAACTCCCCTATAAAACATAAAGTTTTCTGCTAAACTCTAAAACCGGGAAAATCATGAGAGCGCAATTACAACTAACGGAAGCTAAAAACGCATTTCAGCAAGAAGCACTTGTGCGCTGTCTTAATCGTATTATGGAAGTACGAATACTTGATTTAAACCTTAAAAAGAGAATGCTTTTTGTAGAATTTACAGGACCAAAGGTTTTCCAAAAAATTCAAAAAGAAATTGAGCGCCTTGGGCTGGCCATTGGCGAAAAGAAAATACTTCCTGATCCCTTCGCAATCGCTACAAATAAGGCAGATAGCTTAAATACTTCTAAAGTCTGATTGAAACACTTTCAAATTAAATCCATCCTTTTTAAATCCTTCTTTTTCAGATATTCTAAGCCTAATAAATTGATTATCAGATATTAAAAAATCTGAATAGCAATTACTCCGTTTACACGGTAAAATTCCTTTTGGAAAAACTTCAATAAACCTTTCAGGTTGTCAAAAATTAACTAAATTTAACAGTGCTTATTGTCATAAGCTTAATCATTTAGCCATTTAATTTTTTAAATCTTTAATACTGTCTTTTGTGTACAGCATAATTTGTACGCCAGTATACTAACAAACTAAAGGACCCCAGACATGCTAAATCTTGTGCGTACCGATTCAAAGAATCCGGATTTCTTGAAAATGGTAAAAGAACTAGACGAAACATTGAAACTTACAGACGGTGATGATCACGAGTTTTACAACCAGTTTAATTCACTCGACCGCGTAAAGAATGTAATTGTAGCATACGACGGTGGTCTCGCTGTAGCTTGTGGTGCCTTCCGGGAATACGGACCTAAAAGCGTTGAAATCAAACGTATGTATACCAAGCCTATACACCGCAAAAAAGGCTATGCGAGTGCCATTCTTGAAGCTTTAGAGAACTGGGCACACGAGATAGGATACACAAAGTGCATTCTGGAAACCGGAATTTTTCAGCCTCCTGCAATCGCACTTTACAAAAGGCGTAAATACGATATCATCCCTAATTATGGGCAATACAGCGGCATTGGTGGCAGCATGTGTTTCTTGAAATATCTTGGGCCTCAGTAATTCAGATAAAAGAATTTAAGATATTCGAGCGATATCAACCTCAACATTCAGTTTGCTCCTTCCACTGCCGTAAACAACACCTTTTAGGGGCGGAACATCATAATAATCGCGTCCCCAACCGGTTACTAGATGTTGATTCCCAGGGATCTGATTGTTAGTGGGATCAAAATCTACCCAGCCAAAACCGGGGATAAAGATCGAAAACCATGCGTGACTGGCGTCTGCACCCACCAGTTTCTCCCTTCCGGGTGGTGGTAGCGTTTCGATATACCCACTGATGTAACGAGCCGGTAATCCTATTGAACGTATGCAGGCAATCGCAATTTGGGCAAAATCCTGACAGACTCCTTTACGTTCTTGCATCACTTCATTTATGGGGGTTGAAACACTGGTAAAACCCGAAACAAAATCAAAGTCCACATAAATACGCTGCATCAGTTCTTCGGCAGCTTCAAAAACTGAACGCCCGGGGGTAAAACTCTTTTTAGCGTATTCTCGAATGTTTTCACCCCAATGTCTGATAAAGATAGACTCTAACACAAATTGTTTGGCCTCCAAAATATCAGCTTCTGTTTTCTGAAGTGTTTTACGAGCCTGCTCCAGTGTAATTGCTGTACACGCCTCAGAACGAAAAGATTCGCGTTGTGAATCGTAATCCCGTTCTAATTTACTCACAGTCGTTACCTTAAGCTCTTTGTGCTCTTTTTGTATCGAAAAACGAGTGATATAATTCCCAAAAAAATCAACCCGTTCTGAAATTTCATCAGCTTCGGGACTGATCTGCATTTTATATTGCAACAATTCCTGACCCGGTGATTTTCGGGGTTTCAGTACCGCAATATTGTGGCAGTAACTTACCGGCGCATCGTAATTATAAGTTGTAGTATGCGAGACAGTGTATAACATTAAATTGAAAAATTTTGATCTACCAGCTGACTCTGCTTATAGGTATGATTAAAGTAGGTATTGGTAATAGACTGGGAAGTTTGAAACAACAATTCACTCAACTCCTCTAATAAATCATCCAGTTCTTCTCTTAAATAGCTCTCAGAATTTTTAGTCATCGCAAGACTTTCAGAGCTTGCGAGACGTAGTTTTGAAAAGGCTTCAAAAACATTTTTCTCATATTGCGTAAGGGTATCAGATCGCTGCGAATGCGGTAAACGGGCTATATCTTTCTGCAGACGTCCCAGTAAAAATGTTAGGGAACGTGGATATTTTAAATCCATCAACATCAGATTGATCACCGGCTCAACCCGAATAAATGAGCGGTAACTGTACCGGTAAATATTGAGGCTTTCGTGACTGCTCAATAAAGCTTCGAGAATCTCATATTCGGTTTGACCAGCCTGTTTATTCACTAAAAGTGCGCGGCATTTGGTAATGGTTAAGCTGCTGTGTTCTAGCTGAAGACCTATAAAATAAAGCAACAGCCCCTGCTCTACCATAATGCTTTCTTCAATCAAACCCATAAATGCGATGAGACGGGTGATGAGTTGGTTAAGTGCTTTTATCAGTTTCGTGACCGTCAGATCTTTTTCGTTCTCCAAATTGCGCCATATTTTCTGTATGGTTTCAAAAACGCGCCACATATCACTGCTCCACAAATTACGAATGGAATAATAGGAGCTGCTGAACATACGCATCGTATGCGCCAGACTTCCTAATCGCTCCCGATTGAGAATCACATCAAAAATCTCCTCAAGCGGATTACTCATGGCATAAGTACCGTCTTCCCGTTTTTCCATAAAACCGGGATAGGTACCCGTCATTTGGGTAACGGCCTTGTACAGAATATTCAGTTTTACAGAGCAGTCCTCCTGCGGTACAGATTCAGTAGCATTAGTCTGCTTTAAAACCATACGTAAAAACCGTGCATTAACGAGGGTACGCCCCACGTATCTGCCTGCCCAATAGAGATTTTCGGCCGTAAGGCTCGGTAAATCGGCAAGTCCGTTTACTGCAATTGCAGAGCGGCGATTCCAGTTAAAACTTGGAGTTTCCTCTGTACGATCGGGATCGATAATCCAGAAATCTTTGCTCGTACCCCCACGCTGATTGCTTACCCGAAGCGTATTGCGATCTGGCGCAACGCGCACCAAACCACCGGGCATTACATTATAGCCTTTTTTACCGGCAATGGTAAAGGTTCGTGCGACCATATTGCGGGGCTCAAAGCTGCCTTTCGTAAAATTGGGTGCCGTGGAAAAGCTGATGCGCTCCTGAGCTACAAAATGATAAGGTTTACGCTGAATTTCATTTTTCAGCTTTTCAAGCTCTGCCTTAGACATCAGCGAACCGAAATGAATGTGTTCTCTATTGGTACGATCTATGGGTTTTATGACCAAATTGTGCAGGTTCTCAAGCACGTAGCTTTTTTCCTTTTCCTGACCACACCACCAGGAAGCAATCTGCGGAAGCACTAAAGGTTCATTTAAAAAAAATCGACAAATTGCCGGCATAAAAGGAATCAAACCAGGATTTTCCAGTACTCCACTGCCTATGGGGTTTACAATGGCAACATTATTTCTGCGAACCACGTCGAGTAAACCGGCAACACCCAGATGTGAATCTTCCCGAAGCTCCAAAGGGTCTGTAAAGATATCGTCTACCCTTCGCAGCACCACGTGCACCCGCTTTAAACCCTTCAGGGATTTCATATACAGGTTGCCCTCCCGAACCACCAGATCATTCCCCTGCACTAGTGGATAGCCTAAAAAGGAAGCCAGATATGCGTGTTCAAAATAGGTTTCGTTATGCGATCCCGGTGTGAGGATCACAATGTTGGGGTTTTCTATCTTTTCAGGCGAAGCTTCGACCAAAAGGTCATTAAACTCTTTAAAGAATTCAGACAGACGCCGCACATTCATATCTACGAATACATCTGATAAAACGCGGTTTGTGGTAGAACGATTTTCAAGCGCATATCCCATTCCTGATGGAGCCTGAGAGCGGTCATTTACTACCCACATACGGCCATCACTACCGCGTGCCAGATCAGCAGCATATAACAATAAATGTTTATCGAGTTTGTAATGAATTTTATCACACTGTCTTAAAAAGCCACGATGCCCGTAAATGACCTCGTGCGGAACCACCCCTTCTTTAATGAGGCGTCGCTCGCCATAAATATCTTTTAAAACCAGATTGAGCAGCTCTGCCCGTTGTTTCAGTCCCTTTTCAATTTGCTGCCATTCGTCTGCGTGCAGTAAAAACGGAATCACATTGAGATTCCACGGGCGGTTGAGTCCGTTGGGATCGTTATACACATTATATGTTACTCCATTTTCTTCAAGCAACCAGTCGATATCGTTTTGCCGCTGATTGAGACCGTCTATACCTATACGCTTGAAATTTTCAAGCAGTTCTTTCCAGTTTCCTTTTACCGAAAGATCTGGAGAAAACATCTCGTCATACGTATTGTCTGTAAAATACCGGGTAAACCAGGTGTTTGTGGCAACGGTCATAGTTAGAGATCTAGCTTAGTATTTCTTGCGTAAATCTAATAAATGTGGGAATTCCGGGTTCACAGGAATTTCCTTAAAATTAAATGATTTTTCCACAGTATTTGTTTTAAGCGTACGCCCAACCAATTTAGGGTTAGTTTCTGACTCTGAATGGGTTATAGTTCCCTGGGTATGACCCATCTCCCAAAAACGGTTAATACGTCTCGATTCGGCCTCTAAACTGTTGACCGGATAGGTCTCGTAAGATCTTCCACCGGGATGCGCTACAAAGTAGGTGCACCCTCCTACCGAGCGCTCATTCCATAGGTCGACTATATCAAAAACCAGAGGCGTATCTACTCCTATAGTGGGGTGCAATGCAGACCAGGGTTGCCAGGCCTTGTAGCGCACACCGGCTACATACTCGCCTTCTACTCCGGTATTACTCATTTGCACTTTAACCCCATTACAGGTCACCACATAGCGCTCCTGATTAAAATTTGTCACCTTTACCTGCACGCGCTCCAGTGAAGAGTCAACGTACCTTGAGGTACCGCTTCCGGTCATTTCCTCTCCCAAAACATTCCAGGGTTCTATGGCTGAGCGCAATTCAATCTGAATGTCTTTAACCTCAACCTGCCCGTAAAGCGGAAAACGAAACTCGAAAAATGGGTCGAACCAGTCTAGCTTAAACTCATATCCCGCAGCGTTAAGCTGAGTCACCACATCTTTGAGGTCTTCTTTTACATAATGCTCCATCAGGAATTTATCGTGGAGACGGGTGCCCCAACGTACCAATTTGTGTTTGTAGGGTTCTTTCCAAAACCAGGCTACAAGGGTACGCACCAGTAACATTTGTGTTAAACTCATACGTGCGTGAGGTGGCATATCAAAACCACGCAATTCCAGAATTCCAAGTCTACCGCTGGAAGAATCTGGAGAATACAATTTATCTATACAAAACTCCGCACGGTGGGTATTTCCGGTTATATCAGTCAGTAAGTGGCGAAACAAGCGATCGGTAAGCCAAAAGGGAACATCCTCATCTTCGGGAATCTGACTGAATGCGATTTCCAGTTCATAAAGGTTTTCCATTCGGCCTTCATCAATACGCGGTGCCTGGCTTGTCGTTCCTATAAACGAACCTGAAAACAAATAGGACAATCCCGGGTGGTGCTGCCAAAAGGTAAGCAGGCTTCTCAGCAAATCGGGTCTGCGAAGTAGCGGACTATCTGCCGGGGTGATCCCTCCCAGCGTGACATGGTTACCGCCACCGGTACCTGTATGCTTTCCGTCAAGCATAAATTTTTCAGTACTCAGGCGGCTCTTTTTAGCCTCTTCGTAAAGTGTAAACGTATTTTTAGAAAGTTCGTCCCAGTTTTTTGCGGGGTGTACATTTACCTCAATCACACCGGGATCTGGTGTTACTTTGAGTACTTCAAGACGGTAATCACGCGGCGGTTCATAACCTTCAATCAGTACCGGTATGTTTAACTGTTTCGCTGTAGCTTCAATAGAAGCCATCAGGTCCAGAAACGTTTCGGCATTATCCAGAGGTGGCAGAAATAAGTATAACTTTTTGTCGCGCACTTCGGCACATAATGCGGTACGCGCAAAAGGATTCTTCTCTTTTTTATCGGCGTTATAATCTGTTTTTCCTTTTTTCGCTTTCGCGGAAGCTTTACGTTTCTCAAGTGCTTCGGCGTAGTCCCCAAATGGTTTTCGTTTATCAAAAAGATCGGGGTCTGCTATAGGTTGAGAAGGAACATCGGGTTCTTCAATAAGCGAGTTAAGTGGTAACCGAAGCCCCACAGGCGAGTTCCCCGGAATCAAAAACAAATGCTTACGCCTAAACCGCCAGGGGCTGGTCACCCATTTGCCCTGAATGTTGGCAAGTGGCAAAATATGCCCAATTTTTTTATCAAGACCCTGCTCTAAAATTCGCGCAAGCCGGTTACGTACTGATGTTACCGTATCGTCACCGTCCAGCGGATCTACATCTACCGGTAAACGGCCTTCTTCCCACATAAAATAAAATACATCTTCATAGGCGGGCATAATATATTCCAGACGTATCCCGAGGTTAATCGCCAGTTCCTGTAAGAACTTTTTTGAAATTCCTTCAGGTAAATCGTATTCCTGGGTAAACGAAGCCATAAGGCTTTCGTCCTTCCAGATCGGTTTACCATCTTTACGCCAGTGAATGCCTATGGACCAGCGTGGTATGGGTTCACCGGGATACCACTTACCCTGTGCGTGGTGAAACATCCCGCCGGGAGCAAATTTATGCAGTAACCGATTAGATAGACCTTCTGCCAACTTTCGTTTTTCAGGACCATCAGCTTCGGTATTCCACTGTTCTGATTCCATATCATCAACCGAAACAAAGGTAGGTTCGCCACCCATAGTCAGACGCACATCGCCGTCCTGAAGCTCCTGTTCTACCTTTTTACCGAGAGCATCTATGGCTTCCCATTGATCTTCGGTATAGGGTTTGGTCACCCGTGGCGATTCAAAAATTCGCGTAACCGAATTCTCAAATTCAAACTCCGTTTCCGCAGGGTCTGAAAAACCGGTCACCGGAGCTGCACTTTCAAAAGAAGGCGTGCACGCCAGCGGAATATGCCCTTCTCCGGCCAGTAATCCCGAAGTACTATCCAGTCCAATCCATCCTGCACCCGGCACATAAACCTCTGCCCAGGCGTGCAAATCTGTAAAATCTTCTTCAGGACCTGATGGGCCGTCTAAAGCTTTTTCATCAGATTTGAGCTGTACCAAATAGCCCGAAACAAAACGTGCTGCCAGCCCCAAATGACGTAGAGATTGTACCAATAACCACGCAAAATCGCGGCAGGAGCCTAGTTTTTTCTCGAGCGTTTCTTCACAGGTTTGCACCCCCGGTTCCATACGCACCGTGTAATTGAGGTACTGATTGATGTGCTGATTGATTCCTATTAAAAAGTAGATGGTTTTTTGCTTGCTGGTATCTACAGTTTTCAGAAACTTCTGTAGCAACGGCCCGTCATCAGTAACTTCCAGATAGGGTAATAATTCTTTTTTAAGCGATTCTTTATAGGTAAACGGAAACTCTTCCACCGCCTCTTCCACAAAAAAATCAAAGGGATTTATCGTTTTCAAGTCGGCCAGGATTTCTACGTCAATAGACAACTCATCGGTCTTCTCCGGAAAAACAACCCGCGCCAAATAATTCCCGAAAGGATCCTGCTGCCAATTGAAGAAATGATTTTCTGGCTTTATCTTGAGCGAATAGGCTTCAATTGGCGTTCTGCTGTGTGGTGCAGGTCGTAATCTAAAAATATGCGGTGACAGCGAAATGCGCTTGTCGTATTTATATTTCGTTTTATGAGAAATAACGACTTTAAGAGCCATAAAGGGACGGTTTTGGTTAGGGTTGTGCTATTTTATGAGCCTAACACAACCTCTACTAAGATAGGGTATCAAACCTAAAAAGCCGAAGCTTTGATTAAAAACTGCGGCTATGGCTTCTATTTTTAGAAAATCGCTAATGAGATGGGTTTATAATATCTCATTCGCTATCTAAACAGGTATTTAAATCGTTTTTTACAAATAGATATTACAGATCCTGAGACGAAAGCAAATCGAGCAAATGGGGGTGCATCGCATCGGTATAATCATAATGCGTTACCATACGCAGTTTGCCTTTACCCAAAGCACTGATAAAAATTTGCTTTTCCTTTAATTGCTGAATAAACTTCAGTTCATCAACTTCAGGTAACAATTTGAAAATCAGAATATTGGTTTCTACGGGCTCTACCAAAGCGACTTTAGGATGTGCAGCCAGAGCTGTACCCAGCTCCTGTGCTTTGCGGTGATCTTCTGCCATACGCTGCCAGTTGTGTTCTAAGGCGTAAAGGCCTGCGGCGGCCATAAAGCCTACCTGACGCATCCCACCACCTAAAACTTTACGCACGCGCATTGCCTTATCCATAAACTTTTGTTTTCCTACGAGTACAGAACCCATTGGGGCGCCTAATCCTTTTGATAAACATACCGAGATAGTATCAAAAACCTCCCCATAATCTTTCGGTGATTCATCAGTTGCTACCAGCGCGTTCCAAAGGCGGGCGCCATCAAGATGTAACCCCAGACCATGCTCATCGCAGACCTTTTTGATTTTGAGGATTTCCCTAAAGTCGTAACACGCACCACCTCCTTTATTGGTGGTGTTCTCCAGACAAACCAGAGATGTTAAGGGACTGTGGTAAAAGTCGGGCGGATTGATATTTTCTTCAATCTGCTCGGCGGTTATCATACCGCGATGACCGTCTAAAAGCTTACACGAAACACCGCTATTAAACGAAACGCCGCCACCTTCGTAGTTGTACACGTGGGCATATTTATCTGCAATCAATTGTTCGCCGGGCTGGGTGTGAATTTTAATTGCAGCCTGATTGGTCATACTCCCCGTAGGAAAATACAAGGCTGCATCCATCCCAAAAAGGTGTGCAATATGCTCCTCGAGTTTATTAACCGTGGGATCTTCTTTATATACGTCATCCCCTACTTCAGCCTGCATCATCGCCTGCAACATTTCGGGGGTTGGTTTGGTAAGCGTATCGCTTCTTAAATCTATAATCATAAACTCTTTCAAATTCTAAACGGTTTTATAACTAATATAAGCCGTTTTATGTTGTCTTTCTTTATCTCAAATGCTCTCCGCCGTCCACAGGAATTACGGCTCCATTAATCCAGTTGGCTTCTGGTTTGGTTAGCAGGTAAACAGCATTGGCCACGTCTTCGACCGTTGTTAGTCTCTTGTTGGGGTTGCGGGTCATAGCCTGCTCAATTAAAAGATCGCTTCCCGGTATCAACCGAAGGCTTTCGGTATTAGTAACTCCTGCCTGAATACAGTTTGCAGTAATTTTCAAGGGCGCCAGTTCAAAAGCAAGGCTGCGTATAATAGCTTCGAGTGCGGCTTTTGCCGCCGATACCGCAGCATAATTGGGCAACGGCTTGGTACTGCCCTCGCTGGTAAAGGCTATTATTTTACCGTGTTGTGCAAATAATTTCGCATTCGCGAAAGCGCTTGCCCAGTCATACAGGCTCACCGCCATGGCTTCCGCAGTAAGCATAAAATCTTTACCGCTTAGCGTGGCTTCGGAAGAATCTTCGGAATAAATGGGTTTCAAATTTCCTTTCGCGATACTATGCAGCATCAATTGAAGGTGACCTTTTTTCGTCTTAAAAAAGTCAATCAACTTCTGAATGGTTTCAATACTTAAAGCATCGGTATTAAACTCAGCCACTTCTACGCCAAAGGCACGCATCGTTTCCAGTTCGTTTTCAAAATCACCCAATTTGCTACGCCGGGTGCGGTGCACGATACAGATATTAAGTCCCTTTTGAGCCAGTTTTTTTGCCGAAGCAAGCCCCAGACCGCTACTACCTCCTAAAATCAGGGCCCAGACATTTTGGTCAGGGTGCGTATTAAATTCAAATGCTGTTACCATTGTATTAAAATGCGTTGTGCTGAAAATCCGGGACCAAAACTAAGCATCAGTCCGTAATCTCCGGCAAGAATTTTTCGGTTTAGGAAGCGCTCCAAAACATACAACACCGTAACGCTGCTCATATTGCCATACAGGCGTAAAACTTCTTTGGTGTCATCAATATTTTTACCCCGCTCGCCAAAAAGCTCTTCTACCGTTTGTACAATTTTTTTCCCTCCGGGATGAAAAACCAAATGATTCACGGCATCAATGTCAATATTATTTTTTGCTAAAAACGGATCGATTATTTGCGGAAAATGACTCGCTATAGTTTCGGGTACCGAAGGGTCTAAAATCATCTTCAGACCTGTATTGGTGAGTTTAAAACCCATCATATGCTCGGCTTCAAAAAAGTGATACATCCCCGTATCAATCACTTTTGGCCCCTCGTCTTCCTCTTTTGAGGAAAGCAAAACACAAGCGCCGCCATCGCCAAAAATCGCTGCGCTCACCACATTAGCCATCGAGTAATCATTGAGCTGAAAGGTAGCCGTTGGACTTTCTACCGCGATAACCGCAGCGCGCTTTCCGGGATTGGCCTTGAGAAAATCGTTGGCATATAAAATCCCTGAAATCCCAGCTGCACAGCCCATTTCAGTAACTGGCAAACGGGTGATATCCTGTCGTAAATGGAGCTTATTGATGAGATAGGCATCTAGTGATGGGATCATAATACCCGTGCAACTTACGGTAATGATGTAGTCGAGGCTTTGAGCATCCCAACCGCTTTTTTGCAAGGCATCAGTCAACGCCTGCTCGCCGAGTTTGATCACCTCACGGGTGTAAATATCATTCTTATCTTCAAAAGAAGTAGCGGTAAACACCTCTTCGGGTGCCATAATACTGTAGCGTTTATCTACCGCAGCATTGCCGAATATTTTTTTGACCTTGCGGCGAAAACGTTCGTCCTGCCCTTCAAGCCAAAGATCTACAAGAGGTAAAATTTCATGTGTTTCCCGGTGATAAGGCGGAATAGCTTTAGCTACCTCACAAATTTTTACCGGATTTTTAATTGATTCGGGGGAATTCAATGCTGTTTTTCTAATATCCATAAATAGCGAAAAGCCCAGCACCAACTCAACTGGTAGCGGTTTACCGGAAGCTTTTTTGTGAAAGTTACTAATTCCTTTTTTGTAAATGCGCGTTTGATGGAGATCAAGCCGTCGTAACGTGCGATGTAGCTGCGCATAAAAACCCTGCTAAAGGCCTTAAAAAGCACGTAGGCCAGCCGGTTGCGCTGCAAATCATTAATAACAACTCCCAGTCTGGCAAGCTGTAAAAACTGATTTAAAAATTTATCGATTTCAGCATTGGTAAAATGATGCATTGTGAGTACCGAAAGAATGATATCGCACGAAAAGCTATGGGTATCCAACTTTAGAATATCCTGAACCTCAAATTGAATCTCAGGATAATCAGCTGATTTTTCACGAGCCAACGCAATACTTTTCGGATTAAGATCATAACCCAACAGATTTACCGAAATATCCTTTTTGCGACAATAGCTCGCCACGGTTCGAAGTGTTGCCCCATCGCCACAACCCATATCGGCAATAACATACTGATCCTGTGGAAATTTTTTAAAGAAATAATCAAGGCCGCGGGTGGTAACTTGATTACCTCCCAAAATACGATTTACCAGAGTCACCTCATCTAGAGCCTGTTGCAGAGCAACCGCATCAAGTGAAGGATCATCCATCAACTCGGGAAGAAGACTTCGTTGTTTCAAACTTCTAAAGGTTTACCGTGGGTTAAACTGATGATTTTGCGCAAAACTCCAGGCATAAGCCGTAAGCTCTTTATACCCAGATTGGTGGCTGTCTCGTTTTGTAATACTCGTTGTAAAACACGTCCCGCTTGCAAACGGCTAGAAAATGCACTTTGCCAGTTGTTGGTATAAGTCTTCTCGAGCCATTCTCTGGATTGGGATTGAGTAGCATAAGCTGTAATACTTTCAGAAAGGATTTTAGCCGAATGTACAGCCATGGCCATCCCATTACCGCAAAGCGGATGAATGAGTCCCGCGCTATCGCCACACATTAAAATGTGATTGTTTATTAATTCTTTAGGCTGAAAGGAGATTTGACTGATACTGAGCGGTTTTTCAAACAAAGGCTGCGCCTCATCAAAAAATGACTTCAGGTATGGATTTTTATTCAAAACCACTTCCTGAAAACCTTTCAGATTACCTGATGATTTAAAAGCATCGAGGTGAGTCAAATAGCAGACATTCACTCGTTCCTTTTCCACTTTTGAAATACCACAATAGCCGCCATTAAAGGCGTGGAGACTTACTCGATTTACGGGAACGTCTGCCTTGTAGTGGGCTTTTATCCCCATCCACGGAGTCTTGTTGCTGAAGAATTTTCGCGAAAGCGCAGCGTCTAATACCGAGCGTTTACCAAAACTACCTATAACCAGATCGCTCGAAAATTGCTTTCCGGAACGGCAATAAATCTCAAAAGCATCGTTCTCAAATTGAATTCGCTCAACGGTATCCTGCGTCCACAAACCACCTTTTTCCCGAACTAACTGAGCCAGCCTAAAGTCTAAATTATAACGACTTATACCAAAACCACCCAGTGGCAATCCAGTTTTAAGCGATTTTCCGGAAAAGGAGGTAAGTTCAAACTCCTCAATTTTCACAGCGCTCCAATCAAAAGGATCTATGGAAAGTGAATTCCAGTAAGGCAAAATTTCATTAGAGATATATTCGCCGCATACTTTATGCTTGGGATAGTCGTCTTTTTCAAAAATCTGCACCTGAAAACCTTCGCGAAGCAAATGTATAGCTGCGGTCAATCCGGAAAGACCCGCACCTACTACGGCGATGTTTAAATTCTTTTTCAATGCAGGCTCAAGATAATCATTCAATTAGTTTTTAAACTCTAATTTATGACTGAAACGCAATTTTAAAATGCACAAAAAAAATAAACCTCCTGACAGTTAAAACTGCCAGGAGGTTTTCTAAAATCCTGTCAAAAGGAAATTAAATTATTATTGACCTTCGCCTGCTTGTTGCTTTGCCTCATTTACCATTTCCTGATTAGGAACGATGGCAAGTGTTACACGACGGTTTTTAGAACGTCCTTCAGCAGTCTCGTTGGTGTATTTAGGTTGTTCTTCACCGTACCACTGAGTTGTGAATCTTCCGGAAGCGATACCCTGACCAACTAAGTAATTAGTAACAGCCTGAGCACGGTTTTTAGAAAGTGTCATATTATAAGATGCTGAACCAGTACTATCTGTATGACCTACTACAAGAACATTTGTTTGTGGGTATTCAGTCATTACTTTAGCAAGACCATTAAGGGTTTCCTGAGAAGCAGCGTTGATATTGTACTGATTTGTGGCAAAATATACCCCGCTGTTTTCGTCAAAATTAACCACGATACCGTCGTCAATTCGTTCTACTTCAGCACCTGGAATTTCCTGCTCAATGCGCTTGGCTTGTTCGTCCATACGCTTACCAATCACATTACCTGCAGCACCACCTACAACACCACCTATTACAGCTCCTAATGCTCCACCATCACCTTTAGTACCTACATTGTTACCGATTACGGCACCAATTATTGCACCTCCAGCAGCACCAATCGCAGTACCTTTTTGTTGGCTATTTGCATTACGCGTCGCCTCGCAAGAGGTTAACATCGTTAAGGCTACTGCTACAACAGCAGCTTGTTTCAATATAGATTTCATAAATTTTAGTATTAATTAAAAATTAGGGGTAAATACCCGACTGAATAGTTTTCTTATTCAGATATTTTAGAAAAATTCATTACAATCTTGAAAGGCTTTCCATCAACCTGTACGGTCTGAGTAAATGTTAATTCGTTTTCAGACAGGTAATTGATGTTTAATCTAAAACCTGCATCATTCATTATTGAATTCATTTTCTCATCTGTAGGTTTCAACAAAATGTCATAAGATATGGCACTTTCCTGATCTGGAATACTCCAAACAAAGTAACGTTTCCCGGGATTACAGCTAGTACCGGTAACTTCATAGTTTCCAAAATTGTTATTTGGAATAAACCTCCAAGTACTTCCTACCATACACTCTGACGAAACGTCCCCAAAGAGCGTTACATCATAGATTCCGGTAGCATTATTATAATTGATGTTGTCTAAATTCCAGTAACCTTTTAAAGTTTTACGGGATTCTTTTACAACTTTACTAGTACCACCACAAGAAACCAGAAATACACTCAAGATTAAAATGCTGATTACTTTTCTCATAAGTTTAGGGTTTAATTCTCGGTATTCTATCTAAATAATCTAGCTAATAAGCTGATTAAGAAAAGAACGATGAAAATGAAGAATAAGATTTTAGCTATTGATTCTGCGCCAGAAGCAATTCCACCAAATCCAAATATCGCAGCTACAATTGCGATGATAATAAATATAACTGTCCACTTAAGCATAATTGAAAATTTTATTGGTTAGTAATGGGTCAAAAATAAAATGGAAAACGAGTTGCAGACTAATTATTAATAGTGTTTAACTCGCTGCTGTTAAAATGCGTTAACAAAAGAATCCTCAGACTAACAAACCAATAAAATTTTAACATTTAGGATTTTCAGAATGCTCTTAATGCCTGCAAAGTCTGGGCTATGCGCTGTTTAGGCAGGTAAAGCTGTTCGAGACCTGAAGCAAAAGGTATAGGTGTATCTAAACTGCTTAAACGTCTCACCGGCGCATCCAGATATTGGAAACATTCTTCTGCAATAAAGGCGGCGATGTCTGCCAAAATATTACCAAAACCACTGTCTTCACATAGCAGCAATACCCTGCCGGTCTTCTGAACAGACTGTCTTATGGCATCCCAATCCAGGGGTGCCAGCGTACGTAAATCAAGAAGATCAATACTTAGCTCGGGATCATCGTTTAGAACTTCGAGCGCCCAGTGAACAGCTGCTCCGTAGGTGATAAGGCTGATGTCTTTACCAGTTTTTAAAACAGCGGCTTTACCCAATGGCAAGTTATAATAGGCTTCAGAAACCTGCCCTCTTATGTTACGGTACAGGGCTTTATGTTCAAAGAAAAGTACCGGATTAGGATCTTCTATTGCAGTAGCAAGCAAACCTTTTGCATCTTCAGGAAATGCGGGATACACCACTTTTAAACCAGGAGTATGTGTAAACCAGGCTTCATTTGTCTGGCTGTGAAAAGGCCCTGCTCCCACTCCTGCCCCACAAGGCATTCTTATCACCACGTCTGCAGGCTGGCCCCAGCGGTAGAATGATTTGGCCAGATAATTTACGATAGGATTAAAACCACTGCTTACAAAATCTGCAAACTGCATCTCTACTACAGATTTGTATCCATTAATTGCAAGTCCCATCGCGGTTTCAATAATACCTGATTCACATATAGGCGTATTACGCACCCGACTTTTCCCGTATTTTTCCGCAAAACCTTCAGTGATTTTAAATACTCCGCCATACTCTGCAACATCCTGTCCCATTATAACAAGCTTATCAAAAACCTGCATGCTTTGTTCTAGTCCCTGTCTAATGGCATCAATAAATCGTAATTCACGGGTTGGCCCTTCCGTAGGTTTAGAAATAAAATCAAAAGGCGCATAGACATCATTAAGTTCGTGCTCTGGAGTGGAGGATACTGATTCTTCAGCAAAAGTTTCTTCAAGAGCGGCATCAATTTCATCTAAAATTTCGCTTCGCAACTGCTTGTCCTGATTTTCAGACAACAATCCAGAATCTTTTAAGTAGTTACGATAATTTTCAACTGGGTCGCGCTTTTCCCAATAATCCATCAATTCCTGCGGAACATATTTGACACCGCTGGCTTCCTCGTGCCCACGCATTCTGAAGGTTTTAAATTCTATAAGTACCGGCCTGGGATTTTCCCGTACAGAATGCGCCAGTTGAGAAACGCGGTGGTAAACTTCCAGAATATTATTACCATCTATGATGTGACTTTCCATCCCATAACCTGCTCCGCGATCTGCTAAATCCTTACAACGGTATTGTTCTGAAGTAGGTGTTGAAAGTCCGTAGCCGTTATTCTCGATGCAAAATAAAACCGGTAAATCCCAGACCGATGCAATATTAAGCGCTTCGTGAAAGTCGCCTTCACTGGTGCCGCCCTCACCGCTAAAAACCGCAACAACCTTCTGTTCTTCCCTTAGCTTATGTGCTAAAGCAATCCCATCTGCAACTCCGAGTTGTGGCCCAAGATGCGAAATCATCCCAATGATTTTATATTCCTGTGTACCAAAGTGGAAACTGCGGTCTCGTCCTTTGGTAAAACCATTAAGCTTGCCCTGCCACTGACTGAATAAACGCTGCAATGGAATATTACGGCTTGTAAAAACTCCCAGATTACGGTGCATTGGTAAAATGTATTCGTCATTATTCAGTGCCGCGGTAACTCCTACAGCGATTGCCTCCTGACCAATCCCGCTAAACCACTTGGAGATTTTTCCCTGTCGGAGCAGCACAAGCATTTTTTCTTCTACTAATCTGGGTTTTAGAAGCTGTTTGTATAAATGGAGTTGCATCTCAGGTTCAAGCTGAATTGTGTTAAAAATCAAAATATCGGTTACTGGATTTTCCGTTGACATATTCTCAATTAATGAACTAAAATTAACGAAAATCGTAATGAAATGCGTTTATAGTTTAAAGCAATAGAATTTTAAGTTTAGTTTAAAATTACCCCCTCTTAAAATTTGATATATTTACGTAATTATAAATTTCCATTACTCCTGAATTATGAACAACATTCCCAGTGTAGATCTCTCAGATTTTCTGAGCAGTGACCCTTCAAAAAAACAAAAATTTGTAAATGAAATTGGTCGGGCTTATGAAGAAATTGGTTTTGTTTCACTAAAAAATCATTTTCTTGATGACAATCTGGTTGATGATCTGTATAAAGAAGTAAAAGCATTTTTCGACTTACCAGAAGATACCAAGAAAACATACGAAATCGAAGGTCTAGGCGGTCAGCGAGGCTATATTTCTTTTGGAAAAGAGCACGCTAAAGGAAAAAAAGAAGGAGATCTTAAGGAGTTTTGGCATTTTGGCCAGGATCCTGAGCCTGATGCTAACCTCATCGAAGAATATCCGGAAAACGTTCACGTAAACGAGTTGGAGCATTTTAATAAAACCGGAATGCAGGCTTATAGAATGCTGGAAAAAACCGGTATCTATGTGCTGCGTGCTCTTGCCTTATATATTGGTCTTGATGAAATGTATTTTGACAAGTGGGTTACGAATGGAAACAGTATACTCAGACCTATACATTATCCTCCTATTACCGAAGAACCTAAGGGTGCAGTCCGTGCCGGTGCGCATGGGGACATCAACCTAATCACCCTTCTTATGGGTGCTTCTGCCGGGGGTTTGCAAGTATTGCGCAAAGATGGGGAATGGATTGACGCGATACCTAATGAGGACGAACTAGTGATCAATGTGGGCGATATGCTGGAGCGACACACCAACAACAAACTGCGTTCGACTATTCACCGGGTGGTAAATCCGCCTCGAGAAGAATGGGATACTCCACGCTACTCCATTCCGTTTTTTATGCATCCGCGCAGCGAAATGCCTTTAAACTGTCTTGAAGAATGCATTGATGCAGAACATCCTAAAGCATATGAAGACATTACTGCCGGCGAATTCTTACATCAGCGCCTTGTAGACATAGGACTTATCAAAAAATAAATAATGGATTTACAGGACCAACTCAAAAACTTATTTCCAGATCACGAGCCCGAGCCTCAGGAAGAGACTGAGGATGCTAATGACCTGGGGATTTGGATGCAGGACGATCCACTCATCTGTAAATATGAAAAGCGAAAAGGTAAGCCGGTAACCATCATCGAGGGCTATACCGGCGCCGATTCTGATTTCAAAATTCTTGCAAAAGAGCTAAAAACCATGCTGGGTGTGGGCGGAAGTTTTAAAAAAGAAAGCATTCTAATCCAGGGGGATTACCGCGATAAAATCATGACTTTTTTAAAAGAAAAAGGATTTCGGGTAAAACGCGTGGGTGGTTAAAATCCTATTTTATGAATTCAAACACATTGCATATCACAAATGGCGATATGGTGCTTAAGCGCCTTGACGCACTCAATTTTAAAGGAGATCGAATTGTTTGGCGCGAAATGCTCTGCGAAGGGCCTACTGTCGAAGAAGTAGGCTCTGAACAATTTATCGAAGCTCGAAAGCAATTTTTAAAGCAAAGTTACAATATCCCAGAAGCCGATTATGAGGAAAAGTTTGTCTCTCAACTGAATAAACTTGCTGCCATCAACGGCTATGAGAAAATAGTTCTTTGGTTTGAATTTGATTTATTCTGCCATGTCAATATGCTGGCTGCAATTAGTTACCTGATACAGAATAAGAAAGTAATGCCCATCTATGTCGTGTGCAGCGGCTGGGTAGATGGTGAACTTCAGCTTAAGGGTCTATCTGAACTTAATGATGAGCAATTCATCATGCATTACGAAAACAAGCTCAAACTTTCGCCAGAAGACCTTGCGGTCGCGCACCACATCTGGCAGCTGTATTGCGATGAAAAACCCATTGAGTTAAAGGCTGAAATTACCAAAAGCTCTAACTTCAAATACCTTTCAAGCTGTTTGCGTGCACATGTGGAGCGTTTTCCTAACAGCAAAACCGGCTTAAACACTTTGGAAACCAATATTCTTAGACTTATAGATCTACATGAAGTTTCTTCAAAACATCAACTCTGCGGTTATGCCCTAAAGTATCAGGGATATTATGGTTATGGCGATATGCAAATTGAAAGAATGATCAAAGCTTTAAAACCCTTCTTTAGAATGCACGAGGGTAAACTGGTTCTAAATACAAAAGGACAGGCAGCACTTGACGGTTCACAAAACTTTTACGATAGCTTAAAAGACCAGTCCTTTTATGGCGGCACACACAAATACGACTTTCTTTACAACTCAAACAATCACGAACTGGTAAGATCACACTAATATGCCGCTAGCCCCTTCTGAGCTTATCTTAAACGAAGATCAGAGCATTTATCACCTCCATTTAAGGCCTGAGAATCTTGCTGATATTGTAATAACAGTTGGCGACCCCGACCGTGTTTCTGAAGTAACAAAACACTTTGACAAGGTTGAGTTTAGCACGCAAAAACGCGAGTTTAAAACCGAAACCGGTACTTTTGAGGGGAAGCGTATTTCAGTTATTTCTACCGGAATTGGAACGGATAATATTGATATTGTTCTTAACGAACTGGATGCTTTAGCCAATATAGACTTTGAAATCCGGGAAATAAAAGAGCAAAAAAAATCCCTACAAATAATCCGGCTTGGTACCAGTGGTGCCATTCAGCCTGACATTTCTGTAGATTCTATTCTCTTAAGCAGACGCGGCATTGGTTTTGACTCTTTACTGCATTTCTATCAAAGTGCTTCGGTACGTGACCAGGACTTTGAACGGTCATTTTCAGCACATTTACAGCTAAATCTTGAAAAAAGCATTCCATACTGTGTTGATGCAGATTCCGCTTTGCTTCACCACTTTAAAAACCCAAACTATTTTGAAGGAAATACGGTTACTAATGTGGGTTTTTACGGTCCACAGGGTCGCACCTTACGACTTAAGACTGAAGACGAGACGCTTAATGACAAACTGCAATCTTTCAGTTTTAAAACAGAAAAAATCACCAATCTGGAGATGGAAACTTCTGGCATTTATGGCCTGAGTAAACTTTTGGGTCACCGGGCGCTGTCTATAAATGCTATTCTAGCCAATCGCGCCACGGGAAAATTCAGTAAAAATCCTTCTCGGGTTGTTGAGCTAATGATTACTGAATCATTGCAGCGTATAGCAGAACTCTAAAGGCTTTTTAACAAAAGCTTAATTTAGCGCGAGAAGCCCTTTCGTATTTTTGGTCAAAATACAACCATAACCTATGGAAACTGACCAATCCCAACAATTAAAGCACAGAGATTTAAACTGGCTGAGTTTTAATGAGCGTGTGTTACAGGAAGCTGAAGACCGCGAGCATAATCCGCTTTACGAGCGTATGAAATTTCTCGCCATTTATAGTTCAAATCTGGACGAGTATTTTAGGGTGCGCGTGAGTCAGTTAAGACAGATGAAGCGTATTGAGAAAAGTATACGTAAGAAACTTTCACTGCAACCTAACAAAACGGTAAAAAAAATACTGGCCCGGGTAAAAGAGCAGCAGGAACATTTTGGCAAGATTTTTAAAGAACAAATCATTCCTGACCTTGCTCAAAATCATATTAAACTAGTGAGCGATACCGATTTTACTTCCGTTCACGGAGATTTGGCAGACATCTGGTATACGACGCACCTTAAAAATACGCTGAAGACCAAGCTGATTGTTCCTTCAAAAAACAATTCGATTTTTATAGAAAATCAAACGCTTTATTTCTGTGTGACATTTGAAGACGATAAACAGTTTGGTTTTGTAAAAATACCCACAGACAGTAACTCAAGGTTTGTAGATCTGGGTAAACATCAGGGCAACTATTACATCACCTTTATTGATGATATCATCCGCTATAAAGTTCAAACTCTATTTGATCACAAGGTTAAAGGTGTTTATGAAATGAAACTTTCACGAGATGCCGAATTGTATATCGATGACGAACTCGACGGCATTTTGGCTGAACGCATTTACAAATCTTTAGAGCAACGTCAGGAAGGTCAACCTACACGCTTGCTTTACGATTCGGCTATGCCGAAAGAAGATGTTAAAAAGCTTCGCAAATTGCTCAATCTGGGCAAAATAGATATGATGCCCGGTGGTAGGTATCACAATTTTAATGATTTTTTAAAGTTTCCCGATCCTACTGAAAACCCCGATTTACATTATGATAAAAAACCCTATATCCCACATAAGGTTTTAGAGCAATCCAAAGATTATTTTAAAACGATCAGGGCTAAAGATCAGTTGGTGCACTTCCCCTTCATGACCTTTAACTATATTGAACGCCTGGTAAAACAAGCAGCCACTGACCCGGATGTAACCCATATCAAAATTTCTTTATACCGCGTTGCAGACGAATCTATACTCACCACAGCGCTGCTTCAGGCTATTGATAACGGTAAAGATGTTACGATTTTTATTGAGGCTAAAGCACGCTTTGATGAAGAAAACAACATCAGCTGGGGCCGAAAATTTGAAGATAAGGGAGGTCGTGTAATTTACAGCTACCCACGTATCAAGGTACATTCTAAAATCCTGATGATTATACGGAATGAAGAAGATAAAGCCCGAAGATACGCCTATATTGGCACCGGAAACTTCAATGGAGAAACGTCAAAAATTTACTGCGACCACGGACTTTTTACCGCACACTCAAAAATCACTAAGGAAATACATCGCGTTTTTAGAGTTCTCGAAGGTGAGTTAATCATACCGCGAAATAAACATTTACTAATTTCTCCTTTTACCACCCGTCGTATTTTTGAAAAACTGATACAACAGGAAATTGACACCGCTCTGGCAGGCAAACCAGCGGCTATAACAGCAAAAATGAATAGCCTCGAAGATACTGATATCATTGCTCTGCTCTATAAAGCGAGCCAGGCAGGAGTTAAAATACGCCTTATCGTACGCGGTTTTACCTGCCTGATACCCGGAGTTGAAGGTCTAAGCGAAAATATAGAAATGACTTCCATTGTAGATCGCTATCTGGAGCATGGTCGCATATACTTGTTTCATAATGGTGGCGATGAGCAAATGTATATGGGTTCTGCAGACTGGATGACCCGAAATCTTGATAGGCGCATTGAGGTACTTACTCCTATTTATGACGAAGATCTTTTTAAAGAGCTAAGAGCTATTTTGCTCATTCAGCTTCAGGACAATGTGAAAGCACGTATACAGGATGCTGAAGAGAGTAATGCTTATATTCCTCAGAAGCCCGGTGAAGCTGCCATACGTTCTCAGTACGCGATTTATGATTTTTTAAAGGCTAAAAACTAAAACAATGAAAACCTTAAAAGTGGGTGGAGTGCCCGAACATTTTAACCTGCCCATACATCTATGTATTGAAGAAGGTCTTTTTAAGGCTGAAGAAATTGAGGTTGAATGGGTGGAATTTCCTGGAGGTACAGGAGCTATGAATGCTGCCTTACGAAACCAGGATATCGACGTCGCCATCATATTAACCGAAGGCATCATACGCGATATTGCAAACGGCAATCCGTCAAAAATTATTCAAAATTATGTTGCTAGTCCACTAATCTGGGGTGTTCACGTTGCAGCCGAAAGTAATTTTCAAAGCATTGATGATTTACAAGGCGCACGGCCTGCGATTAGCCGTTACGGTTCTGGCTCGCACGTGATGGCATTCATTCAGGCACATCAGTTGGGTTGGGATACCTCAAAGCTGGAGTGTGTAGTTGTAAATAATTTGGACAATGCGGTTAAAGCTTTGCAAAACGGTGAGGCAGATTATTTTATGTGGGAACATTTTACTACAAAACCTTTAGTAGATCGTGGCATCTTTCGGTGGGTTGCAGATTTCCCAACACCCTGGTCAAGTTTTGTTTTTGCCGCCTCTTCTAAAGCTTATGAAAATAAGAGTCAAGAACTTTCCACCTTCTTAAAGGTTGTTAATGCCAAAACCATAATTTTTAAAAATATTAAGGGAATAGATCACACACTTGCTGAGCGTTATGAACAACAATTAGAGGACATTGAAAAGTGGTTAGCCCTTACACAATGGTCTCAGCAAGCCTTACCTAAAGCGGAAACTGAGCAGGTTGTAAACTTTTTAAAACAATTAAATATGGTAGATATAAACTATTATTTTGAATAGTATTTAACTAAGATTTAATGAAATTTTTACATTTAATTGTCTCATTACTAGAAAAATATTGCACACTTTTGTACTGAAACAATCAAACACTAAAAATCTTTTAAACATGGTTACCTTTTTTACAATTTTGGGTGTCCTGCTATTGGTTAACATTTTACTATTTAAGTTCAGTGTAGCAGGGGGGCCCTCAAAAAAACCGAAAAAACGTGTAGCCCCTATTGAAACAACGTTTAAAGAGTCTGCTTATGCACTTAACAAAGCTTCGTAAGCAACTTGATTGAAAACCAAACCCCATAAAAATGCCCTGATTATTTAGGGCATTTTTTTTACCACAATATTGGCTCTTTGTTCTGCTCGACTAAAGTGGAATTAACCTTACTAAAATGCCTGTTCCCAAACCAGTAACCACGATTTGCACTTAAGGGAGAAGGATGTCCGCTTGTAAGAATCGTGTGCTTTGCGGAGTTTATCTTAGAAGCCTTTTTCTTTGCAAAACCACCCCATAACAGGAAAATAACCCCTTCTCTGTTTTCAGAGATGGCAGTAATCACAGCGTCAGTAAAAGTTTCCCATCCCATACCCTGATGTGATCCTGCCTGATGAGCACGTACCGTAAGTGTGGCATTTAATAGCAATACGCCTTGTTTAGCCCAGTGTTCCAGATTACCGCTATCAGGAAAAGGTTTATTTAAATCTGTCTCCAGTTCCTTAAAAATATTGATCAAAGAAGGCGGCATCGCGATTCCTTCCGGTACCGAAAAGCATAGTCCGTGAGCCTGCCCAGGCCCGTGATAAGGATCCTGACCTAAAATCACCACCTTAACCTCATCTAGGGGGCAAAAATCAAAAGCTTTAAATATGTCGCGCCCTTTGGGGTAACAGGTATGATTTTTATATTCTTCGCGTACAAAAGCTGCAAGCGCTTTAAAATAGGGTTTTTCAAATTCGGATTCTAAAACAGCTTTCCAGCCGGGATGTATGTCAACGTTCATGAATGTCTTAAATTTACATTGCTGAATTTATAATATTAGTTACTGTTCAGCACCGCCTTAAAATTAGGCATTTGCTATGATAAAAATTCATCCTAAAACCCTTGCAGATTTAGAGTTCCATACCGTTTGTTCTCAGGTAAGTGCACTTTGCATTACCGAAAAAGGAAAACTTAAAGCTTTAAAACTACACCCACAACGCAGTTTTAAAAAGACTTTATTTGCTCTTGATCAAACGCAGGAATACATCAATTCTGATACTCACGAGACGCCTATTCCCAATCATGGTTTTGACGCACTTGATCACGAACTCAAAATGCTGAGTATAGAAGACACTACGCTTGAGTTGGGAAGCTTCCGTAAAATTGGTAGCCTGTCTGAAACTGCTAACAATCACCTTAGATATTTTAGAAAGTTTCAGGAAACCTTCCCCGTACTTTACCAGACGGTACGTAATACAGAATATACCACAGCAGTTACTGACGAAATCTCAAGAATTATAGACCGATTTGGCGAAATAAAAGATGATGCCACGCCCTTGCTTCAGCAAACGCGCAGAAGTATCAATATGGTCAAGGGCAAGATCAATAGCAGCTTTGCTAAAGCCCTTTCAGAATATGCTTCTTACGGTTATCTGGATGAGATTAGAGAATCTATAGTGGACAACGTTCGGGTTTTAGCGGTAACTGCAATGCATCGCCGTAAGGTCAAAGGTTCGATTATGGGTAACTCAAAGACCGGAAGCATCGTATACATTCAGCCGGAAGCGACTCAAAACGCTCAGCGCGAACTCAACAACTTACTGTATGATGAGCACGAGGAGGTCAAACGCATTCTTAAAGCGCTCACCAATTATGTAAGGCCTTTTGCGCCGTTGCTTAAAGACTATCAAAAGTTGCTCAGCACTATCGATGTCATTTCCGCGAAAGCGAAATATGCCAAAAAGCTTAATGCGGTTTTACCCAAAATAACCGAGAATCGCGAACTGGAAATTAAAGAAGCCTATCATCCCTTACTTTTACTGAATAACCGTAAGCGGGGTGAGAAAACCTTTCCACAAGACATCAGTTTAGATTCAGACAATCGCATAATTGTCATCAGCGGTCCCAATGCGGGAGGTAAAAGTATTACTTTAAAAACCGTAGGTCTTCTACAACTGATGTTGCAAAGCGGCCTGCTCATTCCGGTACACGAATATTCGCGATTCTGCCTGTTCGAAAAGATTCTCACCGATATTGGTGATAACCAAAGTATCGAGAACCACCTCAGCACCTACAGCTATCGCCTGAAGAATATGAATTACTTTCTGCGAAAATGCGACGAAAATACACTCTTCCTTATCGATGAGTTTGGTACCGGAAGTGACCCCGAACTGGGTGGTGCGCTGGCGGAAACTTTTCTCGAAGTATTTTACGAGCGGGGTAGTTATGGCATTATCACGACGCATTATGCCAATTTAAAAATGATGGCTAATGAAACCGAAGCCATCACTAACGCAAACATGCTTTTTGACTCCAGAACGCTTGAACCGCTTTATAAACTCTATGTAGGCGAAGCCGGAAGCTCCTTTACCTTTGAAGTAGCTCAAAAAAATGGCATTCCGTATTCGCTCATCAATAGATCTAAAAAGAAAGTGGAGCGCGGTAAAATACGCTTTGATAAGAGCATCGCCGATCTGCAGAAAGAAAGAAGCAAGTTGGCAAAGACCACAAATTCTCTTAAAACCAAAGAACAGCTGGCTCAGAAACAACAGCAGGAACTCGATAAAACCAATGCGCGTATTCAGGAGAAACTGGAAAGCTACCAGGAACTCTACGACAGCAATCAGCGTTTGATTTATTTGGGCCAAAAACTGGACGATCTAAGCGATAAGTTTTTTACCAATAAGAACAAAAAACAGCTTATGGACGAGCTGTATAAGGTGGTTCAGATCGAAAATTCAAAGCGTGCCAAACAATCGGCAAGAGAGAAACGAGCTCAAAAGGCCAAAGAACGCCGGGTGAAACAGGAAGCCGAAAAAAAGGTTGAAGTAATCCGGGAAAAGAAAAAAGAACAGAAGCAAAAGGCTATTAAGATTGAGGCAGAAAAGCCTAAAGTAGAACTCAAAATAGGTGATCGTGTGCGTCTGCCAGACGGGCGGGCCACCGGAACGCTTGATAAAATTGAAAAAGGAAAAGCAACAGTAAACTACGGTATGTTTACCACACAGGTCGATCTCGATACACTTGAATTTGTTCTAAGACCCAAAAAATGAGTGCCGAAAAAATCATATTGTTTGATGGCGTTTGCAACCTGTGTAACGGTGCTATAAATTTCATCATTAAACATGATCCCAAAGCGCAATTTAAATTTGCATCGCTTCAGGGAGAAACCGGCACCCATTTACTCGATAAACACCGTATAAATCCTAAAAAAACGGACTCTATCATCCTTATTGAACCTGATCGGGTTTCGGTAAAATCTGCTGCTGCTCTGCGTATTTCCAAGGATTTGAACAAAGGCTATCCCCTGCTCTACGCTTTTATGATTATTCCGGGTTTGATAAGAAATGCGGTTTATGATTTTATAGCCCGTAACCGGTATAAATGGTTTGGTAAAAAAGAGAGCTGTATGATCCCCACACCCGAACTTAAAAGTCGGTTTTTGGATTAAAAGATAGATAGACCTTAAATAAACTAAGGATTTCGTTTATTTTTAGGGAAACTTTTGATGCTATGCGATTTACACTTTGCCTGTTCGGTCTTCTATTCTCGCTCTCTAATATATGGGCGACTAGCAAGCCTATCATTCCTCAAAAATCTAAAATTGAAAAGGTAACGGTCTATCTTCAAGGGGCTACCATTGAGCGTTCTTCATCTGTAACTGTCAAATCAGGAGTTAACGAATTGGTTTTTAACAATCTTTCACCTGATATTTTAGAGAATAGTATTCAGCTCCGAGGGCTTGACGATGCCAGTATTCTTTCTATTTCCTTTAACCTCGATTATTTAGATAAAAAGGTAGCTTCCGCAGAATATGAAAATCTAAAAAGTGAACTTGATGAGTTACTCATTAAAAGAAATTCGCTGCAAAATTCAATTGAAGGTTATGAGCGTGAACTTAGATTATTGAGCGAAAACCAAAAAATAAACAGTGATAATACTGACCTTTCTTTAGAAAAAATCAAACAGATAAGCACCTATTATCGGGAACGCAGTACCGAAATTCAAAATACCATTTACAAGTTCAAGCGGGAAACTCAGGATTTAGATCGAAAAATAAACGACTACCGCCAACAAATGAATAAGCTGGAAGATTCACGAAAAGAAACCCGTGGAGAGATCACCGTTAAACTGCAAAGTGAGCGTGCTACCAATTTAAATATCGAGTTGTCTTATACTATCCAGAATGCCGGCTGGTTTCCGCTTTACGACATCAGGGCCGAAAGCACTTCAAGCCCCATTCAGCTCAATTATAAAGCCAATGTCTACCAGCAGAGTGGAATTGACTGGCAGGACGTAAAATTGATTCTTTCTACAGGCGATCCAAATACCAACAATTTTAAACCCAATCTGGAGCCCAAATATCTCAATTTCGTAAGTCGCAATTACCGCAATTCTTCAGCTATAAGTAGAAGTAATTACAAATACAATCCTACGCTTCGCAGTGTTTCAGGAATCGTGACAGATGATTCTGGCGAGCCCTTACCGGGAGTAAATGTGATCCAAAAAGGCACTACCAATGCCGCTCAAACTGACTTTGACGGCCAGTACCGACTTAATATTTTAGATGACGGAGGACAAGATTTGGTATACAGCTATATAGGTTTTGATACAGAATCCAGACCTATCTACGGCTCTATGATGAACGTTAAGTTGGAAGCCTCTCAAGAAGCTCTTGATGAAGTAGTTGTGGTTGGTTATGGAACGCAGAAAAAAAAATCCGTAATTGGCGCTTTAGCAGGAAGAGTTTCAGGAGTAACGATTAATTCAGAATCTTACAACGAGAATGTTGAAGCCAAACAAGAAAGCCTTACCAATACCCGTTTTGAGATTAAAAAGCGCTACACTATAGTATCTAATCCAGACATCACGACAATAGAAATTGACCAGTTTGATTTACCTGCTAGTTACCAGCATTATGCTGCTCCTGAGCTTAACGAAAATGTATTTTTGACGGCTACCGTTACAGACTGGGAGCGTTATGATTTACTTCAAGGTGAAGCCAATATCTATTTCGAAGGCAGTTATGCAGGGAAAACAGCAATCAGTCCACTATCCACAACAGACAGTCTCGAAATTTCTTTAGGCATAGATCCGAACATTATCGTGAAGCGCGAAAAGAAAGACAACTTTAAAAGTAAATCCCTGTTAGGTTCTACCCGAGTGGTTGATAGGGCTTATGAAATCACAGTACGCAATAACAAAAACACGGCTGTCAACTTACTTCTTGAAGATCGTATCCCCGTCTCACAGAATAAGGATATTAAAGTATCAGATCAGGAGACAGGAGACGCTTCTTATGAAGAAGAAACGGGTATTCTAAAATGGGAACTCCAATTAGAACCTAGGGGTTCTGCAACTAAAAACTTCTCCTATGAAGTGCGCTATCCTAGAGGCCGAAATATAAACTTGTAATTTATTACTTTGAAACCCAAACTCCTCATTTTTGACGTAAACGAAACCCTGCTTGACCTTAAACCTCTGGCCCGGCGTATCAACACTACACTGAGCAACAATCTGGCTTTTGATCTTTGGTTTAGTAGTTTATTACACTACTCATTGGTAGAAACAACCACAGGAAATCACGAAGACTTTAGCAAGATTGCCAAAGCGACCTTTGAGATGACCGCTTTAAAATTTAAAAAAGTAGTTCCAGAAGAAGAAACAGAGGCCATTTTAGGGCTGATAAAAAAATTACCACCACACCCGGATACTTCTGAAGCTCTCCGTAGACTTCAGGAACAGGGCTATCATTTAACGGCTCTTACTAATGGTAATCCTACAGTTGCCAGAGAACAACTCGCTTTCGCTGAACTTGACCAATATTTAGAGCGTATTTTTAGCGTTGATGAGACGAAAGCATTCAAACCCAATCCAAAGCCGTATCTCTTCGTTCTAGATCAATTAAAGGTAAAACCCCAAGAAGCCTTACTGGTTGCTGCACACGGCTGGGATATCACCGGTGCCCAACGTGCAGGGCTTCAGACTGCATTCATATCTAGAGAAAGAAAATTTAAATATCCTCTGGCAGAAGTGCCTACCTATGATTGTAAGGACCTCAGGGAATTAGTTAAACGCTTGTCCTGAATTGATGGCATCTATGGTATCTGGTTTAATAACCCAGCTAAAGTGGCTATACGTATTTCCCGTTCCCGTAAGTTGCATAGACATACCAACTTCAACTGCAGGGTCTTCCGAAAGTGGCAGCAAAGTAGAGGTCATACCTGCAGCTGGCCCTTCAGTAGCCACAACCAATCCCTCATAGCTCAAAAATTGTAAAACAACACCTGTAGGATCTACCAAAGCAATGCCCTCATTATCATTTTGAAGACTTGTAAATGGAATATTCTTAACCCCAAGACCTGCGGCAACCTCAACAATTACCCCAGAAATTGACTTAAAAGAAAGCAGAGTCCCGCCAGTGCCATTATAATGATAAATTCGGTACCCCGTCAAATCAATTCCCGCAGAACCGGCGATTTCAATTCGCTCATTGGTATCTCCTCCTACATTGTCATAATGAATTTCGTTAATCCAAAGTCTGGTGTCATTGTCAATTACTGTTAAGTCAAAGACGGAATTTACTCCGATTGTTGGTGCACCCGACCCTCCGCTAATATTTGTAATTGTAAATTGTATTTGTTCATTACCTTCTGTAATAGTATCATCTAGCAGCGAAAAAAGTGCCGGTGCATTATAAACACTAACTCCAGCAGGAATTGTAACAACTTGGGAAGTGTTCTCATTTAAGTCTTCAAATGAAGAGGCGGCCACAGTAATATTTAAGCCATTTGTGGACGAGGGATTTGTAATATTAAATTCAAGATCAATCAAAGCATTTCCTTCGCTTTGTGATTTTTCGGTGAGTGTAAATTCAACAGCTGTTGGCCTTACAGAATTTTGGAGCAGATAAATATTCTCCCAAAAATTGCCATTAAAAACCTGCAGCCCATAGATAGAGGCCGTTGGATCATTTATAAAAATTATCAAACCGACATCATTTGCATTAACAGGTATTAAATCACGTTGGGCGACTGTTAATCGTGGCGGCATAAAACCTCTGAAACTGCCGTCTGATGATTCACTGCTGATTTCAAGCATAGAAGCCGCACTTGGTGTGGTCGTACCAATACCTATCTGAGCCTGAAGGGATAAACTTAATAAAGCTAAAACGAGATAAAAAACTTTCATACCTACCTATTTAAATGAATAAATGGTAAGTCAAGTCTTTAAGTTGTGTAGGGCCAACGTATTAGGTAGTTGGGCATGACCAATTTATAAAATTATTTAATACGAAATCCTTTAATTTTAGACCTATTTTTCTTCGTCAATATCAAAAGCTGCATCGGGTTCTTTGTTGGGATTGTAGTTGAATAATCCTTCCCCTTTTGCAATAACTGAAGACACAGTTGCATCCCCTGTTACATTAACAACGGTACGGCACATATCCAGAATTCGGTCTACCGGGAAAATAATACCAATCCAGGCCGGATTCAATCCTACCGATTCCAACACGATGATCAACATTACCAGACCTGCACTGGGTACCGCCGCAGAACCTATTGAGGCTAAAGTAGCCGTCAAAACAATCGTCAATTGCTGTCCAATGGTTAGGTCTATCATATGTAATTGGGCCAAAAATACTACGGCTACCGCTTGATACAGACAGGTTCCATCCATATTTACAGTTGCACCTATTGGAAGTACAAAACTGGTCACCTTTTTATCAACTCCCAGATTATCTTCTACACATTCCATCGTAACCGGAAGCGTTGCCGCACTACTAGAGGTAGAAAAAGCCAGAGTTTGTGCCGGCCCCATCGCTCTGAAAAAACCGAAGTAGGACACCTTGCGCACAAATATTTTAAATATTAACGGATAAATTCCAAATATCATCAAAGCCAAACCAAGCACGACCGTAAGTGAATACCAACTCAGTCCTTTAAATATCTCAACTACTTTTCCTATATCATTACCCGCCATTTGACTAACAACGCCTGCTAATAAGGCGAAAACAAAAAACGGTGCAGCCTGCATAGTGAGGTCTACCATTTTTAGAAACACCTCCATAATACCATCAACTGCACGAGTAACCGGAGCAGATTTCTTAGGATCAATAAACAGCATACTTACTCCAAAAAACAATCCGAAGAAAATCACCTGAAGCATCAAGCTATTATCGGCAAGGGAATTAAAAAAGTTATCAGGAACAATGTCAACTAACGGTTGAAGCGGGCCGGCATCTTTGGTAGCATCTGCCGTGGCCATCTTATCATTTACTGAGGCATCTTGCAACTCACTGCGTGAAAGGTCTGAGATTTCTTTAGCCCGGTCCATAAACTCTGGATCCTGCAAATAATTAATTCCATCTTTAATCACATATCCTTCATTTGCCGCCCAAATCTCGTAACCTATACGATTATCGATTCTACTTTGCTCATCTACCAGTTTTCCCGGTCCTATAAGATTCACCAGAAAAAGCCCCATTCCTACCGCCAAAACCGTGGTAATCAAATATGCCAAAAGCGTCTTCCCTCCCATTCTTCCCAAACTCGCAGGATCTCCAAGGTTGGCAACACCACTAATTATCGAAAACAAAACCAGCGGAACTGCAATTAACTTAAGAAGATTGATAAATATTTTACCAAAAGGTGCAATCCAGTCAATGGTAAACTGGCTCCAACCCAGCTGACTTGAAATTAAAGCCCAAATAATACCCAGAACCAGACCTATAATAATCTTCCAGTGCAGTGCGAGTTTTTTCATAAAATAATCTATTGAATTAGCCTTTCGGCGAAAGATAAACAAAAACGAGTTATTTTAAAGGAATGCTACTGCATTACAGTTTCTACAGGGCATAAAAAAACCTGAATACCAGAGTATTCAGGTTTTAAAATTTTATCATCTCCGTTTTAATCAGATTTTAGCAGCCTTGTTGATTAACATATAATCTGCCAAAACCAAAGCAGCCATTGCTTCAACAATAGGCACGGCGCGCGGTACTACACAGGGATCGTGACGACCTTTGCCTTGCATTTCGGTCTCGTTTCCTTCTTTATCTATAGTAGGCTGATTTTGCATAATAGTCGCAACCGGCTTAAATGCAACTCTGAAATAGATATCCATTCCGTTGCTTATTCCACCCTGAATACCGCCACTCAGATTGGTTTTCGTGCTTCCGTCTTTATTGAACAAATCATTGTGCTCGCTACCCAGCATAGAAGCCCCGTGAAAGCCGCTTCCATACTCAAAACCTTTTACCGCATTTATAGACAGCATGGCTTTACCCAACTCTGCGTGTAGTTTATCAAACACAGGTTCGCCAAGACCAACAGGCACATTTTGAATCACACACATCACCGTGCCACCAATGGTATCTCCGGCTTTACGAATCTCCTTAATCTTATCGATCATCTTTTCTGCAAAGGCATCATCCGGGCAGCGCACGATGTTCGATTCAATTTTATCAAAATCAAGTTCTTGATATGGCGTGGTCATGTGAATCTCCCCAACCGAATCTACAAAAGCATTGATTTTAATATCCTTTAAAACTTGTTTCGCAATCGCTCCGGCAGCTACACGGCTTGCCGTTTCACGTGCTGAAGATCTGCCTCCTCCGCGATAATCGCGCACACCATATTTTTGATCATAGGTGTAGTCGGCGTGCGAAGGACGATAAGTATCTTTTATATGGCTGTAGTCGTGGGATTTTTGGTTTGTATTTACAATATTAAAACCGATGGGTGTTCCCGTGGTTTTACCTTCAAAAATCCCGGAAAAAAAGTTCACATTATCCGGCTCTTTGCGCTGGGTTACAATTTTAGATTGTCCCGGCTTGCGGCGTTTCATATCCCTGTAAACCAAATCCAGGTCGATCTCAACTCCGGCCGGGCAGCCATCGATGATGCCGCCTATTGCTTCACCATGCGACTCTCCAAAAGTGGTAAGCGTAAATAATTTTCCAAAAGTATTACCTGCCATAACGTGTATTTGAGCGGCGAAATTAAAATGTTTTAAGTTAAAAGCCTTGTTATTAATCGCCTATTTGAACCTAAAAATCAGAAATCACTAAAATTATTTAATGCTAGGCTAATACTCAGGTAACACCAAATGCAGTTATTTGTTAAAAATAGTATTCTTTGAAACGTAAAGTTGATCTCGTAATCCTCTCTGATGTTCACCTGGGAACTTACGGCTCTCAAGCCAAAAACCTGGTAAATTATCTGCAAAGCATCAAGCCTAAAACACTGGTATTAAATGGAGATATCATTGATATCTGGCAATTTAGAAAACGCTACTTCCCAAAATCGCATTTGCAGGTGATCAAAAAAATCATTTCGCTTGCTGCGAAAGGTACCAAAGTCTATTACATTACCGGTAATCACGATGAGAAGCTGCGTAAATTCAGTCCTGTAGAATTAGGAAATATCTCCGTACTCGACAAACTGGTTTTAAATCTGGACGGAAAAAAGGCGTGGATTTTTCACGGAGATGTTTTTGACGCCTCAATCCAACACACGAAGTGGATCGCAAAATTGGGTGGCTGGGGCTATGATTTTCTTATCGTACTCAACAGTTTTATTAATTTCTGCCTTACCCGATTAGGTAGACCAAAATATTCCCTTTCCAAAAAAATCAAGAACAGCGTTAAAAAAGCGGTGAGTTTTGTGTCTGATTTTGAAGAAACCGCAGCCGAACTCGCCATCGAAAACCAATTTGACTACGTCATCTGTGGTCACATTCATCAACCGCAAATGCGAACGGTTTCAACTGAAAAAGGTTCGTGTCTGTACCTCAACAGCGGCGACTGGATTGAAAATCTTACTGCCCTGGAATACCATAACAAAACCTGGTCACTTATGGAATATGAAAAACAAAATCTCGCTTTGGCGCAGGAAGACGATTCCGTCAATACAGAGATTGACCCGGTTGCGCTGATGACTTCTATAAAAGCTTTCAGTTAATCCAGAATCTTCAATTTCGCGAAGCGTAATAATAGCTTTTTAATTCCGCCGGTTTGGAAACGGATTTCTGCCTTTTGATCCTGCCCTATTCCTTCAATACTCAAAACTTCCCCCTGACCAAAACGACTGTGCTCCACACGCATTCCTATTTTCAGATTATCGTTTAGATCATCAGTTTGAATACTTGGCGACGACTGTGGTCTTAGCTTACGCAGTTTTTGCAATTGCTCTTCGGTAGGTTTACCCACTGTTGGTGGTTTACCACTAACCGGTTTTTTGAGACGTAGTTTACTTTTATCGGGTTCGCCAAAGATATCGCTGTCAATCATCGGTTTATAGCGATAGGTGTCTAGCGGTGTCTGAATATCCAGAAATTGCTCATCGATTTCTTCAATAAAACGGCTGGGCTCTGCATCGATGAGTTTACCCCAGCGGTAGCGCGATTCGGTGTAAGTTAGATAAGCTTGTTTTTCCGCGCGCGTGAGTGCCACATAAAACAATCGGCGCTCTTCCTCAAGTTCGCTACGGGTGTTCATACTCATTCCGCTAGGGAATAAATCTTCTTCAAGCCCTACGATATACACGTACGGAAACTCCAGACCTTTTGCCAGGTGAATCGTCATCAGCGATACGCGATCAACATCATCGATGTCTTTATCCATATCAGTAGCGAGGGCTACATCTTCCAGAAATTCAGCAAGGCTTCCGGTGGCATCAGCGATTTCCTTTTGTCCTTCAACAAAATCGCGCATCCCGTTAAGTAGTTCTTCAATATTCTCAATACGTGCGATTCCTTCCGGCGTGCCGTCTTTTTTCAACTCCTGAAGTAATCCAGTTTTACGGGCTACTTCTTCGGCCACTACAAACGCATCGGCATTTTCCGCAGTGATCTGAAAACTGCGAATCATATTTACAAAATTGTACAGCTTATTCTTCGTGCTAGAGTTGATTTTAATATCCAGATGTTGAATATTTTCCATCACCTCAAAAATAGATTTGTCGTATTGCTTGGCAGCAATGATCAACCGGTCTATAGTGGTAGCTCCAATACCGCGGGCAGGATAATTCACAACCCGTTTAATGGCTTCCTCATCATTTGGGTTAATGAGTAACCTCAAATAAGCCAGAACGTCTTTGATTTCCTTACGTTGGTAAAAGGAAAGTCCGCCAAAAATACGATACGGAATTTCACGCTTACGCAAGGCATCTTCCATCGCACGGGACTGTGCATTGGTACGGTACAAAATGGCAAAATCGCTGTGCTTCAGCTGATGGTTCATTTTATTTTCAAAAATGCTGCTGGCTACATAGCGGCCTTCTTCCCCATCGGTTAGCGAACGGTGGACAATGATTTTTGGTCCTTCATCATTAGCGGTCCATACCACTTTATCGAGCTTGGTCTTATTGTGCTCAATAACCGAGTTTGCTGCTTCTACAATATTTTTTGTCGAACGGTAATTTTGCTCCAGACGGTAGACTTTTACATCGTCATAATCCTTCTGAAAATTGAGAATGTTGTTGATATTCGCCCCGCGAAAAGCATAGATACTCTGAGAGTCATCCCCTACCACACAAATATTTTGATAGCGATCTGCAAGTGCTTTTACGATCAGGTATTGCGAGTGGTTGGTATCCTGGTACTCATCAACAAGAATGTACTGAAAGCGCTTTTGGTATTTAGCCAAAACTTCGGGAAACCGAGCCAGCAATTCGTTAGTGCGCAGCAGTAAATCGTCAAAATCCATTGCACCAGCCTTAAAGCAGCGATCTACATATTCTTTGTAGATCTCCCCCATACGCGGTTTTTTAGACATCGCATCAGCTTCCTGCAATTCCGGATTTTGAAAATAGGCTTTGACCGTGATCAGGCTGTTTTTAAAAGACGAAATGCGGCTGTGTACTTGCTTGTATTTATAAATATCCTTATCAAGCCCCATTTCTTTAATAATGGCCGAAATGAGCCGTTGTGAATCCTGCGTATCGTAAATGGTAAAATTGGGCGGAAACCCCAGGTGATGCCCTTCAATGCGTAAAATCTTGGCAAAAACCGAGTGAAAGGTTCCCATCCACAGGTTTTTAGCCTCGCTGTTACCCACAATGGTACCGATACGGTTTTTCATCTCCCGCGCGGCCTTATTGGTAAAGGTGAGTGATAAAATATTAAAGGCATCAACTCCCTGTTGCATGAGGTAAGCGATACGCATGGTAAGCACCCGCGTTTTACCCGATCCTGCACCGGCAATCACCATCATCGCGCCGTCCTTCTTTAAAACCGGCTCACGCTGCGCTTCATTCAATCCTTCTAAAAGTGCTTCCAAAACAATCTCTTTTTATAAATTTTTCTCCTTCTAAACACAAGAGCGGAAAAATAAGGAAACTTCTCATTTTACTAGAATGCTTCCGTATTTAGTTATTAAAAATTATTCAGTTTATCCATTTGTCAGCACACCTAAAACTCCGTTAATTTTAAATCAGCTTTTTTTTAATTAAGCGGACTTCTTTCCGCCAGAAATCACGCTTTTCAGTCACACATTCGTTACATTTTAAATATCTTTAAATCATCAAAAGGTACTATGATCTTGAAAACCAGTTTTACGTTAATTTTTCTTTTTTTCGCATTCGCGAAAACCACACAGGCTCAAGAGCTTATATCAGGTCCTTTGATTGAAGGATTTGGAGAAACCTTTACCGTACCAGAAGCGGATTTACCTGCCGATCCTGAAAAAATCTACAGGGTGGTTTTTGATATTGCTCAGGCTCCTGAAGACCCCGCTGAAGTAAATCTGTATTTCAATACGGTAGCCCGTTTTATAAATATGCACGCTGCTGCCGGAGTCCCCGTTGAGAATCTAAAACCGGTTTTGGTCGTTCACGGTAGTGCGGCTTTTGATTTGCTAAAAAATGAGTTTTACAGGGAAAAATTTGGTGTTGACAATCCCAATCTTCCCCTTTTGGAAGCCTTCCATAAACTGGATGTTCCTATGATTCTTTGTGGGCAAACAGCCGGTAAACGAGACATCCCAAAAGAAAAACGCTGGGAACATACGCAGATAGCACTATCGGCAATGACGGCTCTGATTCATTATCAAAATTTAGGTTACGCATTAATTTCTTTTTAATATCCCTTTATTAAACACTAGCAAAATGAATAAACTACAACTCCTGTTATTGCTTGGCATTGGCACAACTGCTTTTGCTCAAACTCCTGACCCGGAGCTTATGGCAGATGCCGAAGCAATTGAAGACCAGGTCATAGAATGGCGCCACGAGATACACCAAAATCCCGAACTCAGCAACCGGGAGTTTGAAACCGCAGCCAAAATTGCAGCTCATCTAAAATCCTTAGGCATAGAAGTGCAGACCGAAGTAGCTAAAACCGGAGTGGTGGGAATCCTTAAAGGCGATCATCCCGGTAAAGTGGTTGCCCTGCGCGCAGACATAGATGCCTTACCGGTGACTGAGCGCAATGATTTGCCCTTTAAAAGCCAAAACACCGCTACTTTTTTAGGCAGTGAAACCGGAGTGATGCACGCCTGTGGTCACGATACGCACGTAGCGATATTGATGGGTACTGCGGAAATACTGGCAAAACACAAGGACAAAATTCACGGTACGGTAAAGTTTGTTTTTCAGCCTGCTGAAGAAGGGCCTCCACCGGGTGAAGAAGGTGGAGCGGCGTTGATGATTAAAGAAGGAGTACTTAAAAATCCGGATGTAGATGCGATTTTTGGTCTGCACATCAACAGTGCTACTCCCGTGGGACAAATCAATTACAAACCCGGTGGAACAATGGCTGCCGTAGAACGTTTTGTGGTAAAAGTAAAAGGCAAGCAAACCCATGGTTCGCAGCCCTGGGGTGGTGTGGACCCGATTTACATTTCGGCAAAAATAATTGATGGGTTTCAATCCATCATAAGCCGAGAGTCGAATCTTTTGGTGGAACCCGCTGTAATAACTGTAGGGAAAATCACTTCCGGAGTACGTTTTAATATCATCCCGGAAGAAGCAGAATTAATAGGAACGGTGCGTACCCTTGATCCTAAAATGAAAGAATTAATCATTCGTCGTATGACCGAAATGACTGAAGGTCTGGCTAAAGCCTATGGCGGGAGGGCTACAATCGAGGTTCAGAATAACACAGCGATCACCTACAATGACGAGGAACTTACGGCACAAATGCTGCCTACACTGCAAAAGGTAGCAGGTGCAGACCACGTCAATCTGGTGAAAGCCACAACTGGTGGGGAAGATTTTAGCTTTTTTCAGGAAGAAGTGCCGGGCTTTTATTTCTTTTTAGGCGGAATGACTCCCGGAAATACGACTCCGTACCCACATCATACACCTGACTTTATGATTGATGATGACGGACTTCTGTTAGGGGTAAAAACGATGAGTCAGCTTACCCTCGATTATTTAAATGCGCAGTAATTTTTAGTACCCCTTTATGACTGATATTTTAAGCTTCTTAGGAACAATACCCTGGTGGGTGTGGGTATTAGCTGTACTCGCAATCATCGCCATCCGGGATGTATTTTTCAATAAAAAACACATCATTACGCACAACTTCCCCGTAGTTGGTCACATCCGCTATATGTTAGAAAGCATCGGGCCCGAACTGAGACAATACATCGTAGCCAATAACCGCGAAGAGCTTCCGTTTAACCGAATAGAACGTGGCTGGATTTATGCTTCGGCTAAAAATCAAAACAATTATGAAGGTTTTGGTACCGATCAGGATATCTATAAAGCCAATTACATATTTATCAACAACGCAATGATGGGTTTTAAACTCAAACCCGATCATCCCAATGCAAAAAATCCGTATTTCCTACCCTGTGCTAAGGTGATGGGACACTATAACAAGCGCCGTAAGCCGTATAGACCGGCCTCCATTATTAACGTATCTGCAATGAGTTTTGGTTCGCTCTCTGCACGAGCCATTGAGTCGCTTAATAAAGGATGTAAACTTTCAAACTCGTATCACAATACCGGGGAAGGCGGTTTATCTCCTTACCACAAACAAGGGGCAGATGTGATCTTTCAGATAGGTACCGGGTATTTTGGAGTACGCGATGAACACGGTAATTTTTCGATGGATCGCCTGCTTAAACTGGTTGAAGAAAATCCGCAGGTAAAAGCTATTGAAATAAAACTCTCTCAAGGTGCCAAGCCCGGAAAAGGGGGCGTTCTACCCGCGTCAAAAATCACTAAGGAAATTTCTGAAATACGTCATGTTCCTATGGGGAAAGATGTGATTTCGCCAGCTACGCATACTGCATTTGATGATGTAGAAGGCCTTTTAAAACTCATTGAAGAAATTGCTGATAAAACCGGCTTACCCGTGGGCATTAAAGCTGCTATAGGTAAACTAAACGACTGGGAAAAACTGGCGCAGTTGATGGTAAAAACTAATAAAGGTCCCGACTTTATACAGGTAGATGGTGGCGAAGGTGGTACCGGAGCTGCACCTCCCAGTTTTGCAGACCATGTTTCTCTGCCCTGGGTATATGCCTTTAGCGATCTCTATAAAATATTTAAAAAGCATGGCCTTACCGAACGTATTGTTTTCATTGGGAGCGGTAAATTGGGGCTTCCTGCCAATGGTGCGATGGCCTTTGCTATGGGAGCAGACATTATTAATGTAGCGCGGGAAGCCATGCTTTCTATAGGTTGTATACAGGCCAAAGCCTGTCACAACAACACCTGCCCCAGCGGTGTGGCTACTCAAAATAAGTGGTTACAGTCAGGTATTGATGTTGAAGATAAAGCAGTGCGAACCAATTTTTATTTTAAAAATTTCAGAAAAGAATTACTTGAAATTACGCACGCCTGCGGCTATGAACATCCGTGCCAGTTAACAACAGAAGACGTAGATTTGACACTTGGTGATAAAAACCTGACACAGACGCTTGCAGCCTGTTTTACGTATCACAAGGTAGAAGTACCTTTTACTAAGATGCAGGATTTGATAGATTGTGAGTATCTGGGCGGAAATTACAATCCCGATACTGTAAAAACTGCAAAAGCAAGTGATGCAAAACCTGAAGAAGTACGTTATTAATTTATGGATGATATTTTAAACATTTTAATTGCTGTGGCCCCTGCATTGGTTGTTGGGGTTATCGCCTATTATTTTTTTGACAGCTTTATGAAAAATGAAGAAGGGCGCCGAAGGTTTCTTTTGCATAAAGACAGTCAAAAAGATGTGTTGCCCGTGCGTTTGCAGGCTTACGAGCGATTAACTCTTTTTTTAGAACGGGTAAATCCTGTAAATCTATTAATACGCGTAAAGCCTGTTACCGAAGATAAAAAAGCGTACGTTGATCTCCTTGTGGCAACCATTGAGCAGGAGTTTGAACACAATCTTTCGCAGCAAATTTATACGAGTTCAGAATGCTGGGGAGCTATCAAATCGGCAAAAAATACGTTGATCCAGCAGTTGCGTAAAGCTTCAGCTAAAAATGAAATCACAAATGCTCAGCAATTGCGAGAGCATCTTATTCAGAATTCAGACGGGCATGAAAATCCTACACGCGTGGCTCTTGAATACCTAAAAACAGAAGTTCAGGAACTTTTTAATTAATACTGAAGCCTATGCGATTCTCAGCTCTTTACATACCTATGTTGTTACTAGTTATAGCCTGTGACAACACCAAACCGGCATCCAAATCTCTTGATCCTATAAATTGGGAAAACAGACGCATTGAAATAACTGCTGCAGACTCCTTAGCCCCCGCAAAAACCTATCTGGGTATTTACTCTGAGATTTATAGCACTTCAGAGCATAATACTCATGACCTAACAGTCACGGTAAGCTTACGCAACACCAGCGAGAGCGATACGGTGATCTTAACAAAAGGAGTCTACTACGATACTGCAGGCAATCCCATACGCACGTATTTTGACTTCCCTATTCAACTCAAACCACTTGAGACTGTAGAAATCATTATTGAAGAAGGCGATAAAACGGGAGGAACAGGCGGTAACTTTATATTTGACTGGCTGGATGATCCTGAAGTCACTGATCCGCTTTTTGAAGGGATTATGATTTCAACCCGCGGTACTCAAGGTCTATCCTTTAGTGCTCAGGGAAAGCGTATACTCTAGATTTAATTAAAACACATAACGCGCTCCTAATTTGAACCTAACAATAGAAAATATTGTACTTGTAGGCTCTATTTTGCTTTTGATAAGCATTTTAGTGGGCAAAACATCATATAAATTTGGTGTTCCTACATTGCTCTTGTTCTTAGCGGTTGGTATGCTCGCCGGCTCAGATGGTATTGGTGGCATTCGATTTGACAATCCTCAAATCGCTCAGTTTATAGGTATCGTTTCTCTTAATTTCATTCTCTTTTCAGGAGGACTTGATACCAACTGGACAACTGTAAAACCCATTTTAAGGGAGGGGCTTGCTCTTTCTACATTTGGTGTACTTTTTACAGCAGTTTCCTTGGGTGTTTTTGTCTATTATATAACAGATTTCACCATCTATGAAAGCTTGCTTCTGGGCTCTATCGTCTCATCAACCGATGCAGCTGCGGTTTTTTCAATTTTACGCTCTAAAAGTCTGGCTTTAAAAACCAATCTACGCCCTACACTCGAGCTTGAGAGTGGTAGTAATGACCCTATGGCTTATGTACTTACCATCGCATTTCTTTCGTTGGTGATCAATCAGGATCAGGGTCTTTTTTCAATAATCCCAATGCTTTTGACGCAAATGATTGTGGGTGGTATTGCAGGCTTTATCTTCGGGAAACTGAGCAAGCTCACCATCAATAAAATAGAATTGGGTTTTGAAGGGCTTTATCCCGTACTGGTAATTGCCTTGATGTTTATTACATTTTCAGCTACCGAATTTATAGGTGGCAACGGTTTTTTAGCCATCTATATTTGCGCCGTTTATCTTGGTAATCAAAACCTGATTCACAAACAAACCATCCTAAAAATGTTTGATGGACTGGCGTGGTTGATGCAAATCATTTTGTTCCTAACTCTTGGCCTTTTGGTTTTTCCGAGTGAGGTGGTTCCATTTATCGGAATAGGTTTGCTCATCTCTTTATTTCTAATTTTTGTTGCAAGACCTGTAGGTGTTTTTATCAGTTTGGCATTTTTTAAAATGAAATTGAGACGGCGCTTTTACATATCCTGGGTTGGACTGCGCGGGGCAGTGCCTATAGTATTTGCTACCTATCCCCTGCTTGCGGGTATTGATAAAGCACATATAATTTTCAATATTGTCTTCTTTATCTCGCTAACTTCCGTCTTGATACAGGGCACAACCCTTTCTTTGGTGGCAAAATGGCTAAATGTTGGCCTCCCTGAAGATGCTACTCCTAAAAAAAATATGGCAGGTATGATTTCTGAAATACCCAAGACGGCCCTGAAAGAAATTGAAATCACCCCGGGTTGCAATGCCGTGGATAAAAAAATTGTACAATTAGGCTTTCCTGAAAATGCCATCATTGCCATGATTAAACGCAACGATAAATTTCTAACGCCAAAAGGTACTACGGTTATCCAAAAAGGCGATACACTCGTGGTACTGTCTGAAGATGAAGCGGGTCTTGATGAAGTCGTACGCTGTCTCAACGATCCTTCTTGAAAACATTTAGTATCAACAAATAATTTATCCCAGAAGTGAAACCTTAATTGGATTATTTAGGTTTTATTCAGTCTCCGAAATCTCGCGCAGCTTATTTTCCTGGGCCTGTTTTGCTTTCGCGGCAGCGTAATCCCAGCCCTGTTGCCACCAGCTGCTCATCAGTTTTTTATTAAAAATCAGGCTGTTTTCGGTAAGCTTTGATGGTGTGTAATAGAGGTTTAAGGGGACATCTTTATTTATTGCAGCCAACTTTCCCACAATCACATCATGGTATTCGACCTGATCCATTAAAAAGCCAAAAAGATTTACCATCAACGAAAATGGATTTTTCCCCAAAACCTTGTTGTACTCCATATTCTCAGACTCCAGAATAATCGCATCAACTTCGGTGGCTCCGCGTCGTATCGCCTCGCGAATAGGTACAATACAACCAAAACCGCCATCTGCATACTCAAAACCGTTCTTTTTGACGAGACTCATAAAGGGAACGTAATTACAACTAATCCAGATCCATTCACAAAAATCGTCGTAATCCCAGTTTTTAATTGACTTGTATTCAACCGTATTTTTAGTGAGGTTTGAGACGGTAACGACTACATCTGCTGTTTGACGTTTGATGGTTTCAAACTCCGCCTTTGATAAGTTTTTCCGAATGTTTTTAAGGAGGTTTTTGCTTTCCCCAAACGTACGCTTGCGCTTAATAAATTGCCAAACGGTATTCCAGTAGTTGATTGACACATACTCGCGATTACCCTTTTTCTTGATGTTAAAAGGATTGACGTTAAAAATGGTGTTTTGGTTAACCTGGGTATACACCTCGTAAGCCCGTTTGATGTTGTTGTTGGCAAGCTGCGAAATGAGCAAACTACCGGTTGAAGTTCCTAAAAACAAATCGTATTTATGTCCCTGCCCTTCAATGAGATGCTGGGCCACACCTCCCGCGTATGCGCCTTTACTTCCTCCTCCAGAAATAACTAAAGCACGCATTTAAAGTAATTTTTCATTTACTAAAGCCTGCTCTTTCGGATTGTCAAACTTCAATTTTTCTAGCTCTTTACGATAATCCGGGTTTTTAACCACCTGCTCCAATATCGCTTTGCAAGCTTGTGAAAAACGCCAGTTATGGTGAAAACAGGCTTCTACCAAATTGGCTAAACTTTTGGGCTCAAAAAGCTGCAATTGATATAATTTTTCAAACGCATTCAAACGCGTCTCAAACGCATAGCGATTGCCCGTAAATCGTGTAAGTCTAAAGAAGTGATCGCGTATGTATGCCTCCTCATAATCTAAAGTAGAAATAGCAAGAGCCAGCCATAAGATTTCGACATTATGATCTTCAAATCCCTGTACGCCTTTCATTTTGTCCAGATATTTATGACGCTCTGAAGGAAAAGATCGCCATAAATTGAAAAAAGCATATTCCCGGGTAAGATATGAGTCATCATTAAGCAAACGCTCGTAATTGGTCTTCATAAATGCCGGCACCTCGATAATGGTCTCGGCAATGGCCTGTCGCACCCAGGCGTTATTAGTGTAAAAAGCCCGCTCGTAGATACGCGCTGCAGAAGATGCCGGTAATTTAGCCAACTGGTAAATTGCTTCACGACCACTGTATTTGTCAGGCAGAGCCAAAAGATCAAACAATTTGTTTTGCTTTTGACCAAAAGATTGCGGACGCAAGGCTACAGTACGTTTATACCGCTGAATAACCGGAGAATATTTTAAAAGTTCCTGCGCTTCCGCATAAGGAAACTCGGTCCCTTCAAGCCAGGTTTCGGTAAAATCAACTAAATCTTCACCACTGGCTGCACGGGCTTCAATAAGAAAATCTTCAGTCTCTACGTTTCCAAACTTATGCTTGTTCAGATAATTTTTTACCGCAGTTTTAAAAGCTTCATCTCCTATCTTATTACGCAAAGCGAAAAGCGCCCAGGCTCCTTTTTGATAGAACGTAAGCGAACTCGCTTTAGGATTCAGCAATTTTTCGCCTTTACCCTGATCACTTAACTCTTTAAGCTGCTCTGCAGACTCATAAAGCTTCCAGTAAAATTCATCGTCACCTAAAAATTTTCGCTCTGCGAGTAAGGCATAATAAGTTGCAAAACCCTCCTGCAGCCAGTGGTGCGTTCCGGAAGTTTCAGTTACATAATCTCCGAACCACTGATGGGCGAGTTCGTGAGCATTTACACTTACATAATTACGATCTGTAAATCCCGTACGGTCTACCACATACTGATCACTAAAAATGGTAGCGGTGGTGTTTTCCATACCTGCATACAGAAAATCCTTTACCGGAATTTGCTTGTAATTGGGCCAGGGATAGGGAACACCTATTTCTTCTTCGAAATAATCAAAAATATCATCGGTGTAGCGGTAGGTAGTCATCACCTTCATCGAATCTTCGGGGTAATAATACAACTCAATGGGAATGCCACTATCAGAAGCGCGCTTTTGCTTGCGGTAATCGCCCAGTACCACGGCAACCAAATAACTCGACATAGGCTCAGACATCTCATAATGCCAGATAAACTTCTCGCCACTTTCTTCTTTTTCCTTTAAAACTCCGTTTGACACGACTTCCTGACCGGGATAGGCCACGATGCTCAGGTCAAACTCAATTTTATCATTCATATCATCAATACTGGGCAGCCAGTTTGAGGTATACTTACCCTGACCCTGCGTCCAGATTTGCTGAAAACCGCCATTATTTACAAAATATAACGCGCGATCCGGTTTGGCTGTGTACTTTAAATTGAGGTGATAAGTTTGTCCTTTAGCAAAACTTTGAGTGAAAATTATGCGGCCATCATCAGTATGCGTACTTACAAGTTTATCATTTAGCTTGGACTCATAGCGCAGAATGTTTTTAGCATCGAGATACACAAAATCGGCATCATCAAGCATGGTAAATTTGATTTCCATATCACCCGTTACCGTGCCTTCGGCAAAATTAAAGTCGAGCAGCGCATAGATACGTTCAAAATCTACTGTCTCTGTCTGTTGGGCAAACCCGGTGCTTATCAAAAGCGTGGCGAACAGCGAAAAAAACCATTTCATCAATACATCAATTTATAAATCCAGAAGATTGGATTTGATTAGACAGGTTTTCTTTTTTTCGCAGTTGCGAAAGGCTTCTTCCCCGTCATTTTTAGTTAAAACTAGAATTGGCTGCCAAATTAAGGATTTGATTTTAAAAGCGCTTGTTTAATGCAGGCGAATACGCGTATAAAATTGGGACGTTTTATATATTCGTTGCGATGAATGCGGGCAAATTACAAACTCCTATAGATTACCTGAAAGGCGTAGGTCCCAGCCGGGCCGATTTGCTGCGGTCTGAACTGGGTATACACACCTATCAGGATTTGCTCAACCTCTTCCCCAACCGCTACATCGATAAAACCCAATATTATACTATAAACCAACTGCAGCCTACCAGTGCAGATGTGCAAATTATAGGCAAAGTCACCCACATAAAAACGGTAGGTGAAGGCCGTTCTAAACGTCTTGTCGCTACCTACATCGATCAAACCGGGGCTATGGAACTGGTTTGGTTTAAGGGACTGAAATGGATACGTGAACGCCTGAAAATCAATGTTCCATACGTAGCTTTTGGCCGGGTACAGCGCTTTGGCAGCACCTACTCGATCGCACATCCTGATCTCGAATTGCTTGAAGAACATGAAAAAGGACTCCGCGCGGCGATGCAACCGGTTTATCCTTCCACCGAAAAACTAAGCAATCGTGGCATTACAAATCGGGTGATGAACGGGCTGATGCAAACCCTTTTTCAGGAAGTGCACAAAGAGCTTGACGAATCGCTCTCACCGGACATTATTGAAGCTTTAAAACTGATGTCCCGCAAAAAAGCCTATCTCAATATTCACTTTCCGCAGAAACAGGAAAATCTGGCGCGGGCACAATTCCGGTTAAAGTTTGAAGAATTGTTCTTTATTCAGTTTCAATTACTGGTCAAAAATCAGCTGCATAAGAAAAAAATAAAGGGCTATCCCTTTGAGAACATAGGCGAAAACTTTACAACGTTTTACAACAAGCATCTGCCTTTTGAACTTACCGGGGCTCAAAAGCGGGTGGTTAAAGAAATACGCAACGATCTGGGGAAACCCGCACAAATGAATCGGCTTTTGCAGGGAGATGTAGGTAGCGGTAAAACCATAGTCGCTTTGTTGACGATGCTCATTGCGATCGATAACGGCTTTCAGGCATGTTTGATGGCTCCTACCGAAATTTTGGCCATACAGCATTATCAGGGACTTAGCGAATTATGTGAAAAACTGGATATTAAAATCGCTTTGCTTACCGGCTCCTCAAAAACCAAAGAACGTCGCATCATTCACGAAAGTCTTGAAGACGGCTCGCTTCACATTCTTATCGGCACCCACGCCCTGCTTGAAGACAAGGTTCAGTTCAAAAATCTGGGGCTGGCAATTATTGATGAGCAACACCGTTTTGGCGTCGCCCAGCGCAGCAAACTATGGCATAAAAACGATTTGCCACCGCATATTTTAATTATGACCGCGACGCCTATTCCACGCACCTTGGCAATGAGCGTTTATGGAGATTTAGATGTTTCAGTGATTGACGAACTCCCTCCCGGAAGAAAAGCCATTAAAACCGTGCACCGCTACGATAATAACCGCCTGAAAGTTTTCGGTTTTATTAGGGATGAAATTAAAAAAGGCCGTCAGATCTACATCGTTTACCCGCTAATTCAGGAAAGTGAAGCCCTTGATTATAAGGATTTGATGGACGGTTATGAAAGCATCAGCCGTGAGTTCCCAATGCCCGATTATCAAATTTCTATCGTTCACGGTCAGATGAAGCCTGATGACAAAGATTATGAGATGAACCGTTTTGTAAACGGTGAAACCCAGATTATGGTGGCTACCACCGTGATTGAAGTAGGCGTTAATGTTCCCAATGCTTCGGTGATGGTGATTGAAAGTGCTGAGCGTTTTGGTCTGTCCCAATTACACCAGCTGCGGGGTCGTGTGGGGCGTGGTACAGACCAGAGCTATTGTATTTTAATGACCGGCCACAAACTTTCTGAAGACAGCAAAACACGGCTGCAAACGATGACCCGCACCAATGACGGTTTTGAAATCGCAGAAGTTGACTTAAAACTACGCGGCCCGGGTGACCTGATGGGAACCCAGCAGAGCGGAATGCTCAATCTTAAAATTGCCGATATCGTTAAGGACAATGAGATTATGAAAGCGGCCCGGGGGTATGCTTCGGCCGTATTAAAAGACGACCCGCAGTTGCAAAAACCTGAGAATGCTCCCATACGGCAGACCTACGCAGCCCTGATGAAGTTTAAAAACATCTGGAACTACATCAGTTAATGCTAAAACATTTAGATTAAAAAATCTGAATTTCCAATTTTTAAAAGCACGTATTTTCAATATTCCTGAGTGCCAAAAAGCCACGTAAATAGTATATTTGCCCTTTCAAAAATAGAGGCATGCAAATAAGTTACAACTGGCTTAAACAGTTTATAAATATTGATTGGGAAGCTGAAAAAACCGGCAATCTCCTTACCGACCTGGGTCTTGAAGTTGAAGGCATAGAAGACTTTCAGAGTGTAAAAGGGGGTCTTAAAGGTATTGTGGTAGGCCATGTGCTTACCTGCGTAAAGCACCCCAATGCAGACCGTTTAAAACTGACCACGGTTGATCTTGGCGATGGCGAACCGGTGCAAATTGTTTGCGGTGCGCCAAACGTGGATGCAGGCCAAAAGGTACCTGTGGCTACCGTGGGCACAACATTATTTGATGATAAAGGAGAGCCCTGGAAAATCAAAAAAGGTAAAATACGCGGGGAAGTCAGCAATGGGATGATTTGTGCCGAAGATGAACTGGGACTTGGAGAAAGTCATGACGGTATTATGGTACTGGACAATGATCTTGCCCCGGGCACTCCGCTCGCAGAAGTTTTTGAGGTTGAGGATGATTTGGTTTTTGAAATTGGTCTTACTCCTAACCGTGCCGATGCAATGAGTCATATGGGCGTTGCACGCGATTTGCGTGCCGGCCTGATTCAACTGGGTAAGCACCCGGAATTCATCACCCCATCTACCAGTTCATTTAGAATTGACAACCGCACCCAAAAGGTAAGCGTTGAAGTGCTTGATTCAAAAAAAGCGCCGCGTTATTGCGGCGTTACGATGACCGGCCTTACCGTAAAAGAATCTCCTGCCTGGATGCAAAATCGCTTAAAGGCTATAGGTCTAACGCCTAAAAATAATCTGGTTGATATTACCAACTACGTCCTTCATGATTTGGGGCAACCCCTTCATGCTTTTGATCTGGCTAAAATCGCCGGAAAACAAATCAATGTCAAAACCGTAGCATCGGGAACTAAATTCACCACCCTGGATGGCGTAGAACGTGAATTACACGCAGAAGATCTGATGATTTGCGATGCCGAAAAACCCATGTGTATTGCAGGTGTTTTTGGTGGAGCAAACAGTGGTGTGACTGAGAATACGACTTCTATATTTCTGGAAAGTGCTTATTTCAATCCGGTAAGCATACGGAAAACGGCAAAAAGACACGGGTTAAATACTGATGCATCTTTCCGTTTTGAACGCGGTATAGATCCTAATATCACCGAATATGCGTTGATGCGTGCTGTGTTGCTCATCAAAGAATTGGCCGGTGGAGAAGTTACCAGTGATGTTGTGGATATTTACCCAAAAAAGATTGAAGATCATCAGGTCATTTTAAATTTTGACCGGGCTCAAAAACTGATTGGAGAAGAAATTCCTAAAGAAACCATTAAATCAATTTTGTCTTCTTTAGATATTAAAATCAATAACATTACCGAGTCAGGCATTGGGATGACCATCCCCGCCTATCGTAACGACGTGACACGTGAGGTTGACGTTATCGAAGAAATCCTTCGGGTTTACGGGTACAATAAAATTAAGTTTAAGACAAAGCTTAATGCTTCCGTTTCTAAAACCAGCCGTTTTGCAGATCATAAAGTGCAGCAAATTACCGGAAGTTTACTCGCCTCTCTTGGATTTAACGAAATTCTGAATAATTCCCTGACCAACCCGGAATACGCAACTTTAAACGAAGCCTACAAAGAAGAGCACAACGTTAAAATGCTCAACCCGCTCAGTACCGATCTTTCGGTAATGCGTCAGTCGCTTTTATTTTCGGGTCTAGAAGTGGTTGCTTTTAATAGCAACCGTCGCCAATCTGACCTAAAGTTATTTGAGTTTGGCAAAAGCTACCATCAGTACGGTGACAAGCGCGAAGAATACAAGCATTTAAGTCTGCTTCTGTGCGGAAAACAAAACGCGGAAAACTGGTATCAGCAGCAACAAAACACCACATTCTTCAACTTGAAGGGAAATGTTGAAGTGGTACTGAACCGTTTAGGCATCAAAGACTGGCAGGTTAAACCAGTTAAAAGCAATGAATTTTCGGAAGGTCTCACCTATACGGTAGATAAAAAACCTGTTGTTCATTTTGGCCTGATTGCCAAAGCCATTCGCAACCATTTTGATATTGATCTTGAAGTCTTGTACGCAGATTTTAATTGGGACACCGTTTTAGAGCTTATCCAGCAAAATAAAATAAGCTATGCCCCTATTCCTAAAAATCCTGCAGTGCGTCGTGACTTTGCTCTCTTACTCGATAAACAGGTAAGTTTTGAGGAAATCTACAACGAAGCTTTTAAGACCGAAAACAAGTTGCTTAAAAAAGTAGCGCTTTTTGATGTCTATGAAGGGAAAAACCTACCTCAGGATAAGAAAAGTTATGCAGTGAGTTTTACGCTTCAAGATGAGCTTAAGACACTTACCGATGCTGAGATTGACAACATTATGGGCAAATTGCAAAAACGCTTTGAAGAACAGTTGCAGGCGGTATTGCGCTAATACTTTAGCACTTACAAGGTTGTAACTTTGGTGCGTATTGGTTAATTTTAGGCATAAAAAAAGAAAAATGCTATTAAAGAAAACCAATATTCACGATAAGCTGTATCGTGAAGAGTTCAAAAACGCAGATGAGCATGTTATCAACTGGGTCAATGATTTTATCTCAAACAGTTCAGGCCCTAACGAGCGTATTCTGAATAATCTTGCCTCGACTTCTGATGAGGATGAGGTTGATTTCAATTTTGATCTTCTCGACAGAAATCGCATTTTCCACGAAAAGAGCATAAAAAAAATCTGTATTGACTACCGGTTACGTTTTTTGGATTCCCGCTATTTTAAAGGAAACTTTCCGCAGGAAGCACTTTCAGAAATAAATCGCCTGGAGCAGGAACATAAAACCAGTCTTAGCGGCTTTAAAATTATGGCACCATCAAAGCTGTTTGTGCTGAGTAAAACAGACGACCCCTTGCTTTTTGCACCTATGGGTAATGGTTATTACTACCTCATTCACAAATGGGGTAATGATTTGCACCCGCTTCGAAAACTTTTGATGTGGCCCTTTAAGAATTTTGAAAACCTTATTTTTACCGTTTTACTCTCCAGTATTTTGGCCACGGCGTTAGTTCCCGACGGGCTGTTTACAAAAGAGCAAAGCTTCAGCCAGGATGTGATGGTTTTCTTTTTTATGTTTAAATCTATAGCTGCCGTTGTGCTGTATTATGGATTTGCTTCCGGTAAAAATTTCAACACTGCAATCTGGCGTTGTCAATATGATAAAGCCCAATAATGATAAAAGATTCTAACTACGAACGCGTTTATGCGGGATCAGAAATAAACGCAAACTACCTGAAAAACTATCTGGAAGATGCCGGTATTAAAAGCATTTTACGCAACGACAAGGAAAGCGCCCTGCGTGGAGGATTTGGAAGTTTTGAAAGTGAAGCGCTAATATTTGTTGAAAAAGAAAACCTTATAAAAGCAAAACATCTGGTTGAAAAAGCATTTGCAGAAGCAAAACATTCTGATTCCGAACTTGAAGTTGAAGCATCGCAAAGCCGTCTTGAAGAAGAAAAAACGGTAACTTCTGAAGGACGGCCACTCATTCAAAAAGAAGAAAAACCCAAGCGCTCCAGGTGGAATTTAATTCTAAATTTGGGATTATTGATCTATTCTCTGTGGAGGCTTTACCCACTTACTCAGGGTGAAGATCTGTCGACTTTTCGAATTTTTATTAGTGGATTTATTGCAGCGATCAGTGCATTTGCCCTAATTAAACATTTTTCAAATCGCACCAAAGCTGAATAAAATCTAAATTACCTGATACATTCTGATAAAAAAGGGAGCTTCGAAGCTCCCTTTTTTATTTTATTATGCATCCTGAAAAATTCTCAACACATTCCTATTATGCCTCAACAGCATACATTTGGTTACGTTGCTCCTTAATCTTAGGATCATTCATATAATCATCAAAACTCATATAGCGATCTATCACCCCTTTTGGTGTAAGCTCGACAATGCGATTACCTACGGTTTGTGCAAACTCGTGATCGCTCGTCGTTAGTAAAATAGTTCCTTTAAAATTCTTTAGACTGTTGTTGATTGCGGTGATCGATTCGAGATCCAGGTGGTTTGTGGGTTCATCAAACATCAACACATTAGCACGCTGCATCATCATTCGGCTTAACATACAACGTACCTTCTCCCCTCCTGATAACACATTAGCTGTCTTAAGCGCTTCCTCACCAGAGAAGATCATTTTCCCAAGGAATCCTCTTAAAAATACTTCTTCGCGTTCTTCTTCGGTCTTGGCATATTGGCGTAACCAGTCAACAAGAGTCAAATCGTTTTCAAAATATTCCTGATTGTCAACCGGAAGGTAGGATTGGTTGGTAGTTACACCCCACTCGTATTTTCCTTCAAGTGCTTTTTGCTTTCCGTTTATAATTTCATAGAAAGCAGTGGTAGCCCGGCTATCTTTAGAATAAACCACAACCTTATCCCCTTTTGCAAGATTCAGATTCACATTTTTAAACAGAACCTCTCCATCAATAGAGGAAGCCAGTTTATCAATATTTAGAATCTGATCTCCCGCTTCACGCTCACGCTCAAAAATAATAGCAGGATATCTTCTGCTTGACGGCTTGATCTCGTTTACATTAAGCTTCTCGATCATTTTCTTACGCGAAGTAGCCTGCTTACTCTTGGCCACGTTTGCACTGAAACGACGGATGAATTCTTCAAGTTCTTTCTTCTTTTCCTCGGCCTTCTTGTTTTGCTGTGCACGCTGACGCGCTGCTAACTGAGAAGACTCGTACCAGAAGGTATAGTTTCCGCTAAAATGAGAAATCTTACCAAAATCAATATCAGATATATGCGTACATACTGCATCTAGGAAGTGACGGTCGTGAGACACCACAATTACACAATTATCGTAATTAGCCAAAAAGTTCTCAAGCCAATTAATGGTTTCATAATCCAAGTCGTTTGTAGGCTCATCCATAATCAGCACATCAGGATTACCGAAAAGCGCCTGTGCCAAAAGCACACGTACTTTTTGCTTGCTGTCAAGATCTTTAACAAGATTGTAATGTAAATCTTCGGGTATACCCAGGTTTGAAAGTAACGCCGCCGCATCACTGTCTGCATTCCAGCCGTTCATCTCTTCAAATTCTACCTGCAACTCTCCTATTCGGTCTGCATTTTCGTCAGAATAATCGGCATAAAGCGCATCAATTTCAGTCTTAATTTTAAAAAGAGGCTTATTACCCATAAGCACGGTTTCTAAAACCGTATGCTCATCGTAAGCATAGTGATCCTGCTCCAGGACAGACATACGCTTGCCGGGTTCAAGATGCACATGTCCACTGGTAGGATCTTCTTTGCCCGAAATAATTTTTAAAAAGGTTGACTTTCCTGCTCCATTTGCACCGATAATGCCATAGCAATTACCTTGAGTAAAGGAAACATTCACCTCATCAAACAACACGCGCTTTCCAAACTGAACAGATAAATTAGATACTGATAACATAGTCTTTCCTCTTTTTAATTGAGGCCGCAAAAGTACAGCTATTGAAGTAAAAGATGAAAGATTAACTTTTTAATTCTATGTTTTAACTAGTAATTAACAACGTAAAATGCTTCACGCAGTTACATTTAAACGCTCAAGCAATTTTTCTTGTCCCAAAACCCAAGATTTTATTTTACATGAGTGAAAAGCTACTTTTCTTCATACTTCTCGCATTTTTAACCTCTTGCGCCGATGACACTCCTAAGGCCGAAAGTGGCACTTATTTAGGTGGTGAGGTTATTAACCCGGTATCCAACTACGTTATTCTCCAGAAAAATGACGTTTTTCTAGACAGTATATCTCTTGACCAAAACAATAAGTTTCTCTATAAACTTAATGACACCCAAAAGGGCATATATACTTTCAGTCATAACGAAGAGCAAATTGTTTATATAGAGCCGGGCGACAGCTTGTTACTGCGCGTAAATACTTTTGAATTTGACGAGACACTTACCTATAGTGGCTTTGGAGCTCCTGAAAATAATCTGCTGATTGATTTTTTTCTTAAAAATGAAGAAGAAAATGATTTGATGATTCAACGCGAAATTTACCAGCAGGATCCTACTACCTTTAGCAGAAGCGTCTTGACTTTTCGAAATGAACGTCAGGAAAGGCTGGATGAGTTTCTCAAAAAACACGAGGTGAGTGCATACTTTGAGCGATTAGGGCAGGCAATAGTTGATTATGATTATTTTGCCCGCTTAGAGGTCTACCCTATGTCACATTTTGGTGTTGATCGCGTCGAATTTATAAAATCGCTTCCCAATTCATTTTATGACTATCGAAAAGAAATCAGCTTTAATGAACCTGAGTTTCTGGAGCTCTATCCGTATCAGCGTTTTTTGATCAATTATTTTAATCAGGCTGCTTTTAAGGAATATTTCACAGAGGAAGCTTATGATCCGCTTTCCTTTACGCATAACCTGCACAAATTGCGTCTAATTCAGACCGAAATTAAAAACGACTCCGTAAAAAGCTTTCTACTTACCCGTACCATCAAAGACTATCTGGCAAACAGTAATGATAAGAAGGGAGGAGAAACACTTTATGAGATGTATATGGATCATATTCCTTCTAAAAGAGATAAGAAAGAAATCAGCGATTTATATGCAGCCAACAAGAAGATCGAAACCGGTAAGCGTATTCCTGATGAGCAATTGCTCACATTAGAAAAAGACACGGTCACTTTTGAAACCACCATTAAAAAACCGGCTTTTATTTTCTTCTGGTCTAATGAAAATAAAAACCACGCTAAGCGCGCACAAAGGCTTGCCGACAGCTACATCGAAAAATTTCCAGAGTTTACGTTTATGGCGATTAATGTCAAAGACAATTTCTCGAGTTGGAAACGAAGCGTTAAACGTTATGGGTTTACACCAGAACAACAATATCTATTTACCGGCGACTACAACAGGTTGGTGAAAGATTTGGCGTTAAGTTCCACTCTTAAAACGTTTATTGTTGATGAGGAAGGATTTATTATAAACGCACACACCAATCTCTTTAGCACCACTTTTGAAAATGAATTGCTGAGCGCACTTAATAACTAGAGTTTTTACATCTAGAATAATGCATAAAAAAGCCCGTCTTAAAAAAGACGGGCTTTTTTATAAATGAAGGCATGATAATTAGCTATTCCCTTTTTTATAATCAGCTAAAAATTTCTCAAGACCAATATCGGTAAGCGGGTGTTTTAATAATCCGTCTATAGATGAAAGCGGTCCGGTCATTACATCAGCTCCTAATTTTGCACAATCAATCACGTGCATCGTGTGACGAATGGAAGCTGCGAGTATTTCAGTTTCAAAAGCATAATTATCATATACCAGACGAATGTCTGCTATAAGCTGAAGACCGTCTGTTGAGATGTCATCAAGACGACCTAAGAACGGAGAAACATATGTGGCTCCCGCTTTGGCTGCAAGCAATGCTTGTCCTACAGAAAATATTAGTGTACAGTTGGTACGTATACCTTTGTCACTAAAATATTTTAAGGCTTTAACCCCTTCTTTTATCATTGGCACTTTAACTACAATTTGATCATGTAAAGCAGCGAGTTCTTCTCCCTCTTTAACAATACCGTCAAAGTCGGTTGATATAACTTCTGCACTAACATCACCATCAACGAGATTACAGATTTCTACATAATGCTTAAGAATGTTTTCCCTTCCGGTAATACCTTCTTTAGCCATTAATGAAGGGTTGGTAGTTACACCATCAAGTACACCCAAATCCTGGGCTTCTTTAATCTGATCAAGGTTTGCGGTATCAATAAAAAATTTCATGTGGATATTTTTGGTTTATCAATTGTTTTATGGTTAAAATTAAGCAATTAAAACTTGAATTTTCGTAAAGTTACGTTATTATACAAATTAAGTGTTAATGTAACATTTCATAACATTTTTAGCGGAACTTAAAGCTTATAATGTTTTAGAAGCAGGCGCTCGTAGGTTTTACTGGGTAGCACCCCTTTTAAGAAAGTAGAAATACGTTGTGTGAAAGCTCCAACTTTATAGTCTACCTGAGGGTCTTTAGTATTGATAATATCAAAAACTGCTTTAGCCATAAGCATAGGGTCCTCACCCCCATCTACGTGCTCATCCATTAAAGCCAAAGACTTTCCGTAATTTGTGGCATAGTCAGAATCCTCTCGTAAAGGAGCGTGGTACCGGCCAGAAGCTATGTTGGTTGCAAAATCTCCCGGAGCTACATTAGTGACCTTTACATTAAACTCTTTGAGTTCCATCCGCAATGCTTCCGTAGTCAAACTCAGGGCACCTTTGGTTGCAGAATACGCACTTCGGTAAGGTAACCCCATATAGCCCGCTATTGAGGTTACGTTAATGATGAGCCCGCTGCGTTGCTTCCGCATCGTGGGCAAAACAGCTTTCATCACTGCAATAGGGCCAAAATAATTGGTATCAAAAACCGATTTCAGTTCTTCTTCGGGAATTTCCTCGAGAGGCCCTGTGATACCCTTCCCGGCGTTATTAATAAGTACATCAAGTCTGCCTTCCCGGTCTAGGATTGTAGCCACCGCGGCTTTTATAGTTTCGGTTTTCGTCACATCAAGCGCTACCAAATTTACCCCATTAAGCATTGAAGATTTTGGGTTTCTACTCGTTCCATAGACCGTAAAATTTTTGGCGGCCAGAAATTCTGCGATGGACTTACCAATACCTGAAGAGGCTCCGGTAATCAGGACAACTTGTGACATAATGTGTATTTAAAAAGGGAAGAATTTACGCAAATATAAGGCATAAAAAAAGGCAAGCTACCTACATCACACCGCTACGACCATCTACCCTTGCTGCGTTCCCGCCCTGGGGGAATTCGACAGGAGCTGGTTGTGTGGGACTTGCCGGGTGCAAATATACAAG
>PAPI01000014.1 GCA_002708845.1 Leeuwenhoekiella sp.
ACAAGGTGGTTTTCGCCCTTAAGGCGAAAAATTCCTAAGCGAGGGGCTCTTTTCTTTTGGTTCGTTTTCTTTGGAGAAGCAAAGAAAATGAACATAACATGATATAGAAAATTGAATTTACAAATCGACTTTAGGAGATCAACGAACTCCAAAAATCATATTTAAAGAAAAAACCGTAACCTGACAAAAGTCATAAAATACCCTGCAGCTTCCTGGTACTTTTACCCTGTAATTTGATAACCATTAAATTTTTCAGGTATGACAACTTTTTCAAAACTTCAGAACGACTTTACTCATAACATCATCGGCTACTCAGCTATCGGAATTATTTTAAGCACCTGCCTGGGCTCTGTAGCTGTGATGACCACCTTAATGCATGGACACAATCTGCTCCAAATGTTTTTTGTGATGCTCAGCGTAGTGTCCTGTAGTATGCACAACGCTTCGATACTGACCGTACAAAAACCTGAGCTCATCTTTAAGCTTTTGGTTTTTAGCACCGTGTTGAATGTACTGATTATCGTTGGCGGACTCATCATTTAACTAGCCCCTGATTTAATGGACCTTTTTTCAAGTCTAATTCTACTTCCGGAATCGTTGAAGGTTCCGGGAGTATTTTACCGTTTTTAATTATGATTGATACGGCTTTAGTTACCAAATACAATGTGCCCGGCCCACGCTATACCAGTTATCCCACAGTGCCCTATTGGGACCGGGATCAGTTTAGCCTTGTTTCCTGGAAAGAAACCCTGAAGCAGAGTTTTAAACAAAGCAACAAGACCGAAGGTATAAGCCTTTACATTCATTTGCCTTTTTGCGAGTCGATGTGCACCTTTTGTGGGTGTACCAAGCGCATTACCAAAAACCACAGTGTTGAGACTCCGTATATCAAAGCCCTGCTTAAAGAACTTGCCCTGTACCGGGCGTTATTAGGGGAGCGGCCGGTAATTCAACAGGTGCATTTAGGTGGGGGTACCCCCACCTTTTTTACCGAACAAAATCTGAAGAGCCTCATCGATGGTATTTTTAAGATTGCAGACCGTGGAGAACATTGCGAAATGAGCTTTGAAGGGCATCCCAATAATACCACGTACGCGCATTTGGAAACTCTGGCTAGTCTCGGCTTTACACGCGTGTGTTATGGCGTACAGGATTATAACGCCACCGTGCAAAAAGCCATCAACCGCATTCAGCCTTTTGCACATGTGCAGCGTGCAACAGATCAGGCGCGACAAGCCGGGTACACTTCTGTGGGGCACGACATTATTTTTGGTCTTCCGTTTCAAACGCTGGATCACGTGAAGCATACTATTGAAAAAACCATTCAGTTGTTTCCCGATCGCATCGCCTTTTACAGCTACGCGCACGTGCCCTGGATTAAAGGGAATGGACAGCGTGGTTATGATGAGGCCAATTTGCCTACGGCGGAAGAAAAGCGGGAGCAGTATGAGACCGGCAAGCGTTTACTCCTGGAAGCCGGTTATGTGGAAATCGGTATGGATCATTTTGCACTGCCTACAGACGACCTGTATTTCGCTCAGCAGGAAGGGCGACTGCATCGAAACTTTATGGGGTATAATGCTTCCAAAACCAAAGTTATGATTGGTTTGGGTGTATCGGCCATCAGTGACAGCTGGTATAGCTTTGCCCAAAACGTAAAAGGTTTGGATGAATACTATCATCTATTGGAAAATGATATTTTACCCGTATATCGCGGACATATTTTAACTGCGGAAGATCTGGTGATTCGCAGGCATATTCTCAACCTGATGTGTGGCTTTCAAACCCGATGGGATGCGCCGGAATTGTGTTTTGACGGTCTGGCAGAAACCCTGATCAGGCTTGGCGAACTCGAAGCAGACGGTTTAGTTGAATATATACTGAATGGCCTACGGGTAACCGAAAAAGGTAAAGCTTTTGTTCGCAACATCTGCCTGGCTTTTGACCTTCGACTACAGCGCAACAAACCTGAAACTAAACTTTTTTCCATGACTATTTAAGGGGTCCCTTTTCGCAATTTAGTTGGTAGAACCTGTCTTGAATGCTGATTTTTCAGTTTTTGGGACAGGTTTTTTTAAAAGGGATATCTCTCAAATGACTACTGGTCATTTTTTAATTTCAGAATACACAGATTCATTCCTAAACCATTTAGTCAACTAGTATCTCAATAAAAACACGTAAAGCTTTCAAAATTGAATTGGATAGGTATTTTTGCGAACGTTACATAAAATGAATTACTACTACCGATAAACTAATTAAGAGATCTGCTAAACCATGAAGATACGTTTCTATTTTTTTATACTAATTACGATGAGCAGCTTAAGCCTCAGTGCCCAGCACGAGATAGGATTTAAGGCTGGATATACAAGATCTTCAGCCACAATCCCAAATGATAAATTTTATATTGGTGACTTGGGCGGAAGAGGAAACGACTGGTTTAAATGGAGTAGTGGTTTTCAAGCTGGGATATCTGCACATATGGATGTAGGATCAGATTTTTTCAATTTAGATTTGGCTCCACAATATAGTATCTACGGTTTTGAAACTGAAGATTATAAAATTGGTTTAGATTATTTGGATTTTGACATCGGATTATCAAATAGGATTAATCGGGATTCCGGGCAAATATTTGGTAGTTTTGGTGTCACACCTTCTTTGTTAATAGCGTCAAAAAATATTTCTGATGCTAATGATTTTGACTTAAAAGCTTACTTACTAATTGGTTATCGAATTAGTGAATCAGTCAGTGTCTATGCGCAAGGACGATTTGGATTTATAGAATTAATTCCAGAGTCAGAAATAAACAATGTACAATTGAGTCTAAATCTTGAAGTTTCAATTTTTGAACTTTAAGAATAAAGGGTTCATTGTTTCTTTTTTGGGCGATGCAAAAAAGAAAAGAACATTCCTTGAAGTGAGAATTTAACTTTTTAAGATCAAAACAAAACTACCGTACGAGCGATAAAAGTTGCTTTCGAACCTTTGGAAGCTAGGTAGGTGTGGAAAGAGAAAAAAAGTGGGGGTATGCACGCGATACAATCGCGCGCGAACCGAGGAAAACCAAAAAATAAATTCATAGTTCAAATTTTGAAATTAGTTGAGTTGAGCTCCCTTTTCCGGCGGGAGAAGGGCGAGGGATGAGGCGATCTCTCAATGACAGCTATGCCGCCCCTCCACCTGTGCAACCGTTACTTTTTCAGAAGGAGAAATATAGGGAATACCTAAGCCAAGCCCGCGGAGGATAAAGAGGCAACCCATCAGGATTACCAGTACCGGAATGAGTTTGACAATGCGTCTTTTGGCTTTGCCTTTTAGAAAATTACCCAGATAAATCGCGGAGGTCATTAAAGGTATGGTGCCTAAACCGAAAAGCAACATATATAGACTCCCGTTAAATGCGCCGCCTGTACCCAGGGCGCCAAACACCGCCATATATACGAGTCCGCAGGGAAGCAAACCGTTTAATAAGCCCAGCGTAAAAAAGGTGCTTTTGCGTTTGTTTTTAAGCTGTTGTCCCAATGCCGATTTGATACGACCTACGAGTTTGTAAGCCGGTTTTGACAGGTTATAGCGGTTAAAGATGCGGGTAGGTATTACCACTGCGGTAATCATCAATACCCCCACGGCAATAGAGAGTTGTTGTTGCAGCCCAAACAGATTGAGGCGTTCTCCCACGGCTCCAAACAGAAAACCGATGAGCGCATAAGTGAGTAGCCTCCCGCTGTGGTAGCTGAGTATCTGCAGAAACTTTTTAAGCGGATTGTGGTGATCTACCGGCATTAAAAATGCGATAGGCCCACACATTCCTACGCAGTGCAAACTGCCTAAAAGCCCAAAAAGCAATGCCGTTGCGATCATAATTAATAAGTTATTTCATCCTCAAAGCGGTAGTTCTTACCGTCGTATTCCCAGGTGATGGTAATGTTCCAGCGACCGCCTACCAGGCGTTTGTCAGGTATGAGCAAATTAGAAGATGACAGGCGTATAGGCATGTCAAAATCAAGTTGCCGGGCAGACGGTCTATACAGGAACACTGTGCCGGTAATGGCTTTAGGGTCTAGATTTTCAGGAAATGCAATGAGGTAACCTGCTTCGGTTTTGGTACCGGTTACCGGTGTTTCAAGCTTACTGCTGTTTGCTGAGGCGTCAATGGCCGCCTGCAGATTCATCTCGTGCTTGTAATAATCTTCGATGACCAGGTCGTAGCTGTACTTCTGGTCTGTTGACATGGTAATCACAAAGTACATGATAAAGCTCATAAAGCCTACCATCCCTATGACGAGTCCGGTTCCCCAATTGAATTTCATAATGCTCTAGTTTAGGTGATTGTAGCAGTGGTGCCCGCTACTTTTCTTCCGTTATTTAAAATCGTCTCCGCCAGGGATCAGGCATACTTTTTAGCCAGTTCCTCCTGACTCAGGGCTTTTTTCTTTTTTTGCTCTTCCTTGATTAAACGCACTTTGCAGTGCTGATTTTGACCGGGCTTTCCATTTTGACAGCCCAGGCAACAGTTGTGTTTTTTTGTAGTTTCCATTATCGTATTATTTATAGCTTCTGGGGCCCAAAAAGATGGTACTGGTGGTCTCTATAAGACGCGCACCACTATAGACTCCTATTTTTAGTTTTTCCTTTTCGCCTTCAAGCGTGTAGGGATTGATCTCGATAAAAAGCGTGCCCTCAGCAAGTCCCTGAGCCGGTACGTTGAGCGTCTCCTGTGAGACCACGCGAATGCTTCCGCTGTGCGAAATCAATTCAAAGTGTACATCTTCAATCTCCTTTGTGGTTTTATTGATGAGTTTAAAAGTGTACACATTGCTGATGAGGTCATCGGCTTTGTGTTCATACAATTGCCCCGGTAAGCGCAGCACATTGGCTTCTACGTCATTTCGTAAAAACAGCATTCCGCTCAGCACCCCAATGAGAATAATCAACACGGCGGTATAGCCTTTAAGACGGGGTGTAAACTGAAACTTCGTTTTCTTTTCAATGTTTTCTTCACTGGCATACCGGATAAGGTCTTTAGGCAGATTTACAGCCTCCATCATCTGGTTACAGGCATCGATACAGGCGGTACAGTTTACACATTCCAGCTGGGTGCCGTTGCGGATGTCTATCCCCGTAGGACATACGTGCACACACTGAAAACAGTCAATGCAATCGCCTTTGCCGGCAGCTTCACGGTCTTCGTTCTTTTTAAATTTGGCCCTGCCGGCTTCTTTTTCACCGCGTTTGTAATCGTAGGCGACTACTATAGACTTGGTGTCGAGTAGCACACCCTGCAGCCTGCCGTAGGGGCAAACAATGATGCATACCTGCTCGCGAAACCAGGCAAATACAAAATAGAACACCGCCGTAAAAATTAATAGGGAGATCAGGGTGCTGATGTGATTTGCAGGTCCGTCTACGATATATTGCAGCAGGCGCTCGCTGCCGATGAGATAGGCCAGAAACACGTTGGCAATGAGAAACGAGATCACAAAGAAGACTGACCATTTAAGCAGGCGTTTACGGATTTTCTCGGCATTCCAGGGCATGTTGTCCAGGCGTATTTGTTTCCCGCGATCGCCGTCAATCCAGTACTCAATCCTGCGGAAAACCATCTCCATAAAAATAGTCTGGGGGCAAACCCACCCGCAAAAGAGGCGACCAAAGGCCACGGTAAACAGCACGACAAAAACCACCCCGGTTATCATAATGATTACAAAGAGGTGAAAATCCTGTGGCCAGAACGGAAATCCAAAAATGTTGAAGCGTCGCTCCAGCACGTTGAACATCAGAAACTGATTGCCGTTGATGTGAACAAACGGGGCGGCAATTAAAAAGATCAGCAGGATATAGCTCAACAGTTTGCGGTACTCGTAGAGTTTACCCACTGGTTTTTTGGGATAGACCCAGGCGCGTTTACCAGACTCGTTGATGGTACCTATACTGTCTCTAAAATGTTCCTGATCCTGAGAAGCCATGGCTTTGTTTTTTAGTTTTCGTCTGTTAGGATGTCGCCGGTTACCGGTTCCGTTTCCAGAATGACCTCAACACCGGTAGAATCCTGTTTTACCTGTGCATCATCCACAGGGGCATTTTCATCGATATAGATTTCCCCTTCCGGTTCTTTGGCATCTGCAGGATTGGAGCCATGCAGGCTCAATACATAACTGGCTACCTGAGCAATCTCGCTCGGTTTCAAATCGGTTTTCCAGGAGATCATCCCTTTACCGGCGCGGCCTCCTTCAGAAATGGTGTGAAAAACGTTTTTAATACCACCACCCAGAATCCAATAGTCATCGGTCAGGTTTGGGCCTATTCCGCCAGCCCCACCTGCTTTATGACAGGCGATGCAATTGCCGGTGAAAATGGCTTCCCCTGCTTTGATATCAGTTGCATCGGTAAGCAGTTCTACGGTATTGGCGTCAACCAGATCTTTGGCGGTTTTCTTATATTCTTCCAGATCGATTTTAGCCTGCGCGACCGCCTGCTCATACTCGTCTATCTGGTTGTAATCTTTAAAGACTTCAAAACGTAGCAAATAGATCGCAGCAATCAGGATGGTAGCATAAAAGCCGTATACCCACCATGGTGGCAAGCGGTTGTCAAGCTCTTTGATGCCATCATAATTGTGGTCAAGCAGGATTTCCCCTTCCTGTTCAATGGCTTTGGCTCGTGTAAGTTTACTATACAGGCCTTTGATCCAGGCGAGACGGCGTTCTTTTTTAGCAGCAACCTCAGCTTTGTACTTTTCCTGTGCTTCAGGTTTAAGGGTTTTAAAAAGAACTGCGCGTAAGCTTTCGATACAAATCTCAAAAGCGATGTACATAAAGACGAGCACGGCATAAATGGCCCAAAGCCAGTTTTGGGAGGTAAAGACCGAAGCTTCATCTTCAGGGGTGCCTACATAATTGAGAAAGAGATAGGCAAACCCTGCAAATAGTAGAATACGTAATAAGGATGCGATACTTCTCATGGCTGGTTTGGTGTTTGAGGATCTTCAAGCGGAAGCGCACTCACTTCCTGTAAATACTTTTTCTTTGCAGTGATTACCCAGGCAAACAGGGCGACAAAAAAGACAAAGAAAATGAGCAGGGAGATGATGGGGTAGATGGCCACCCCGTCAATGTTCTCCAGATTTTGTTTGACAAATTTGAGCATGGTTATTCGGTTTTTGCGGTTGCGTTTTCGGCTCCGGTTTTAATTTTGATGTCGGTTCCCAGACGTTGCAGGTAAGCGATTAGCGCTACGATCTCGCGGTTGCGCATTTCGACAAAATCGGCTCCGTTTTGAGCAGCGGCCTTTTTATCGGCTTCATAGGTTTTGGCGAAATCAGGATCGGCATATAGGTTTTTTTCGATCTGTTCTCCCTGTTCGCTCATCCATTGTTGCGCGCGCTCGATGTCTGCCACAGTATACGGCACGCCCATGTTTTGCATCGCCTTCATCTTATCTTCGGTTTTAGACTTGTCGAGTTCGTTGCGTATCAGCCAGCTGTACGAGGGCATAATGGAGCCGGCAGAAGTACTCTGCGGGTCATACATGTGGTTGAGGTGCCAGTTGTCTGAATACTTTCCGCCTACGCGAAATAAATCAGGTCCGGTACGTTTACTACCCCATAAGAAGGGATGATCGTAGACATACTCGCCAGACTTGGAGTACTCGCCATAACGTTCTACTTCACTACGGAAAGGTCTGATCATCTGGGAGTGGCAGCCCACACAGCCTTCGCGGATGTAGAGGTCACGACCTTCAAGCTCCAGCGGAGTGTAGGGTTTTACCGTAGAAATCACGGGTACATAATCATCTACAATCAGGGACGGAATGATCTGAACTATACCTCCAATAAGGATAGCGATGGTAGCGAAAATGGTAAGCTTCACCGGGCGACGCTCCAGCCAGGTATGATACCCTTCTTTTGACGTACGCTTGCTGGTTACGGGTGTAAGCGGAGCAGCTTCGGCCAGTTCGTCGGTTACTTGGCTTCCGCTTCGTACCGTCTTAACGATGTTATACAGCATCACAAAAGCCCCGACGATATATAACGAACCACCTATAGCCCGCATCCAGTACATCGGGATGATTTCGGTCAAGGTTTCCAGGAAGTTTCCGTAGGTAAGGGTTCCGTCAGGATTGAATTGTTTCCACATAGAGGCCTGAACAAAACCGGCTACATACATAGGCAGGGCATACATGATGATTCCCAGGGTTCCTACCCAGAAGTGTACGTTTGCCAATTTGGTAGACCAGAGTTGCGTTTTAAACAGGCGCGGTACCAGCCAGTATACCATTCCAAAAGTGAGGAAGCCGTTCCAGGCTAAAGCACCTACGTGCACGTGTGCAATGATCCAGTCGCTAAAGTGTGCAATAGCATTCACATTTTTAAGCGAAAGCATCGGGCCTTCAAAAGTGGCCATCCCGTAACCGGTAATGGCAACTACCATAAATTTTAAAACCGGATCGGTACGTACCTTGTCCCAGGCGCCACGCAGGGTAAGCAAACCGTTAATCATACCACCCCAGGAGGGTGCGATAAGCATAACCGAAAACGCAACCCCCAGGTTTTGTGCCCAGCCGGGTAGTGCGGTATACAGCAGGTGGTGTGGCCCGGCCCAGATGTAGATAAAAATTAGCGACCAGAAGTGCACGATAGACAAACGATAGGAATACACCGGTCTGTTTGCTGCTTTAGGTACAAAATAATACATCAGCCCCAGGAACGGAGTCGTGAGGAAAAAGGCAACGGCGTTATGCCCGTACCACCATTGTACCAGCGCATCCTGTACCCCGGCATAAGCCGAATAACTTTTAAGTGCGCTAATGGGAATCTCAATGCTGTTTACGATATGCAGCACGGCTACGGTTACAAAAGTGCCCAGGTAAAACCAGATGGCTACATACAGATGGCGTTGTCTGCGTTTGAGGATGGTACCGATGAGGTTGGCCCCAAAAGCCACCCATACCAGAGCTATCATAATATCTATAGGCCACTCCAGCTCAGCATATTCTTTGGAGGTGGTGTAACCCAGTGGCAGGGTGATAGCCGCAGCGACGATAATCGCCTGCCAGCCCCAGAAGTTGAAGCTGCTCAGCCAGTCTTTCCACATACGGGCTTTAAGCAGACGCTGTGAGGAGTAGTATACCCCTGCAAAAATAGCGTTACCCACGAAGGCAAAGATCACGGCATTGGTGTGTAATGGACGCAGGCGGCCAAAACTCAGCCAGGAGATCCCGTCTGTGACATTGGGGAATAAAAACATAAAGGCCAGCAGTAAGCCTACGCTCATCCCGATGAGCCCCCAAAACAGGGTGGCGATGATAAACTTTCTTACGATTTTGTTGTCGTAATAAAACTGTTCTGTTTGCATAATTACTTCGATTTGCGATCTGAATGATTGGTACTGGATTGTTGAGGTGTTTGTGCCGAAGACTTTTTGGTTTTTACGAGTTCGTCTTCAAAAAGCATACGCACCGAAGGGGTATAGGTGTCATCGTACTGCCCTTTGCGTACCGAAAAAATAAAGGCTACAAAAAAGACTAACGCCACAACCACGCTTATCGCGAGAAGCATATAAATGATACTCATACCTACCTGAATTATGGTGTAAAATTACCGGTGCAGATTTCCTTAAAAGATGACATAAATCAGCTTTTGAAATTCTTTTCATTTTTTTCTACAGCCTGCAGTTTGCTCCCGTAATAGTGGGTGCAAAGTGTGGTAAAGGCTACGATACTTATGGAGCTCAAGGGCATCAAAATGGCGGCGTAAACGGGCTTTAGGTTGCCGCTTACAGCCAGCGCGATGCCTAACACATTGTAAAGCAGTGAAAAAGCAAAGCTCCATTTGATGATCTGCCGTCCTTTTTTGGCCAATCGGATAAAGGCCGGTAATTGTTCAAAACGGGAAGCGTCAAGAATACCGTCACAGGCCGGTGAAAAGACATTTACATTTTCAGAAATGGCGATACCCACATCGCTTTGTGCCAAAGCCCCACTGTCATTAAGTCCGTCGCCCAACATCATCACTTTTTTGCCTTCTTGCTGCAGCTTTTTGATAAACTCGAGTTTGTCTTTGGGCTTTTGGTCAAAATGCATCTCAACGGGCATCCCAAGCAATTGGTTCAATTGGTTTGCTTCGCGGTTATTATCTCCCGAAAGAATAATGAGTTCGGCATCGGGATTTAGGGCTTCAAAAACAGGTTTTAAAGCTTTACGATAGATGCTTCGAAAGCTGTAATAGCCTTTATAGCCATTTTCAGTGGCGATATGTACGCTGGTTTGAAGGTCAGCCGGTGGTTCTGCATCTGGTGAAAGCTGATTGACAAAAGCATACGAACCCACGCGTATCTGTTGCTTCCGCTTAGAACTGATGATGCCCTGGCCCGGTTGTTCTTCAAAATGATCTAAAGTCTGAATGTCATAGTCCTGTAGTAGGGCATAAAGGCTTCTGCTCAGCGGATGGTTAGATGCCCGAAGTGTACTGGTGAGCAGGGATTCTTCCCGTTCGGTAAGGCTCTGACCTGTATAGCGAATGCGTTCTTTAGATGCAGTGGTCAGAGTGCCGGTCTTGTCAAATACTACGGTGTCAATCTCTGCAAGCTGTTCGAGAACCCCTGCATCTTTTAAGTAGAATTTGTTTTTGCCGGTGATGCGTAAGAGGTTACCCAGCGTAAAGGGAGCTGAAAGTGCCAACGCGCAGGGACAGGCCACGATAAGTACAGCGGTAAAGACATTCAACATTTTTGAAGGGTCTATAAACCACCAGCAAAATGCGGCTGCCACGGCTATACTGAGTATGCCTAAAGTAAATTGTTTGCTTATTTTGGAAGTAAGTGATTGGAGTTCGTTTTGACGTTTTTTCTGGAAAACTTCATTGCTCCACAGCTGGGTGAGGTAGCTTTGTTCTACGGCTTTGGTCACGCGCAACTCGATGATGCCTCCCTGTTGCATACCTCCTGCATACAGCATACTCCCGGTTTTTTTGGCAACCGGTTCTGCTTCACCGGTTACAAAACTGTAGTCGATAAGTCCGTTGCCGTTGATCAGGATCCCATCAACCGGGATGAGTTCGCCGTTGCGTATAAGAATGTGGTCTTTGGGCTTAATCTGGTAAACGGGAGTTTGCACTTCACGTCTGTTGTCATCCGGAGAATCTGAAACTTCAAGTTTAGTAATCGCTATGGGAAAATAAGATTTGTAATCGCGCTCAAAGGAGAGGTAGGCATAGGTTTTTTGCTGAAAGAATTTCCCCAGCAATAAGAAAAAAACCAGTCCCGCCAGGCTGTCAAAAAAGCCGGTTCCCGTATTGGAAAAGACCTCATAACAGGAGCGTATAAAAAGAACCAAAATACCCAGGGCGATGGGCACATCTATGTTGAGCATTCGTGCGCGCAGAGACCTCCAGGCAGACAACATATAATCATGGGCCGAGTAAAACACAACTGGAAGTGAAAACAGCAACATCAGGGCTCTAAAAACCGACTTATACTGATCCAGCCAAAATTCTTCAATCTCAAAATATTCGGGGAAGGAGAGAAACATAATATTCCCAAAAGCAAAGCCGGCGACACCCAGTTTGTAGATGAGCGAGCGGTCTGTTTTGCGCTCTTTTTTATCAAAATCATCAAGCGAAATCACGGGCTCGTAGCCCAGCAAACACAGGAGTTCAACTACTTGTCTGAGGCTTATTTGTTCTGCATTGAAAGTAATCCGGACGGTTTTTTCGGGAAAATTGACCTGCGTATTGGTGATTTCCGGACGCAGTTTGTTGAGGTTTTCAAGCACCCAGATGCACGAACTGCAATGAATGGCCGGAATGGTAAACGAGACGATTTGCGTAGCCTGCTCGTCAAAATCAAGCAGTTGGGTCTTGATTTCGGGGTTGTCCAGAAAATCAAACCTGCCCTTAATCTCTTTTGGGGTTGTTCCGGGATTTTTGTCAAGGTCGTAATAGTACGACAGGTCGTTTTCCTGCAGTATATCATAAACCGTTTTGCAGCCGTTACAGCAAAAAGACTTGCTGTGATAGACCAGAGCCTGCTCCCCACAGGGGTCGCCGCAGTGATAACACGATTTCATAATGTTCTAATTTGCTTAATACCTGATGCAAAGGACTTAAAGCTTTAGAATAAAAAATATGACTTTTGTCAGGTATGCTTTTTTTTGATTGGGGTCTTCCGTAATTTTGGAGGTATGAATTCACACCAAGAATCCCGTTGCGAGAATTGTATCATCAGAGAATTGAATGCGCTTAAAACTCTGAAGAAACAGGAGTTAATGGCTATTTCCAATTCCAAGGAGACGCGTACCATAAAAAAAGGAGATCCTATTTTTAAGGAAGGCGAAAAGCTGAATGGGGTTTTTTGTGTTCGGGATGGAGTTTCTAAACTTTCAAAGCTTAGCGAAAACGGAAAGGATCAAATCGTAAAGATCGCTGCCAAAGGAGAGGTGATGGGACAGCGTTCGCTTATTGCCGAAGAGGCTGCAAACCTGAGTGCGGTTGCACTTAATGATATGCAGCTCTGTTTTATTCCTAAAGAGAATTTTACCGAAAGCCTATCTAAAAATCCGGAGTTTATACAGGCCCTGCTCAAAAATATGGCCCGCGAACTCAAACTGGCTGACGATGTGATTGTAAATATGGCTCAGAAAACGGTGAACCAGCGTCTGGCGGGAATTTTACTGTATCTCGAGAAGCATTGTGGTACCGATGCCGAAGGCTATCTCAGTCTGATCTTGTCACGTAATGATATCGCAGATGTGGTAGGCACCGCAACCGAATTGTGCATCCGTTCCCTTGCTAAGTTTAAAAAAGACGGACTTATAGAAACCAAAGGCAAGCGCATTAAGATCAACGACAGGAATGCTTTAAATCAATTGTGGGAAGGGGTTTAAATCAGTCTTCCTCAACAACCCCCTCCGTAGTCATTTGCACCCGCTTTAAGCTACCGTCTTCGTTATAGTGCAGCTTGTCTATACATACTGACCTGCTGTAGCTTCCACCATCAGTTTGAATACCGCCGTTGTGGTAAATAAAATACCAGTCGTCTTCAAATTCAACAATGCTTTGATGGTTGGTATTGCTGTTTCCTGCTATTTCGTTTAGGATTCCACCGTAGGTGTAAGGCCCATCCACCGCATCTGCCGTAGCGTAGGCAATTTTCTCGGGAAAGCCAGTAGCGTAAGTTAAATAGTAGGTGCCGTCTTTTTCGTGCACCCAGGGTGCTTCGGTAAAGTCAAGACCTTCAAAATCTATTTTTTTGATTTCGCCGTCAATCTCAATCATGTTGTCTTTCAGCTTGGCATAATAGCATACCCCGTTACCCCAAAAAATCCAGGGCTGGTCATCTTTGTCTATAAAAATCGCAGGATCAATACAGGTCCACGCGTGGCTGGATGCAAAACAATCTTCATTGGTTAAAAGCGGTTTCCCCAAAGCATCTTTATAAGGACCCTGTGGTTGATCGGCCACTGCAACGCCTATCCCGTTCCAGTTGGTGCTGATGTACCAGTAGTATTTGCCGTTTCTTTTGGCTACGTGACCGGCATACGCATCGCCGCTGGTTGCCCAGGTGAAGTCGGTAATTTTTAGGGGCACGGGGTGCTCGGTCCAGTTTTGCATATCGGTGGTTGAAAACACGAGCCAGTCTGTCATTTTATAACCCTTTTGTCCACCTTCATAATCGTGACCCGTAAACAGCCATAAGGTGTCATTTTCTACCAATGCCGCCGGGTCTGCGGTGTATTTGTGCGTAATTATAGGATTCCCTGTTGATTGGAACGGAAAGGTTCCGTCGGCTTCGGTTAATAGCGCTTGAGGTACACCGCCCCATTTTGCATTCAGGCGTTTGGCTTCATCTTTGGTGATGCTGATGATACTGCCGTGACGCGGGAAAAAGTCTTTGGTAAAGGATTCGGTTTCCGTAGTGAAGTTGTACAAATCGGTACTGCGTTGAAACTCATAACGCCCGCTGGAATACAGGTCGTACATCAAAATGTATTCATCGCTGTCGTTGAGTCTAAAAACCGAACTTCCTTCAACCGTGGTATTTTGATCCGCATAGGCATCCAGATACTCGAAGCGTTCTTCATAGGGTCCTAAAAGCTTTTTACTCGTAGCCTGCTTGATTCCGTTTTGGATTTCTTTGCCGTTTTCATCTTTAGTGTTTCCCTTATAAAACAAATGGTAAAGCCCGTCTTTATAGATAATGTCACCATCTATAGCCCCGTCTTTTGCACTGTAAAGCAGTTTTGGCACAGACTCAAAAGCTGTAAAGTCTTTGTTGGCATAGGCTGCATAAAAGTCAAGCTTGAGGTTGTCGTAGGAGCGTACGGTAAAATAGACGAGGTATTTTTTCTTTTTGGTATCGTAAAAAGTCTGTGGAGCCCAAACCCATTTGTTGTTTTTAAATTTTTCGGGGTAGGTCTTTTCAAGATTAATCGCGGAAGATTTCCAGTTGATCAAATCATCAGAGTGCATTAAAACTATTCCCGGATTGTAATCCCAGCCATTTTTACGGGTGTACATATCGGTTGCTACCATATAAAAACCATCCTTTTTACCACCTCGTAAAATATGTGGATCGCGAACCCCGCCGGTACTGGAAATTTCAGCAGAAGAAATAATGGGTTTATTTCCGTTTAAGGCTTTCCAGTGTATGGCGTCATCACTTACGGCAAAGCGTATTTGCTCTTGTTTGTCGCCGTCACCCTTACCCTCAAAATAGGCGAAAAGGTAGCCGTCCATTTTTGGGTTTTGGCCAAACATAAGATTTAAGGAAAGGCTTAAAAAAAGAAACGCTGTGGTTGTTCTAAATGTTTTCATATCCAATTCAGTTAGAATTTTAAATCCATTGAGTAGTGTGCGGCCAGTGCCTTGGCTTCCTGTTGGGTTAGGGTAATCACTGCACCGTGTTTAGGCGAAGTGAAATTGGTTGTTTTCATCACGCCTTCATTAAAATGTCCCAGATTTTTAAAGGTTTTAAAATCGGTTGTTTCTAAAAATCCAAAATTGTGCGGATTGATGCTGAAAATATCATACATCAAGACCCATTTATCTTCGCCAATACGTTTCCAGAGATTGGGGGCTTCGCACGAACCCGGTTCTTCATCGATCCATTCTGCATCGTAGGTATAACCGCCATTGGCTCGATCTGAAAATGCCAGCTTAATCCCGCCGGGATTTTCCTGAGCGACGTAGGTCATTACATACCGACCATCTGCCAGTGGCGCGATGTCTGCATCCAAAACCTGCACTTCAGGATTGGGATAGGTAAATAGCAATTCGGGTTTGGTGATGATTTCCGTGAAGTTGTCATTGGTATAAGCGTAATACATTTTGGTAAGACTGTGGCCCAATCGCATGGTGAAATACACCATCATTTTTTCAGCTTTGGGATCGTATATGGTCTGTGGTGCCCAGGCACAACCAATGTTTTTCAGTTCGGGAAAATGCTCATCAAAAAGAAAATTGCTGTGCGTCCAGTTGATCAAATCATAGGATTTCATCAATACAAAACCGCGGTTGTTGCCCCAGTCGTATTCGTCCTGAGGTCGCTCCCACTGCGTATCTCGATAGCCTTTTTCTTTAGCGAAAATATGCAGGTCGGTCATCGCGACGTAAAAAGCACCATCGGGACCGCGGGTGATGTGTGGATCGCGTATTCCTTTTTGACTCGCAATGGTATCTCCGGCAACCACGGGTTTGCCCTGATTTACATCAGTAAACGTATAGCCATCTGTACTTAAAGCCAGATGCAGACTGTGATCATCGTCTTTAAAGTAAGTCATCAGGTAAGCGTCACCTTCTTTAGGCTGTTTTGTGATTTTCTTAGTGGCACAGGCGTTAAAAAGCAGAAGCATACCTATATAAAAACTGAATCGTGCAGCGTAAAAAATAGAATTCATATTCAGCAATAATTACAATGAGCCTTTAAATATACTATTAATTGTATAAATCACATTTATTTTAATTTTAATACAATTAAGGCAGTCCGTTTTTTCTTTATAGTTTCTTTTTGCAGCGTGAAAAACTGGGTTGTCATATTTGCCTTGCTTTTGTTCCTGAGACCGGGTTTCCCGTATCTGGAATATGCTTTGGATTATGAATACATCAGCACGGTACTTTGTGAAAACAAAGACAAACCCAAACTGGAGTGTAATGGTAAATGCTATCTTATGAAAGCCCTTGCCGAAGCTTCAGAAAAAGAAAGCAACCAGAAAAAGAAAAGCAATACGGCAACTATTGAATTGCTTCCGCTGGTAAACTGGACTACCGAGCAACCTGTTGTTTACAACTTTGAAGAAACTACTATAAAGACGTTCCCCACATTTCGTACTTCCGGAGGACGTCAACACCTACAAAGTCTTTTTCGCCCACCCATTATTTAATTGGCGCCGCCAAAGGGTATAATAATCAGAGGTTTTTCCCCGAAAATAAAATTGTTTTCTAAAGAGTAATCCGTTCGTTTGTCCCGGATTAGGTTATTTACCCGACACTTTTTTCGTTTAAATTAAATACCATTACCATGAATATTCTAAAATACGTTCTCGTGTTTGGAATGGTCTTGAGTACGCTTTTGGCGTGTGATAACCAGTCTGAACAACGGGATCAATACAACGAGTTGTTTGCTGAGGTAATCGCCGTTCACGACGAACTCATGCCGCAAATGACTGTGATTTCTAACATTCAATCCCGATTAAAAACTCCGGATTCGGTAGCACTATCCTCCCAAAAGCAGGAATTGCTGGAGCAGGTGAATAAAGCAGACAGCGATATGATGACCTGGATGCAAAGTTTTACAGATACCTACGTGAAAAATCGGGTGCCCGTAGCCGAGATGAGCAAGGAGCAACTGGAAACCGCTATTGCAGGTTTGCAGGAAGAACTTAAGGAAATCAAAGCCCTGCAGGATTTAACCCATAACTGCATTCAGCAGTCTCAGGAAATACTTCAGTAGATTAGTATGTTAAGATTAGTCAGCTTTTTATTTGCACTTTTTGTGTTGGTACGGCCCGTGTTGCCGGTGCTTGACTATGCCTTAAATTATGATTACATCGTAGAAGAGTTGTGTGTGAACCGCGACAGGCCCGAGCTGGAATGTAACGGGCGTTGTTATCTCATGCAGGCACTTGCCGAGGAAGCTTCGCGAAAGAAAGAAGCTGCACAACAAGGACTAAAAAGTAGTTTGCATTTAGGGTTCACCTTTTTCGCAGAACCCGGTATTGATTATGGGTGTCTGCAAAACCCGGTAGATTCTCAAAATCCAATATTTTTTGGCTATCTGGCTTTTGCTTCTAAAGGTTATGATACCGAAGTCTTTCGACCTCCCATTTCTGTTTTGTTTTTTAACGAAGAACACGCATAACTGCTCTCGCAGATGCTGTTCAACCCGCTAAAGGTCAACAGACCTTAGCTTGACTATGTCATATTTTAATTAAAAACAAAACAGATGAAATTTTTACAGAAAACCCAATTTCTATTTTTAATACTTAGCCTTATTCTTGCCTCTTGCTCGTCAGATGACGATGCTGCTCAAAGCCTTGATGGCGAAAATGATCTTGTTATCGAATTTGATAACAGTTTTAATGGCGATGACCTGCTTTTAGGGACTTCAACCTATGTTAACGGCAACAACGAGACCCTTACGATTAATCGTTTTAATTACATCGTCAGCAATTTTATACTGATTGATGCCGAAGGAAACGAATATGTGTATCCTAAAGATGATAGCTATTTCGTAGTCTCTGAAGAAGAGAAAATGACCGAAGTAACGCTTAAAAACATCCCTGCCGGGGAATATGTGTCCATGCGCTTTGGTGTGGGTGTAGATCAGGAAAAATACCTGCAGGGCGCAGCAGGTCAGGGCGATTTTTTGCAAGTAGCCGAAGCGACCAATATGATGTGGTCATGGCAAGCCGGGTACAAGTTCCTAAACTTTGAAGGGACATTTACTTCACCGGAAGTGGCCACAGCTACCGATTTTAAAATTCATATGGGTAGTCACGGCAGCAGTCTGGATAATTACAAGGAAGTAAGCGTAAACTTACCTACGGCAGCTCTGGTAAGTGATGCGCTGAGCCCGGTGGTGCATTTTGCGGTTGATGCGAACGAAGTGCTTGACGGCAACACCAAAATTTTACTTTCAGAAAAGGCGGTGGTGATGGTAGACGAAGTTAAAAGTCCGCAAATCGCAACCAATACTACCGGGATGTTTCGCGTAGATCACGTGCATAACGGTGAACATGGGGATCATTAAGATGAAAGTCAGGTGCGGGTATTTTACCCGTACCTGCTTTTTTTTCAGTAATGGGGATTCAAATACCCCGGGACCTGTCTTATTTAAAAACAGCAATCCATTTTAGCGATGGCTTGCCCCACATACGTTTACTATGAAAATGATTTTATTACGAAACCTTGCGTTACTGCTGTTCGGTATGCTGAGCATAGCTTGCAGTCAGGAAAACGAGGAATATATACGCATTGACGAAAACCTGGAAGTCGTACGACCTGATAACTTTCCGGAGCTTGCCTATGACCTGTCTAAAAACCCCGTGACAAAAAATGGGTTTGAGCTGGGTAAAAAGCTGTTTTACGATGGAAAACTTTCGGCTAACGGATTTATTTCCTGCGGATTTTGCCACGAGCAGCGTTTTGCCTTTACCCACCACGGGCATCAGTTTAGCCACGGGATTGATGATCTGGAAGGAACGCGCAATGCGCCCGCCATTCAAAATATGGCTTTTCAAAAGCAATTTACCTGGGACGGTGCTACCTCGCATCTCGATTTGTTTCCCATAATTCCCATTACCAATGAAGTGGAAATGGGCGAAACCATGACCGGTGTATTGGGTAAGCTTCAGGGCGACGTCGAGTATCAGCGGCTTTTTGCTTCGGCTTTTGACAATGCTGAAGTGAACACCGAAAATTTCCTGAAAGCCCTTTCGCAGTTTATGGTGATGATGATTTCGGCAAATTCCAAATACGATAAGTATGTACGTAATGAACCCGGCGGGGATTTTTCAGAAGAGGAAAAAACGGGTCTGGCTCTTTTTGAGTCTAAATGCGCCAGTTGCCATAAAACCGATTTGTTTACCGATGATTCCTTTAGAAATAACGGACTCCCACCGTATCCCGGCATCAACGATATCGGCCGGGCAGAAGTGAGCGGCAGTGCCGCAGACAACTATAAATTTAAAGTGCCCAGCCTGCGCAATGTTGCGGTTACCGCGCCTTATATGCACGACGGCCGCTTTGGAAGCCTGCAATCTGTACTCAACTTTTACAACTCCGGCGTTCAGGATTCTGAAACGCTCGATCCCATTTTAAAACAAAACGGAAAATTGGGTGTCACACTCAGTCCAGAAGAGCAGGAGGCACTTATTGCCTTCTTAAACACCTTAACTGATGAAGCCTATTTAAATGATAAGCGCTTCGCGGAATATTAAAACAGAACCTATGAAAATCTATATTATAATAAGCCTGGTATTGACCATGGGATATTGTGCGCAAGCGGAAGTAAACCCGGGTCAGCCCATAAACCCTGAAAATCCGTTTTATAAATACGATTACGAAGATTGTGACTTTTGCGGTTGCGGAAGCACCGGCGGCGGAATGGGATACGGTACCGTTGGTAATGAAAATTTTGTAGGCCTGCGTTACATCTATCAGAGTTATAAGTCCCGGGACGGAATTTTCAACAATTCGCCCTGGGTTGATGAGCATTTCAATACACTGCAGCTGTGGGCAAAACTCCCACTAACTGAAAAAATAAGCCTTACCGCTCTCGTGCCATATCAGTTTCACAATCGGGAGTTTGAAGATGGTCAAACTCAGAACATATCAGGACTTGGCGATGTGAGTCTACTTGCGTTTTATACGCTTGTAAAGCCGAAGATGGACGGAATGTATGCTAATCAGCAAACCAAATACAAACACAGTCTGGAAGTGGGTGCGGGGCTTAAACTACCGGTAGGTGCTTACGATCGTGCCAATAATGAAGGCAGCGTCAACCCGAGTTTTCAGGTGGGAACCGGCAGTTGGGATTATATCGCAGCTCTCAATTATTCGGTAGGCTATAAAAATTGGGGTCTGGGCGTTATGAGCACCTACACCTTAAAAACCGAAAACAAAAAGGAATACCATTTTGGGGATCAGTTTACCTACGGAGTGAACCTTTCTAAAGTATACAATACCTTAAAAGTAGATCGTATTATTCCTTTTGTGGGACTTTCGGGTGAAGTATATCAGGAGAATGAGAGTTTTGGCTTATCGGTACCTAAGACTGCGGGCTCTGTTCTTTTTGGTCGTCTGGGTACTGAGGTCAGTATTAAAAAGATAAGCGCAGGAGTTAATTTTATGCTTCCGGTGACGCAGAATTTAAACGACGGCGGGGTAGAGGCGCGATTCCGTTTGGGTTTGCATCTGAATTATACACTCTAGTCTTTTTTAATTTTTTAAATGCCTCATAAGCCTCTTTTCAGTCTGAAGAGAGGCTTTTTATTTATACAGGTTAGCTAGTGCTTTGAAAAAGTAAGGCACTCTTCGTCATTTCTTCAGATCAAACTCTTACTAACTATTCTTTACGAAATCGATTTATTAAATATTGAAATTCAGTCTTTTGCGATTTATTTAAACATAAAACATACACGTATTTGACTTTGCTTTTTTAAGAAATTGTTACCAAAAGCCTTTAGCCTGTGTAAAACAACTTTATTTAACATCAGTTTTAAAATGCAGCGACGAGCTTCTGAAATATTCAGCAAATCGTTTAAGCGCCTGAGAGTAAATATTATATATGTCCTACATAATTCTATTGAAGCGTGTTAACCTAGTGCTGTAGGGCATTTACACAACGCGATAAGTTTAACGCAGCGGTAACTTTTACGTAAATTCCTTCTGAAATGATTGTGATTATTTAGCGGTCTGAAAGAGGTGGTTTAATCAAAAAATAAGTAATACAAATCCACAAAAAAGCGCAGCTGCTACCAACAACTGCGCACTCAATTATTAAGCATTGTCCAATCAATAACTTAAACATGAATTTTAAAATTAAGACTATTCGGTCTAAAAGTATGGGTGTTATCGCTTCATGTATACTTTTATCTCCTACAATTGAAGCGAAATCGACTTTTAGGTCTACCCTAACTGCAGAAACTGCTGTTTATGCAACCACACAACAGACCATAAGCGGTACGGTTACCGATAATAACGGGGTGTTGCTTCCCGGCGCTACGGTAAAAGTACAGGGAACAACCCGCGGGGTGACGACAGATTTTGATGGAAATTTCAGCATTGAAGCAGAGGTTGGCGCCGTTTTAGAAATTTCTTATGTGGGTTTTCAAACCCAGACGCTAACGCTAGGCGCGCAAACGCAATACAGCATTCAACTTGCGGCAGATACCTCAGAACTGGATGAGGTAGTCATCATCGGTTACGGGACTCAAAAGCGCTCAGACCTTACCGGTGCGGTAAGTTCGGTGACTTCAGAGGAGTTTAATCAGGGGGTAGTATCCAACCCCGGTAACCTTTTGCAAGGTAAAGTGGCCGGTCTTAATGTAACCAACGCCAGTGGAGAACCCGGAGCAGGCCAGGATATCATTATAAGAGGGGTCGGGACCTTGCGCAGTGGGACTTCTCCGCTTTATGTAATAGATGGTTTTGTACTGGACAACTCAGCAAACGGCGTACCTACAAACCCGCTTAACTTCATCAATTCGCAGGATATTGAGTCGATAAATGTGCTTAAAGATGCCTCGGCTTCTGCAATTTACGGTTCGCGTGCTGCAAACGGGGTGGTGGTGATTACGACCAAAAAAGGTAAAGAAGGGCGCACCCAGATGACTTTTTCAGCGAGTACGGCTATAGCTACACTTGCCAATAAAATCGATGTGTTTTCCGCAGATGAATTTAGACGTGTAGTGCAGGAGATTGACGGCAGTCTTAATGACAACGGCGCAAATACCGACTGGCAGGATGAGCTAACCCGAACCGCGATCACTAACGATATCAACTTTTCTATGAGCGGTGGTACCGCCAAAACTTCGTATTTCACCTCTTTAGGTGTTAACGATCAGGAAGGTATTTTAAACAACAGTGGCCTAAAGCGTTATTCGGCGCGTGCTAATGTTTCCCAAAAAGGCCTTAACGACCGCCTCAAGGTAGACATCAACTTAAGTGCTACCCGTACCGAGTACACCCGTCCCGATATAGGCAATGCGGTGAGTAATATGCTTAGTCTTAATCCCACTACACCGGCCTACACCGATGGGGAGCCTACGGTTTTTGGTACCGGTCTCAATCCGCTTATTTTTGAGCGAATTTATGGAGATTTTGCAAACAACAACCGAATGATTGCAAACATCTCACCTTCTTTAGAAATTATAGAAGGACTTACTTACAAGCTCAATCTGGGTGTCGATTATTCAAAAACAGATCGGGATGTACAGTTCATTCCTTATGCTGAAGATCCCGATTATCGTTTGGGTTCAGTTAATTCGATTTTTACCGTAAACCAAAACCAACTCGTTGAAAATACCTTAAACTATAGCAGCGAGTTTGGTAATCACGGTCTGAGTCTTTTGGCAGGTCATTCCTATCAAAAATTCTTCATCCATGCTAAGGGGTATTACATTGAAGATTTCCCCGATAACGGCATCGAGCCCCGCTATCAGTTGGGCGAAGGTAAGGGCGAGCAAAGCCAATACTCAAACGCGACCAAAAATGAACTGCAGTCGTTCTTCGGAAGAATCAACTACGATTATGCCGATAAATATTTGGTGACAGCGACCCTGCGTTCAGACGGATCGACCAAATTTGGAGCAAATAACCGGTACGCAACCTTCCCTTCTGTGGCTCTGGGATGGAATATCTTCAAGGAAGACTTTATGGTCAACAGCGGTTTCAACAATCTAAAACTGCGTGCCAGCTGGGGTAAATCGGGGAATCAGGAAATTCCGTCAAAACAAACCCGCTTGAGTTATGGCGAAAGTTTTGAAGATAATGATATCTACCCGCTCAATGAAGGCGTGACTAACCGCGACGATTACAACTACGGTCTTGTTTTTGCCCGTACCGCAAACCCCGATCTGCGCTGGGAAGAAACCGCACAAACCAATATTGGTCTGGATTTTGGCTTCCTCGATTATGCCCTGTCGGGTTCTGTAGATTACTTTGCTAAAGAAACTACCGATGTATTGCTGTACTTCTCAACTCAGGATCCTATTGATGAGGTGGGTTATAAGTGGCAAAATATTCCCGGAATGAAGATCAAAAACAGCGGTATTGAAGTGGCTCTTGATTACCAGAGCGACCGCAGCCGCGACTTTTCGTTCAATATTGGCGGAAACTTCTCGTACATCAAAAATAAGATTGAAGATTCACCCTTTACCATCGTAACTACCGGAACTGCCAGTGGTTCGGGACAAACGGGAGCTACTATTAACGGGTATATCAACGGCGAGCCAATAGGTAACTTCTTTATGCGCGAGTTTCAGGGTATTGACGCAGACGGCTTCAACATTTTTAGAAATGTAAATAATGATGGTCAGATTGATGACAGCGACCGCATCTCCGCCGGAAGTTCAATCCCAGATCTGATCTATGCGTTTTACTTCAAATTCAACTATAAGAATTTTGATTTGGCACTCAACTTTAACGGGGTAAGTGGGAATAAAGTGTATAACCACACCCGTATGAACCTGTTCAACAAAACTCAAATTTCAAATTCGTTGAACACCACAAACCAGGCTATAGAATTCCCTAACGAAGATCCCAGTAATTCCAATACCGTATCCACACGCTATCTGGAAGATGGGAGTTTCCTGAGACTAAACAACGCCACGCTGGCATACAACCTACAGCCTGAGGTTTTAGGTCTTGAAAATTGGTTTCAAAATCTACGCCTTTCGGTGACCGGGCAAAACCTGTTTGTACTTACAGACTATACCGGCTTTGACCCCGAGATCAACACCGGTTCGTCTTCTGATGCCAAGTCTTTTGGTATTGATTACTTCACCTACCCCAGAGCACGCACATTTGTATTTGGGCTAAATGTTTCCTTCTAATTTTTTAAACTGAATAGTTATGAATCTCAATATAAAAACCCTTTTTGTTGGTCTTAGCGCTTTATTGCTATGGAATTGCACCGATCTTGAAGAAGAAATCATTGACGAATCCCTAACCGGTACAGACGGTCTTACCGAACCCATTACCGGTTCGCTCTCTGCGGCTTACGGCATTTTGCCTCAAACCTTCAGACACACCCGGTATTTTGGACTACAGGAAATCGCTTCAGATGAGGCAATCCTGCCACCCCGCACCGGTCTGGGTGGTACGCAATGGGCAGATAACGATACCTACACCACCACACACCGCCACCTCATTTCATCAGGAAATGATCTGGTAAGCGGTTCGTGGAGCTACCTAACGACAGCCTTATTTAGAACCGTTGCGGCTATAGACGTTTTACAGCCCCTGGCTGAAACCGGAGATGCTGAGGCCATCCAGGCACTTGCCGAAATGCGTGCTTTGCGGGCCTATGAGAATATGCTGTTTTTAGACAGTTGGGGACTGGCTTTTAAAAAAGAAGCTACTTCAGAAACTTCGGCGGTCCTTCGTGGTGCTGAAGCGGTTGATTATATCGAAGCTGAATTTTTAGCGTCTTTAGAACACATCAATACCGATAAAGCTCCAGGCAGGATGTCTCAGGCTGCCGTGCATGGTTTTCTGGCAAAATTGTATCTCAATGCTGCCGTATATCGCGATCCTTACGGAACACCAAATTTTACCGATGAAGATTTAAACAACGTGATTACCTATACCAATATGGTGATCAATTCCGGCAACTTTGCCTTGTCTCCAGAATATTTTGATCTGTTTAATGATGAAAATCACGACAATGCCGAGCTTATCTTTGCTCTTGATCTGCGTGGCGTTTTAAATAACGACCACAACCGCTGGGCCTACTGGTCTATGTCTGGCTCCCTGTTTCCCAGACCGGGAGATAAATACCTGAGTATGGATGGTACCGATGGCCCCGCTGCCACGCCCGACTTTTACCAAACCTGGGTAGATGCCTACGGTTCGGTTGACCCTGCCGAGGCTGATGCCCGTTTTTACCAGAAAAATGCACAGGTTCCAGCAGAACTTGAAGATATCTCAGGTCTTACGCCGTATTTCAGAGATACCTTGGGCTTAAAAACCGATAAGGATCATTATTTCCTTGCGGGTGCCGATTTTGAAATTGACCGCGGTATCATTAGGGGTACGATGTGGGCACCCCGTAAAGAAAAGTTCAGATCGGGCGACTTTATGACCGGTTCAGACGGTTCAGGCGAAACCAAATACCGCATTTATCCGTTAGCTGAAGCGCGGGAGAACGGTTCAGATATTGAAGACATCGTATATTATGTTGATCATACGCTAGACATCAGCATTCAGAACACAAACAGTTATGCCGGTGGTTACCGCTTTGCGAAATGGCAGTTTTCAAAGACTTCACCTAACGGAAATAACTACAGTGATGTTGACCTCATTTTATTACGACTTGCCGATGTGTATTTGATGCGTGCCGAAGCTAAACTGCGTAAAGGCGACAATGGCGGTGCCCTAGCTGATGTAAATACAGTACGTACTTCACGCACGGCAAGACCCGATCAAACACCTAAGCCCTGGACGGCTATCACGCTGGAAACGCTTTTTAGAGAACGCGGTTTTGAATTTTACTGGGAAATGTCAAGGCGTACAGATCAGATTCGTTTTGGTAAATATGAAGACACCTGGACTTCAAAAACGGATGCCGACGTAAAACACCGACTGTTCCCGATTCCGCAGACGGCTATAGACGGAGCATCCAATACCCCGGGATATCTGGAGCAAAATGACGGATATTAATATGTAGTACATTATTTTTGAAAACGGTGGGGCGCAGGTTCTGCCGTTTCAAATTTTTAAAAATACCGAATGATGATTGTAATGAAGAAAAGCCTTGTTTTGCTTAGCGTACTACTGGTAAACACTTGTATTTTAAGGATTAAAGCTCAGGAAGCAAAACCCGAAAAACCTTTAAATGTCATCCTGATGATTGGGGACGGGATGGGTATTCCGCAGGTGTCCAGCGCCTTTTACTTTGGTGAGGAGACTCCAAATTTTGAGCGTTTTGAAGAAATAGGCCTGCACAAATCCTATTCTACCAGTCATTTAATTACCGACTCGGCTGCCGGGGCAACAGCTTTTTCCACAGGGCAAAAAACCTACAAACGGGCGATTGGGGTTTCTAAAGACACAATTCCACAGGAAACGATTTTAGAGAAGTTGAAAAATGAAGGCTATCAAACCGGATTGATCTCGCTTACCTCAATTACACATGCTACTCCGGCGTCGTTTTATGCCCACGTTAAAGACCGGGATATGCACGAAGAAATCGCAGAGCAACTGATAACTGCAGATGTTGATTTCTTAGCAGGCGGTGGCCGTAAATTCTTCAGTAACCGCAGTGACGGGAAGAATCTTTTTAACATCTTGCTGGAGCATAACTACACCCTGGATACGCTTAAATTGGGCAGTTCAAAAGCCGGAATGCGTAACGCGTTTATCATTGAAGACGAAGGGCTTCCGTCAAAAATAGACGGGCGTGGCGATTTCTTAAAAGAAGCCAGTCTTGAGGCGCTTGATTATTTTGGCAAAGCCGAAAAACCTTTTTTCCTGATGATCGAAGGATCGTATATAGATTGGGGCGGGCACGATATGAACCCCGAAATGATGATCAGTGAGGTAGCCGATTTTGATAAAACTCTGGGAGCAGTACTCGATTATGTAGAAAGCCATCCCAATACCTTGCTTGTGGTAACCGCAGACCACGAAACTGGCGGGGCAAGTATTGGCAAGTACTATAAACTGGATGCTGAAACCGGCAAAAAAACCGAAGTACCCGAAAAAGTCGCGGTATATTTTATTACCGATCAGCACAGTGGCGAACTCATCCCTGTTTTTGCGAAAGGTAAGGGAGCCGAAAATTTTAAAGGCATCTATCAAAATGCCCAGATTTACCATAAAATCTTAAAAGCGATTCATGAAAATTAGTAAGGCATTAAAAACTCTGGTCCTGCTGGCTATTGTAGTCTGTAGCAATGCAATATTTGCTCAGCAACCCAGTACATATCAGGTGCATTCGCATAACGATTATGCACAGGAGTTCCCGTTTTGGGGAGCTTATGTTGGCGGCGCGGCAAGCATCGAAGCAGATGTGTTTTTAAAGAACAATATACTTTACGTAACACACAGCGAAGCTGAAATCCTTCCCGAAAATACTCTCGAGCGTCTCTATTTGCAGCCTTTAGCCGGGCTGGCCCGCACCGGTGATTTGCGAAAGCTTCAGTTGCTTATCGATATCAAATCAGATGCAGAATCAACCCTGGAGGCTTTGGTACAAGAGCTTCAGGACTATCCGGTTCTTACACAGTCTGAAAATTTAAAATGGGTTATATCAGGTAACCGGCCTAAAGCTTCAGCCTATAAAAACTATCCTGATTTTATAGAATTTGATCATCAGGAACTTGACGATCTGGATACGATTGATCTAAGTCGTGTGGGATTAATCAGCGTTGATTTTAAAAACTATTCCGTATGGAATGGCTTTGGCAATATGGTCGCCCCCGAGCTGAAAAAAGTTAAAGAAGCTATTGCAAAAGCTCAGGCGGTTGATAAACCCTTTCGGTTTTGGGGAAGTCCCGATACTAAAATTACCTGGACCCGATTTGCAAATCTCAGCGTGGCGTATATAAACAGTGATGTGCCTGCACAGGCGGTTTCTTATCTTAAAACCTTAGAACAAAACACCTATGTAAATACAAAGAAGGTTGAGGTGTATACGCCTGAGTTTTCATTTGACTACGAGGATAAACCCGTGAATGTAATTTTGATGATAGGTGATGGTAACGGGCTGGCGCAGATTACTTCGGCGCAAATTGCTAATAGAGGAAATTTAACGCTAACGCAGTTGCAGGATATAGGTTTCTCTAAAACAGCTTCAACGGATGATTTGGTAACCGATTCTGCTGCCGGGGCTACGGCGATGGCAACCGGGACCAAAACGCACAATCGTGCCATAGGCGTAAATCAAAATGATGAGAAGCTAAAAAATATAACCGAAATCCTGAGTGCCCGGGGTTTTACTAATGGCCTTATCACCACCGATGCGATTGACGGCGCCACACCGGCTTCGTTTTATGCACATCGTAAGGAACGCGATGATACCGAGGGGATTTTGTCAGATCTGGCAACAAGCGGTATCGACTTTTTTATTGCGGGAGGCCGCTCAAAAGCTGCTTTGGTGCCTGATATCTTTAAGGTCTTGCAACTAGATGATTTTGTCGATTTGAATGGTAAAACCGCCATCTATATAGGCGAAAACAAAGTGCCTTCTATCGCTCAGGGGCGGGGAGATCTTCTCGCTCAAAGTGTTAAGCAGTCTCTCGAAATTCTTGAAAAAGACCGGGAGCCCTTTTTTATGATGATCGAAGCGTCACAGATTGACAGCAACGGACACGCTAACAACACTGCCGGTATTGTACAGGAGATGCTTGATTTTGATGAGACTATTGCCAGGGTTCTCCGGTTTGCCGATAAGACCAAGAATACCCTTGTGGTTATAACTGCAGATCACGAGACTTCAGGTTTTGGAATCATTAGCGGAGATCTCAAAACCGGCGAATTGCACGGCGAATTTCTTACTACCAATCATACCGGAATTATGGTACCCGTTTTTGCATACGGTCCCCAGGCTCAAAAGTTTAGGGGAGCTTATGAAAACACGGAAATTTTTCAGCGTATTCTGAAAGCGCTTGAGATAGTCCCATAATAAAACGGGTGCGCATTTGTAAATGATGCGCACCTGTTTTATTATGATAGAATCTGGTTTAGGCCGGTATAGCTTCTGCTGATTTAGACGTGCTTGCCGAAAAATCTGTTTCAGCAGCATGCCAGTTTATTCCTTTCGCATAGCGGAATACTTCATCATTTTCCTGCGGATCCATTACCAATAGGTGAATCCATTTATTGTCGAGCAGATTCTTAATCTGCGGGTTATCGATCAGGATTTGCGACACGTGTGCTACCGGTGCCTGTATCAATACCGAAAGGCGAAGCGGTAGGTGGTACAACTCGTCATCTGTGGTAAAGAGTGATTGCAGGGGTAAGCCTACTTTTAAATCACCACCATTACCTTGCACGACTCCAAATTTACCCGTGATGTTGTGTGTGATTTTAGAACCGCCACCATACTGCTCATTATCAACAGCCGAGAAATAATAGTGGTTGTTGATCCATTGGGTTACGGTCATTGGGCCTTTCATAATAGCTTCAAGCGCTTTGCCTTCTGTATCGTTTTTCCAGTTGTAGGAATGCAGGAAGCACTGCCCGTCAAGATCTATATTTTGGGTTAAAGTACGCGGCCCAATAACAAAGCCGGCATTTTTAGACAAGCCCCATTCCGGGCGGGTTTCACTCCAGTTATAGGCTTTTCTGAGCACTTTAATCTGTGTATTACCGGAAGATTGAAAGCTTTCGGCATTTGCATTTTGTTGTGCTTTTTTCAGACTTGCTTTTAGAGGCTTTAAGCGTGCCTGATCTTCCTGACTAAAGCCGCTGTCAAACAATTCAATCGCGTTTGTAGTTGTGTTGTGCTCTGCACCTACAAACAAAGTGTCCTGTGGAATTGTAATCCCGTACTCCTTTTTCAATTGCTGTTTGACCTCAGGCAGGTTGGCCAGCAAGGCCAGCATGCGCGCATTATGTCTCCCCGGGCTTGCCGCGCAGGCCCCACAATCAAGGCTTGAGCTAAACGGATTGTTGGCTGAGTGGCTTCCGTGACCGGCAAAAACAACCACAGGTGCAAAAGTCGTCCAACCCATAAGATCAAAGGCATTTTTTACGATGGTTGTTTTTTCAGCAAGGCTGATGTTTAGAATGGCCTCATCTCCGTGTGCATTTTTATGCATTTCGGGTTCGCAGCAGGATTCCATATCATGTGCATTTCGCTTCCTGCTTTTATAAATACTTGCAGGAAACAGGGTACGGCCCAGTAAGGCAATTCCGTAGAATAAACCGGAACCTTCTACAAAACCAAAGGCAGACGGCAGCATATTTTTCATACGCTTAAAAGCATATTCTTTAAAAATTCTCAGACGGTTTTTCTGTTCGTATTTTTTAAAGGCTGAATGGTGTTCTTCCCGAGGTTTTTCGGTAACGGTATATGCTGACTCCACGATAGGCGGACAAGCTTTGCGCGTGATACCATCGCGGGTGCTTTCATAATCCATCGCGATACCAAAGAATCCGGCGTAACCAAAGGTCTCATAATTGCCCTGTGCTTCAATATTGCGACGAATGGCCTCTGAACGGGTATCTATACAAAATACCAGTTGGGCATCAGGGCGCTCCTGTTCATCCTTCCGCTTTGCGGAAATACTACTTTCTTTAAGGTTGCTTACCAGATTTTTTTGCCAGCTCTGCTCCCAGGCTTTAAGCCACAGGTATTGCAGTTGCTGCGCGGTGTCTTCTGCATTGTTTTCTGCTTTCTCAAGCAAAAACGGAAGGTTGTGGCGGTCGCAGGTCCAAAGACGTGCAGCCAGATACTCCTCCAGATTTATGGGGAATTCCTGTTGCCAGTCTGTAGCTGCTGCCGCACGTTGCTTGATATAGCCTGTCCATCCCGGTAAGGCAGATAAATGACGGGTAAAAATCTCCTCCTGTTCTTCGGAAGTGTATCCAAGAAGTAAGTTTTCTAAGGCTTCCCAGGGAGTTTTCGGCACTTCTTTAAGAGGTATTCTTCCAATTTCGGTGTCGTAAATTACCAGATGCCTCCATGCGGCATAGAAACCTTCGGTTTTAAACGGCATAGTCCACTCTGCCAGGCCTTCATCCAGAAAGGCGGCAAGCCATTTAACCATAACGCGGTCCAGTTCCTGATAGGTGTTTGCTTCGGGTTGCAGTTTTTGGCTTTCTAAATAATCGAGATAATAGTCCGCAGGTTTTTTAAATCCTTCTTTTCTTAAAAGGCTTTTTAAAATTGCAGCATCAATTGCTCCATGTTCCCAGGCCCTGCGAAATGCTTTAGCATTAGGTAATGCCCGTGCAGACCGGTATTCTTCGGCTAAACGGCCGGCTTCCTTAAAACTTTTGTTTTCGTACCCAGTAAGCGGGTTTGAAGCTACAAAAGTGTAAAGCGGCCAGGTATTGCCTACAGCGTGGGATGCGTTATTGATATGTTGAGCCAGTTGTTGATTCATAATTATTTAGATTTTGAAAGCAAAACAGTTTTTTTATGGGGTTGCGTCAGGTTGAGCAACTTGACATACAACCATGGCAGCCTGTGGTACAGTCCCAGTTTCATCGCAAAAAAGCCAATCAGGAAAATGATACCAAAAATGATCTGAGGCCAGGACAGGGGTAATGCCTGCTCGGGTTTTGGCAGATCGCGCATCAGGAAGGTGATGCCGTTGTAAATGAGTGCGTAGGCGCCAATCCCAAGGAAAAATAATACCGGAGGCAAAACCGTTTTTTGCAGGGTGCTCAGGCTTTGTTCCTTTACGATGTTGTAGGTCGCCTGGCCTACCGTGATGGCGACGATGAGCGTTAAGAACACACTGCTATTCAGATTAAGACCTTTACCGGTAAGGATGGCAAAGAGCATCGCTCCCAGAATTCCGTAAATCAGGACCACAACAGCCTGTAGCGGCTTGATGTGCAGATGCGGTGCCTTTTCGGGTTTGCTTTGTGCAATTTCTTCTCCCGAAGAAAGAAAGAGGTATGCCTTATAAAAGCCGTGCAGGATTAGGTGTGCGATAGCCGCATTGAAAAAACCGAGTCCGCACTGCATAATCATAAAGCCCATTTGGGCAATCGTAGAGCAGGCCAGTTTTTGTTTGACGTGCACCTGAAGCAACTTGGCAAACTGAGCAATAATCGCGGTAAGACCACCTATTATAAATAACAGGGTTAAGGTATTTGAAGCGAAAAGTACTGTGGCAAAAAGCGTGAGTAAAATTCCCGAACCGTTTACAAAACCGGCGTGCATCAGGGCCGAAGCCGGAGTAGGTGCGGTCATCGCACTCATCAGCCAGCGGTGAAAAGGGTAAATCGCAGATTGTACCAGCGCTGCCAGAATAATCAATAGTGCTGCGGGCAGGGTAACGTATTTAGGTGCGCTGGCCACAGCAATCGAAAGTCCACTCAGGGTTTGCTGCCCCGTGTACAGGGCAAGCCCAATAACGGCAACTCCCAGAAACAAACTTCCGGTAAGAAAATAACTCAGGGTAAAGCGCGAGGCTGCACGGGCTTCTGCCCAGTCTTTGTCAATACCGATTAATCGCGACATTAAAACCCCCATAAGCAGCCAGCTGATTACAAGAAGCGTCAGATGATTGGCTACTACCAGAAGCATTACGGTCGCAGTAAAGGTTAATGTAAGTCCCATAAAGCGGCTGTGGTATCTAAAGCCTTTAAGGTAGTTGGCAGCGTATGTGCTTACCACAGCCCCAAAAAAGGTAACCGTAGTCCAGATCAAAAGGCTAAAGTGATTAAACGTAATCCAGTCCCCGGCCTGAATATATAAACTACTGTTGGCCATCACAATCAGACCTGTGAGATTGGCAGCAAAAAGCAACCAAAGTAACAGGCTAACCACACGAGCTGAAGCATTGGTTTTACCGGTTGCAGAACCTGAGTTTAATTTAAGGGAATACGTTGTGTTTTGCGTGCTCATGTCTACCAATTGAAGGGTTTTTGGGAGGTTTTCTGGTTTGAGTAATTCGGGTTTTGAAATTTGATCAGGACGAGCATTAAGATGATACCTGTGCCCAGAGTCAATTTTTCAGAGATAATCGGATTCTTGACGATTTGATCTGCAAAAGCTGCAATCAGCAGGAGCAGTATCATAAATCCGGCTTGTAAAATGTGTAGAAACTTCATCAAAGTTGTTTTAGGAATAAAAAATTACAGCGCGGTGATTTTTATACTTCCATCAACTTTGAGGCGGGTTTCGTCCTGTGCATACTGGTTCAATAATTTTTGTGCTCTGGCTTTTTCGGCTTCCAGCGCTTCAATTCTGGCGTTAATTTTCTCACTGTCCATCGTATGATCTTTTTCCCAGATTTGTAATTTTCTGATTTTGTGGAAATTGATTTTTTCATCAAGCAGATTAAGAATTACAGTTGAAGCTTCTGCTGCTGTGAATTCGCCGTCAATAAGCTGAAGCGTCTCTGTTTTAGGGGTTGTAGCCGTGTTTTGTTCAGTTTTCATACTTGAGATTTAAAAGTTTTATTTTGAGTTCGGGTGCAAAGTTTAAATATTTAAAGCATTAGTTTTTATTTATATTTGTTATCAAATACATTAAAATATTTTATGAACTATACTTTACATCAACTTCAGATTTTTCAAAAAATCGCCGAATTGAAAAGTATTACCAAGGCATCAGAGGAGCTGCATCTCACGCAACCCGCTGTTTCTATTCAACTTAAAAACTTTCAGGACCAGTTTCCCATTCCCCTGACAGAGGTGGTAGGCAGGCAGCTTTACATCACCGATTTTGGGATGGAAATCGCACGGACCGTTTCGAAAATTTTAACAGAAGTAGAGGCGATTAATTATAAAACGCGGGCATTTCAGGGTGAAATTTCGGGCCGATTGACCATTTCAATTGCTTCAACCGGTAAATATGTAATGCCCTATTTTTTGTCTGGATTTATGCGAAAACATCCCGGGGTCGATCTGGTGATGGATGTGACCAATAAGTCTTTGGTAGTAGAAAGTCTGGAGCGTAATGCTGTAGATTTTGCGTTGGTTTCGGTTTTGCCCGAAAAACTAAAAGTCAATACCATATCGCTTATGCCTAATAGCCTGTATTATGTATCCAGCAGTGATTTTGACATTGCCGACGGGGAATCTGACGAAGTGCTTTTTGAGAAAATGCCACTTATTTATCGTGAGCCGGGATCGGCCACACGTAATGCAATGGAGAATTTTATTGCCCAGCGTAAATTCAGCATCACCAAAAAAATGGAGTTGACCTCAAATGAGGCCGTTAAACAGGCTGTACTCGCAGGATTGGGATGCTCTATCATGCCTGTAATAGGCCTGCGAAACGAACTCAAAAGTCAAAAAATAAAGATCGTTCCTGTGAACGGTCTGCCCATCAATACCTTTTGGAATCTGATTTGGTTACAGGCCAAAAACCTGTCACCCGTAGCTAAGGCTTTTGTGGAATATCTGGAAGCGGAAAAGGAGGTTATTATTGAACGTCATTTTGATTATCTCAGCCGGGAAGGATAGCTATTTTCCCTTTAAAGAACGAGTCACTAAAAGAAACTATTTTTACAGGCTAGATGCGATCAAAATTCATAGCTGAGGGCTGTTTAAAACCAATCCTACTTACAAGTCTTGACTCAAACGTTTTCTTAGAAAAAAGCTGAATTGAACTCAATATTTAGACAAAACAGGTGTTAAAGTTATAGTTTTACCAACTAAAAGCTGTTTTGGAGAAATTACTATCAAAATCTGGGTCATTCCGTTTACCTTTTTTTATTCTCAAAACAAAGCGGTTTTGGTGTGCCTGCTTCCTTGTACTCTTGATTAAATTGGGTTTTGCCCAGCAGACCTACGATGGTAATTATGATGTCGATGATTTTTCAGGCACAGCTACTTACACCTATATCCTTAAAGAAGGTGACACATTAAAAAACGGCCCCTTTTCGTTTCAGCATATCTCTCAAGAAAATCTGGATCCCATTAAAATAATGGGTGAATTCATAAATAATATTCCGGTAGGTCTATGGGAATATACCCGAGGGAATTACATTCCGCAAGAGGAGAAAGAGTTTGTTGATTTTTCCTATATAACCAAACTTGATGGAGTAAAAAAAAGCATAAAAGGAAATTACAAGGAGGGAGTGCCAGATAGTACCTGGACTATTGAAGTAGATAGCATTAAAGGTTCGAAGTTGGCTGCTAATCAGTTTAAAAGTGAGATCACTTATCAGCAGGGAATCCCTCAGTTATCTTTTACGGTAGAGACTGCTGAAAATTTACTTGCGGGCAGGTTGCTGCGCAATGGTCATGCACATGACACGTGGACGCTGTTTACTAAAGATGGCATCGATGAGCTTGAAAATTGGGTGTTCGATAATGCGGTTCTGAAAGAAGTTCGCATACGCGTCAATGACAGTGTCAATAAAGAGATATCTTTTGATTTGGATGGGGTTGAAAATGTTGAGCTTATTAATCTGGATGAAAATTACCTGACCATAATGGAGTTTGCCTTGCAAGATCGCGATACCACACACGTATTTGATCATGGATTAAGCAGTTTACTTAAGGAGAATGCCGCACATCAACATCAGGTAGAACATACCATGGCTGGCCTTGACGCAGCAGTCAAATTGGCAAACATGAAAGTGCAGGTACCCCGGTACGACCTGTCACGTGATGAGGAAAAGAATTTGGATGCCATCGCAGAGCACTATCAAAAGGCCCAGTCTATAACCAATACGGTGCTCACTGATACCCGTCTCATATTAAAAAAACTCACAGATCAGCAAGTTGCTTTGTATTATAATGCTGCAGAAGATATACAGCATAAGTATCTGAATAAACTTGGAAAACTGCTGAAGTATAGAGAGGATAAAGTTGTTAAATATATTGAGCGCGATGTCCTGATCAAAGGTCTGTGGCCTTCGGGATTACCTCCCAGAGTAGTTGTGAGTAAGGACACCTCCGGACGTGAAATACCTTACCCAATACAAACAGACTTAACTTATTCAAGAGCAACAGACAATCTGCAGGAGGTAGAGAAAATGGCTTCTTTTGTGGAAACTGTTCTCTCCGAAATTCAGGATAACTTAGGACTCTCTACAGGTACTTCAAAGCCCCAAAATGACTTCAATACTACAGAAGAGGAGTTAGTTACTCAGGCCACGCAACTTAAAACCCATATTGATTCTATCGCGACAAATCAGCGCGATGATCTTAAAAAGACTTTACTTGCCCTAAAAGAAAATACAGATCAGCAATTGCAGCAATATGCCCTTGCGGCTCAGGACAGTGTAGAAACTAAAGCTAGAAAAGCCCGGGAACTAAAAGCCTGCTTTACCCAAAAGCGAGAGTTGGTGGATCTTTTGATTCAAATACCAGATCAGCAGCAAAAGCTTAAAGAAGAATATACCGAAGAGGTATATGTGATATTTACCGCCACCATAATGGATGAACAGGTAAAAAAACGGATTATTAATGCTTATGAGGAGCAGGTACTTCCTTACCTGCTGCAGCAAGTGCAAGAGGGTTTACCCTGCTCCGGGATTCAAGACTGGATGACAACTTACAGAGCTGTGCAGGACCGCTTGTACCAATTGCGTAATGAAGATACCGGCCGCCTGGAGCGGAAGTTAAAACGAGAAGATGATCCCAGAGAAGTTCTTCAGCTTTTGGGCATTACCCAATAAAGACCGTCTATGCTTTCACAAAAAATAATATCACCCGTTTTAGTGTTGCTAGCTCTGAGCTGTGTTAATCCTGTCTTGAGCCAGGATGAACAGGGTGCAGAAGCCGAGGTAGAAGAGCGGTATTCAAAATTTAAGGACGTCAAGCGAAAATTCTGGTTTAATACCTACGGAAATATTCGCATCTCAAAACGTTTGTTCTGGATCGCGCAGACGCATCTTCGATTTGAAGAAACAAGCACTACACCCTACGTGGGCCAGATTGCGCAGATTTATAACAGGCACGCCATCGGGTATATTTATGATAAAAAGACCAATTTTGCTCTGGGCGGTGTATTGCGACTCAATTTCAATACAGACCCGGACAGCGAGGGTCCAAATTTATTGCCCGAATACAGAATATGGCACCAATACCAGTTTGCGATGCCGGTCTATAGTGCTATGGCATATCACAGGATACGTATTGAGCACAGATGGTCAAAGAGTTTTGGAGTGGAGGATGAATTTATTTTCAGGAATCGCTATCGCTATATGTTCAGACTCAAAATACCATTAAATAAACCCGCCCTTCAACCGGGAGCATTTTACCTTGCTCCGGAATCAGAATTGATTTTACAGAGTGGCAAACAGGTTATTGATAGTCCTGTAGAAGATGTGCGATTGAATACAACCCTGGGTTACATATTAACTCCCAGACTAACCGTTGCTGCCGGATTTATGTACAGTTTTGGTCAAACGCTGGATGATGGTTCTGTTTATAATCAGAATTATACCTTTAGGATGCACGTGTATTTTTCACCAGATTTACGCAAGGTTAAAAATAAATTGCCTTCAGTTCATTTTAGGGATTAGAAACGAAAATTTATGGGTATTGGAGCTGAACGGTTAATATAACCGGTTTGTTATACCGAAAAGTTTATGAACTTATGAAAAAGATTTTACCCTATATACTCGCGAGCATCGCCACTGCAGTGGCTTTGTATTTTTTTATAGAAAATCAGAGCCTTAAAGAAAATGCTGGCGCACAAGAGCAGGGAGATGCTCTGGGAATGTCTGTAGAGCAGCGCAACGCAATTGCCCGTGCAGATTCATTGCTTCTGTCAGGGTCCTATGAAGAAGCTCAAAGTGCATACGATAGTTTACCCGAAAGCGTGGGGCTTGAAAGGGAATTACGCCGCAGGATTTCTACTAAAATCCTAAAAATGGATAATCAATTGCGCTACAGGAACAACAAGACAGCACAAGAGAATAGCTCAGATACAACTGATGCGAAAAATTCTGATTTTGATTTACAGGATGTGGATTCTCTGAGTTTTGCGTTGACTAAAGCCCAGCTGGAGCTTAAGAATATCAGAATGCAAATGCAGCAGAAAGTCTTTGGTGAATATTTGACTTTTAAGAGTAAGAAAGGAAACCGGCTGCATTATGTAGGTGAGGTAAAAAGCAAAAAGGCAAACGGTTTTGGAATTGCCATTCTGGATACCGGTAGCCGCTATGAAGGAGAATGGAAAAATGGGATGCGTCACGGGAATGGTAAATTTTACTGGATAGATGGGGAGCATTACGAAGGGGATTATGTTAACGATATGCGCACCGGAACGGGTACCTATTACTGGCCAAATGGCGAAAAGTTTACCGGTGAATGGCAGGAGGACCTGCGCAACGGAGAAGGTGTCTTTTATGGTAAAGAAGGCGAGGTTATCGCCAGTGGTATTTGGAAAGATGATAAACTGGTCGAAGAGAATAAGGTCGCCAAAAACGACAACGAAAAATAGAATAGGGCAAAAGCTAACAGCTGAATCTGTTGTTGGCTAAAACTGAAGTGTAAACTCGGTACCATTATCGGCATCACTCTGCAGCTGAATTTTACCTTTATGCAGGGTCATAATTTGCTTGCTTAGGCTAAGCCCAATGCCACTCCCGGTTTTCTTAGTGCTGAAAAAGGGAATAAAAATACTTTCCCTGATTTCTTCCGGGATACCACTACCATTGTCTCTTACTTTGATTTGCACCTTGCCCTTACTGTTTTGAGAAGCCGTAACGACGATTTTGGCATTTTTAACCTGTTGGGTTGCGTCAATCGCATTTAGGATCAGGTTGATCAATACCTGTTCAATAAGGTAACTGTCAATCTCAAAAAGCATTTCAGGATTTTCAGTCTTAAAATGTAGCGAAACGTTTTTGTCTGCAAGTGAGGGCTGCATCAAATCGCTGATGCTTTTAAAGAGTTCGCCCACTTTTACGGTTTCCAGATTGAGGTGCGTGACTTTGCTGAGGCTGCGGTAGGTCTTGGCAAATTTCATCAGGCCTTCGCTGCGTTTTTGTATACTGCTGATGCCTGCATTAAGATCATCCAATTCCAGCGGGTGTAATTCGGCATTTTGCTGGTTATTTTGAATGTGGTTTTGTAGAGTTTCGGCCAGCGACGAAATGGGTGCAATGCTGTTCATAATCTCATGGGTCATCACACTCAGGAGTTTTTTCCAGGCATCTGATTCCGTTTGGTTGAGCGTATTCTCAATATTCTGAAGCACCACAAGTTTAAACGCATCTTCCTCCACCTGAAAAACCGTTTCTGAAATAAGGACTTTTAAGTTTTCGTGGCGCAGGGTGATTTCTGTTGAAACCGCCTCGTTACGGTAGGTGTCAAAAAGTTCATCATACAGCTGAGGCCTGCGTTTTTCTACAAAACCAATGTTTTTAAAGTTGGGTAGATCAAGCGTGTTGAGCAGCGACTCGTTTGCCCATAGTACCTCGCCGCTATCCAGATTATAGGCGATGATGCCCACATCTACCATCTCGAGTATCTTCTGTAAGTATACGAACTGCGCCTGCCGCTCGTTGTTGATGTTCTTGATCGTCTTATTGACATTATTAAAGCCTTGATGCAACCGCCGAATGTCCTGCGGGCCGTGTTTTTCAGAAAACCAGCGTGAAAAATCCCGGTATTTTACCGCTTCAAAAAAATCATCCATGGCAACAAAACGCCTGGTCAAATACCGGTAGAGGTTAAACAGTACAAATAAGGTGAAGCCCCCTCCTCCCAAAATAAAATAGATGTTGGCATTTACAATACCCCAGGCCAGTCCCGTAAGTCCCGCCAGTAAAAGCAATACCCACAGCAATAAGGCAGCGATGTAGCTTTTATAGATCATACTTGTTGAGTCTGCGGTAGAGCGCGGTACGCGTGATACCCAGTTCTTTGGCCGATTTAGAAATATTACCCTTATTTTTCTCAATCACGTTGAGGATGGTGTTTTTCTCCACAGCATCCAGATTGGTGGTTTTGAGTTTGAGTTCGGTTTCCGGTTGTTGCTCTATGGGCGAAAAGGCTAAATCTTCAGCACTTAAGACAGAACCTTCGGCCATAATCACGGCGCGTTCCAAAGCGTATTGCAGTTCGCGAACGTTGCCGGGAAAAGCGTGTTCTTTTAGTTTTTTAATAAAACCGGGATCAAGACTGAAGCTTGCTTTGCCATACTTTTCGGCATAGCTTTTTACAAAATACTGAGCCAAAAGACTCAGGTCTGTACCGCGATCACGCAGGGGCGGGATCATCAGGTCTACGGTGTTGATGCGGTAGATCAAATCCTTGCGAAACTTACTTTCATCAGCCAGATCGGTAAGGCTAATATTGGTCGCACAAATGAGCCTGATGTCAATGTGTACCGGCTCGTTTGACCCCAGCGGAGTTACCTGGCGATTCTGCAAAACCGTGAGCAGTCTGGCTTGCTGCCGCAGGCTGATGTTTCCAATTTCATCCAGAAAAAGGGTGCCGCCATGTGCGGCTTCAAAACGACCTTTGCGGTCTTCACGGGCATCGGTAAAAGCCCCTTTTTTGTAACCAAATAATTCGCTTTCAAAAAGACTTTCGGTAAGCGCTCCTACATCCACTTTTACAAAAGGCTTGTTTTTACGCAGTGAATTTTCGTGAATGGAGCGGGCGATAAGATCTTTTCCGGTTCCGTTTTCGCCTAAAATCAACACATTGGCATCGGTTGGCGCTACTTTTTTAAGCTTTACAAACACCTCCTGCATGGGTTCGCTATCGCCTATGATCTGAGTATCAGATTCCAGTTTGATTCGTTGACTTCCGGGTTTTTTCTTTTTGGCCAGGATTTCGGCCATGGACTCAAGCAGTTTTTCGTTCTTCCAGGGCTTTACTAAAAAGTCAGAAGCACCTTCTTTAAGCGAGCGAATAGCAAGGTCTATATCGCCATAAGCCGTAATGAGCATCACATCTGTAGCTGGTTTCCAGGATTTGATTTTATTGAGCCAAAAAATGCCCTCATTGCCGGTGTTCACGAGTCCGTTGTAATTCATATCGAGAATCACCAGGTCAAAATCCTGTTTGTTCAGAATTGCCTGCAGGGCATTTGGATTTTTTTCAACCACAACCTGTTTGACCTGTGGTTTTAGTAAAAGCCTCAGGGCAGTAAGAACGTCTTCATCATCGTCAATAACCAGTATCTGAGCGTCTTTGAGTTGCATATTTACAATATTACAATTTTCGACTTTTGAGTAACCCGTAGAATCGGGCTAATTTTCAGCTGTACCAAAAGTGTATCGGCAGCGTACATGAAGTGTATCAAAACCGAACACTTTTAAATTCAATTTAGTATTTAAAATACTTATAATCAGGCACTTGTATTTTTGGCACAGTATTGCTTTGTAAACAGGTGCAAACAACTATTTTATGGACATCCCTTTAGAAAAGAAACGCTTTACTACTCAAAAAATACTGATGATCGCAGGCGGTATTGCCCTGGCTGCACTTATTGTTTTTGTGATCCTTTCGACTACAGGCAATTCAAAACTCAACGTTCAAAAAGAGCGTCTCAGCATTGCAACGGTTAAGCAGGATGTTTTTCAGGAAAACATTCCGGTGAACGGGGTGGTGATGCCTATTACCACTATTTATCTTGATGCGCTTGAAGGCGGCCGCGTAGAAGAAAAGTTTGTAGAAGACGGCGCGGTGATGAAAAAAGGCGAGCCCATTTTACGTCTGTCAAACACCGATTTGGAATTAAGCCTTGTGAATCAGGAAACTCAGGTGTACAACTTACTTACCCAAATGCAGATTTCGCAGAATGCCGCACGTCAAAATACCATTGTAAAACTCAATCAATATACCGATGTGGAGAATAGCCTGATTGAGGCTAAACGGGTGTACGAACTCAATCAAAAGCTTTACGATAAAGACGCGATAGCAAGGCAGGATTTGATTAAATCAAAAAATGACTACAACTACCAGAAAGAGCGTATGCAACTGGCAGAGCAAATTCTGGCTCAGGACTCCATCGCTGTGAAGCAGGAGAAAAATCAGGTTTCAAGTTCTTATGCACGTACCCAGAATGCTTTAGAATTGATGCGTCGTAAGGTAGCCGATTTGGTAGTTCGGGCGCCGGTTGACGGGCAACTCACTTCGCTTGATGCTGAGATTGGTCAGTCTAAAAATAAAGGGGAGCGCCTTGGGCAGATCGATGTGTTGAGCGGGTATAAAGTGCGTGTTGATATAGACGAACATTACATTTCCAGAATTTACACGGGTCAAAAAGGCTCGTTTGATTTTGACGGAAAAAACTACACGCTGGTAATCAAAAAAGTTTTTACGCAGGTGACAAACGGAAGGTTTCAGGTAGATATGGAATTTGAATCTGAAGTTCCGGAAGGTATACGTCGTGGGCAAACGCTACAGATTCGTGTTGCACTGAGTCAGGAAAAGCAGGCTTTGCTCATTCCAAAAGGCGGATTCTTTCAGGAAACCGGTGGTAACTGGATTTTTAAAGTAAGTGAAGACGGAAGTACCGCCTATAAAGCAGACATTTCATTGGGTAGCCAGAACACCGAATATTATGAAGTCTTAAGCGGACTGGAACCTGGAGACCGGGTGATCACAAGCAGTTACGATAACTACGAAGAAGTACAGGAATTGGTACTTCAGGATTAAAACTAAAAAACGATGATAACACTAATCTTAGCATTTATAAACCTAATTCTTTCTTAGATGATTAAAATAACAGACTTAGAAAAGTATTATGCCACCGAGGAGGTGCGCACCATAGCCCTCAATAAACTGTCTTTTCAGGTGCAGGAAGGCGAATTTGTTGCCGTAATGGGCCCTTCAGGTTGTGGTAAATCAACCCTGCTTAACATCCTGGGACTTCTGGATGACCCGGACGGAGGCAGTTTTATTTTTAACGGTATTGAAGTAGCCGGCTTTAATGAGCGTAAACGTGCCGATTTGCGCAAGCACAACATCGGTTTTGTCTTTCAAAGCTTTAATCTGATTGACGAACTCACCGTGTTTGAAAACGTAGAGCTTCCGTTGATTTATACCGGTGTAAAACCTGCCGAGCGTAAAAAACGCGTAGACGAAGTGCTTGAGAAAATGCAAATCATGCACCGTCGTAAACACTTTCCGCAGCAATTATCAGGAGGACAGCAACAGCGAGTAGCCGTAGCCCGAGCTGTAGTGAATAATCCTAAACTCATTCTTGCCGATGAGCCTACGGGTAACCTGGACAGCAGCAACGGGAACGAGGTGATGGATTTACTTACCGAACTCAACGAGGCCGGTACTACGATCATTATGGTTACACACAGTGAGCACGACGCCAAATACAGCCACCGCATTATCCGGATGCTAGACGGTCAAAAGGTTACCGAAAATGTACTCTCAGAGTATAAAAGCAAAACCTTGGAAGTTTAAGATTTCCTAACGGGGATTCATTCATCAACCCGATGCATATCGGGACCAATCAATCAAAACCGGGACTTAATCACTCCCACTATTTTACCGCTATGCTTAAAAATTATTTCAAAATCGCTTTTCGGAATTTGTGGAGACACCGTGTTTTTTCACTCTTAAATATAGGTGGTCTTGCAGTGGGTATGGCAGCAGCCTTCCTGATTCTTTTATATGTGGGCTTTGAACTAAGCTACGATACGATGTTTCCTAAAAAAGATCGTATCCATATGCTGGTAACTGATTTAAAAACACCTTCAGATTCTTATGAGATCCCAGTTATAGACTGGACTGTTCTGGCAAAGATAACACCTCAATTTCCAGAAATTGTCTCTTCAACTCGATTAATGGATTTGAGTCTGAATATTCAAAAAGGAACGGAGAATTTTCAGGAAAAACGAGCATTGGCTGCAGATTCTACGTTTTTTAAAATTTTTGAGATAAAACTTTTAAGCGGCAATCCTGATGAGGTTCTTCGGGCGCCATTAAGTCTGGTGTTGAGCGAGACCGGAGCTCAAAAATATTTTGGTTCAGAAAATCCTATTGGCAAAAGCCTGAAAATTATGAACGGGAAGTATACGGCTCAAATCACCGGGGTCATGGAAGATCTTCCAAAAAACACCCATATTCAGGCAGATTATTTACTCTCCTTGTCAACCTACACAAAAATTATAGACCCAACGATTGACGAGTCCTGGGGGAACTACGATCCCAGAGGATATGTGCTGTTATCAGAAAATGCAGATGCTAAAAATTTGGTTTCCAAAATCAACGCATTTCTTGATGAAGTGGATGGTGAGAAGATGAAAGCTGCAAACCTTTTTGTCAAACAGGATTTAGAACCCATAACAGAGGTTTACCTCTATTCTACGCGTATTGGAAGCGGAAGCCCAAACATTAATAACGTCTATATTTTTGCTATTGTAGCACTATTTATACTCCTCATTGCAGGCATTAACTTTATCAACCTTACTACGGCCAGATCTGTAGAGCGTGCTAAGGAAGTAGGTATTCGTAAAGTTATAGGAGCTCAAAAAAACCAGCTGATGTTACAGTTTGTAGGTGAGTCACTCATCATCACGATTCTGGCATTTATATTGGGCATTGCAATTGCTACACTTGCCTTGCCGTATTTCAATACACTTGCAGGTCAGGAAGTAGCCAGCGGAATATTTTCTAACTGGAGTTATCTAGGACTTTTCTTTGCGATAGCACTAGTAATTGGTTTGGCGGCTGGTACCTATCCGGCGCTCGTTTTATCTTCGTTTAGACCGGTGAGTGTTCTTAAAGGAAAATTTTCAACCACCGGTAAAGGCGCGTTTTTACGCAAAGCCCTTGTGGTGGGTCAGTTTTCGGTTTCAATTATTTTGATCATTGGCACCCTTATTATTTATAAACAAATGCATTTTATGCAAAGTCAGGACCTGGGGTTTGCTAAAGATCGCATACTGGTTTTAGATACGGGAGATAATCCCAAACAACAACTGCTTGCCGATAATCTAAGAAATAATCCCAATATCATCACAGTAGGAAAAAGCTCTACTGTTCCCGGAGGTGGCGGCGACAATAGCTCGGCATTATCTATAATGGAAAACAGCCAGGGGGAGGATCAAACCTTAACTGTAGACCGTTATGTTGTTGATGAAAACTACCTTGATCAATTAGATATCAAGTTCATTGCCGGCAGAAATTTTTCGAGAGATTTTGCCAGCGATAGCACGCAGGCACTTATCATAAATGAAAGAGTTGTTGATTTACTGGGATATGCTACTGCAAAAGAGGCCCTGGGAGCCTCTTTTGATCAATGGGGCCGAAAAGGTCAGATTATTGGCGTGGTAGCCGATTTTCATTCCACTTCATTACAGAAGGAAATAGCACCCTTATGTTTTGTGTTTGACACCAAACAATCCCGATTATTAACCTTGAAAGTTGCGGCAGCAGATTTGCCAAATACGCTGTCTTTCGTTGAAGAATCCTGGAAGCGTTTTCTGCCAAACAATCATTTTGAGTATTACTTTTTAGATGAGTTTTTTGATAGGCAATATCGAGCAGAACGGCGCTTTAGTAAGCTCTTTTTAAACTTTTCAATTCTGGCAATTTTCATTTCGTGCCTGGGTCTTCTGGGTCTGGCTTCGTACAGCACCAAGCAGCGTCGCCGTGAGATAGGCATTCGCAAAGTGGTGGGAGCAAGTGTCCCGGGTATTGTCAATTTACTTTCTAAAGAATTTATAAAACTGGTAGGAATTGCCTTTCTAATCGCAGTGCCTATAGCCTGGTATGGGATGCACAACTGGTTACAGGATTTCGCGTATCGAATAGATATACCGGTATGGATTTTTGCTGCTGCCGGAATATTGGCCATTGGCATAGCGATTTTAACCGTAAGCTTTCAGGCCATTAAAGCCGCAATTGCTAATCCTGTAAAGTCCTTAAGAACGGAATAAGCCCCCTAACCCCCAAAGGGGGGAATTAATAACAATTGCAATAACAATAATAATAACAATAAATAATGTTAAAGAACTATATCAAAATCGCGTTTAGAAACCTTTGGAAAAACAAGGGGTTTAGCGCACTCAATATATTTGGTCTGGCAATAGGGGTTACCTGTGCAAGTTTGATCCTTCTTTGGGTTGAAGATGAAATGAGCTTTGATACCGTTGTAGCAGATCAGGAGCGGGTTTATAGTGTGCCTACTAACCAAACCTATGAAGGGCAGGTCCGCACGTTTTTTCAGGCCACTCCGGGACCTCTAGCAGCCGCTTTAAAAGCTGAAATACCTGAAATAACCAAAGCTGCACGTCTCAGAAATGCTGATTTTCTTTTTTCTGTAAATACTTCTTCCATTACAAGCACCGGTGCATTTGCAGACGACGATATTTTTGATCTGTTTGATTTGAAATTTATAGAAGGCAATGCTGGTGATGCTTTTAAGTTGCAGGAAGGTATCGTTATTACTAAAGCGGTAGCTCAAATCCTTTTTGAAAATCCCACGGATCTTTTAGGGAAAGTAATTCGTGTTAATCAGCAGGATAATTTTAAGATAACCGGTGTGGTTGAAAACCTTCCGGAAAATACAACCTACAGTTTCAACTGGCTGGTGCCTTTTAAGAATTTCACTAAGGACAAACCCTGGACACAGGAATATGGTAGCAAGTTCACCGATACTTTTGTGATGCTTGCACCTGGCGCAGATTTTAATACGGTTAATGCAAAAGTAAAACAGATTTTACCGGCAAAGACTGATGATGCTGATACCCAGGCCATATTGCATGCAGCAAAGAACTGGCACTTACGATCAGATTTTAAAGATGGTCAAATCGTGGGCGGTCGTATCGAGTATGTGCGTTTATTCAGTTTTATCGCGCTTATTATTTTAGTTATTGCCTGCATCAATTTTATGAATTTATCAACTGCGCGTAGTGAGAAACGTGCCAATGAGGTCGGGGTACGTAAAACCTTAGGTTCAGATAAAAAGCAGCTGGTTTTTCAGTTTATTACGGAAGCCTTAATGACCGCTGTATTAGCTGCCGTACTAAGTATTTTGGTTTTGATCCTCATTTTGCCGGCATTTAATGCATTAATAGATAAACAACTTGCACTTGATATTTTCAATCCAACTCATTTTCTTTCGCTTATAGCAATAACACTTACCTGTGGCGTATTTGCAGGTTTATATCCAGCATTCTACCTCTCTTCCTTTAAACCTATTGATGTGCTTAAAGGGAATCGAATACAGGCTAAAGGTGCCGGTTTCATTCGCAAAGGACTTGTCATTACGCAATTTGCGATATCTATAATTTTCATCATTAGTACCTTATTGGTCTACCAGCAGGTGCAACATGTCAAGAATCGAGATTTAGGACTCAATAAAGAAAATCTGATTGAAATACCGGTTAATGGAGCTTTAATCGAAAACCGAAAAGCTATAGCAGAAAGTCTAAAAAATACAGGTATGATCAGTAATCTGGGAATAGCCAACTCAAATATTCTATCTGCCGGAAATAATGGCTCTGGTTTAAGGTGGCAGGGAGGCGACAACTCAGAGGATGTCTTGGTTTCATTTAGATATACGAATGACGAATATTTAAAGACTACCGGTATTGAGTTAATAGAAGGTCGTGGTTTTAGTCCGGTAGTTGCTCAAGATAGCACACACGTAATTATTACAGAATCGTTTGCTAAGCTTATGGGGACTGGCAGTGCACTGGGTAAAACCATTGACTGGTATGGAGATGTGTTTACTGTTATTGGGGTGGCTAATGATTATTTGTATGGAGACATGTACGGCACCAGTGACCCGGTAATGTTTTTCCATTTTCCATCTGAAGCTGCATACATGTATTTAAAGACGAATCCTAACTATACTACATCAGAAATTTTGAATACCGTAGAGTCAACTTTAAAAATCTACAATCCCGGCTATCCCTTTGAATACCGATTTGTAGATGAAGCTTTTAATGCCCGTTTTAAAAATGAGCAGCTTATAGGCAATCTCTCTCGAATTTTTGCCTTGCTGGCTATTTTGATATCGTGTCTGGGCCTCCTGGGTCTGTCTGCATATACAGCAGAACAACGCCGAAAAGAGATAGGGGTACGCAAAGTTTTGGGATCAAGCGTCGCAAATATAGTGCGCCTGCTGTCAAAAGATTTTATAGTGCTGGTACTGGTAGCTATTGTAATTGCAATTCCATTAGCCTGGTATATTATGTACAACTGGCTGCAGGGATTTGCTTATCGTATTTCAATCAATGCCTGGGTATTTGCAGTTGCAGGTATTGCCGCTATAGGAATTGCACTATTGACAGTAAGCTTTCAGGCCATTAAAGCAGCAATAGCTAACCCCGTAAAATCCCTAAGGACGGAATAATAATAAGAATAGTAATAAAAATAAACCATGCTTAGAAACTATATCAAAATCGCCTGGCGGAATATCTTAAGATATAAGACCAATAGTGTTCTCAATATTTTAGGGTTAAGCATTGGTTTAGTATCGGTGATGCTCATTGCATTATACATCCAGAATGAACTGGCTTATGATACCCAGTTTGATCAGGCAGCGCAAGTCTACCGAGTGAATATGAAAGGCAAAATGGGAGATAACGCATTTTATGCGGGATACACACCACCACCTGCCGGGCAGGCCTTAGTTGATCAGTTTCCGGAAATTGAAAGCGCAACGCGCATCTATCAACCCGATAATACCAAGTTAACCTATAAAGACGCTACGACTTCCAAAGTTTTTAATGAATCTGAAATTCTTGCCGTTGATCCTAATTTCCTCGAAGTTCTAAGCTATCCCTTGCAAAAAGGGGATGCCGCTACCTGTTTGCAGGAGCCCGGCAGTATTGTGATTACCCCACAAATCGCAAAGAAATATTTTGGCGATGCAGATCCTATGGGTAAAACATTAGCATACGGGGACTCCGGGAAACCCTTACAAGTGACCGGTGTGTTTAAAGATCTCACCAACTATCCGGCTTCGGTAAAATTTGACATCCTGATGCCGGTAGCCAATTTTAATGATGTCACCTATTTCAATTGGAGTTGGGTATGGCTCAATATGGCGACTTATGTAAAACTTACGCCACAGGCAAGTGCGAATCCAGCGACCCTGGCGAATCTTGAATCTCGATTTCCGGAGATGCTCAAGGTACAGGCAGCACCCGCGTTTGAGCGTATAGGGCAACCTTTTGAGGAGTTTATTGAGAAGGGAAATTACTGGGAGCTGCACTTACAGGCTTTGTCGGATATTCATTTGTATTCTGATGGAATTACGTCTTCCATCACCGAGCAGCACGATGTTAAAAGCCTCTATATTTTAGGCATCATCGCCTTTTTTATCATCATTATGGCTTGTGTGAATTTTATGAATCTTTCTACCGTTCAGGCTGTAAAACGCAGTAAGGAAATAGGGATTCGTAAAGTCTTAGGATCGCAACGGAAACAACTCGTTAAGCAGTTTATGACCGAAGTTTTCTGTTATACTTTTTGTGCTACACTACTGGCTTTTATCACGGTGCTTTTGATTTTACCGATGTTTAACGGATTGACCGGAAAAGAGCTTGATATTCAGGCATTTTTTAATGGAAATCTAATCTTGCTAATACTCGCTGTTGTAGTCCTTACCACCCTGTTAGCCGGAATGTATCCTGCATTTTTCCTTACATCATTCAACCCTATACGAGCCTTAAAAGGAAAAGTGGGTAAAACAACCCAATCCAGTTTTATCCGTAACGGGTTGGTTGTTTTTCAATTTTCAATTGCGATCACCCTGATCATTTGCACCCTGGTGGTCTTTAGTCAGTTGCGTTATGCGCAACAAAAAGATTTAGGTTTTGAGAAAGATCTTGTTCTGGTTATTAACAATGCCGAAACTCTGGGGAATAGTCTGGCTAGTTTCAAAAAAGAACTTACGGTGTTAACCGGAGTAGAAGCGGCAAGCAGTTCGAGTGGGATGCTCACCCGTGGAAATTTCGGAGATTTCTACACCCCAAAACCTACAGCTGACGAACCCCATATTGCAACTGATATTTCCTTGAGTTCGTATCTGGTAGACGACGCATTTATACCAACACTGGATCTGGAAATCGTTGAAGGGCGCGGCTTTGATAAGCAGTTTAAAGATTCGCTATCGGTTATTCTTAATGAAACAGCAGCGGCTCAAATAGGTTGGGAAAATCCTATAGGAAAGCAAATACGCTATCCCGGCGGTAACATGGAATATTACACGGTAGTAGGTGTTTTAAAAGATTTTAATCTGGAATCCCTGCATACGTCCATTGAGCCATTTGCCCTTTTTGCTGAAGCATCAAAGAGTTATGATACCCGAACCACCTTTATCAGCCTTAAAATATCCGGAGAGCATACTAAGAAAGTAATCGGTCAGGTACAGGATTTGTGGGAAAGTTATTTGGAAAGTACTCCTTTTGAATATTCATTTTTAGATGAAGATTTGGCGTATGCCTATCAGGAAGATCAACGCTTAGCCTCCTTATTTACGGGCTTTAGCATACTTGCCATTTTTGTTGCCTGCCTGGGATTATTCGGTCTTATCGCTTTTACAGCGCAGCAACGTACGAAAGAAATAGGTGTGCGCAAAGTATTAGGAGCCAGCGTAAGTAGTATCGTAAAACTTTTGGCTACTAACTTTTTAAAGTTGGTTTTACTGGCGTTAATTCTGGCGGTACCGGTAGCCTGGTTGGCTATGGATAGTTGGCTGCAGGATTTTGCCTATCGAATAGAAATACCCATTTGGGCATTTGTAGCAGCAGGTGCTTTGGCACTGGCTATAGCATTTATAACCGTGAGCTTTCAGGCGATCAAAGCCGCAATCGCTAACCCCGTAAAATCCCTGCGTACCGAATAATTTATCAATCAAAATCAATCAGCTATGCTTAAAAATTATATTAAAATCGCCTGGCGGAATTTAAAAGCAAACCGCTTGTTTACGGTGTTAAACATCATAGGACTGGTAGTAGGCTTATGCGTGTGTATCGTGCTTTTTTCGTTTGTAAATAGCGAACTCAGTTTTGATAAAATGTATTCGCATGCTCCGGATATTTACCGTGTAAATATGGAGACCTCTGAAGAATACAACTTTGAGACCTGGGCCGAACTACCCAATGCAGTAGGACCGGCGATGGTAAAAGATATTCCACAAGTCAAAAAGATGACCCGCCTTATCAAAGATGATTTTGGGGTGACGGCATCTTTAAAAATAGGGGATAAGAACTTTACAGAAGACAGACTTTACCTCGCAGATTCAACTGTCTTTGAGATGTTTGACTTTAAGTTTATAGAAGGTGAGGCTAAAAATGCCTTTACAAACCCAAATTCTATTGTGATTTCTGAAGCTTCGAAGGAACGGTTTTTTGGTAAAAAATCGGCTTTGGGAGCATTCATAACGGTAAACAACCGGGATACACTTCAGGTTTCAGGAGTGTATAAAGACCTGCCCGAAAATAGTGTGATAGACTGTGACATGATCTATCATATTATGGATTCATGGATGGGTACTAATGTGTATTGGAGCAATGCCAGTTATGAAACCTACGTACAGCTGCAGCCACAGGCTCAGGTCGCTCAGGTTGAAACTCAGGCTACCCAATTGATCGATGCCTATGTGCCTAAAGAAGGACAGTATTTTACGCAGTTTTATCTGCAACCGCTTACTAAAATACACCTGCATTCGGCAGGTATACGCGATGGCTACGCAACCCGGTTGGGAAGCATCACGACTATAAGAAGTCTGATATTTCTGTCTGTTTTGGTCCTATTAATTGCCTGCATCAACTATATGAATCTGGCCACTGCAAATTCGAGAAAGCGTAGAAAGAGTATTGGAGTAAATAAAGTTTTGGGCGCGACTCAAAAGCATATGCTTGTTCTGTTTTATGTAGAGACAGCAATCCTGGCTTTTATTGCAGTGGTGTTGGCCTACGCGGTTTCATTTCTGATATTACCATATTTTCAAAGTTTCACGGGGAACGCCTTGAATTATAGTGATTTGTTGGCTCCGCCTATTTTAATCGGACTGGCTTTAATCTGGCTGGTTGTCACACTCTTTGCGGGCAGTTATCCTGCGCTATCGATGACCGGTATTTCGCCGCTTTCTTTAGTAAATAAATCCAGGAAAAAGCATACCGCTTCTGAATTTGTGCGAAAAGGACTTGTGGTTTTTCAGTTTGCGGCTTCTATCGTTCTCATTATTGCGGTTACGGTAATCATTCAGCAAATGGATTTTATAAAGAATAAAAATCTGGGTTACAATCCTGATGGAGTGGTGGCAGTTTCTGTAAAATCTGCAGAGAGTAAGCAGCAGATAAAAAATTTAGAAAATGCTTTAAACCGAAACTCCTATGTTGAAGGTATTGCCGCTGTGCAATCAATTCCCGGAGCTGATGAGAGTGGGAGGTCTGTACGCCGGTTAAGTACTGACCAAACCGGAATGCCCATTGCCAGTTGCCGCACCGAAGGTAATGTGGTTGAAACCTTAAAGTTGAAGCTTCTTGCAGGTTCTGAACTACCTCAAAATATTCCCGAGGGCGATTCGCTTGTTTACACCCTGATCAATGAAAAAATACTCAGCTATCTCAATTATAAATCTCCTGAAGATGCAATAGGAAAGCCGGTAAATACAGAGCTGGGTGGGGAAGCGATCATCACCGGGATCGTTGCGAATTTCAACTTTAACTCACTCAAAGAAGACAGCGGCGGGTATATGTATTATAAAGCCAATGACGCTCCGGAAGGCATACGCACCTTGTTGATACGATACAATACTCAGAATTTGCAGCAATTGATCAAAGGTCTGGAACAAGTCTTTAACGAGAATTTACCCAACACGGCTTTTGATTATGCCTTTGTAGACAAGCATGTGGCCCAGTTGTACGCTTCAGAAGAGCGTACGGCTCGTACCGCGACACTTTTCTCGGTTTTGGCCATCTTCATTGCGTGTTTAGGGTTGTTTGGCCTGGCGGCATTTATGGCAGAGCAACGCACCAAGGAGATCGGTGTACGTAAAGTATTAGGCGCGAGTGTTGCCGGGGTCACTGCACTGCTTTCTAAAGAGTTTTTAAAACTGGTTGGTATTGCCTTTGTGCTGGCATCTCCTTTTGCATACTGGATTATGAGTGAATGGTTACAAAATTTTAATTACCGTACCTCTATACATTGGTGGATTTTTGGACTTGCAGGGCTGGCAGCTGTACTCATAGCCTTTGTTACCGTAAGCTTTCAGGCCATCAAAGCCGCATTGCAAAACCCTGTGAAATCCCTAAGGACTGAATAAGCCCCCTGGCCCCCAAAAGGGGAATGAATAACAATAATAATAGCAATAAGTAATGTTAAAGAACTATATCAAAATCGCTTTTAGAAATTTATGGAAAGACAAAAGCTTTACTCTGCTAAATGTTTTGGGCTTAAGTATCGCCTTTGCGGCTTCGCTATTGCTGGGGATGTATGCCCTTTTTGATCTGTCTTACGATCAGTTTCATAAAAATAAAGAAGACCTTTTTCAGGTTTACTATGCAGAGCAGAAACCGGGAGGGCAGGAAGTGGCTACCTCGATGCCGGTGCCTTTTGCCCCTGCACTTCAGCAGGAATTACCTAACATTAAGCACATCTCGCGTTACATAAGCGATCACGCACTGAATTTGGAAGCAGGCAAAGAACTGGACCTGAATCTGATTTTTGTGGATCCAGACTTTTTCCAGATGTTTAGTTTTGAAACTGTTTTAGGGACAAAAGAAGTCCTGAAAGACAATGCCCAAATCAGCATTACCGAAGAAACGGCTCAAAAGCTATTTGGAAAAACAGAAGCACTTGGTGAAACACTCGATTTGCTTATCAATGGCCGCAGGGAGGTATTTACGGTAGGGAGTATTCTTAAAGATCCTCCGGTAACGAGTGGGCTTCGGTTTGATGTAGCAGTCAATTTTAGCCATTCCCCCAACTATACCGAAAATTTAGATCGCTGGGACTCGCGTAATCACAGTGTTTTTATCCAGTTGAACGAAGATGCTACCGCTTCCGATATCACCCAAAGCGCCGTATCGTTTACCGATCTGCATTATAAAGGAAACATCGAAGACCTCAAACGCGATGGGGCACAGCCCAACGCCAACGGAAATTATTTAGAACTCCATTTACTGCCCTTTAAAGACATTCATTTCGCAGATTTTAAGGGCCATTCTTTAAAAGTAAGCAGGGCGTATCCCTATATGATTTTGGGTATTGGCCTGCTCATTCTGTGTATTGCGGGGATCAATTTTGTTAATATGAGCATTGCCCGAAGTGCCCAGCGCCTTAGGGAAATCGGGATGCGCAAAACTTTGGGAGCTGCAAAGAAGCAATTGTTTTTTCAGTTTTGGAGCGAAAGCGTCTGGGTTTTTATGATCGCACTCCTGCTGGGGATTGGGATTAGTATGGCATTAGAGTCCTCTTTTCGCCAGCTCTTCAATACCCCGGCTACCCTAAGTCACTTAAGTTCGCCGGTTTTAATAGGCGTACTTGTCGGGTCATTTGTAGTTATTACGTTTATCGCCGGGGGCTATCCGGCCCTGGTTCTGAGCAAATTGGGTACCCTAAAAGCTTTAAAAGGCAAACTCGATTTAGCGGGCAAAAATCGGGTGCGCAATACCCTGATGGTGGTGCAGTTTAGTATCGCAATCGTCCTTATTTCAGGGACCTTGGTATTAAAGAAACAGCTTGATTTTATGCGGAATAAAGACCTGGGTTTCAATAAAACCCAGGTGGTCGCCGTGCCTTTAAATGGAAAGCGCGCAAACCGGCAGGATGTGGCTTTACTGCGCAACGAACTTGCCGGAAAACCGGGTATTCTTTCAGTTACCGCTTCAGATAACAATCTGGGTCTGGGCAAAGACGGCAGCACTTACTTTAGTCGAATGGGTTTTGACTACAAAGGCCGCGGAGTCCATACCAATATGCTGGTTGTTGATTACGACTATCCCGAAACTTTAGGGCTTCAATTAAAAGAGGGGCGCACATTTAGCCGAAGTTATTCCGGCGATAGCCTGTCTATCGTGATCAATGAAGCGATGGCACGCGAACTTCAGGAAAAAGACCCCGTCAACAAGCAGATTATTTTAGACGACTCTATCAAATATACGATTGTAGGCGTGCTCAAGGATTACAATTTTCAATCGTTGAACAAAAAGATTGAACCCATAAGTCTGTTTATGAAAAGCGACTGGGACCTGTATTACGCCTTCGTTAAGGTAGCTCCTCAAAATATGGCTCAGACCTTTGAAAGCATCGAAGATGCCTGGAAGCGTATCGAACCCAACGCCGAATTTCTGGGGTCTTTTTTAGATGAAAATATCGACCGCACCTTTAAACGCGAACGCACGATGACTACGATCATAACCAGCGGATCCCTTATTGCGATCATCCTGAGCTGCATCGGACTTTTTGCGATCTCGATGCTGGTGGTGACGCAGCGTACCAAGGAAATTGGTGTACGTAAAGTAGTAGGAGCCAGTGTCGCGCAAATCACATTTTTACTGACCAAAGACTTTGTAAAACTCGTAGGCATCGCTTTTTTGATTGCCGCACCGGTAGCCTGGTGGCTGTTGTCTCAATGGCTCCAAGACTACGAGTATCGAATTGAATTGCAGCTCTGGATTTTCCTGGCTGCCGGTCTGCTGGCGGTTTTTATAGCCCTGGTAACCATAAGTTTCAGAACCATACGGGCAGCGCTGAAGAACCCGGTAGAATCGTTACGAACAGAATAAACCTCTCTGCCCTTTGGGCATCTCTCCCAGAGGGAGAGAAATAGCAAACTAAAAACTAAAATTGTGATTAGAAATTATATTAAAATCGCCTGGCGGAATATCTGGAACAACAAGCTTTTTTCAGCCATAAATATCATCAGTCTTGCTATTGGTTTAAGTGCTGCTTTTGTGATAGGGCTTATGGTGTATTATGAGTTTACGTTTGACACCTTTCACCAGAATGGGGATCGTATGTATCGCGTTGTGAGCGATTTTGAAACCCCTCAGGGTGATATGAAAAATGGTGGAGTAACGCCACCTATGCGACTTGCAGTACGTGAAGAATTAACCGGAATTGAGCAATCGGCTTATTTTTTTAATTGGTGGATCAGTGAAAGTAAGGCAGCTTCCAGCGAACAGATTTTTAAAGATCCGGAGAAAATCATACTCACTCAGGCGAGCTATTTTGGTCTTTTTCAATACAAGTGGATTGCCGGTTCTAAAGAAACTGCATTACAGAAACCCAATCAGGTGGTGCTTACCCGTAAACGTGCTTTAGAATATTTTCCCAATCTACCCTTAACAGCAGTAATGGGGCAGACTATTGAGTATAATGCTGATATTCAGGCTGTGGTTTCCGGTATAGTAGAAGATTTTGACAAGCGCTCAGATTTCTTTTTTGATGAGTTTGTCTCTTTAGAAACCGCAAAGCAAACGGAAAGTAAAGATCAGATTCTAAGCGATAGCTGGGGGATGACCAATAATGCCTCGCAACTCTATATTAAGATTTCTGAACATAGTACAGCGGCACAAATAAAGAGTCAGTTACTAGCATTAAGTGAGCAGCACGTAGATGCTGATATGATAAAATATAATAATAAGCGCACTTTTAATCTGCAGCCACTTGCAGATTTGCACTTTGATCAGGAGTATGGTGTTTACGATTATTCACGGCCTGAAGCCAATAAGAATATATTGATCAGTCTTATTTTTATAGCAATCTTTTTGCTGCTTTTAGGAAGTATCAATTTCATCAATCTCAATACAGCCCAAGCGACGCAGCGTGCAAAAGAAATAGGTATTCGTAAAACTCTGGGAAGTTCAAAAATACAGTTGATTGTTCAGTTTCTGGGAGAAACCTTTTTGCTAACCTTGCTTGCAGCGCTGTCTTCGGTTATTTTATCAATCTTGGCTTTAAAGGTATTTGATGATTTCATCCCTAATGGAGTTGATGCTACGCTTATGGTAAGTCCTTGGTTTGCCGGTCTGGTGCTTGGCCTTATTACGATCCTCACGTTCTTATCCGGTTTTTATCCAGGGCTTGTTTTGTCTCGATTTAAACCATCTCGGGCACTTAAGGGTGAGCTTATACGATCTGAAAATAAAGGTTCTTTGCGCAAGGTATTAACCGTTTCGCAATTTGTAATTGCTCAGGTTTTTGTGACTGCCACCCTGCTGGTGAGCAAACAAATATACTTTATGATGCACAGCGATCTGGGTTTTAGAACAGATGCTGTTGCATACCTTCAAACCCCGTGGGAAGATCAGAAGGTCGATAAACGCCTCGTTTTAGAACAGGAAATCACGAATTTACCAGGGGTCTCCAGGATTAGTTTAGGGGGAATGCCTCCTGCATCTCACAATATGGCTACCCGAATGGGAATTTACAAAACCGAAAATCAGGAAGTCATTCAGGAACTTCAGGTTCTCAACGGCGATGGAGATTATTTGGATGTTTATAACATCGATATTTTGGCGGGAAGAAAACCGCTCAACGATACCATCGAAGAATATATCATCAATGAAACCGGAATGCAGGCCTTTGGTTTTCACAATCCCGAAGATATCGTAGGAAAGTATATTGAGCTGAATAGCAATAAACGACTGATTGTGGGAGTGATGAAAGATTTTAAGCAACGCTCACTCAAAACCGGAATAGTACCCTTAGTCCTTACGGGAGATACCGGTAGAGAACGCCGTACAAATTTCAGAACTGTGCATTTGGTATTGGGTGATAAAGCCTCCGGCTGGAGCGGAACACTAGCTCAGATTGAGCAGGTTTACAAAAAAATATATCCGGGTGAAGATTTTAAAATGACGTTTTTAGATCAGACAATTGCCAACTTTTATGAGCAGGAGCAACGCATTGCAAGTTTGCTCAACTGGGCTACCGGATTATCGGTGTTGATTAGTTGTCTGGGGCTTCTGGGATTGGTTATTCATACTACAGAGCGACGTAACAAAGAAATAGGCATTCGCAAGGTTTTGGGAGCATCATTGGTGCAGCTCAACCTATTGTTGTGTAGAGATTTTTTAAAGCTAGTGCTTTTGGCCTATCTCATTTCTGTGCCGCTGGCCTGGTGGGGATTACACAATTGGCTTCAGGATTATACCTACAAAACCGAAATGAGCTGGTGGATTTTTGCCCTAAGCGGAATAGGAATGGTCGTGCTCGCTCTGGCAATAATGAGTTTTAAAACCTTAAGAACAGCCCTAAGAAACCCGGTAGAATCATTACGAACTGAATAACCCTCTCTGCCCTTTGGGCATCCCTGCCTTTGCCGGCAGGTAGGTCCCCCAGAGGGAGAGAAGTAGGAAACTAAAAACTAAAATTGTGATTAAAAATTATATCAATATCGCCTGGCGGAATCTGCTTAAGAATAAGCTTTCCGGTATTATTACCATTGGAGGCCTGGCAATTGGCCTTACCGCCTGTACGCTTATTCTGTTTTATGTGGCGCACGAGCGTAGCTATGATAGCTTTCACGCCGATTCTGATCGTATGTATACCGTAGAAGCTCAGGTAAATATGGGCGGCGATACGATCTATATGAATGCGATGAATGCAACCGTTGGGGCACTCACCGAAAATGCGAGTCCGGCGGTTGCCTCCAGCCTGCGTTTAAAAGATGAGTATAAACCGGTAATCCTGACCAATACGCAACAACCAGGTACCCGATTTTCTGAAAAAAATTTCAGCTATGCTGATGCTAATTTTTTTGACTTCTTTTCTTTTAAACTGCTCAAAGACAGCAAAACAGAAGCTTTAGCCAGGCCTTATTCCTTGGTGCTTAGTCAGGATATGGCCAAAAAGTATTTCGGAAATCAAAACCCGATAGGGGAGTCGATATCGGTGCGGAAGGATAGTACCTATCTATTTACGGTAACCGGAGTTATGGAAAATACACCCAGCAATTCCAGTATTCACCCCGACTTTGTGGCATCGCTAAGCAGTATGCTAACCATGAATGAATATAAGCGTGATTTTGATTCCGAAGCCTTTAGATTAGGTGCGTTTCCAACCTACTTAAAACTGAACAACGCATCAGATGTTAAGACGGTGCAAAAAACTATGCAGGAATTAAGTACTCAAGGCAATGCAGATGCCACTGATGTATATAGTCTGAGTTTACTAACTGATAAACATTTAAACGGAAGAGACGCTTCAAACACCCGATACATCAGTATTTTTCCGTTAATAGCGGTGCTCATTTTAATACTAGCGTTAGTCAATTATCTAAGCTTATCAACTGCACGAGCTAGCTTGCGATCCAAGGAAATCGGCGTGCGTAAAGTAAACGGTGCCAGCAGAAAAAGTGTTGCTTTTCAGTTTTATATAGAATCCACGCTTTATGTACTGCTTGCGTTTGTGGTTTCTGTAGCGCTGAGCGTGATTCTAAAACCCTGGTTTTTTGGTATTCTGGGCATTGAGATTGATGCTGTCTTTTTTCTCAATTCCACCTTTTTAGGCATACTCGCCGGTTTGCTGGTATTTACCATTCTGGCAACCGGTTTTTATCCTGCACTGGTGATGTCAGCATTCAATCCGGTTGAAAACCTTAGAAGCAGTCGTGCTTCAAAAACAGGAGGGGTGCGCTTGCGTAAGGTATGTACCACCGTGCAGTTTGTGATCGCGATAGCCCTTTTAGTGAGTGGGATTATCATTCATCAACAGCTTGATTTTGTGCGGGGTGTTGATACCGGTCTAAATCGTTCTGACGTCGTTATGTTGCCGCTGCAGAAAACAATGGGTACCAATAGCACGCCTTTTAGAAATGAGATCGAAAAGCTTTCGCAGGTAACCAACACGGCAGTAACTCAATATCCTATTTACAAAGGCTACAATATGTTTTTTGTTTCTTCCGAACAAATGCCTGATGCTATAGGCCTGCCTATTTTTGCAGTAGATGACGATTTCTTTCAAACCTTGGATGTAAACTGGGAACTAAAACCGGAAGACGAACATTATTATTCTAAAAGCGAACACGTAGTCATTAACGAAGCGGCCATCAGCAAATTTAAACTGGGATCTAATCCTATAGGAGAAAGCCTGCTTTTCGGAAACAGCAAAAGGGAAATTATAGGAGTAGTTAAAGATTTTCATTTTGAAAACCTGGACGCTCCTATAAATGCGTTGGCCTTGTTTGTGAATTCAAAAACCCAAGCAACCACAAACATTCTGGGTAAAAGCGGAGGCTGTCTGTTTGTGCGCTTTCAGCCGGATAGCGATGTATCCCAATTGCTGTCTCAAATGGAAGCCATTTATACCCAATACGATTCTGCTACTCCGTTTGAATATCAGTTTCTGGATGATGCCTTTGATGCGATGTTTCGCTCAGAAGAGCGGCTTTCACAGGTTTTTAATCTCTTTATCATCCTCGCCATGCTAATCGCGGGACTCGGACTTTTTGCGCTGGCAACCTTTAGCGCGCAGCAGCGAGTCAAAGAACTGGGGGTGCGTAAGGTTTTGGGAGCATCTGTGATACAGCTTACTACTTTGCTCTCCTTTGATTTTTTGAAATTAATACTTTTGGCTATTCTCATCGCATCGCCGCTGGCGTGGTATTTTATGCATCTGTGGCTCCAGGACTTTAATTATAAAACCACCATACACTGGTGGGTCTTTTTAGGCGCTGGTACAGGGGCTATGGCTCTTGCGATTTTAACGGTCAGCTTTCAGGCAATTAAAGCCGCACTTGCAAACCCGGTGAAATCATTACGAACTGAATAAGCGTCCTAACCCCCAGGGGAATTAATAACAATAATAATAGTAATAACAATAAAACTAAATTATGCTTTTACAACTCAATCATATTTACAAATGGGTCAAACAAGGCGGGAAACGCGTCTTTTTACTAAATGACATCAGCCTTGATGTGGAAGAAGGCGAGTTTATCTCCATAATGGGTCCTTCGGGATCGGGGAAATCGACCTTGCTTAACGTTATCGGGATGCTCGACGAATTTCAGGAAGGGGAGTATATGTTTCTGGATGAATCGGTACATACACTCAAAGAAAAGCACCGTTCTAAATTGTACAAGGAATACATCGGTTTTGTGTTTCAGGCGTATCATTTGATTGATGAGTTAACCGTTTATGAAAACATCGAAACTCCGCTTTTGTACAAGAATATCAAGTCTTCAGAACGAAAGGCGCTGGTCGCAGATATGCTGGACCGTTTCAACATCGTAGGAAAAAAAGATTTGTTTCCGGCGCAATTAAGTGGTGGGCAACAGCAACTGGTGGGCATTGCACGGGCATTGATTGCCAAGCCTAAACTCATTCTGGCAGACGAACCTACCGGAAACCTGAACTCCAAACAGGGCGAAGAAATTATGGAGCTTTTTAAAGAATTAAATCAGGAAGGAGTGACCATCATTCAGGCTACACACTCCGAGTCTAATGCGGCGTATGGGAATCGCATCATTCACCTGCTCGACGGAAGCAAACAGCATCAGGCTTCTAACTAAAATCCAAAAAAGCGCCCACTAAGAGGAATCATCAACCTGGGCGCTTTTAAAATTCTATTTATTTATCATCAATCAAAAGCATTATGAAAATTCCATTCACAGGCCTGCTAACGGCCTGCTTAATTCATATCTGTAGTATACAGGCACAGGAAACACAAGCCACACTCACACTGGAAGATTGCATCGAGATCGCTTTAGACCAAAACTTTTCGGTACAACGCGCTGAGCTCAATGCGCAGGGCGAAAATATTCAGTATAAACAAAGCCGAAACGCGCTTTTACCGCGGGTTAATGCCGACTATAATTATGGGGTGAGCAACGGCCGAAGCATTGACCCGTTTACCAACGCTTATGTAACTGAGCAGCTTAACTTCTCAAATGCCGGACTTAGCCTTAGTGCAACAGTTTTTAACGGTTTTAGACTGCTTAACAGTCTCAAACAAAGCAGTCTGAATAAAGCTGCTGCTGAGATGGATCTGCAGGAGTCACGCCAAAACCGGATGCTTGATGTTACGCTGAGCTTTCTACAGGTTTTAAATGCACGCGAACTCGTAAAACTGGCGGAAACGCGTTTGCTTACGACTCAGGAACAGCTTAAACGTCTTGCAAAACTCAACGAAGAAGAGACCGGCAATCCTTCTGATTTTTACGATTTGCAGGGACAACTGACCACAGATCAAAATGCGATAACCGATGCTACTAACAGTCTGAAGAACGCCCTGGAAGACCTGAAATTTCTACTGAATACCGATGCGGAAATTGAAGCAGAAAATCTGGTTTTGGTAACCGATTTTAAAAATCAGGAGCTGTCTGCCGATGGCATCTACGAGCGGGCCCTGCAAAGTCTTGCAGCTATAAAGGCTCGTGAACTAAGGCTTGAGGCTACGGCCAAAGGAGTCGCGGTTGCACGCTCGCAATACATCCCCGAGATCAGCCTGTTTGCCAACCTGAATACCAACTACTCCAGCGCCGCCCGTTTGTTTGAAGAAACGGGAAATCAACTTATTGAGACGGCCGATTTTGTAAACATTTCGGGAACCGATTATAGTGTGTTTACAGAAGAAACTCAGTTTGAATCTCGCGGCATCTCGTATAAAGATCAGTTAAATAACAACTTAAACTCTACCGTGGGCGTTGCGGTTAGCATTCCGCTTTTTAATGGGTTTCGGGCGAAGAACAATGTACAATTGCAAAAAATAGAACAGAGTCGGGCAGAGGTAGACTTGGCAGAAACCAAACGTGCGCTGAAGCAAAACATCGCGCAGGCGTATAACGATTGGGATGCTGCGGAGAGCAATTATGAGTTGCTGCAAGAGCAGGTAGCAGCTTATGAAAAGTCATTTGCCATCAATGAGGCGCGCTTCAACCTGGGTGTGGCTACCAGTGTAGAATACATCACCAGTAAAAACCGACTGGACAATGCCCGAATCAATTTAACCAATACCCGCTACACCTATCTTTTGCGTGATAAAGTGCTGGAGTTTTATCAGGGCAATGCAATTCGGTAAGGAGGTTTCTTGCTTCAGTTTATGCGGAATACCGCAAATGCCTTCTGTGGTAATAGGGTATATTTACGCAAAACAGAGCATAAAATATAGTTAGTTAATACTTTAAGTAAGAATGGGAATATTACTTATACCTTTGATATTTATTCTTTTTTTGATCCATTCTAAAGTCAAATTTCGGAAGCTAAGAGAAGGGAGTAAAAAGCTACTTGCGACAGTAGTTGAATACAGGAAAGAAAGAGGACCTATGAGAAATGATTATACGCTGTTAAATTACCCTTATGTGCGAATTTCTACAGAAGATTCGTATTATGTGAAGCAAAAACTCAAGTATGCCAACAACTGGGATAAGCCATTTGAAATAGGGCAGGAAGTAGAGGTGTTTTGGTGCGGCTCTGATTTACTGTATTGGTATGCCTACGAAACAAGGTTCTTCAAGTATTTGCCGAGCAAGTGGAGCTTTTGGAGGTAGAATCAGAATGAATTATAAATTCATTTATAACTAATCTAGACCAAATATAACTTTGGGAAAATGACTTATACGAAATAGACTTGAAATGAAAAGATACAGCTATTTATTAATTGTGTTTAGTGCTTTGATTTCCCTGAATTCCTGCTCCAATGATGATGAGGATTATCCTTGTTCTGAAGCCAATAGTGCTACGATGGTAATTAATGGTGAATCTAGGGAGTTTCAGGTTTTTGGAAGAGGAATTGATATTAACAGCAATGGTACGGGCTATACTTTAAGTTTTTGGCTATCCTCCCTTGAGTCAGAGTCAGAACAGGATTCATATTCCATAGTTATTAAACTCCCCTATCAAAGAACCGGCACCGATATTATCGAAAGGTTTGGTTACGTTAAAAGAAATAAGAGTACTAGAACTGAAGAAGCTGGTGATGTAGTTACTGAGGGTGAACTAGAAAACCGTGTATATGTGAATAAGAACACTTGTTTTAGAGCAACTTTTTCAGGGAATATAACTCAAAATGGTACTGAACTTGTAATTACAGAGGGGAGCATAGAGCAAACCTATGATGAGCCCTTTTGATTTTATAGAGAGATAAGGAGGTAAAACACATTCTTTATTAAATTCCTTTCGGATTTAGCCTTCTTAGTCTTTATAGCAAAAAGTAATAAAACAAGCTTATGGAAGGGAATTTAACCTTATTTTTCAGGCAACTATTTTTTCAGTATTTTTCTAGTAACCAGTGTATTCGGGTTTTGGTTTATTTAAACCAATATCGTGATTGCCTGAATTTTTAAAATCATGCGTATACCTTTTTATTTGTGGTGTTTAATTTTTATACTATTCAGCAGCTTCGCGCCGGTATCTGCGACTTCAAAAATAAATCCTGAAGTAATTAAGAGAAAAAGTGTTTTGGCCCTTATGGTAGATAAAGTGGCACAAAACTATTTTCAGGCTACAGAAGCGCTTGGGCAGGATATTCCAGACTTTGATTCCAGCAGGGTAAAGTTGTTGCTTGAAGGAATGCATCAGGCTACCGAACAGATGGTTACCCTAACGGCAGAACAGGAATGGCAAGAACGGATTTTTAGGGAGAATTCAACTTTTCACGAAATCAGACAGCTCACTTTACTTAATTTAAATAGGGCAAAGCAAAATTTAATTAATGCCGAAACTAAAACGTCTACTGCTAGTTTTACAAAATTTATTACAATCCTCGATGCCGCACGGAGTTTTTGCGATCAGCTTATGGTTATAGACGGTAAGCTTGAACGAGTAGCTGCATCAAGAAAATGGACGGTTACTGTAGAAAAAAGTACCGCCGAAAAATTCGAGGAAAGTATGGGAGCAGACAATATTACAATGTCGCAGTGGCTTGGCGTTATGGAATGGGGAGGGGATAAAACCGCTACGGAAGATTTGAGGGAGATGGGAAGGAAAAATCAGGCGTTTTTATTAGAACTCAAAAAGAAAGAACGAGCATTAATAAAAACCGGAGCTGTTGAACAAGTTCAAGTATATACAGATACTGTTGATGGAGTTGTTTACAGGTATGCTGACTTCCCTCCACAAAAATGGTCGTTCATTTATACGCCTGATAGAGATTTGGTCAAAGGCCTCGTAAGTTGGCTGGTATATATTAATTCCGGTAATTCGGTTAAATTAAGCGATGTCCTTAGCCTGGGCTTGAGTAATGCATTGTTTGATCCTAATGTGTACCGTATTCTGGAAACAAGCGAGAATTCCCGACTTATCACTGATACAGATGGGAATCAGGTAAGGCTTATACTTTCAGGCGAACTAGTAGAAACTTTAAATCTTTCCAAGCTACACCTCAAAAGGGTTACTATTGAGGACGATCAGATTATTTATTTCGGTAACTATAAGGAAGCAGACGAGACTCCAGAGGGGCTTCAACCCGTACTGAGCATACAACCTGTTCAGGGTGATTTATTCAGGAGTATAAAAATGGAGATTGAACGACTCCGCCTTAATCCCGGGGAGTACCATCCCTCAAATTTGCGATTAAACACCTATTAGAGCTATATTGACGTGTAAAAAATCTCAAGTGCTTAAGGTCTAAACAGGTATCTTTATAAAATGCATTCTATTTTTTTATCTAGAGATTTTGGTCACAAAGCATACCTGAATGAATTTTGATGAAATCTTATTTTTTGATTTTAATCAAAAGAGTTCTGCCCTTTTGATTTTCTTTTTTAATGCTATGCTGTTTTCGGTTTTACTGCTTAAACGCGGGATTAATGAAGAGCAGCAAGACAGCAAATGGCTGGCGGCTTTTCTATTTTTGTGCGGTTTATATGTATGCCCGTTTATGTTAGGCTATGCGGGTTGGTATTCGGTCACCAGCTACCGGGAGTTTATGTTTTTTATGCCTTTTCAGCAGCTTTTTCTGCTGGGGCCCGTACTCTATTTCTACGTGAGTAGCCTTTTAGACAGAAACTTTCGTATTAAAAAAGTTCAGCTGTGGCATTTTCTTCCGGCCCTGCTGTATTTGATTTATAGCCTTGTCGTATTTGTTGCCGATAAGTTTATTCTAGATCGGTTTTATTTCTATGCTGACGAAAGGGATAAGGACCTGGTTTTTTGGTATCAGATGAGCGGTTTACTATCTATGTTAGGGTATTTGGGACTCTGTCTATATCGATATAAAACCTATCGGAAAGATTTGGAACAGGAAGTCAGTTATGCCGAAGAAGTGTCTTTTAAATGGATCAAAAACTTCCTGCTCGCATTGAGCCTGATCCTATTTTTACGAATACTGTTCTTCATTTTAAACCCCGAATGGGCTGAGTTTGGCCGTAAATATTGGTACTATCTCAGCTTTTCAGCAATAGCGATGTACATTATTGTAGAAGGTTATACCCACGCTTTGAAGGTGCGGCTTCCGCAACGTCTGGTTCCCGATGTCGGGATTAACCCTGTAGAAATTCCAGCTTCAGAAAGAGATATGCCGGCATCTGCGGAAGAGTTGCAAGTCCTCAAAGACCAGATCGAAAGCTTAATACGTGAACGGCAATTACATACCAATCCGCGGCTTACGCTGAGCGATCTCGCCCATGAACTCAATACCAATCGCAACCGCATTTCAGAAGTCATCAATCAGGGATTCGGTCTTAATTTTAACGAGTATATCAATACCAGGCGTATTGAAACCGTTGTCAAGATGCTAAAAGATGGCAAACACCATCAAACAACACTTCTAGGAATCGCCTTAGATTGTGGTTTTAATTCTAAAAGTACCTTTAACCGGGCTTTTAAAAAGCATACGGGACTAACTCCACAACAATTTATATCAAAAAACAGGCTGTAAACAGGTGTCAAATGGTCATTTGAAGCGACGGCCACGCGATAAAGCTGCAATTTTGGATGCATAAATTAAAACCTATGCGAATTCTTTTCATACTGATTTATCTCCTTATAAGTACTCCTCTTTTGGGGCAACTGAGTTTGACGCCGCAACAAAAATTAAGTCTGGATAGTATTATAGCTCTGGATGTTCCTGAAAATGCTCCAGGTGTGGCGACTGCTTTAATTGCTGACGGAGACGTGATATACCAAAAGTATTCGGGCTATGAAAATCTTAAAAAGGAAACGCGTATCGATGCGCATTCGCGCTTTAATGTGGCCTCAAATGCCAAGCAGTTTACGGCCCTGGCTATTTTGGTTTTAGAAGAACAGGGCAAACTCAAACTAGCCGACGACATCAGAACGTATCTACCTGAATTATATCAGGCTCTTAAAACGCCTATTTACATCGTGCACCTGATACAGCATACCAGCGGAATTCGGGATGTGTATGATTTGTGGTCGCTTCAGGGCATTACCTGGTGGAAGCAGACTTATGATAATCAGGATGTACTCGATCTCCTTGCTAATCAGCAGGGTTTAAATTTTTCACCGGGTGTGCAGTACGCGTACAGCAATTCAAACTATATTTTGCTGGCTGAGATTATTGCAAGAGTTTCGGGCACTTCTTTTATTGAATTTACCAACCAGCTCTTTACAGATTTGAATATGCCCAACACTTCTTTTGAGAATGATTTTACGAGGATAAAAAACCCTGTGGCGAGAGCCTACTTTAATTTTGATACCTGGTCTACTTATGACTGGAAATGGAATGCTGTTGGTGACGGAAATTTATTTTCAACCCTAGCCGATCAGATCGAATGGGAAAAAACGGTTCAGGGTTATGGTCATCCTGCCGTCTCGCGGGAACTCATTAAAAAAAGCCAGCAACTGCACGCGGCTAATGAAAACCTGAAATACGGCTATGGTCTTGAGTTTGATACCTACCGCGGAAAGCCTTATCGTTTTCACGAGGGATCAACCGGTGCCTGGAAGGCAACGGTAGTGCGTTTTGAAAACCCGAAACTGGCGGTGGTAACCCTTACCAATAGCGGAAAGGTGATTCCGGCGATGATGACCCGGCAATTTGTGGATGTGGTATTGAAGTTGGAAAATGAGGCAACTGACTTTCAAACGGCTCCCGAGCATACGGGGAATTATGTTTCTGTAGCTGAAGTTCTAGGAAGGTACCTCACACCGGGTAATTACGTGTATGAATTTTTAGAAGGCGATTCCGGCAACCTGATTTTAAACCGATTAGATCGCGGAGCGGTAGTACTTGAGCGCGAGTCGGCTAATGTATTTCATCAAAAGTATGACCCCGCTTTTAAACAGGAATTTACAAAAACCGAAACCGGAGAAATGGAGGTCACGGCATATTATACCACACACGCACCTTACAGTCTTACCCGCCCCGAAGCAGACTGGGAAAATTATGACTATAAAAAGCTTGATGGGACCTATGTCAATTCAGAAACCGGGGTGAAATTGGAGCTGGAGTATGTTACAGACCAAACCTATTTGGTTTATAGAGACGGCAAAAAGAGCCAGGGATTTTTAGTCACTCTGGGTAAATTACTGGTGGGGAACTACGCAGTTACTTTCACGGAAGAACAGAAAGAGGTTGGGACTATTTATCTTTCAGCAGATCGTATACAAATGGTGAAGTTTGATCGGCAGGATTGAGTTATTTAAACCGGAAAGCTGTAACAAAACCAATCTTGCTGGGTTTTTAGTTAGGAATAACTCGTTCTAAATTTTAATAAGCTATGAAAATAATAGGTTTACTTTTAGCCATGTTCATCAGTCCAATAGCTCTGGCTCAGGATCAGCGTTTTTCAGAATTGCTTGATTTTTATCAACGCGAAAAGCAGTTTAATGGTGTGGTGCTGGTAGCAACAAATGGGTCAGTTGATTTTTTAGCTGCAGCGGGGCAGGCAAACCGAGCGAGCAATACAGCTATATTTACCGACTCCAAATTTAAAATTGCTTCGGTATCTAAAGTCTTTACTGCAATTTTGATACTCAAGCTGATAGAGGAAAAGAAGCTCATGCTTTACCAAACTTTGGGAGAAATCCTGCCAGAATACAAAGGCAGTGGCAAAGATCAGATTAGCATTCACAATCTGTTAACCTATTCCTCGGGCATAGATAACCAACTCGACCGAGCGGGATTGATCCCATACCAGAACTGGAGAACACTTGATGCGTTTATCGAAGCCTATTGTTCCGGAGATTTGGTTTATGTCCCTGGAACAAAGTCAGAATATGGCAATACAGAGTATATTTTGCTTCATAAAATAATTGAGAAACTGTCAGGAACAGATTATGAGAACTACCTGGACGAAATAATTCTTAAACCGCTGGGTTTAAAAAATACGCAAGTCACCAAAGCCCGGGATATTAATCCGGATCTGGTTCAGAGCTATACGTATGAGCTGGCAGATCAAAGCTTTTATAATGATGAGCCCTATTATCCCGAGCTCTATTTTGGTTCTGCATCACTCTATTCAACTGCGGAAGATTTATTGAGACTGGATCAGGCCCTTTTCAATTCAGAAATTCTAAATCCGGAAACCACAGCGATGCTGTTGAAAATTCATCCGGAATTGGGAAACACGGCATATGGTCTTTGGGGTTCTGGCGGCTGGGGTACTTTTGATGAACCATTTTATTACAGAACCGGGGGAATTTTAGGTTCCACCGCAAACTGGATTCACACTACCGAAAAAGGAAAAACAATTATCGTACTTAGCAATACCAATGCAAGTAAATTATATGCGTTTTCTGAGCAATTGTACCGGGTAAGTACCGGTAAAGAGTGGATCAAAGAGTAGGGGGTTGCTGGTTTCTTAATTCCAATTTAAGATATTATCTATCGGTCAATATTTTAGCTGCATAGGGTGGGGCATATTCTTTATTGGCGATTTTAAACCTTTTAATCTACACGGGTATACGTTTTTATAGCAGGAAATTATTCAGATTTCTTTTAAGAGCAGTATGAATTAGCTTTTTTTCATCTTAAAATTATACGAAAACAAAATTTATAGTTTAAATAATTATTGCTTTGATAAAAATTTAAGTATCGAAAGTACATTTAAACTGAATTGCTGGCGTACAGCGATTTAAATTTTAATTTAACAGTGTTGTTTTTTGCTGTTAACCTCAAATCGTATTGATATGTATCTGCATTATTTTGGAAAACAAAGTTTTACGAATCGAGCTGTAAATAAAGCGAATCGTATACTTATAAGTTCGTTTTATCAAAATGAAATTGAAAAGCATTTGGATTTTATAGATGCGGCCTATTTCATACAGGAATTAAAATCTAATGAACCAAAACCTATTCAGGTGATTAGCACTTGGGCTCCTTTTCGAACCAAAAAGGAAACATTTCCCATGCAGGCTGATGCAATTTCTATAAACCGCAGTCAGATTAGAAATTCCAGAAGCCTGTTGATTATTAAATTATTACAGGATTATACCTGCATACGACTAAACTTATTAAATTCCAGTCAAAATGAAGAACGTGAACGTGTGCATAAGATCATAGAAAAACTCGCTAAATCTTATCTTTAAGCTAATTCAGAGATTTTCAGGTTTAGGAGATGTTCTCTTTCTCTTACTACACAGGCCAATGCGAGGGAATTGAAATTTGATTAACCATCATCTTAACAAAACCAGGTCTTATTGGCGAACAAATGAGGAAGGTTTATTCTGATGAATGGGTACGTATTTTTTAATTATATATTCGGTCACGGCTTTTAAGGTTTTTCCGTTTACAGGGTGGAGTCCAGGGGCAGTATAATACTCAATTTCTCCATTTTCATTCTTATAATACTACAATAATGGCTTTTGATTTTGTTCAAAAAAGGAGTTCGTGATATCTACATCTACACGTCTAAAGTTCTCAAACTTTTTTGATCATTCGGCTCAATAGCAATACCATATTCAGAATAAATAAGAACCTGCCGAGCAGGTGAATTCAAATTACTTACTTATAGTCATCCGTTGCTGAGGAAAAATTTGATCTGCTGGTCCTGTATCGCAGTTTGGATAAATTCGTCCAGCAACTTGTAGGAATAAGTTACCTACTGTAGGTGTAGATTTACTTATCATAAAATATATAGACCCGTTTTGTCCGCATTTTGTATCCTTACCACTATATGAAAAAACGTAGTTTTCATTTTCTTCCATATAACCCTGTTTAAGAGTAATAGGATTATCATCACTAAGATCATATGTACTTTCAATTATATTACCATTATTGTCAGTTATCTTGTAATGCATTACTAATTGATCTTTCTTTATGGCTCCATTATTTACAGTTCTATTGGATACTTTGAATTCATAATTTTTCCCATCAGAACTACCTGTCCATGTGCCTAAAAACTTTGATAGTTTGTTATTTATATCTTTCACATATACACTTTCACTATCTACAAGATAGCCAGTGTGAAAATATTGGTAAGAATTTTCAATAGGAATTATATCTTGAGCTTTAACACCTGGGTATCCAAAGATTATTAGTAGAATTAAAATTTTATGATTTTTCATTTATTGATATTTTTAGAATTAGGTGTTAAAAATATTGAGGTTCAATAGGAGGGTTATTCAAATTACTTATTTATAATCATCCATTGCTGAGGAAAAATTTGATCTGCTGGTCCTGTATCACAGTTTGGCCAGATTTCACCATTTACCATTAAATAAACATCAGCACTAGTTTTGATAAATTCTGAAGGATTGAAATAAAAATCCCCGCTTTGACCACACTCAGTTGACATACCGTTATAACTAAAAACATAAGAACCCAATTCGTTCATATGGCCATTTTTCATTACTAAAGGGTTATCGTCACTTAAACCGGAAGTGCTTTCTAATACTGAGCCTTGATCATCAGTAATTGTATAATGAAGTACAAGTTCATCTTCTTTTATAGCACCAAATTTAATGGTTCTTTTAGTGACAGTGAATTCATAATTATACCCATTTGCACTTCCAGTCCAGGTTCCTAAAAATTTCTCCAGTTTATTATTTACATCTTTAACATAAACACTACTATTATTTCCCAAATACCCCCCGCTTGTCCCAATATATTTATAACTCTCTTCAACAGGGATTATGGTCTGTGCTTCAGTGCTTGAGTAAGCAAAGAATATTATTAGTATCAAAGTGGTATACATTCTCATTGGTTTATCTTTTATAATTAGGAGTTAAAAACTACAAGTTTTAGTGGAAGGTTATTCAAATTGAATATATCTAAGCGCTATAAAAATTATTGATTAAAAGAGGGCGATCTAGCTTAATGCGTAGAGGGATTATAGAATAAATAGCTAAATCATTAACAATATAAAACATATATTACTAAAAGCATTTATTTATATGACTTACAAACTAAATTCTAAATAAATAAGTTATGTCGAATGCTTTCTAATGTCAAAAGATACATTGGAAGACTGGTATTTATTGATGTTATGTAAAACAAAAAAAAACACTATAAATCATTTGATTTACAGTATTTTAAAATCTTATCCGGCAGTTTGGATAATATTCGAACTAACTTTGAAGTCCTAGTTTTGTCTCGGCTTTAGAAAATACATTTTTTATGAGTTCTATTTAATCAGAAATAAATGAGGAAGGTTTATTCTGATGAATGGGTACATATTTTTCAATGATATATTCCGTCACGGCTTTTAAGGTTTTTCCGTTTACAGGGTGGAGTCCAGGGGCAGTATAATACTCAATTTCTCCATTTTCAGTCTTATAATACCATAATAGTGGCTTTTGATTCTGTTCAGAAAAAAATGAGGTCGTAATATCTACATCTACAATTCTAAAGTTCTCAAACCGTTTTTTATCATACGGCTCAATTGCAGTACCATATTCAGAATAAGAACCTTTTGAGCAGGGTATTTTTTCATAGAACCTTCCGGTCCATGTCATACAGTTTATAGAATCTGCTACTTCACTTGTTTTATTTTGAAAGAGCAGATAAAGTACAAGTAGTAGCGTAAGCGCAAAGGCGCCAAGTATAGAGGCGGAGTGCCAGCTTTTCTTATTTGATTTAGCTTCTGTACCTGTGGAGGGATCCTTCGTTTCATTTTTGTCTTTCAGATTGGTGTGAAGTGGGCCAACATCGAGCTTCTTTGCTTTAATTTTTTTAACGTATTCGGCATAATCCTGATAGCCGAGATACACGCAGAACTCTTCTATAGTATTTGAAGACGGATTATAGTCTTAATCTTTCCTTCTAATATACTTATCATACGTTCTTTCAATGGTGCGGTAACTCAATCTTGTTGCTGCCTCAACTTCTTTGGCCAAGGCATATTTCTTATGCGAAGCCGACTTGTCTTTGGCTTTTTTAAATACTTCTTCCGTGATTTTCTTTACGTAGAATTCATCCATCATCCTAAAAATACAAATTATCCCCAGACATTTTTTAGACAACTACTTCTGCGAGGTCTTTTGTTTAGAGATGTCGAAAAGTTGTCTAAAACAAGTCTAATGCCTGTCTACAACCAAACTTCCATCTTCTCTTTACTTTGTCCCAGAGAATGATTGCTGCTATGTGTTGCTAACATAGCTTTTCTAGAACAAGCATTCTTACGGAAATCTATAATGCAGTGGTTAAGGCCAATTTGGAAAGTAGCTTAAGGCTGCTGCATAAGATTTCCACTTTCCAAAAAAAACAATAGGAGTACTCCAAAACTCAATGGTGGCTGTAAAGCAAAAAGCTGGGAAAACCCCGGACGGCCACCCCTTTGTTTAATTCCAAAATTTCAGAAGATGAAAAAAGTAATAATAGCCATTTTCATTGTGGCATTAAATGGGGTGATTACCTCGTGTAGCGCAGACGCTTATGAAGAAAGTTTAATTAACGGGACTCAGGCAACTGAGGGAGATGATGGGCAGGTAACCCCTCCGCCACCTCCGCCACCTCCCCTTGATGAGGATAATTAAGCGTTTTTAAAAAGAAAAGGTTTGTGCTGACTGCATAAACCTTTTTTAGTAGTTTTAAACTAAAAACTGCTTTGTACCGCTCAGCTCTTATCTCCCTTGTTGTTTTATTGTTTTGCTCCTGTAACGAGCAGATAAATTTTGATCGAGGGGTTTCAAAAGCGGCTACCGATAGGATTACACTTTATTACAAAAATGCCCAGGATAATAACCTTCCCTTAGACGAGCGGCTAAGATTTACCAATCTGGCACTTCAATCTTTAGAGGAACAAAAATCGGATTCCCTGTACCCAAAGCTTCTGTATCAAAAGAGTTGGTTGCAGTTATCTATGGGGCAATACGATAGCCTTATAAAAAGTGACCGGCTCCTTCAAGATATTGTAAGTCCTATTGAAGCCGCAGCAATTTTGGGAATGCAGCATTATCTTATGGGATATTATTTTGAGCAGGTTGCTCAAAAACCAGATAGTGCATTTCATCGCTATAACAGATCCAGATTTTATTATAAACAAACCAACGACAGCAGCTGGATTGGTAAAAACCTGCTGAATATGGCCAAGATTCAACAGACTCAAAGTGATTACTTTGGAAGTAAAGAGACTCTTACCGAAGCCATCCAGTATATAGAATCAGAAGAGGACCCTAACACGATTGCTTCAGCTTATAATAGTCTTGGGACCAATCACCGGAAGCTATTTAACTATACAGACGCACTTGGTTATTACTTAAGAGCCATTAAAACTTCAGATGCTAAAGTAGACATTAGTACCTATAAAAATAATCTTGCTACTGTATATATAGATTTGAAGTCCTATGATAAAGCCCGGTCAATTTTAGAGGGCATCGTAAATGACACCGTGGTTAAATTTGATGCCCGGGCGCGTGTTTTGGATAATCTGGCCTATGCAAATTGGTTATCTGGCAGAGCGGTGCCTGCAAATGATTTTTTAGAGCCCTTGAGATTGCGCAAGCAGCAAGAGGATAAACGCGGATTATTAGCCAGTTATACACATCTTGGCGAGTATTACAGCAAGACAGAACCGCAACGAGCCATGGGATATCTAGATTCGGTCATTGATCTTTCAAAAGAGCTCAAAGCTCCCCGTGCAGAACTAGATGCACTTAAATTAAAAATGGAACTAATTCCAAATCGTATTGCCTTACGAGATCGATATATTTTTCTACAAGACAGTCTCTATAGGCAAGAGCTTAAAGTAAAAACTCAATTTGCTAAATACAAATATGATGACCGCATCAAGCAGGAAGCTATACTAAGACTGGAAAAAGAAAATGCTGAAGCAGAACTGGAAGCTGCTCAAGAACGTAATATGAGGTATTGGTTTCTTGGGGGTACTGTTTTCTTATCCTCTGTGTTGGGAATTGGATATTATTCAAACAGACAACGCATCAAGCGTTTAAAAGCTCAAAATCGGGCAGATCGGGTTGAGGCTTCCTATGCAACCGAAGCAGCTCTATCACAACGTTTACATGATGATTTTGGTGCGGGATTACATCATTTAATGCTCCTGGTGCAAAGTAAAGCCGATGCAGAAAAAATACTTGACGAACTTGACATACTTTACCAGCAAAGTCGGGATTTTTCGCGTGAAATCAATGCTGTAGATACCGGTGTTAACTTTAAAGAGGCCCTTTACACTATGCTTAATGCTCAAAAGCCGGAAGAGACACGTCTGCTTATTGTAGGTGCTAAAGATATTTCCTGGCAATCCCTGAGCAATGTGAGCAAAATAACGCTTTATAAAGTATTACGGGAGCTGTTTATCAATATGAGCAAGCACAGCAAAGCCAGCCTCGTTACCTTAAACCTAAAGCAGTTTACAAAAGCACTTGAAATTCAGTATTCAGACAACGGTGTAGGGATTGATACTTCTAAAGGATTTGAAAAAAACGGCCTGCTCATTACAGAAAAGCGTATGGATGCCATAGGGGGAACTATTATTTTTGAATCGGATCACGGCATAGGACTTAAGGCTGTGATCAGAATTCCGAATTAAAGTTTGCCAGTTATGTTTCAAAAAGTGTTGATCGCAGAAGATTATCAAGGGGACAACAAAAGTATTTTTGACACCCTGAAAGCCACACTAAATATCCCTGAAGTACAGGAAGAGTCTTATTGCGATAAAGCTTTTAACCGACTCAAAGTAGCCTTCACCAATCAGGAAGAATTCGACTTGCTCATTACAGACCTTTCGTTTAAAGAAGATCACGTGCCTCAGGGTTTGTCTTCGGGGGTTGAATTGATAGCAATGGGGAGAAACTTACAGCCTGACCTAAAAGTTATTGTGAACTCTATGGAAGATAATCCGGTTAAAATAAAAGCTCTTTTTGACACCTATAAGATAAATGCTTATGTGTGTAAAGGCAGGCATAGTCTTGATGAACTGGTGAAGGCTGTACGAGCCGTAGCAGAAGGAAAAACCTATCTCTCTCCTCAAATTGATTTCAATACGGCTAAAAATGTATTTGAGTTGGATGAGCTGGACCTGTTTATTTTAAAAAATCTTGCTGAAGGTTTCAGCAAAAAAGAGATTCGTTATAAACTTAAACAGAAGGATCTAAGACCCAATAGTGAAAGCACTATTGATAAGCGCGTAAGCAGCCTTTTTACCGAATTTGGAGCCAAGAATTCAACAGAACTGGTTGCCAAACTCATTCGGGAAGGATTGATTTAACTAGTTAAGGCTAAACTTGATAAAAACCGGTAAGTGGTCTGAAAGTTTACGTGCCTGATCCAGTTGATCACAAGTCAATACAAAGTCAAGCACTCCGCTTTCCAGAAAATTTATGTCTTTCGAATAAAATATATTGTCAATCGCATAATTCAGGTAATTTAACCCAATACACTCCCTCTTGAGTGTGGTCTTTTGGTCGAATAAAACGGGAGTAAACCCCTTATTTTTTAATTTATCAAATACGGGGTCCTGCTCCATAACGTTAAAGTCTCCTGCGAAAAGTACAGGGCCTTGTATAGCGTTTACAATATGGTGCGATATGGCACGTATTTCGGCTTCTGGATTTTTATTATAAGGTCTCGAATGAAAGTTTATAACCTTTAATACCTTCTGATCTAAATAGAAATTTATCGTAAAGGGTTCGCGCTCTACTTCAGAATCTAACGCTGTGATTAACGTGCCTCTGTTTTTGATTTTTATGTTCGTCGTTCTCCAAATAAAGGCATAACGCTCGGTGACATATTTAGAACTATTTGTAGGATTACTGATTACGTAATCCCATTTTGAGCCTTTTCGATTTAGAATATCTGTGAGTCTTGCTACGGCCTGCGCTCCACCGTAACCCGCAACTACCTCTTGAATCGCAATAATATCTACATCCCTTACGATTTCTGCAATTTGCTCAAGTTCTTTACTGTTCTTGGTTTTTCCAAAGTCTCTAATGTTCCAAGATACAAGGGTAAACTCGTGTTGAGCAAATAAGGAGAAGGAGTATAGGGCAATAGCCAAAACTAGATACCTTTTCATAAGTTTAAAATTAATGAGTCTTAAAAGTACAACTATCTAAAGGGTTCAATTTATAGAAATCTGTACTCCGGTGATTTGAATAAACCCCATTTCCATCCATTGCGCAAAAGGCTCCATTTCAGGAAAAAAGGTTTATTCCAAAATCTTGAACGCAATCCCGAAAAAGGATTGCGTTCGCCTGATTCTGCTGACTTTAAGGTTGAGTTACCAGTTAAAATTAATGGGAATTTTCACTTAAATTTAGATGAAATAAGTAGCATTTTTAGGAGCGAAACGGAGGAAAGTATATAGCAAGAGCGCAATACGCTGCGCGCTGTTACAGGATACTATTTTGAGTTTAGTTGTTGATAGTCATAAAAATTTGATTTCGACTAATTTATTGATATTTAGAAATTTGCGATAAAAGCTCTGGTAACCCTAATTTCTAAAGAAGATTTAGGACAAATGGATCTTAATTGCTAGAATTTCAGAACTGAGGAGCGCTATCAGGAAACCAATTGGATTCTGATTTGTAATGATTATTTCGATTAGGCTCAAGGTGCTAAAATGAACTGTATGATAGCGGGTTTGAGTACTGGGATAGGAAAGATTTTTAAGTATTTGTGTTTACAGTTCACTCAAGTCCGTTGTATATGCCTTGTGAAATTTAGTGAGTATATATAATCTCATCTTCTGGACAACTGATTCAATTTGGGAACCGATAATGGGACGCGAAATACCTCAAATTTTAGGATGGCGATTTTCATTTATTTTGAGAGCATTTGAATGAGCGGTTCCTGCTGTTGTTAAGCCTCCATATCTGCTCCAATTTTAGAATCGATTACCTGTGCATAAATCTGGGTAGTCTTTAGAGAGCTATGGCCTTATATCTTACTTACCGTTTCCATTGGTACGCCCCGAGACAGGGTTAAGGTGGTGATAAAGCTTGTTTCAATCAAAAGCTATCACAAATAATCTTCTACTAAAAAAAACGAGATCTTTTTTTGTCAATGTCTTTACACCTGGATATTTCTTTTGTCAAATAGCAAAGGAAGCTTTTAAGTCTATGGAGATATTGGTATTCAGAACTTCTATAAGAACTCAAAAGGACATAAAAGCCATTGCACGAATTCTCAATCCCCATAACCAGATTTTAACCTGGAGTGTCGATTTAGAGGATTGGGAGCATATATTGAGAATCGAAGTGGTTTCTGGAGGCATTAAAAATGAGATCCTGAGCCGTATTAGAAGTCTTCATTTTCAATGTCAGGAATTAGAAGATTAAGCACATACCAGGGCAAAAGCGTTCACAACTAAAATTATCAGTTGATGGTGAAAATTATAATAGTCTTTTTTGTTTGCCTGTGTATTTGCGGTTGTGCTACCTTCAGACAACACGGTGACCAGACCGAGCGCTTTGAATTTAAGACTTCAGACAGTACGCTACATACCCTATACCTTGTTGGTAACACAGCTTTAGCGCATACTACCAATAACTCTGTGCTCAATCAGTTGACCAGGAGTCTTCAGGATGCACCCAAAGAAAGCACTTTGCTTTTCTTAGGAAATACAGTTTCATCTGCCCAAGCGCTTCAGAATATCAAATCTTCACTGGCTGACTTTAAAGGAAAAAGTATTTTCATACCCGGAGAGCTGGAATGGGGTGAAAACACAGAGCACTTGAGAGACCTGGAAAAGCAGACTGATGCGCTATTCGGTAAAAACTCGTTTCTTCCTGAAAAGGACTGTCCAATTAAAGAAGTCAGTATTTCTGAACAGGTAGTCTTATTGGTTATCGATAGTCAATGGTACCTTTCAGATTGGGATCACTACACTAAAATAAACGACAACTGTGATATTAAAGACCGGGAAAGTTTCTTTCTGGAAGTTGAAAATGTAGTCAAAGATAATCTCGGCAAAACCATTTTGATTGCTACACACCATCCTATGTTCAGTACTGGAGAATACGGTGGTCAGTACAGTTTTAAAGAAAGTTTAAAACCCATACCCGTTGTTGGGCTTGTAAAAAATCTGATTAAAAAAACAGGTGGGATTCATACGAGCGCTCTGCAAAACAGTTTGTACCGCAGCTTTCGAAGGCGAATTACTACACTTGCCCAATATAGTGATAAGGTGATTTTTTTATCGGGTCACGAACAGAGTCTGCAGTATATTTTTGACAAGAATGTACATCAGATTATAAGCGGTTCGGGATCTGGAGCAACAGCGGTGCGTCCTCATTCTAAGAGCAGGTTTGGATATGGTCAAGAGGGCTATGCAAAATTGGAAATCTTCAAAAACGGTTCGTCCCGGGTGAGTTTTATTGAGGCGCAGACGGATGAGATGGTTTTTCAACATAGGGTATTGCCCGCTGATAAGCCGAGTCCTATCGATAAATATCCGTCATTTCCCAAGGTTGTTCGTGCATCAATTTACGATTCAACAGCGGCCACTAAGGGTCATGTGCACCGCCTTTTATGGGGCGATCGATACCGAAGGTATTACGGAATGCAAATAGCTGCACCGACAGTTGATCTTGATACTTTGTTTGGCGGGGTTAGGGTAGTGAAAAAAGGAGGCGGTCATCAATCTTTATCGCTTCGTTTGGAAAACACAGAAGGCAAGCAATATGTAATGCGTGCTTTACAAAAAAGCGCCGAAGCCTATCTGCAATATTTAATCAAAGAAGATTTTATAATTGGCAAAACGGAAGGACTTGCGCCTAATCGGATTCTAAAAGATTTTTATACAGGTGATCATCCTTATGCACCTTTTACTATAGCCAAACTGGCTGACGCGGCTGCGGTTTTTCATACCAATCCCGTATTGTATTTCGTTCCGAAACAACCCGCGCTGGAACACTACAATGAAAGCTTTGGTGATCAGCTTTATATGATAGAGGAACATGCGGGTAAAGGTCATGGTGATCAGAAAAGTTTTGGATACGCCAACTCGTTAATCAGTACCGCTGATTTAATTAAAAAGCTGGCTAAGGACGAAAGGCATTCGGTAGATACCGATGCCTACATACGTGCTCGACTTTTTGATATGCTGATAGGGGATTGGGACCGGCATGATGATCAATGGCGTTGGGCCGAGTTTGAAGATGAAAAATCCAAAGCAGTTGTATATAAACCAGTACCCCGGGATCGGGATCAGGCCTTTTCTATTATGGGGGATGGTCTGATTATGGGAGTGGCTACCCGCGCCATTCCTGCTTTAAAATTAATGGAAGGATTTCGCAAAGAGATCCGTAATGTCAAGGGGTTCAATTCGTCTCCACGTACTTTTTCTTTAGACTCGTACCTGTTACCTCAAACAACCTTAGAGCAGTGGGTAGCGCAGGCAAATTATATTCAGGAGCGCATCACCCCCGAGGTGATTGCGGAAGCCTTTTTAGACTTCCCGAAGGAAGTACAGGATGAAACTCTAAATCAGATACAATCGATTTTACTTTTCCGAAAGGCAAATCTTGAGGAAACTGCCCGAACCTATTTTGGGATTATCAGTAAGCGTCTGGTAATTTTGGGTACCAATAAGGATGATCATTTTGTAATTGAAGATGAGGGAGATGGGATTACTTCCGTGACGGGCTATCGTATAAAAGCAGGAAAGGATGGAGCTGTTTTTTTTCAGAAAAAAATAGACAAAAAGGAAACCAAAGACGTGTGGATATATGGTTTGGATGATGATGACTACTTTGAAGTACGGGGAGGTGAAGACACAGGGCCCAGGTTAAAACTCATTGGAGGTCAGAATACAGATCGTTATGACATACAAAACAGGAATAAGGTAAAAATTTACGACTATAAAACCCAGAAAAACAGCTTTAGTGGTAATAGCGGAATCAAACGGCTTACAGATGTATATTCAATTAATACTTATGATCCGTTTAAGGCTAAAAACAACATCAATCAGATTATCCCGGGAATCGGGGCTAATCCTGATGACGGATTGAAAATTTCACTTGCTGATACCTATACCCACTATGGATTTATACAGGAACCCTTTACCAGCCAGCATAAATTCAATGCCGCTTATTATTTTGCTACAAATGGTTATGAATTTTCTTATGCCGGGGCCTTTGCCCGTACTTTAGGTAAGGCTTCGCTCCAACTGGATTTAAAATACACCACTCCTAATTTTGCAATGAATTTTTTTGGGTTTGGTAATGAAACTCCAAATTTTGATGAGCGTTTGGATTTTGATTTCAATCGGGTGAAAATTGAGATTAAGTCTTTCGCGCCTTCCCTGGTTTGGAACGGTCGCCTGGGATCTAAAGTCAGTTTTGGAGCTTCCTATGAAAACCTGCAGATCGAAAATAATGAAGGGCGGTTTGTAGAGGATTTTTTCAACTCAAATTTAGATGCGTTACGCAGCAATGATTTTTTAGGAGTAGATGCTAAATACAGTTATGAAAATACAACCGGAGGTTCCTTTCCCACACTTGGCCTTTCGGCTTCATTACAATCGGGTTATAAAACCTATTTAACAAAGGGTTCGGGTAAAAGCGGATTTGCCTATTTAATTCCCAGTCTTTCTATAGATTATGAACTACATCCTTCGGGAGTTGTAGTCTTGGCTTCTAAACTTAAAAGCCATATCAATTTCGGAACTGATTTTGAATTTTATCAAGGTGCTCAAATTGGTGCTGAGGCTGGTTTACGTGGCTATCGGTTTCAGCGATTTACCGGTAAATCTTCGCTGTACCAAAGCAGCGACCTTCGTGTGAGTTTAAAGCGTTTTCAGACCTCTGTAATTCCAATTGTACTGGGAGTATATACGGGATTTGATTACGGTAGGGTATGGGTTGTTGATGACACCTCAAAGGTTTGGCATACCTCTTACGGGGGAGGCATTTTTATCAATGGGCTCAACCTGATTACGGCCCGGGCATCTTTGTTTACCAGTGCTGATGGTGCGCGCTTTAACTTTGGTCTGGGCTTCAGTTATTAAATAGGGGTTGATAGACGCTATTTTAAATTTTCTGAGTTCAAGCCTTTGCACTTGAGAAAGTTTTTGGTCTAATATTTAGTGACCAAAATTAAATACCTCTCAATTATGCAAAATCCACTCCGTTTGTGGAAGCTTTTAATACTAACACTACTATTCTCTATAATGATGAGCGCTCAGGACATTTACCCCGGTAAAGCCGCAAAAATAGAAAGTTCTATTTCGGCAGAATTCCCCTATCAGTCCCGGTTTATTAATTTGGGCAAAGACACCATTCATTATGTGGAATCTGGTAAAGGGGACCCGGTGCTCCTGCTTCACGGACTCCCGGCTTCTTCGTACTTATGGCGCAACGTCATTCCTAATATTAATGCCGATAAACAGGTTATTGCTCTCGATTTTTTAGGATTTGGCAAATCTAGTTTTCCCAAAGATCAGAATGTTTCGGTTGAAGTACAATACCAGATGCTGGTTGATTTTATAGAAGCTAAAAACCTTAAGAATATCACACTCTTTATTCAGGATATAGGTTCTTTGGTAGGGATGCTCTACACCATAAGACATCCTGAAAATGTAAAAGGCGTTGCTTTATTTGAAGCACCTTTTATGCCGCCTCCTTATTTCTATAAGCAATTACCCGGGAGTTTTAAATTGGTGATGAAATACACCAGAAAGTCCAAAAGGGCAGAGCGTTTGTATGTAAAATGGAATTTTGTTGGAACTATTTTTCCCAACTTTTTGAGTCAGCGTAAATTGACTAAAACCGAGCGAGCTGTATATGCGGAACCTTTCAAAGAAAGAGAACGCAGGTATGTGATGCTTGGCGGTCCAGATCCTTCACAGCTTTCCTTTGATAAAGGAAATGGCAACAGCGATTTTGAAATGCTCTTGGGAGAAGTAAGCAGGGGTATGAAAGAAACGGAGAAACCTATACTGTTCTTTTATGCTAAAAAAGGCTTACTAAACAGGAAGGATGCTGTTTTGTATGCCCGCGAGCATTTCAAAAATTATCAGGAAATTTTTGTTGGTAAAGGGAAGCACTATTTGACTGAAAGCCATCCGCGCTTGATGAGCAGTGCGTTTAACTCCTGGTATGAAAGCTTATAAGAAGAATCGAATTTAAAGCGCTACCTTTTGTAGTGCCAAAAAAACACAGTAAACTTTTTGAAACCGATCTGTTTTGTAATTTAAATTAGAATTTATGAATCCATTCTCACAATCCTATTCATCAGACCTTGAAGATGAGCGTTTGATTTACCTGGTTTTAGAAGGCGATAAGAATGCTTTGGGGCAACTTCTAAGCAATCATCAGGCTTTTATCTACAATGTTGCCTGGAAAATGACAGGTAATTCTGCCGATGCAGAAGATTTGAGCCAGGAGGCAATGATCAAGATTGTGACCAATCTTTCTAAGTTTAAATTCAAAAGCACATTCAGAACCTGGGCTTACCGCATTGTCTTTAACCATTTTATCAACGACAGAAAGAAAGCTCAAAATTTGTTTGCGAGTAATTTTGAAGATTTGGGAAATAGGTTACATGCCACTCCAGATAATCCAATGGATTTTGATGAAAAGGAAGAAAAGCGAGAATTGATTCGCGAGGTTCGTTTGCAATGCCTTTCGGGCATGTTACTGTGCCTGACAAAAGAACAACGGCTCATTTATATTATGGGAGAAATTTTTGCGGCAGATCATAATATAGGTTCTGAAATAATGAACATCAGCAAAGCCAATTTCAGAATGAAGCTGGGTAAAGCGCGAAAAGATCTGTATCATTTTATGACCCATCAGTGCGGTCTGGTTGATAAAGCAAACCCATGCCGCTGCCATAAAAAGGTAAAAGCTGCAGTGGATCAGAAAATGGTCGATGCAAAAGATTTGTTGAATAATCGAAAAGAATATGTCACATTTCAGTCCTATTTAGGTGAGGACGCCGATTATCTCTCAGAAGACGCAGACCTTCGTGTTGCCGAGTTGCAACAAAACCTATCCTTTAAAAAAGACTTTGATAAAAAGTCATTTATTGAAAATATTCTGACCGATATAAACTGGAAGTCCCGTCTCAATCTAAATTAGTAATCCCTATTCCTGATTTGTAAGCCGAACAAAATTGTTCGGCTTTTTTATGTCATGTGCTTACACCTGGATCAAACTCTTGTCTAAATCCTATAACAAGCAAACAAAAATTGCAAAAGCACTGGCAAAAACCTGAAGCCTTTTACCCCTGATTATCAAAACGACACTCATTAAAATGACTAAACCTTAGCAAAAAATGAAGGCAAGACAAAACACGATTTTAATTACCGGTGGCGGTTCTGGAATAGGGCTGGCTCTGGCAGAACTATTTATGAAGAATGATTATAAGGTCATCATTACCGGGAGAAATCTGAAAAAGCTGCAAGAGGTACAGGCTGTGCATCCCGAACTTTATATAACTCCCTGTGATGTCACAAAGGATGAGGATGTGGAAGCTTTAGTAGCCTTTACCAAGAAGCAATTTGATGGTATTGATATATTGATCAACAATGCTGGAATCATGAATTTATTTGATTCGGGAAAGAAAGGTAATGATCTGGAAAAACAGCTGGATGAAGTAAATGTCAATTTCAAAGCACCCATGCGTATGCTGCATTACTTTTTACCCCAATTAAAAACGAGTACAAATGCGGTTCTTATAAATACCTCTTCCGGTTTAGCTTATGTCCCTTATTGCCAATCGCCTGTATATTCTGGAACTAAAGCTGGCCTACACTTCTGGACGCGGTCAATACGACCACAACTGGCACGTCATCACATTCGAGTTGTAGAATTATTGCCTCCGGTAGTGGCCACTAAACTGGCCGAGGAAGCAGATCTTACTGACTCCCGATTAAAGCCGATGCCTCCTGAAAAACTTGCAGCCCTATTTTGGAAGGACTTCACAAGTGGAAAGGAAGAAATTGCACCTGGTATTTCCAAGCAACTTCAGTTTTTCAGCAGGCTTGCACCCCGTTTCATTTTTAACCAACTCAATAAACAATCGGTTCCTAAAATCTTATGAAAAGCATGACGATAGAAACCCGTAATACTAAACGGCCAAAGGCAATTTATGCCATTTTTGGGCTTACGCTTCTAACCGCAGTACGGGCTCAGACCTTGTTTTTCTTTTCATCCCTAAGAATGAATGGAGGAAGTAATCCTGATGAATGGTTTATTCCCTGGATAACCGATTCAATTCTGGGACTAATGATCCCTTTTATTCTTTACCTGATTTTGAAAGGAAAGGGCATCAAGATCTGGGCTTTCTTAATCTTGTATAGTGCCATAGGAGCCTTTGACTATTTGACGGGCTTAGCTACACAATGGTTTCACCCCATGTCATCTGAAACTGCAGGTTCTGAATTGGTTTACAGTTCGCTTCTGTTTTCATTTATTGTTCAAACTATCGTCCTTCTGTTGCTCTTTAAGCAGAGGGTCATAAATTATTATTTAAGGGATCTTAAATCCTAAATCAGTTCATTATGTTAAACAACTTCACAATCCTTAATATGCAGGCCGTTGCAGGTCTGGCTACCTTTTACCTTATTTTTAAATGGTGGATTTTCCCCAAACTTGCTCAGCTTTCAATCTATGATGCATTAGTTCCCATGGTTTTAATACACGGCTTGAGGTATCTGGGGATGGTGTTTATGGTGGACACTCAGGTGTATGATGCATTTCTAGATGATCTGGCCTTTACGATAGGTTTATGGGATTACAGCACTTCGATTCTTGCATTGATTACTGCTTTTGCTTTAAGAAACAAATGGCGTTACGCCATTCCACTTGCCTGGCTTTTCAACATTTTTGGATTTGCGGATCTTGTTGTCGCTTTCCCACAGGTTTTTGGTATTGAGTTTTACAATTACGATTTAGGAACTATGTGGTGGGCCTTTGTAACTATTGGGGTGATCAATATTATCTCGCATGTTTATATTTTTTACAGACTCATTAAGGCTTTGACCAAAAGGTAGTTATTCAAAATGGTGAGATCAGGTAGGAAGTGTAGTTCAGAGTGGTTTAGATAAAAGACATCAAGTTGTTAAGATAGAAATAGCAAAATGAGGAAGATCAGACTTCAACGAATTATCACCATTGCGCTGGTTATGGGCATCGTTGGAGGCTTACAATCTTTGTACGACTATGCTACCTTAACCAGCGTGTTTAGTGCAGGGACAACCGAATTGTATCACTTTAAATCTGCATTAGGGTTCAATGTCATTTCGGGATTAAGTGGTGGCCTCATCGCAGCATTAACTTTAAACTTTATCGATAGAAGATTTAGGACTAAGCCGTATTATCAGGGCATGTTTATCCTTATTTCTGTGTTTATGTCGGTCTGGGCTGTGAGAAATCTGGTCGAAGGCTTTTTGCTGATGCAGATGGGAAAACCCTTCTATTTTTCATTTGATGGCACCGATATTAAAAACATTGTTTTCTGGTTACTTATCGTTTTACTTGCCTACTTCTTTTTAGAAATGAATAACAAATTTGGTCCGGGAAAACTACAGAAAATATTCTTCGGGAAATTTAATACACCGGTAGAAGAGCAACGCATTTTTATGTTTTTAGACCTAAAATCCTCTACAAGCATTGCCGAAGAGCTGGGAGGAATACATTATCATCTTTTTCTGAAAAAGCTATTTGCAGATGTTACAGCGCCTATCTTAAGTAGTAAAGGAGAAATCTATCAATATGTGGGCGACGAAATTGTTTTATCGTGGGATCTCGACAATATGAGAAGTCTGGAGTATTGCATAGCGTGCTTTTTTGCGATAGAGGAATATCTGAAACGAGAATCTCAAAATTACGTGTCTCGCTTCGGGATACAGCCACAGTTTAAAGCCGGGGCACACTATGGTAACGTAGTCGCTGGTGAAATTGGAATTATTAAGCGGGATATAACCTATTCCGGAGATGTTTTAAATACCACAGCACGTATTCAGGGCATGTGTAATGAGCTAGAAAGCAGTTTTCTGATTTCTAAAGACCTATTTGAATTACACAACAAATCCCATTCGCATTGGGATTTTGAGAAAAAAGGGGAGATACCACTTAAGGGCAAGAAGGAACCCATGGAATTATTGGGTGTTTCGCTTCTGCATTAATACATCATCAGAGCCCCAGGGGTTTATTTACTACTATGAATTATATGGTCGATTTAGTTCTCAAATCAGAAGAATATGTCACGAAGCTTATGGAAGAATCTTCTTTGCCGCCTTTGGCTTTTCATAATCTTTGGCATACTAAACTGGTTGTTGAGGGTGCACTGGAATTAGGTAATTCTGAAAACCTATCTCCTATCGAGCTGCAAATCCTTTTAATAGCAGCCTGGTTTCATGATGCCGGATACCTGGAGTCATACGTTGAACACGAGGAGAAAAGCGTAGTTATTGCTCAGAATTTTTTAATAAAGGAGCAAGCGGAAAAAACAATACTTGAAGGAGTTGCGCGTCTGATACGAGCCACTAAAGAAGGTGTAATCCCCGTTGATATTCTTGGGTGTATTATTAGAGATGCGGATGTATTTCACCTTTCACGCGAAAACTATTTTGATTTTGAAAAAAAACTGCGTTTAGAGTATGCGGAGCTGCGCAACAAGACCTTCTCAGACCTCGAATGGAACCGCAAAAATAGGGAGTTTTTAGTTCGTCACAACTTTTACACGGCTTATGCACAAGCGAATTTTGCTGAACGTAAAGAGATTTTGATTAAACAAATAGATAAAAAGATTAAAAAGTTGGAAAAGGAACTCGATAGGAAATTGCTTGAAGATCTTTCCATAACAACAGAAGACTTAAAAGCATTGAAAAAGAAACTGCTTAAAGCAGATGAGCGTCCAGAGAAGGGTATTGAAACTATGTTTCGGCTTACCTCAAAGAATCATATAGACATAAGTGGTATGGCTGATAGTAAAGCAAATATTATGATCTCGATTAATACCATAATTATTTCAGTGCTGTTAGGTTCTTTGATGCAAAAATTAGACAACAATCCGCATCTTATACCACCCACTATACTTTTATTAATAGTAAACTTGTCTTCCATAGTCTATTCCATTTTATCTTTAAGACCAACTATTTCATCGGGAACCTTCAGTAGAGCAGACATTGAGAAACAAAAAGTCAACCTGCTTTTTTTTGGTAATTTCTATAAAATGAATCGTGAAGACTACCATTGGGGGATGAATCGTTTAATGGAAAATAAAAGCTTTTTGTATTCAAACTTAATTGATGATATTTTTTTTCTGGGAGTAGTACTTGCTAAAAAGTATGACTACTTGAGGAAAGCCTATAATCTTTTTATGTATGGCATCATTCTATCTGTAGTCGCTTTTGTACTTGCCATATTGTTCTTTGATACACAGATTTCTTAAAAACGTCTGGCACTTGACTTAAAGGCTGAACTTAAAAGGCGAAGTTTCTATTTATTAATAAGGTGAATCAATTTGCACCCGTTTAGCGATAAAATTCTAAAGAATGTTCAAATGCAATGTGATGATTGCCCAGCTCCCGCCAGTCTGTGACTGGTGGCGTGGTAAACTATGCCGAAGAATAAATTACTAAACTTTAAAAGGGAAAGATTTTTTAGTAATTTACAATTCCATTTCCCAAACACTATCCTAAATAAGTAATTCAGCTACACTAGTGAAAGGTTTACCCGAGGTTGACCCGTAATGCACTCGTGTTTCACCCGTACTTTACTCGACTACAAGGCTACAATAAGGCATACACAGCCCCTGTATTAAGCTACTATAAAGTCAGGATGATCCCCTCATACGCTAAAGAGCTTGCACGCAATTAGAAATTGTACTCAAATACTGTGTATAAACCGCGAAACGCATCAGCTATGCTATAGATTATATAATTCCTTTAAACAAAAAAAGCTCTTCAATTTCTTGAAGAGTTTTTTGCGGTATGGACGAGCCTTTTTACGCGTTAAAACCGCTGTAAAATAAGCTACGATTCAAAATTATAAAGATGTAAGAGTATTTTCTTGTCAGATTGAGCTAGTTGGAATCCTTTCAGAAAGCTCATTTTTATCAGCTAAAAAAAAACTTTTTTCTGGACAGGATCTTTTCTCATTTTGTAAAATCTTTACAAACAAAAAAAGCTCCTCAATTTCTTGAAGAGCTTTTTGCGGTCTGGACGGGACTCGAACCTTGCTTGGCGAGCCCTGTCGCTGTGGCACTTCTGCCAAATATTTTTATCTATGTTGACGATTTGTGAACTAATTCTCGTGAGTTGTAGTTCAATTTGATTCGTCTGATGCAAAAATAATAATTCTTTTCAATTAACAACATTTATTACCAATAAATATTAAACTAATATATTACCAATGAATTGAAAATAAAAATTTAACTAAGGGGGTTTATTATCATACAATATGACCGCAATTTAAACTCGTAAAATACTTCCATCAAAAGACTACGGCATAAAGCCAACGTCTCTTCCATCGCTTATTTATTCCGTTTCCTTTTGAGCCAAGATTTTATCTTCCGTTTGGTTTCTGCTCAAATATTGTTTAATCTAAAATTTGAGTATTATGACAA
>PAPI01000015.1 GCA_002708845.1 Leeuwenhoekiella sp.
GGGAATTTTTCGCCATTTGGGCGAAAACCGCTTTGTCAGCTCCGCGTCGCTATCGCTCCTGTCCTTCGGAGCTTCCTGCAGCTATTCTGAACCGAGGGAGGACTAAAGAATTGTATTCTTAGTTTTAATCTTAGAAACGGCCTCCAAGAGAGTATCGTCAAATTTGAAGTGAGTGTAACGTTGCAGGCGGTTCTGTTTGAGGCCGTCGTAGCGGCCGAGTTAAGCGCATGCAGTGCAACGAACAATAAATTTAGATACTGTCTTGTGAGCCTAGATTTTTTTGGCTCGTTTTTTCATCAATGGAAAAAATGAACATATTTAAATTACAGTTACTTTTATTTTCTATACCGTGTTATGTCAATTTCAGTAGAGTTACTCTACTTAGTTTAGTGTTTTGCTTTAGCTCGCTGTCAGTTATTGGATTTGGAACTTGTGAACCTCCTTTGTCGGTGTGTATATTCTTGTTACTATAAAATGTTCCTTACTTTTCTTTAGCTCGTTGTTGCTTATTGGTTTTGGAACTCGTGAATCTCCTATCGTCGATTTGCTTGTCCAAAGAAAACGAACCAAAAGAAAAGACACCCTCGCTTAGGAATTTTTCGCCATTTGGGCGAAAACCGCTTTGTCAGCTCCGCGTCGCTATCGCTCCTGTCCTTCGGAGCTTCCTACAGCTATCCTGAACCGAGGGAGGACTAAAGAATTGTATTCTTAGTCCTAATTTTAAAAATGGCCTACAAGAAGGTATCGTCAAATTTGAATTGCGTGTACCGTTGCAGGCGGTGCCAATCCTGTTTTTATCTGTTGAGACGGGCATTTATGTATACAGCTTCGGTACCGACCGGAAAATCAGGAATGCCTGAGGGCGTATTGGAAAAGATATTTTTATTTTTGGGGTTCAGCACAAGTTATGATCAGAATCCTGTTTTTGGGGTGTCTTTGGCTGTCACCAGTCGTACTCTCCGCGCAATTAGTAAATATTGAATCGAAACGCATGCAGACCGACTCGTTACGGTTTGCACTCAATGGCGATTTTAGTCTGAACCATACCAATAATGATGGTAAGCAGGTCACGCAACTGGATATGGCCCTGACCACCCAATTAAAATCCAAAGATCTCCGGAAACTCTATTTTCTTATCGGAAATTACAGGCTGATCGATTCTGGAGCGGAAAATCTGCAGAACGCCTGGTTTCTCCACGGAAGATTTAATTATAAGTTTCGAAAATTACAATGGTTGCGCTTTGAAAGCTTTATACAGGGGCAGTATAACCAACTGCTGGTGGTAGAACAGCGCAACCTGATTGGGGCCGGTCTCCGGGTAAAATGGATGGACAGGAAGCGGTTTACCGGCTATGCCGGCAACAGTTATATGTATGAAGTGGAGTATAGCGATCGGGCGGGTACGACCGATTACAATCATCGCAACAGCACCTACCTCACGGTATCGTATGCTCCCAAATCGGGTAAATTTTCGGTGGCCAATACGGTCTATTATCAACCGCTTTACAAGGATCTGAGCGACTACCGGATTCTGGAGCAGTTTCGGCTGGATGTTCCCCTGGCGGAGTGGTTTAAAGTTTTTACGGCATACAACTACTATTTAGACCGTGAAACCCCGCTAAATACCCGGGAATATACCTCCAACTTAAATATAGGGATAGGTATCAGTTTGTGATTGTTGAAGCGGAAATATTTTAAAGTTTGGGGAGGTGTTTTTACATTTAAATAAACTGCACACCGCAAGTGCAAAAAAGAACGGAATCGACCTCAGAGTATCTAAATGGAATTGAATAAACATGTTCTTGTTTTTCAGAGGAAGAAGTATTTTGCACCTCCCTACCTGCCTGTTAAGAGTTGTCGTCTTTAGAGTTTAGGGTTATCAAAACACTGAGAGTTTTACTTATGGTGATAAGAAACGGCATTCTGTAGAGGAATAGATAAAAGAGCTAAAATCTGTATTAGAGATTTTAGCAGAGGATAAGTATGTCTCAAATTTAATGTAGAAAAGAGTGGTTTTTTACCTCAGTTCTTTGTTGTATGCAGTTTTTTTACAGTCTATAGGTAAATGGCTGTCTATATTCTACTCTTAGGTTTTTTCCGTCTGCTTTTCCAGGTATCCACCTTTCCATCTTTTTCATAACTTTAATGGATGCCTTATCCAAGGATTTGCTAACGCTTTGGACAACTTCTATATCTGTTGCGTAACCTTTCTCGTCAACAACATATTTAAGGATTACCGTTCCACTAATTTTTTCTTTAGTTGCTTTTTTCGGAATTACTGTGTTTTGACTAATAAAGCTATAAATTCCTTTTTTGCCATTTGGATACCTAGCATATTTATCAGGTTTACACTTTTCATCAATATCATCTATATTTCCAATGACCTCTTGATATTTATATTTATTTATGAATTCTACAGTATTCCATTTTTGCCCGAAACTTGATATTGATATGAGTAAAATTACGGTCGAAATTATATGTTTTATTTCCATTTCTTGTTTTTTTAAATTGCATACAACGTGATTGTGTATGATTTCGTTGCGTCTTTTAGCAACTAATTTAGCAAACATAAACCGAATAGAAAATCTGCAAGGATTTTGGTAAGTAGGCGAGTACTAGCAATGAATTATACACGGTGTTAGCGGTAGTTTTTATTCTATAATTCGCAAGTAATCTTTTTTAGTTTATCATCTTTATATACTCCGATACCTATGAATAAAATTGATTTTCCTTCGTCCATACTTTTGGTAAAAGACGTGTTCTTATAATCTTCTTTTCCTCTTGCGTGAACAACTATTTTCGATACCGAACCTTCTGAATCGGTAAAGTATGCAGAGCCATTTCCTGTATTAGTATTGAATTGATAAACTTGAAATTTATATTCTTTTGGATTTTCATCAATTCGTTTTATTGGTTCAGCTTCGAATTCGCTGACATCAAATATTTTGTTTTTTATAGATGGAATAAAAGAACTGTCAATTACTCCAAATGGCGTGTCAGAATCGTTTAATGAACTTTGTTCAAATTTTAGTTCTTTAAAACTACCGCCATAATTAATATCTTCTATTTGTGTTGCTGAATAGTTTATTAAATCTATTAATTTTTGTTCAACACCACCTTCGGGAAGCGCATATTTCTCTTCATAAATAGACTGTAATTCACTTTCTAAACTTTGAAAATCTTCCGACTCTACAGTTTCTGATTTAAAAACTAAATTATCTTCTTTTGGAAGTTTATTGAAAAAATATTTAAAATAATTAGAAAGAAATTGACTTATTTTATCTGTTGAATTATCTATGATACCTAACTGTTCAGGTTCTTTTATTTCTACACGGAAGTTTATTTTAAAACTACCAGCTTTAAGAGCTTCTACATAAATTTTATTCTCTAGTTGAAAATCATTTATGAATGATGTAGAGGATTTTAAGAAATCAGAAAAATGTGTACTTACATCGGATAACTCACGTGCTTCTGCTTTATGAGAATCTGCAAGGCCTCCTAATAAACTTACAGCATATGTAAAAGATGATTCTTTAATAAAGTCAGGGCAATACGAATTTTCTAATGGCAAATAATCAGTCGGAATTTCATTAATAGATACTAGGTTTTGGTCAATTTCATTTAGTGCATAATCTAAATCTACTATAAACACACTTTCATTAGTGTTTATAATATTTCTTAATGAAGTTTTTTGATTTATAAAATCACTATACTGCTTTTCCGAAATAAGCATATGAATGTATCTTAAATAACCATTTTCATCATCTTCGAACATAATGAAGCATAATAACCTGTTCTTATATTCATTAGTTCCTGTGTAAATGATATCATTGTCTCCGTCATTAAAAAGCACTCTTTTATTTTCCACAACTTTGTGGAAGTTTTTTAATAGTGATTTATGTTTTCTAACTTCAAACATTTTCTAGTGCTATTGTATCTACTACTTCTACCAATTCTTTGGTAAAGTTATCTGATTTATAGAAATCACAATGTAATGGATTATTTTTACTTGGCGTTAATTTTATTTTTCCGCTTTTTTCTTTAAATGTAAGTATTGCACAATATGGTTTATACTTTGGTGATATTGGGAATAAAGACTTGTATATGTTTAGTGTTTTTTCAACATCGTTTTGAGTCTTTACTATTGAAATAGATTGAGACTGTAATGAACAAGCTTCCTTACAATTTTGATAGTCAGTTCTCCCTTTTTCCCAATATGTTTTAAAATCAACATCTCGTAAATTACTTTTATTAATTTTTAACGCAAAATGTGTTTCATAGTCTTCAAAAGTTTCTTGAAAACAATCACAAGCTGTTGTTTTAACTATCTTGTCAAATGTCATATTCTCCATATAGTTTTTATTTTTTAAATTTATTATCGACTAGTGGAATATATGCTAATTCATTTCCTTTTAGTTTTTCTTTTTCATCAAATTTTTTAAAATTGACCTCTTGTTCTGCAATTAAGAAAAATGCATTTAAAGCCTTATCGAAACGTAGTCTTAATAATTCGGAAATGGCAGTCGGAACAGAATTTACGATAGTTTTAAATGATGATACTTTGCTTGATATTTTATGTCTTTTAAGACTCTCTTTGTATTCGTATAGTAGATGTTGAATTTTGTCATTCAACTCATCCGTTTTTATATTGTCAGGCAATTCATTAATCCAATTTTTTAAAGCAAATAATTTCCGTTTACTTTCTGAATCATTATTGAAATCAAGTATCTTTTCCCAAGGTGTGTTTTCGACTGGTAGTGGAATTAATCCGTGAATAATACTATAAGCTTTTTGTTTAGTCGTTTCTTTTATTTCAAACGTGTTGGTGTTCTTTAGAGAAGGTGTTACAAAAATTTTTTCGTTACTAGAATTTGCAACATTGCACCATAATCGAGTATCAAGTTCGTCTAGTTGCCAAAATAATTCATTGCTTTTTTCCTCATTTTCTGAACCTAATTGGTCTCTATCATTTTTCAATTCCATTGTGTAATTCGCCAACTTTAAATCAGTTTCGTCCATTAGTACATCTCCTGGTTTGATTAATGATTTTAATTCGACGAATTTCTTTTTGTCAATCAGGAATAATAAGTTGTTTAATGCATCTCTATAAAAGGGGTATTTTTTATACTTATCTAAACTATTGAGTAGAACATCTAAATTAAGTAGACCTAAACAGTCATATAGCAATAAATCTCTCTTCAACTGATTCATTCCATCAATCGGGTCTAAATAAATACTTGCTGTAGTTTTAATAAGGTGTTTGCTCATTGGTTGGTTCAAATTACCGCTAACGTAGGTATAACACAACAGTTTGTATTATACCCCTTTTATATATTTGCTTGTAACCATTTACAAGCATTTGTAATTAAATTATCAAAGTAAATATAAACCTTTATCGCTCAGCATTTTTACGGTATTCCTCATTCGGCATTGAAACTGAGAAGCCAGGTAGCTTTTGATCTATCTTCCACCGTATTTTTTAGGTATTGGGGCAGTTTCCGATTCTATAGTCCATAAAAGACTTACGATCCACCAGCGATCGGCATAATAGGTGAGTTGATAGCTGTTTAATCCGCGTTCTTCAGCTCCTTCGGAGTCCTTACCCTGAAAGGTCTGGAATACCTGTGCAATCCCCTGATAGGCATCAACCACTTTATGAATTTCCTGTTCCCGGTATCCTGCTTCATAATAGGGATCTTTCAAGAGGACGAGGAACTCATCGAGCGTTACGGTTTCCGCTTGTGTAGAATCGGCAACCGTGAATAGGGCAGCCGGGTGAAATAAATTCCGAATGGCGGTCGTATCCATTTTTTCGCCTTTTTCGATTGTGATTTGATCCAGGAGTTCGTTGATGATTCCGTCAATAGTTTGTAAAGAAGCCTTCGGGTTTTCCTGAGCCCGTGAACTCACTGAGGCGGTCAGGAACAGGAGTAGGCAAAGCAGATGTTTCATATCGTGTTGGTTTGGTATTGCTCGTATATACGGCGTAGCACCCAAAAGGGTGCTGTGATTTTAGGGGGGATTTCATTTTACGGTATAAATACTGTAAAAAAAAGAAGATGTTGCTTTTTGATTAGTAGGGTCATCTAATTTCTTGCGGCTTACAGATGTTTACGACTAGTTTCAGGCGCAAGCAGTTAACTAGAATTAGGTGTTTGTTTGGTTTTCGATTTGAATAGCATCCTACGAGATTTTATCAATATTCCATTCAGATACCTTTTGGAAGCGTTTTAATCTATCAACCAGTTCGGCATTATAAGTACATCTACTTTTATCGAATCCCACCCAGTTTGGAAAGTATTTTTTAGCTAATTCAAAGGTTTGTTTATTGCGTTTGTTGGTGTTTTTGGTATCTGATAATTCTCTGGAAATTAAATAGGTCCTGTAGCGTAAAACGTATCTAAATGCATTTCCGAGCTTTGGATGGCATTCCGCAATTCCTTCGTCTTCCCACACCAGTGAACCGGCTAAAATGTGGTATTTTGGTTTTAGATTATCATATGCAGTTGTCGTTGGCAAACTGTTGCGGTATTTTTTGAATACCCGTTTAACAACGAATTTCTGAAAGCCTATTTCGATTAATTTAAACATTCAGTTTCAAAGGTTTGCTACAGGTTTCCGTAAATATAACTATTTGACCCTAAAGCCTTTTTTGGAATTCTTTACTTGGGCTTGACCTGTGTAGTTAAGTAGTTTTTAGCCGGATGTGATTCTGAAATGAATTCAGAATGACGTTGCTTGATAACAAGGTTCAAATACCGGCTGAATGGTATTTATTTTGCCTTAACATTCAGTTCTTTATCAAACAGATTTACCCCGCCTTTTACACCAAAATCCAGAGTCGTTACGTCATAGGCAATGCAGATGTCTTCTTCCTCAAACCGCTTTTTAATTTGAATAATGATGTCGCTCATTGCTTTCATAAAATCGTTATTGGTTTTAAAAGCGATCCAAAAGCGAAGCTGAAAGTTGTATGTGGAACTTCCGATCCCGGTGTAGTAAAAATCCACATCTTCGTGAGGCAGCAGGGATTCCACCTTTTTGACTTCGTCTAAAGCTACCGCTCGTACGTGTTCTAAATCATCGCCGTACGAAACCCCACTTTCCAGAATGATACGGCGTTTGCTGAATCTTGAAAAATTGGTGTACGACGAATTGTAAATCAATTGATTGGGAACAAACACTTCCTGCCCGGGAACGGTTTTAATGGAAGTGGTGATCCAGCCTACTTCTAAAACCACCCCAAAGCTGTCGTTAATTTGTACCCAGTCGTCTTTTCTAAACGGGCGTTGAATGTTTAAAAGCAAACCGGCAAAAATATTGGACGCGATATCCTTAAAAGCAAAACCGGCAATGATACCGATAACTCCGGCTCCGGCTAAAAGGTGGGACAACATTTGCTCGAGCCCCACAATTTTTAAGGCGATAAAAAGGCCTGATAAAATGAGGAAGAAATAAATAAGCGAAGCGATAAAATTGGCAATATGGTAATGCGCTTTTTTAGATTCGGAATACAGATTGAGACCGATTTTTTTACCCATTTTCGCAAGAAACCAAAACACGATTAATACTACAATGGCTAAAAAAATCTTAGGAAAATAGGTGATAATCGAACTCTCCCAGGTTTCAAGTACTTGTTTTAAATAGTCAATCATCTTTAGTAGTTGCTTTTGTTCGCCGGCTTAGCACCGGAATAGACAAACTCGTTTTGGTTCCTCTATTTTTTATGGAGTTACTAATATCGGTTTTTTTTAAGTACGGTTTGTATCTGATGTTTTTTGCCGAGGAAATCGGGCTTTGTGGAGTGGAAGGGTAGGGGTTAGGGGTTGGTTGTACATTTGTTTTTTATTCGTTTTACCAATGTGCTTCCTAAATATTCATGCATTTCAGGAAACTTGCTTTTGTAATAAGCATTCCAATAACTGATCATCCTACTTTCCGTCTGCTGCCAATATTTAGGATTTTCTTCTATAAATGAGCAATAATCAGTTATTGTCTTTTCATTTATGTGTTGGTCTAAGACTTGTAAGATCTCAAGTACATATTCTCCTAGCAACTGAATTGTAAAAGGAATAATCCATTTTTCATCTTTGTCAACTAATTTTTTTAATCTTCGCTCCCGTAGATAACCATTGTGATGTCTCAGGAATATACAATTCAGGATGATTTTCTGTATATCAGTTAAGTGGGGCTCAGCGTTAATGTCCGGTTCGTCAAAGTATAGTCTGTAAGGAATTGTCAGCTGTTCGCCACTCCATTTAATCATCACTTCAGAGGGATGAATTAGATTCTCAACTTTATGAAACTGACCATCACAAAGTTTTACCTCATTCTTCTCTAATGGCAATATGTTGACAACCGATTCAACGTCCGTTTTAAGTTCGGTCGGAAAGGATTTTAGAAGTCTGTCCTTATATTTTTTGGTTTCATTTTTTGTCAACCTATTCAGAATTGATTTTTTTAAAAGGTGTATGAGGCTTTTACCAAAGCGACTAATTAAACACCGTGTTGTAATCTGGCTCTAGGCTAATTGTTCAATTCTTGCTCCTTTACACAGAGGATACGATTTCACAAATTCTTGAATCGATTCGTTCATTTCAGCAAAAGAGTCAGAATAATAATAAAGGGCAGTTTCATTCGTACCTTCCCAATACCTTGTAATTTCTGATTTGTCGTTAGTCATTTTTTTTAATTCTGAAATCACAAAGTTAATATCAGAGTTTTTATAAACTTCTGGGTCTAAATTCACTCCGTCAATATAAATTCCTAAACCTTCTTTTTGTCCGAATTCTATTTTTTGGTCAGTTTTTTCAATGGTCAGTTTCGAGCCTTTAGGTGCTCCAAGTTCCTCAAGTTTGTTAATTATTAACTGAATATCGTTTTGATTAATCTCGTTTGAATTTAGTTTAATTTCTAAATCGCAATATTCTAATTCTCCAGATTTTAATTGCATCGTTCCGCCACCGGAAACTTCTCCAATTCCCTTAGCTTTAAGCAATTCATCTAACGGGTCTTCGTAAATTTCTCCTCTGTCGAGAGGCATAATTTTGTCATTTAAAGTTGCTACAATAAAATTGCCAACATCGTTATTTTTTTGTTTTCCGAAGAGTTTTTTTATGAAGTTCATTTGTTTTTATATCTAGTTTACAACGTTTAGTATATTAAAAGCTGGCGGTTATGAAGTGCTAATTTTTCAGTTAAGCACAAAGTTTGATGTGAATCAAAAGCCCTGATTTTATTAGTGTTTCGCCTATTTTTTATATACATCGTTGGCATACGTTTTTTTCTTCTTTATTAGAAATACAACTCCAATTAATACATTCCAAATTAGAAAATAAACCCAAATATCTTTCGCAAATTCGGTTCGACAAGGTGGACAAGGATAATCCGGAATACAAGGTTCACATTGTATTAAAAACGAGTCGATTAAGAACCTGACTAATAGAACTATATTTCCAAGAATCCAGATGAATATAATTTGGAGTTTAATTCTCATTCAGTTATACGTTCCATTAATTGATTATGTTTTTCATTCCATTCCGAATCTCTATTATTTTCTCAACTTTTGTTTTGAAGTTTTCAAATTCATTATCCGCCTTTTCTAACGAACTATTAAAGTCAGTCAGTATGAAACATCAGTCCATATATTCCAATTGTGATAGAAAAAGGTGCAATAGAACCATTTTCTTCCAGAGTGATTCTTGCACCAAATGAATTTTCTTCATCCTTTAATATTTTTCCGTCTTCAGAGCCAATAGTCCCAATTGAATTTCCCTGATCAAATGGATTCCATTTATATTCCATAAAGTCACTTTTCAAATGTATACCAACAGTTCGGCTATGATTTTGTTGTGGCGTTATCTGCAGGATTATTCCGCAGAGAAATTAAGCTAGTTATACGTTTTAATTTCCGTTTTTATATTCTTCCCAACTTTTGATTATTCGAAATTCTCCACAATTCTCCATTCTCTTAATCAGTTCCGCTCTGTTATTGTACATTTTGAATTTTTCTGGTACAATTCCGTTTATTATTTCAATCGAAGGACTTAATTCGGGATGATAATAATTTTCGAGAGTTACAATTTTAGTTTTTCCATTTTTTGTAAATCGGAATGATTTAATATCTCCATCTCTTACACAAACGTTTGAGTAGAGTACGCTTAAGCTATCAATGTTTATATTGGATAATTGTCGAATCTTGCTTTTTGGTAAGTCAATAGTCGAATATAAAACACTATCTTTTTCGTTTTCTAATTCTCCACGAAATGTTATAGTCAGTTTTTCATTCGTGAGCTCGTAAAGAACAGAATAGGCAAGAGAATAGTCGAAGTCAGCAATTGATAATTGAAATGGTTCAATCGGTTTATTGTTACAAGAAATTGTAAAAATTAAAACAACTGATATTATCAATCCGACTGGTCTTCTCATAATGTTTGTAAATGGTAATGAACTTTCGTTAACCACCGAACGCCCTATTTGCTATATACCGTGTTGTACAACGTATTTTTTTATAAACTATCAAGGAAACACTCAAAAAAGGTTTTTTCTCTATACACAACAGCATCTTTGTATTCTTCTGGTAGAGTTTCAGGTCCTTGTCTATGGGAACGTAACTCTCCATTTTTGAGGACGAAACTGTGATTTATGATTTCTTCAATATCATTTACAGAATAACCTTCTGGCATCTGAAAGAATTCGCAATGAAATGAAGTTCCAAATCCAAAATGTTTACCATCTTTCATTTTAGCAGCAAAACCTGTCCAACCCATAGTTGTTTCGCCTTTAATTTGATTTTGAACCTTTAATGGAAAAGCAAAATCACTTTTCTCAATTTTTTCGATGTTATACTCATTCAACCTATTTCCACTAGTTACAAAGTGTTTAACAATGTTGAGATATCCTGTGTCTGTTGATTTATTAAAGATTCCCTTTCCTTTCTGCTCTTCTTTAAATCTCCTAACAGCAAGTTTTGTGATCTCTCTTGAGTTTCTAAATATCACGCAAGGAAGAAATGTCCCATCCGTCAAATAGACAGAGGCTCTATATCCATCACCATAGTTGGTATCAGGTAAAGGCTCAATATTATTTCTTAGATATTTTGTGATTTCTTCCGTTCTCATCTTTATGTTGCACAACAATTACATCACAGTCCAAAATGCACTGTTTTCTCTTATTTACATAGCTATAAATATACTCTTTTAAACCAACTGGACTTTACGGTATTCCTCATAGGGTCTTGTGTAGTAATACTAATGATACTTTAAGTTGTTAGGAAACTAGTTACATTATTTACCAAAAAAGAAATGGCCGTTATTCCCTAACTATAACGACCATTTCAAGGTACTCTTAAGCACCAGTTTTTTATTGGCTATTAAGCAAGTCGCTGCTTTATCTGATAAAATCTGCTGAAAATTAAAAACAGCACTCCACAACTGATCCATGCCGGTAAGGTCAAAAAGGAGAGGAATACATCAAATTGAATTGAAATAAAGTAAAATACGCCAAAGCTTAAGGCCCATGCACCAAACACCGCCCAGTTGAATTTGATTCCGGTTTTTTCGGCATAAAAGGATTGGATTCCGGCTTGTTTTCCAAAGAAATATTCAAACACAATGATGGCTCCTATTGGCGCCAGAATAAAGCCGTAGAGGGCTACAAAGCCTAAAAGCTTCATGGCAAATGCCGGGAATAAGCCAGCAATAGTCGCTACAGTACCGGCAATGATGGTTACCCAAAAGGTAGAAAGTTTGGGAATGATGGCTTGAAATGCGAGTCCGGCCCGGTAAATTGTAGGGTTGGCAGTCGTCCATCCCGCAAGGATTACAGCGATAATCCCAAAAACGCCAATGGCATTGTAGGCCAAAGGACCCGGAGCTACCGAAGGCGCTTCACCAGCTGCAAGCAGGGCCTGGGCTTCAGGAGATTTAAGATATACGGCGTAGAGCAGGGCAGCGGCGATCCAGGCAATATAATGACCGATGTAAATTCCACCGGCGGTCGTCCATCCGGCACTTGCTTTTTTCGCAAAGCGGAACACAGACAGGTCAGACATCCCGATGTGCATCGCGGCATTGGCAAACCAGGACCACAACACCACATGCCAAAAGGTATATTTTACCTGTCCCGGAAAGGGTTCACCCCCGTCTCCCCAAATATTCCAAAAATCAGAAAAACTGTTTACATCCAGTTGGATCAACGCTACAACCCCACAGGCAATAAAGGCCACTACGATTATGGGTGACATCCAGTTGGCCGCTTTGGCCACGGTATTATAACCTTTAGCAGCAATGATGGAAATTACCGCGCCAATGGCAATTACAATAATCACCCAGGTCAGGCTGTTGGGCGTGGTGTCTGTAAGTTTGGGCATTTCCATATCAAAGGGAATCCCAACCGCGGTTGCTGATACAGTAATCATCGCTCCGGCCAAAAAGCAAAACAGAACTCCATTTGCGAGGTTGTACGCGGTCACCAGACGGGTACCACAGATTTTTTCCAGATGAAAATACAAGGTGTATCTAAACTTAGTCCCGATCTCGGCAGTAAGAAAGCGCCAGCTCAACACCGCCATCAGGTTGCCCAGGAGCAGTCCTATAATCAGGTCAAAAGCACTTACCCCGGTCGTTAAAAACAGAGGGCCAATTACAAACTCGGTTCCGGCTGCGTGTTCCCCGGCATACATGCCTAAAAAGGCTTTCCAGCTCTGTAGTCTGGACTGGGGTACGCGTTCGCGTTCAAATTCGCCGCCGGCAATGGCTTCAATGGCTTCTTCTTCCTGATTGTATTGTGACATAGGTTAGGTTATTAAGTGTTTGGGCAGGTCTTCAACCCGCTCGCAAACCAGTTGATCCATAACTTGTTTAAATTGGGTTTTGAGCATCCCGATGGTGTGATCTCCGCCTTTGTTGCCTAATGCGCCACAGCCGTACATAAACGAGCGGCCCATAAAGGTAAATTTGGCTCCACAGGCCATCGCCCGAGCAATATCGGGACCGGAACGCAGGCCACTGTCCATCATCACCTCGATCTGGTCGCCGTAGGTCGCCGCGATTTCTTTCAGCGAATTGATGGTAGATTGGGCGGCATCCAGTTGGCGTCCACCGTGGTTCGAAACGATGATGCCGTCAAAGCCCATACGTATTGCGTCCTGGGTATCTTGCAGGGATTGTACGCCTTTAAGTACCAGCTTACCCTTCCAGCGGTCGCGGATGGGTTTTATTTTTTCTTCGTTGAGTTTCCCCGAAAAGGTGCGGTCCATAAACGCACCCAGTTGTTTTAGGTTTAAACCTTCAGGGGTGTAGGGTTTAAGATTTTCAAAAGTAGGCTGACCGTATTTAAGCGTGTTATAAGCCCAGGTGGGTTTGCCTAGGATTTGCATGATATTCTTAACAGACATTTTAGGTGGAAGCGCCAAGCCGTTTTTAAAATCCCGTGGGCGAAAGCCAAAGGTTGGCACATCACACAGCAGTACCAGAACCGGGCAACCGGCTGCTTCAGCACGGTCAATAATATCGTTGCGTACCGCGTCTTCCACGGGATTGTACAACTGAAACCAGGCATTACCTTCGGTGAGTTCACTGGCTTTTTCAATATCCATCGTCGTTACCGTACTCAGAATAAACGGAATGTTGTGTTTGTGGGCTGCTTTGGCTAAAATCGCAGGTGAGTTGGGCCACATCAGCCCCTGAAGGCCTACCGGAGCGATGCCAAAAGGTGCATCAAACTCCATCCCGAGCACTTTGGTTTTGGTGGAGCTTTCGCCATAATTGTTGAGGTAACGGGGTTGCAACTGCACGTCACGGATTTCAGAGGTGTTGCGCTTGATGCTTACATCTTCATTACAACCTCCGTCGAGGTATTCAAAGGCAAAGGCCGGAACCCGACTTTTTGCTTTGGTTCTTAAATCATCTACAGAAGGATACGCGGTGTCAAAAGAATTGGCCATAATTTTCATTTTGCGATGAAGGGAATATGCTTCTTCATCGAATAGTTTTTCTTGAGAAATTTTGAATTCAGTTGCGTATCAGAGATGCAAATCGCGGCGCCAAGGGCAGACCCCAGCGAGGAGTCTGTGGTGCGCAATTCCATCGTTCTAAAATGATGTGAAAGCAGTTGGATGTATACTTCGTTATCGCTAAAACCGCCGTCCACAAAAAGCTTTTCGATAGCCATGCTGCCTTTGGCACTTTTGATACTCGCGACCTGAAGCAATACCAGCTCCACCATCAAGTGATGATACGCGTGTTCAAAAGTAGTATATCTTAATGTAGTTTTGTGTGGCATATTGGGAACATCAATCGATTCCCAGTGAAAAAGCTTTTCAAAGTCTTTGTGAATCTCGTAGTGTATTTCGGGATCAAATTTTACCGTTTTGTGATAATGGGCGTCAACACCATAGTGTTTCACCAACTTTTTAACCTGAATACTGTATTCATTTCCCAGAAACAACCGCGCTGATTTTACGGGTTTGCCGTTGATGCGCATATAATTGATGCAATCGTCTGCAACATCCTGTTTGGTAAGCAAGCTGTCGGTAAACGGATTGAGTGAAATGCTCCAGGTACCGGTCGAAATCAGGATAAACGGTTTGCTCAGGCTGCGCACGTAGGGCAGGAGGGCAGCACTGCTGTCGTGAATTCCCACGCCAATTTTAATACGCTTGCCGTTGTAATTCATATTGATACTCGTTTCGGTAGAAACGATGGGCGGCAGGATTTGGTCCAGTTTTTCGGCATAGACCCAATCGTGGTAGTCTTTTTTTTCAAAATCCCAAAGTGCGGTATGACAGCCAATACTGGTGTATTCGCTAAGCGGAATTCCCGTGAACACGAAACTCAAATATTGTGGCAGGTGCAGACTGTAACGGATTTTGCTAAATACTTCGGGTTTGGTGTGTTTTAGCCAATAGAGCTGCATCCCGGCATTGAGCATTCCGGAACTTGATGAACCCGTTTGTTGATGGAAATCGGCTTCCGGACCGTATTTCTCATAAAAACCATCACTAATTTCCTGCGGAATCGATTTCGTATAATTATATAAAGGAAAGATCACATCGCGGTTTTCATCCAGATGCACCAGGCTGGCGCCGTAAGACGAAAAGTTGATGGCCTTTATGTCGTAGTTTTCGGTCTTTAAGATGCGGTCAAAAACAGTTTTTAGCCAGTTGCGCAAAGCGGAAAGGTCTTCGGTGGGATGCCCGTCTTCATCTTCGATCTCGTCAAACTGAACATATTCGCGATACACCTCCTGAAAGTCTTCGTCAAAGAGGAAGAATTTTTTGTTGGTCTTACCAATATCGAATATGGCCGTTACTGTTTGTTTCATCAATTACCTGGTGCCTGATTAGAGTCCGGTTGCTACGGTTTTACTACCGCGTTCGGCGATGAGGTTTTTGCGAACCTCCAGCTTGCGGTAGGCTTCAATAGGATTAAGTGCACCACCGCTGCGTAAACGAGCTTCCCGAACCAGTGGCCTTACATCGGTGCGATAGGCATTTTGTAAAAGCTCCTGACACAGGGTAACATCGTTTGCTTCCTGCGCGGCTCTTAGCGCATCCTGATCAATCAATAAGGCTTTTGCATAAGCTTCTTGAATCGCTTCCAACGATTGGATTAAATCTTCCAGCGGATCTTTAACGTTGTGACTGGCATCGATCATCCAGCCCAGTTCGGGGTTTTGCGGATTGTTTTGAATCCCGTACACGAGTTCGTTGAAAATCAGGAAGAGGGCATAGGGCTTTATGCTACCCACAGTAAGATCATCATCGCCGTATTTGCTGTCGTTAAAGTGGAAACCGCCCAGTTTGCCTTTCAGCATTAAAACCGAAACGATTTGCTCAATATTGGTATTGGGCAGGTGATGCCCTAAATCTACTAAGGTATAGGCGCGTTCGCCGCAGCCGTTTGCCAGCATCAGTGAAGTTCCCCAATCCTGAATAACAGTACTGTAAAAATTAGGTTCGTAAGGTTTATACTCGATATACAGCTTCCAGTCTGTGGGCATATCTTCATAGATCGAAATCAGACTGTTTTGCGTGTGGGTTAAAGCCGTCTGAAAGTTATTTTGCCCCGGAAAGGATGAACCGTCTGCCAGCCAAACGGTCAAGGCTTTAGATCCCAGTTTGTTTCCTATTTCTACCACTTCTTTGTTGTGGGCGATGGCCTGCTCGCGTACTGCGGAACTGGTATTGCTCAGCGAACCGTATTTATAGGTTTCCTTCTGATTCTTTTGATCCTGAAAGGTGTTGCTGTTTACCGCATCAAATTTAATTTGATGTTTGGCCGCCAGTTCTTTAATCGCGTTGTAATCGTTAGGTACATCCCATGGGATATGTAATGAAACGGCGCCCGCTGTCTGCGTTAGCCTGTGAATTAAGCCAATGTCTTCAATTTTTTGTTCTAAAGAAGCCGGTTCGCCACCGTAAGAGAATCTTCCGAAGCGGGTTCCGCCTGCACCCAGGGCCCAACTGGGAATGGCGACCTGAAAGTCAGCCAGCTTAGTAATGAGCTTATCTACTGCAGCACCTGATTTCGATAACGATTGAGCTAAGAAATCAAAATGGGATTTATGGTCCTGAAGTTTGTGTTTGTTGAGATCTTCGAGTTGTTGTTTGTGGATGTTCATAAGGAGATAATCATGTTAATCGCCGGGAGTCAACCTGACTCCCGGCGGTTTAAACTAGTTCAATTCGTTTTAACGCACAAATGCATTTGCCATCCCGCCATCTACATTGATGGTATTTCCGGTGCTTTTGAGCAGGATACCCACACAGGCAAAAACGCCGTCTGCGATATCATCCGGAAGAATGATCTCGTTGAGTAAATTACGCTTGGCGTAGTGCGCAGGTAAGTCTTTCACCTCGATCCCGTAGGCTTTGGCGCGGCCTTCGGCCCAGGCGCCTTCCCAAATTTTACTGCCAACAATCACGCCGTCTGGGTTTACGGTATTTACGCGTATTTTATCTTCACCCAGTTCGGCAGCCAGCAAGCGCGTCATATGTTGCTGTGCGGCTTTGGCAGTACCGTAACCCACATTGTTAGGTCCTGAGACGAGTCCGTTTTTACTGGCGATATTTACGATATCACCGCCCAATCCCTGTTTGCGCATTACCGCAACACCTTCCTGTGCCATCAAAAACTGACCTTTCACCAAGACGTCCTGCAAGAGGTCCCAATCTTTTTGCGTGGTATCTTCCAGTGGTTTTGAAATAGCCAATCCGGCAGAATGAATTACGATATCTACGCCTCCAAATTCGAGGCAGGCTTTTTTATAGGCTTTTTTTATGGCTTCTTCGTTGGTAACGTCACAAACGGCACCACCAACCTGATCTTTTTTATAGGTTGCGATGGCTTCGTCTAAAGCCTTCTCGCTCATATCGGTCAGTACCACATTGGCACCTTCTGCAACCAGTTTGTCTGCAATAGCTTTGCCAATACCTCCGGCTGCTCCGGTTACGATGGCCACCTTTCGCGAAAGCGGTTGCTCCTTAGGCATACGTTGTAGTTTCGCTTCTTCAAGAAGCCAGTACTCAATGTCAAAAGCTTCCTGGCGCGGTAATGAGGTGTAGCTCGTGATGGCTTCGGCACCCCGCATCACATTGATGGCATTGATGTAAAACTCACTAGCCACACGCGTGGTTTGTTTGTTTTTAGCAAAGCTGAACATACCCACACCCGGATAAATAATAATCACCGGATTGGGATCCCGCATCGCGGGGCTGTTGTCGTGCTTGCAGCTTTCGTAGTATTCTTTATATTCCTCGCGGTATTTTTCAAAGGCAGGATTCAGCTGGTCCAGAACAGCTTGAGTATCGTCGAGGTTTGCGTTTTTATCCAGTTCTAATACTAACGGCTGAATTTTGGTACGCAAAAAATGATCGGGGCAGGAGGTGCCCATAGGCGCGAGGCGCTCCAGATCGTTACTGTTTATAAATTGCAGAACGGTATCACTGTCTGTAAAATGGCCAATCATACGGTCTTCTGATGAAGCCAGACCTCTAAGTAAAGGCATTAATTTAGCCGCCTGATCTTTGCGTTTATCGGCAGGCAGGCTTTCTATTTTTTGTCCGCCAAAAACCTGACCGTTTTCTTTTACCTTTTTCTCAATATAAGCCGAAGCTTTTTCGATTACTTCAAGGCTGTTGATGTAGCACTCGTAAGAGGTATCTCCCCAGGTAAACAAACCATGACTACCCAAAACGATACCGCGGATACCCGGGTTTTCGTTCAGGCATTTTTCAAGCTGAAGACCCAGATCAAAACCGGGACGTTGCCAGGGCACCCAGCCCATTGTGTCTCCCCAGATTTCTTTAGTTATGCGCTCGCTGTCTTCTGCAGCTGCAATAGCGATAAGTGCATCGGGATGTAGGTGATCTATATGTTTAAAAGGCAATAAGCCGTGTAAAGGAGTATCTATAGAAGGAGCTTTGGAGTCCAGATCGTAGATGCAATGATTAAACAAGCCCACCATACGATCTTCATCTTCCAGGCCGCCATAAACGTTTTTTAAATTCCGAAGGCGCTCTGTGTAGAGTCCGGCAATACCGGCACGTGTGAGTGTACCAATGTCACCGCCTGAGCCCTTAACCCACATGACTTCTACCTCTTCATTAGTAAGGGGGTCTTTTTCTATCGTTTTGCAACTGGTGTTGCCACCACCGTAATTTGTAATACGTAAATCTGCCCCCAGAATATTTGAGCGGTATAAAAACAGCGCAACCTGGTCATCTCCCAATTCTGCGGCTTCTTGCTCGTTCCATAGATAGTTTACGTGAGTAAAAGTTTTTTCCATTTTTAGTGTATAGGTTAAAGCGTCAACAACCAAAACTAGGAGCTTAATTGTATTTAGGCATCCTGTGCTGTACTGTATGAATTATGTTTCTTAAAGCTTAACTTTTGTCTACATTTACCGAAGTTAAAAAATTCCTTCTATGGCTCAGGGCTTTACCATTAACATAAATGAAGATTCAAGAATACCCAAATACAAGCAGATTGTTGACTCTATGATTAATGATATTGCGGCCGGAAGGTTGAAGGTAGGAGAAAAAATTCCTTCTATCAACGAGCTGAGTGAAGCCGCATATCTGAGTCGGGACACGGTAGAAAAAGCCTATAAAATACTAAAGGAACGCAAGGTTATTATTTCGGTTAAAGGGAAAGGCTATTATACTGCTAAAACCGATTTGATCTCAAAAATCAATGTGTTCTTTTTAATCAATAAGCCCAGTTCTTACAAGATGATGATCTACAATCATTTTGTCAACGCGATGGGGGTGAATGCTCACGTAAACCTGTTTATTTACCATTGTGAAGAATCGCTTTTTATAAATGCTATTGAGAAAAATATAGGCGCTTATAATTACTATGTGATTATGCCTCATTTTAAAGATTCTGATCTTAATCATGTGAGTTTTACGCCACAGGTTTTAAAAGCTATCGAATTGATCCCAAAAGATCAGTTGCTTATGGTAGACAATGCAAAGCCTGAAATCAAAGGGAATTATGGCGCTATCTACCAGGATTTTAAAGAAGATATTTTTCAGGCGCTTGAAGAAGGTATTGATAAGCTTAAAAAATACGACCGGCTGATTCTGGTTTATCCTTCAAAAAGTATACACCCATACCCCTTACGCATCGTACACGGGTTTAAGTTTTTCTGCCAGAAGTATGATTTTGATTTTGAGATTCTGGATGAGATTTATGAGGATATGGAATTTGAGCGCAAAGACGTCTATATTACCATAGAAGAGATGGATCTGGTAAACCTGATGCGTCAGATACGGGCTCGCAATCTAACTTTGGGCACTGATATCGGGGTGATTTCATATAACGAGACCCCGTTGAAAGAGTTGCTGGGCATTACGGTCATCAGTACTGATTTTAAAGCGATGGGCGAAACTGCAGCCTATATGATTTTGAAAAATAAAAAGGAGCGGGTTAAAAACGTATTCAAATACATAGAACGCAATTCGGTTTAAAAATCAGAACAGTACAGGATGGTGTTGCGGGGATAGCTTTGTATTTTCCGTTCTTCAATATCATTTGAATACATGAAAGCTTTAGTTCTCGGGTTACTTTTCAGTTTTTTTAGTCTTCAGGCTCAAAATACAATCGATTACCGATTTGTTTTTGGAACTGAAAATAGTCCTGAACAAGCTACTACGGTTTCGCCCCAGCTCCCTTACCAGTCAGACACCGGTTATGGTTTTGACTTCGGAACGGCCTACCGGGTAACGCAGCATAACAATGGCTTTAAGGCAAACGCTCCGGTCTATTTTTCAGTCGATGTTCCCGAAGGAATTTATAATATTACTATTATACTTTCCGGAAAGGATACTGAAATGACGGTGAAGGCCGAATCGAAGCGGCTTTTAGCATTCCGTGAAAAACTTGATACACCAGACAAGAGGGTAAAGACATTTACCGTAGCGGTTTATAATCCTGAAATTTCAGAAAACTATAAAGTAGGACTGAAAGATCGCGAGTTGGGTAAATTAGACTGGGATCGTAAGCTAACTCTTGAATTTCTGGGGAATAGCACTATTCATGAAATACACATAACGCCTGTAACTGATACCCGAACGCTTTTTCTGGCGGGCGATTCTACCGTGACCAATCAGGACGTGGAGCCCTGGGCTTCCTGGGGGCAATTTATAACGGCATATTTAGATGAAAACATCGCCGTTTCAAATCAGGCTTCGTCGGGAGCATCGCTGGCTTCTTTTAAAGGAAGTCGAATTGATAAGATTTTAAGTCAGCTCAAACCTGAGGACTTTGTGATCATCGAGTTTGGCCACAATGACGAAAAGATCAAAGGCGAAGGCAATGGTGCCTGGGGATTGTATACGGATCTGTTAACCGATTTTATACAACGCATTCGCGAAAAGAAAGGCGTTCCCATTTTGATTACACCAACTCAGCGCCGGGCTTTTGAAGGAGCAAAGCTGAAAGAAACACATGGCGATTTTCCTGACGCCATGCGGAAGGTGGCAAAAGAGGAAGATGTGTTGTTAGTGGATTTAACCAAAATGACAACCCAAATGTATAAGGCCTGGGGACCTGAAGAATCCCGTAAAGCTTTTGTGCAATATCCTGCAAATACCTTTCCCGGGCAGAGCAGCAAACTGGAAGATAACACGCATTTCAGCAATTTTGGAGCAAACGAGATTGCGCTGGCTGTGGCAAATGCCATTAGAAATTCGGACTCTGAACTGAAAAAATATATCGCTACAGAAACCCCTAATAACGACCCTTCTCAACCTAATCCTGCAGACAGCTATACGATACCGTTTAGCAGTCGTTTTCAAATTGAAAAACCAGACGGTAATTAAACAAAACTTATGAAAAAATTTCTTCAAGTTATAATTCTGACCTGCCTAAGCTTTACAAGCTGTTTGGCTCAACAAACCGATAAAATCTGGCTTTCAGGAACTGATTTTGAACACCCCAAAATCTGGGATTTTAAAGTTTCGGCAGGAGCTAATAGCGGAAACTGGTCTACCATCGAGGTACCTTCACAATGGGAGCTGCAGGGCTTCGGCGAGTACACCTATGGCCGCTGGTATAAAGAACTGGAGCAGGATGAGCCCAGCAAAGAGGAGGGTTTTTATAAGCTTAATTTTGAACTCCCCGCTTCAGCAAAAGGGGAAGTTGTTACGATTCATTTTGGTGGTGTGATGACCGATACCGAAGTTTCCGTAAATGGAAAGGTGGTTGGCCCGAAACATCACGGTGGTTTTTACGAGTTTGAATACGATATCACCGATTTTGTGAAATTTGGTACAGAAAATCTTCTTGAAGTGCACGTATGGAAGCACTCTGAAATAGGGAGTGTAAATAACGCAGAGCGAAAGGCAGACTGGTGGCTTTTTGGTGGAATTTACCGCCCGGTTTGGTTGGAGATCAAGCCGAAAACCCATATCGACCACGTCGCTGTAGATGCCCAAATGGACGGCGGCCTAAAGGCTCACTTAAATATCGCTAACCCTTCAAGAAATTTGACTGTTCGGGCAAGTATTAAACCACTTTCAGGGGAGGGTAAAACTTTTGAAGCGCAAAGCCGTGAGTTGAGTGGAAAAACGGAGGAAGCAATTCAATTTAAATGGGACGATGTCAAAACCTGGGATCCTGAAAATCCGAATTTGTACACCTTGACCCTACAACTGCAACAAAACGGAAAAACCATTCATGAGGTTACGGAGCGCATCGGTTTTAGGACTATTGATTTTAGAAAGCGGGATGGCATTTACGTAAACGGAACCAAGATCAAAATGAAAGGCATCAACCGGCACAGCTTTTGGCCGGAAGGAGGCCGGAGTACCAGCAAACGCATCAGCGTGATGGATGTGAACCTGATCAAAGATATGAATATGAATGCGGTGCGTTTTCACTATCCGCCTGATGATCACTTTCTGGAGGTGGCGGATTCGTTGGGACTTTTTGTCTTAGACGAACTGGCGGGCTGGCAAAATCCCTATAATACCGAAACCGGAAAACAACTCATCAAAGAGATGGTAGACCGCGATGTCAACCATCCATCCGTAATTATCTGGGATCAGGGGAATGAAGGTGGCTGGAATTATGAACTGGACGACGAGTTTGCAAAGCACGATCCTCAAAATCGCATCGTGATCCACCCGTGGTCTGATTTTAACGGCTGGGATACGCATCACTACCCCACGTATTTAACCGGCGTACACCGCTTTGGGAATGGTGAAAATGTGTTTTTCCCCACCGAATTTATGCACGGAACTTATGATAACGGGATAGGAGCCGGACTCAAAGATTTTTGGGAACACTATAGCGAGAGTCCGTTGTTTGCAGGCGGATTTATATGGGCCTTTGTCGATGAAGCAGTTTTACGTTCAGATTGGGCGGGCGATGAGAAATTTGATTCCAAAGGCAGCCTGGCCGCAGATGGTGTTTTAGGTCCGCACCGTGAGAAAGAAGGCAGTTTTTATACCGTAAAAGAAGTTTGGGCTCCGGTTCAATTTAAGCCTAAAGCCATCACGGAAACCTTTGACGGAAGCTTTTTGGTAACCAATGACTATCTATTTACAAACCTCAATACGGTTACAATGCAGTACCGCGTGATGGAGGCAGATACAAAAACTTTTTATCAGCCGGGTACTGCTGCGCGTATTTTAGATTCCGGCAAAATTGAATTACCCGATACCGAACCCGGTGAAACCCGAAAAATAAAAATGCCTGTAGCTGAAGATTTCTTTAATGGAGATTGGCTGGAGCTGACCGCAACCGATCAACACGGTCGCGAGATTTATACCTGGACCTGGCCCATTCATAAAGCCGATTATTTTGCTAATAAATTCATATATCAGGCTGAGGTCAAAAAAGCAGCTAAAGCCACACAAAACGGTGATTTAATTGAGTTAACCGGTAAGGATGTGCATTTAGAACTAAACACCAAAACCGGTTATATCACCAAAATAAATAATAAAGAGCACGAAATTCCTTTCATCAACGGACCCAAACCTATTGGTATGAAAGCTGAAGTCGATAAGGTCACACTTTCACAAGAGGACCAAAATGCCGTTTGCCGTATCGATTACAATGGAGGAATCGACCACATCAAATGGACGATGTATGCCGATGGTCGCGTACATATGGAACTTGTTGCATTAAAAAACGCCGGAAGAAGCAGCGGTTTTGACGGCGCTTTTTATGAAGGAGATATCGATAAGTTTGGGATCACGTTTGACTTTCCGGAAGAAGGTGTTGAGGGAATTACACTTTTTGGTCGCGGACCCTATCATACCTGGCGCAATCGCCTGCAGGGTATTGAGTATGGAATTTGGGAAAAAGAATACAATACAACCATAACCGGTGAGAGTTTTGAGAATCTGGTTTATCCGGAGTTTAAAGGCTATTATGCCAATTTCTTAGCGGGAAACCTACAAGCCGGTAACAATAGTTTTAAAGTCTTTAGCGAAAGCGATAAGTTATTCCTGCGCCTGTTTACACCGGATGAAGCCAAAAACGGATTTAGAGGCAGTCATTTTCAGCCTGGTTTTCCGGATGGAAACATCTCATTTATGTATGAAATTCCCGGACAGCGCGCATTTAAACCTTTGGAACAACAAGGACCCAGCAGTCAGCCTTCAAATATTAGAATCAAAAGCGGTGATGAAGGAATCTCGATGAACTTGTGGTTTGATTTTAGGGAATAGGTGATAGACGTGAGACTATAGATATTAGATAAAAGACTTAAGACTCAAAAGAGTTGCGCAAGGGATTGCAGTGAAAATCCCGGATTGTGAGCAGCGCGAGCAAACGGAATTGAAACGAAAAGCCCGACCCAAAGGGTTGCGCCCAAAATAGTAAAAGCATCATTTATGAAATTAGTAAAATTTTTCAGCCTTTTCATACTGGCTCTATGTTTTGTGCAATGCGAATCTGTCAATGCGCAAAAGCCTACGGTTTATTGTGTAGGAGATTCAACAGTAAAGAACGGTCAGGGCAAAGGCGACGGCGGTCTCTGGGGCTGGGGTGACTTTATAGATCAGTTTTTGGATACGACTCAAGTGCGGGTTGAGAATCACGCTTTGGGCGGAACGAGCAGTCGCACCTTTCAATCCAAAGGATTGTGGCAGCCGGTTTTGGACAGTTTGCAGAAAGGGGATTATGTACTCATTCAGTTTGGGCATAATGACAATGGTGCTTTAAATGATGATTCACGTGCACGTGGGACCATAAAAGGAACAGGTGAAGAGACCGAAGATATTGACAATATGCTTACCGGGGAGCACGAAGTGGTACACAGTTACGGCTGGTACCTGCGTAAAATTGTGAAAGAAGCCAAATCAAAAGGGGCCATCCCGGTGATTATGGCGCCCATACCGCGTAACGATTGGAGCAATGGTAAAGTACCGCGCAATGCCGATTCGTATGGGGGCTGGGCAAAACAAATTGCCGAGGAAGAAAGTGTCACTTTTATCGACCTGAATGATAAAATGGCTTCGGCAATGGAAGCACGAGGAGAGGATCAGGTTACCGGACATTTGTTTTATAAGCGCGATCACACGCATACTTCGGCAAAAGGAGCAGTGCTTGCGGCATCCCTGATTGCAGAAGGACTGGCAGAAAGCGATAATTCGTTAAAAAACTATTTACTGGAGGATCCTGAAATCAAGCTTCCGCGAAAGCGAAATTTATTCATCATTGGGGATTCTACGGTTGCAGATAACGGTCAGGATGGTAAAACCGGCTGGGGCGTTTATTTACCCCAACACATCGACACCACCAGAATGACGGTTTATAATAAAGCCCGGGGAGGGAGAAGCAGCCGCACTTTTAGATATGAGGGCTTGTGGGATGCGATAAGGTCTCAACTGAAGCCGGGAGATTTTGTGTTGATGCAATTTGGTCATAACGATGGCGGAAATATTGATAAAGCAAAATACCGCGGTTCCCTCAAAGGAATGGGAGATGAAACACAGGACGTACAGCGGGACAGCAGCGGTATTGAAACCGTGCATACCTACGGCTGGTATATGAAGCAATACATAAAAGAAACCGAAGCGGCGGGAGCAACACCCATTGTATTGAGTATGATACCCCGCAACGATTGGTCTGACGGGAATGTAGACCGTGCATCTGGCAGTTATGGCACCTGGGCTAAAGAAGCTGTGGATGAAGCCGGCGGTTATTTTTTAGATCTGAATGAAGCGGTGGCTCGAAAATACGAAGCGATGGGTAAAGATAGCGTTGCTGTGTTTTTCCCGGATGATCACACACATACCAACAGAGCAGGAGCCAAACTCAACGCACTTACCGTAGCAGAACTGATTGAAGGTTTACGCCAAAGCGATTTACGGGATTACGTGTTTATCAAGAAGGACTGATCTAGCGGTTATTTGACCTGATTTCAGATCGAAATAATAACGGGTTCGGAAAATCTTGTGTTGAGGGTTTTAGAACAGATTAGCCTAAATGCCGTTTTATTGCCAATGCTCAAAAATGGAAGACTCTGTTTCTTCTTTGGCGCTTAGCGTGACTTTTTCAAGTTTTTTTGATGTGGTCAGATACCTTTGAATTATGCGATCTGCATAAGCAGAACTTTTCTGTCGAATCATATAATTTCTAAAATCTTCAACAGCATTAATTTCTTCCTGAGTATCAATAAAACCATAGCCCGCAAAACGGCCCTGCTCGAGGTAAATAAAGGATTTTTCGGTATGCTCGCGTCCTTTTTCAATCAGGAGGCAGGATTCTTCGTAGGTAGCTATAAAATCAAGTGCTTTGCTCACGCGTTTGTTGTATTCTTTGGACGAAAGACTTCCATCGCAAGCCCCACTACACTGGTGAATTTTATAATGCGAGCATACTTCAACCCCGGTTTGAAGAGCACAAAACTTTGGGCAGAGCTCAAATTTTTCGCACAGCATTTCTAGAAATTCGACAGCTTCTTCACGCGTGTAAAACTGCATCCAGCTTACGGGAGCAATTTTATTTTTATGCAGCGCAAATTGTTCGATTCCCTTTTTGTTGTGGTAGGAGGTAAGCTTATAGGGTTTGGTTGGGTTCTTTTGTGCTTTGTTGTATTTGGGATAATGCTTTAAAATAAGTTCGGCTTCGCGTAGCAGAGCCAAAACTTCACTGCCTGTAAGTTCGTAATCAATGCTGTAGGTGTCTTGCAACAGGGCATATTTTCGGTTGCTCTTTTCCCGAAAATGGCTCATCACCCGCTTCTGAATATTGATGGCTTTGCCGATATACAACGGACTCCCTTTTTTATCCCTGAAGAAATAAACACCCGGTTTCTGCGGTAAGTTTTCAAAATCGGAAGCCTTGCAGTTTGGTGGTACGTAGGATTCTTTTGATTTTCGGTTTAAAAAACCACTGATGACTTCATACTCCTCGTCAAGAGCAAGACAGCGCTGAAAAAGAATGACCGTAGCCTCGGTATCTCCCTGCGCACGGTGCCTATCCCGATGCGGAATGTTTATCGAAGTGCATAAATTGCCCAAACTGTAGGAGAATAATCCCGGAATGAGTTTTTTGGCCAGGCGTACGGTACACAGGCGCTTGCGGTTAAAATCGATTCCTGCTTCAACAAATTCGGCACGTACCACATTGTAATCAAAGCCTACATTGTGCGCTACAAAAATACAATCTTTAGTAAGTTGATTGATTTGTTCTGCAAGCTCATCAAAATACGGAGCATCAGCGACCATCGCATCGTTAATTCCGGTTAATTTTTCGATGTACAACGGTATTTCCCGTCCCGGATTAACCAGCGATACAAAACGGTCAATCTCCTCGCCGTCCTGTAAAATAATGACGCAAATTTCGGTGATTTTGTTTCCCCTGATTCCGCCTCCTGTGGTTTCCACATCGATGATGGCAAACTTCGCCTCTTTCATAGTTGCAAAGTACCGATTTTTGCGGGTCTTTTAAAAGGAAAAAATCCGTTAATACGGATTTTTTCCAATAAATTAGTATCTGATGTTTTAAGAAAGCTTCCAACCCTCACGGTAGTTGCGTCTTACAAACTGATTGGCCTCCTCAAAATTAGTTACTCGCATGTTTTCGGCATCCCAAAGCATTTCGATATAACGACCGGGATACTCGTAACCTCCGCCCTCGCGCTCTTTACGAATATCGAAACCGCGAATCGCAAGATTGGCAATAAGCAGGGTTTCGGTAAGCGGACCGGCAACGCTAAAGGGTGAACTCACTTCCTTCTTGCCATATCCTGCAAGCGCTGCTTCTACCCATTGCTTGTAGTGTCCTTCGGCCTCACCGGGAACACGGTCGTACTTTTGAGGCACCATGGTTTCTTCAGTTTTCGAAGTAGGTAGGAGTTGCGCGTTTCTGCCATAAGTACCGCACATCATTTTACCTTTGGTTCCCACAATTAAAACGCCGTTACCACCATCGCCAAAAACCTCATTCGGTCCCAATTCTTCCGGACGTGTGGGTTGAATACCCCCATCCATCCAGTGCAGGGTAATATCACCTGAGGTTTTATCGGTTTTAGGGAAAGTCATGGTGACATGACTTGAAGGCGGGCAGCTGTCTGGGAAGTACCCGCGTTTGAATTCGTCAACATATACACTACCTACGCTACACTGTACGTTTTTAGGGTATTTGAGGTTGAGTACACGCACTGGTACTTCTACAAGATGACATCCCATATCGCCTAGGGCACCGGTACCGTAATCCCACCAGCCGCGCCAGTTAAAGGGTACCAGGCCGTCAACATATTCTTTATAGGGCGCGGTATTGAGCCACAAATCCCAGTCGAGCTCTGCAGGAATAGCACTTGAGGTCTCAGGCCAGGGGATTCCCTGTGGCCAAACGGGACGGTCTGTCCAACAATACACTTCGGTAACCTCACCGATGAGTCCGGCGTCATACCATTCGCTCATCAGGCGGGTACCATCATTAGAAGCTCCCTGATTTCCCATCTGGGTGACGACCTTGTATTTGTCTGCGGCTTCGGTAAGCGCACGGGCTTCATAAATATCGTGGGTAAGGGGTTTTTGCACGTAAACGTGTTTGCCCAGTTGCATAGCTGCCATCGCCTGCACTGCGTGGCCGTGGTCTGGAGTAGAAACAGAAACCGCATCGATTTTGTCGGCTTCTTTTTCCAACATTTCGCGATAGTCCTTATAGTATTTGGCTTTAGGGAATCGTTCTCTTGAAGTAGCTGCACGACGGTCATCTACATCGCATAAAAAGGCGATTTCTGCCAGACCCGAATCTGCAAAACTTTTGATATCGCTTTGGCCTTTACCACCTACACCTATACCGGCTACCATGAGTTTATCACTGGGTGCTGTAAAACCAACACCTCCCAGAACGTGCCTGGGAACAATGGAAATACCCAATGAGGCGATTGAAGCTTTTTTGATAAAATCCCTGCGCGGGACCGAATGTTGCTGTGTTTTCGGTTTCATAAAATTCAAAAGTTATAGATGTTGCTTGTATACAATTTTGGAATTAATGCATTGGTATTCTTAAAAATACACGTAATCGTTTAGTATTTCAGTAAAAACGAGTACCCTTTTTTGCCATTTAAAGATATTGAAACCTGTTTAGAATTACTCGCTTTTTAGAAAAATCGATCTGGTTTTGAGTGATGCAGGGGTCTGAATTTCGGAAGCAATAGTGTGTATGTACCATATTCAAACAAAAAATCCCGCCATTTTATGACGGGATTTTCTGAAAGTATGTAAAAAATATATTTTAGAACCGAAAGCCTAAAGTAAAGATAACCCGGTCACTTTCGTCGCTTAAGTAATAACCAATGTTTGCGGTTACAGCTTTAAATCCGTTGAGGAAGATTGAACCGCCATAACTGTGATGCCATTGATCGGAAGTATCATTATCTGTCCAAACCCTACCGTAGTCATAGCCCAGAGTCGCTCCCAGACGTAGAGGAACATAGCTGGTTTTTAAGTCAACGATGCCGGTACGCAGGTCAATACTCTGATAAAACATACGGTCTCCATTGAAGCGTTCATTTCGGAAACCTCTTAGACTGTTGTTACCCCCCAAAGTCGCACCGTGATAGAATTCGTAGTCGCCAAAATTCATCTGAGCTCCCAGTTTTGTGGCTAAAACTACAAATCCACTGGAATGTAAAGGGAAGTCAACGGAAAGGCTTGGTTTTATATAGGTAAATTCGTTATTAAACTCATCTTTAATAGCGGTCTTGTAACCCGCATCCAGATCAAACTGAAAACCTCTTCGTATAAACGCGATTTCACCGGTTTTGTTTTTATACTGAAAGCGCGCTTCTGCACCTCCATAAAGTTGATTTCGGAATACATCATCATCTGATGCAAATTCATCAGCAGTGACACTATTTGATCTGTTTTCGACATCAAAGTTTTCTATCAGAGGTCCTATACTAAACAGGATTCGGGCTTTAGCATACTTTAAAGCCGGCTTGATATTCCATTGCGCAATACGTACCCGGTTAAAATCCCGGCTGACATCGTCTTCATCATACGTGGTGTCGTTACCGGTGCCAAAGTAGTTAATCGCGTAATTAGGACTTGTGATGCGGGCATCTAGTCTAAAATTCCAGTTGTAGAATACGTGTGCAAACTCCCCCGAATAATCTAAGGACAAACCGCTGGTAGCCGAGTAGAAAGCTGCCGTAAGGGTTTGCTGCGTTTTAAACGGATTGTTTGCTAAACCATAGGTGGTGTAGGTATCGCGTAAACCTATTTTAAAGCCGGCATCGGGGTCAAAACCAATGCTTGGGAAAACCGTATTGGCTTTAAGTTTACGATTGGCATCATTGTAAGTATTGATGTCGTAACTGTCTACGAGCCATTTGCTGGAAGCTGGATTAGTAAAGGTATTTTTCTTGCTTTTATAGTCGTATGCTTTTACGCGTCTGGTATTTTGAAAATCGTACACATCATTGTTTTCACCACCCAAAATCTTCAGTGGAATGTAGTGATCGCCTTCCCCTTCTACAATAAAAGTATCCTCATCATCCAGACCGTATATCCAAATTTCTTTAGTGATGTCTTTGGTATAAGTACGTTCGAAATCGCGGCCGTTTTCAGTCTTTAAACTGATAATTGTCGCGCCGTCTGGTTGGCGGGTGATTCGGAATTCATCTTTATCTTCAGTACCCAAAATAATCTGATGACTCATCAAGTAGTCATAATAGCGTTTAGCAATAGATTGCAGATTGTCGCGGCGTAGTTTTAGATTCTTCTTGATGTTTGAGATGGTCTCATCCTGAGTAGTTTCGGGCAGGGTTGCAAAAGCGGTTTCAATGGTTTCATCAGTCAGGTTTTCCTGAATAAAATCAACCTGCTTTTGCCAGTCTTCCCAAGTAATTTCCTTTAAAAATGCCTGATCAAGCGGGTAGGCATAGCGGCTCATCCATTTGACGCTGTTTACATCCTCGTCGTATTTTTCCATAGAGCGAAAATCAATCATTCCCATTTTGAGAATGCTTAATATGATTCCGTCGTATTTTGGAAATGCCTGATCTCGGTCGCGGCGTATGGTTTTATATAATTTATTGCCGTCTTCCTGCTCGTATTCAGACCAGCGCCATTGGTCGTAGTGGCGGTCATAATCGCCTACCACAAAATCCATGAGGCGTACTTTGAGAAAATTGGACTCATCTACCTGATGCTTTTTTGATTCGCGAATATTCGCTAACAAATCCTTGGTACTGATGATGTCATCGGCATCGCCAAAACGTTCAAATGACTTGTTCTCATCTCCGGCGTGTGCCTCGTACATATAGAGTTTGTCTCCGTAATCTTCGTTATAAATACCCAGTTGCTTTTGTTTAGGCAGGTAATAGATTTTAGGCTCGGCATTGTAAATATCCAGGCTGTCAAAAATGGGATTCAGGGCAAAAGGTGCGTAGGGATGGGCTGTAGTATAAAAATCCTGCACTACATCTTCTGCGAGGGAGTTGCTCATAATATCCTGCACATAATGGTCTGTAATTTTAGATTGTATAAAGCGCACGGCACTTTTTCGGAGTTCGCGGGCGGTGTATTCGTGCTCCTCATCATCGATAAGGCGTAAGGAGCGCGATTGATTACCACCACCTTCTGAAATGGCGTGTACATTACCGGGCAAAGCCGAAAGGTCTAAAACCGGTGCCTCAATCTCACGACTGTAAACCGGACGGTAGTGATCTCCCCAGAAAAAACGGTAAAGACCACTTTTGCTAGTTTCTTCAGGAGTGTAGATAGATGCCTTATAAGTATCACCCATATTTGAAATGTCAGGAATAGTCACTTCGCTGAGTTTGGTTTGCTGGCGGCGAATATCTTTTTCAAAGAGTTTCTGAGGGGTTCCGTTACCGGTAGCAAAGAATTCTACTTTAGAGCTGCGGTCGTTGTAAACCGTGAGTCGTGCAAAACCATTGGTTTTAGATGCAAACTGACCGTCTTTAGTATTCTTTACGTTATCCAGTTTATCAGCTGCAGCCCCACTGATAATTTGCGGGATGCCGTCATCTTCTAGATACTGTAAATTGCGGTCGCTGGCCGATACAAAAACCACATCAGGAAAGAGAGTAGCCATAGTTTCCAGGTTTCCCGCAAGTTTTTGACGCTGCTGGCTGTAATAATCCTGCTTGCTCAATCCACCAATATTTTCAAAGAAATCCTGACGTGAGCGTGTAAGCACCGAATGGTAGATGGCGACAATTACAGTTTTATTCTGCTCGTCTTTAAGGTCATCTTTAAACTTCGCAAAAAAGTCATCGCGGGTTTTGATATCGCATTTGTTATTCAGGTAAAGGTGATCGTCCCAGTCTTCAAGAAACCATTGCGAATCTATCATAAGGAGCTCAACCTTATCCATATCCAGATCTTCAATCTCGCGCACACAGCCGTCGTTTGGCCAAAATTTCACTTTGCTATTATCCTGAATAAAGGATTCCAGATCATCAATATTTTCGTGGCCGTTTTTGTTCCACTCGTTTTTTCCGGGCATAAAAATCAGGTTACCGTTAAAATCTTTGAGTGGATTTAGCAGACTTTCTTTAATTTGTTCTTCTACTTTTTTACGGTCTTTGTCTTTAGGTGGGTAACCGTTATCGGTGATGTTTCCTAAAGCAACAAAAGTCGCTTTATCGTCATCCTGAGACATAGTTGTGATGGCGTTCAAAACTTCTAGTGACGGATTTTGCGTTTGCAAGTCTGTATTTCCGGTGAAGTAGAATACCTGTTCGATAGTGCGTTCCTGCGCCTGTGCCCCCAAAATAGAGAGGCCGAGGAGCATAATTACTGAGAAATAAAAAGGTAGGGTAGTAGTTGTAGTGATTTTCATAAAGGATTTGCTTACAAGGGCTGAAAATATGTTAAAATTACGGAGGAGCCCCAGACTTTAACCCTCATATAACACAGCTTTAAAGAAGTGTTAAGAAATAGACCTTGATCTTCGATTACAGATGTATCTCACAGATGTATCTCTTTGGTTCATTAATTAATTGCTCTGGATAATTAATTTTCTGAAATTTAAAGAATAAGCTCTGATACTTGTTTTTCACTTTTAAAGCGCGAAAGCTTAATAATAGGCTAAAAATGTGCTAATAAAGTGTGAATTGGCAATGTGAAATGTTTCCGTTAATATTGTTAATAATAATTTTGTAGAAAAATCTAATACTATGAAAGCTTCAGCCAATGGTCATTTTTCGCAAAGTTTGAATGTGCTTCTCAAACGATATAGTTTAAGTGAACACGAACTACTAAAACTGCGCACTATCGATGAGTCTAAAATTGTAAGTCTTGCCTATACCGAAACGGGTGGATTTGATATTACCGACGGAGCATTTTATGCCGAAGAGCGTGATGTAAACTACAAGCTTAAAATAGACTACCTGATCAAGGGAAGCGACCGCAAGCAAACCTTGATTTTGCTTCCGGTAGTAGCGGATGAACTCGGTTAGTTTATTCTTCCAGCGTAATTTCAAGCAGGGTTGCAACCCCGCCAGCAGCCTCGTTTGCGATAAACAACCGACCTTCAGGACTGAAGGCGATTCCTTCCGGCTGTTCAAAATGATAGCGGTTGAGGTTGTGTAAGGCTTTAACCTTACCACTTTGGGTCATAATAAGCAGCTTTAGATTTCGCCCGTCTACCAGATAGTATTCTCCGGTTTTAGGATGTATGGCAAGATCAGAAGGGTAAAAGTTGTCTTCAAGTTTCTTCTGCTTAATAGAATCAAGGGTTTTAGCCTTCATATCTATCATAAATAGGGGCTTTTCTCCCATTGTTCGGGTTTCTGGTGAGATGGCATACAAACCTTTAAAGCGGTCTTTTTTAAGTCCGCGATCTTTAGGTACGGTGACCAGAAGGTTTGTTTTTGAATTATAGGCTAGAGATTCCATATTATTCTGGGCATCAAAAGGCGTATCAAATGGCGAAACATCTATAGAGTCTAAAGTAAAATCATCAATTTCAAAGACGAGTCCGTCGCTGCGCATTACAAAAGCTTGCTTGCCATTAAGGGCGATGGCTTCATAGTCTGCATCGGTACCAAAGCGTACATCGTGTGTGATTTCTGAGGTGTTCAGGTTATAATTATAGATGATGCCTTTTTCATCCTGAATACAGGCTAAAATCGAATCGTTTACCCATGCTATGCCACTTACCTCACCAAGAATTTGAGGAAACTCCCAGCGGTTTTGTATAGTATAGGTGGCATTAGCCAGAATCTCACGTTCTTCACGTACTGATTTTTTATAAAAGAAAAAGGACAGGACGCCGGCAATGAGCATTATGCCCAAGATTATGTAGAGCGAAAGGTATTTCATCTGCTAAGGCTTTGATTTATTTGACTAGTTCAGGTTAAAAATAGAAACAAATCAGCGTGAAAAGTGTTAGCGTATTGTTATTTGGTTTATCCCGGGTATAAGTATTACGCATAGATGAGGAAAACATCTAGGAGCTTATTTGATTGAATCCTGTAGCAATCTAAATTTTCTCTTTAAGAATTTAAGGAATCCTCCTGATGAAAACCGGGGAGTTCTTCAAGGCTTTTATAATTGTTTACAAACTTACAGGGAATGTCTGTTAATCGTTTGAGATACTCAAAATTTCTGTAATCTGGTTGGTAATTTGATACGACAATTACCCATTGAAGGTGAGCTTCCATCGCTTTCCGGTAGTTAACCAAAAACATAGGATCAATAGAGTAGGTGGCACCAGAGTCATTAGTGACTAGAATCCCAATTTTTAAATTACCGTAGATTTCTTGCTTGATGAAATAACATTCTTCAAATGCTTTAGAATCAAAATGCGAGCCTTCATTGATTTTTATTTTAATGTAATTGGGTTTAAAGTCTAAATGATAATTACCGAGATTTATTGTATTCATCTTTTGGAGAGCGGGCTATTTAGTTTTTTGGAAGGGCGAAATTAATTAAAAGTGATTCTAAATAGTAGTACTTGTACTACATATTAGATTTCTTTAACAACTTTTAACAAGAGATACTGTTCTTCACTTTTATTTAGGTTTTTGCTCAAAGCCCTTTTTTGATTTAGTTTCTACTAGGTGTGTTTCATAATTTATAGATTATTTAATTTCATAATCCTAATAGCCAGCTTATATTGCCGGTAACAACCAAAACGTACACCATGGCCTCAGGTTTTTTTGCATTATTAGATGATATCGCTGCATTGATGGATGATGTAGCCGTAATGAGTAAAGTGGCTGGAAAAAAAACCGCCGGTATTTTAGGAGATGATCTTGCAGTAAACGCCGAGAAAGCTTCGGGATTTATGTCAGACCGTGAACTACCGGTGCTGTGGTCTATAACTAAAGGCTCACTACTTAATAAGATAATCATTCTGCCTGTAGCCTTTTTGTTGAGTGCCTTTTTGCCCACGGCGATAACGGTGATTCTAATTCTGGGCGGACTCTATCTGGCCTATGAGGGTGCCGAAAAAATCTACGAATATCTGGTGCCTCACGAAAAGCATAACGCTGTCGAAAAGCTTGATGAGATGAGCGAAGAACAGTTGCTGGCGCGTGAAAAAGAAAAAGTAAAATCAGCCATACTTACTGATTTTATCCTTTCGGTTGAGATTATTATCATCGCCCTGGGTACCGTTTCACAGGAGCCTATTGCCACGCAGATTGGGGTGGTAACCATAATCGCACTGGTTGCAACCGTTGGAGTTTATGGTATTGTTGCACTTATCGTACGTATGGATGAGTTTGGTGCTAAACTCATCAACCTGAACGAGCGGGATAACAGCTTTTCAGATAAAGTAGGTATGTTCCTGGTCAATGCGCTCCCCTGGGTGATTAAAGGTCTTGGGGTAATAGGTACTATCGCTTTGATGCTGGTTTCCGGGGGTATATTTGTACACAATCTGGAGTTCTTCCACCATTGGGAAGAGAGCCTGGGCTTGCCGGCCATCGTTTTTGAGTTTCTTGCCGGTCTGGTTATCGGTTTTATCGTGCTACTTGTCATAAATGGCGGGAAAAAAGCCTGGAAATCTGTAAGAGCCTAAGTTGGCTCATAGGTTGCCACAAGGGCTATTCATTGTTAATTCAAAGTTTCTTTAAGGTTATTAAGACGTTAAGTAAAAGGATAATTTTACTTTTGCAGGTCAAATCAGATTTGCGAAGTGCATGCATTTTAAACGTTCAATACTTTTTTTCATAATTTTTGTAATAGTCTTAGGCGCTTCGAGTTATGCTCAGGAGACCCATAGCGATTCAATCCCCCGTTGGGGAATAGCATACGGACCAAAAGGCATACTCTTTACTGCTCCCGATGATGCTTTCAGTTTGCATATACAGAGTCGGTTGCAGTTTCGCTTTGCAACACCGGGAGATAATGATCCTGTGAGTTTTAACGATTTTAATGATAGTGAAAACACAGTTTTAAAAATTAATCGGGCCCGTCTTAAAGTAGGAGGTCACGCATATAAGCCGTGGTTGAAGTATTACTGGGAATACGAATTGGGGCAGGGAAATCTGCTCGATTTTAGAATTATGATTGAGCGCTTTAAATGGCTTAATGTCAAGGTGGGCCAGTGGAAGGTTGAATTCACCCGCGAACGCCGCATAAGCAGTGGCACACAACAGCTGGTAGACCGCTCTATTTTAAACCGAAATTTTACAATAGACCGTCAACAGGGTATTGAACTCTACGGAAGGTTAGAAGGTCGCGGTTTGGCAGACTTTAGCTATTGGGCCGCCGTACTGACCGGATCGGGTAGGGGAGCGACTGAAAATGATGATAAAAACCTGATGTATTTTGGTCGTCTTCAATGGAATATCCTAGGAGATGCTTTAGGCTTTGGCGGTAGCAGCGACCTGGAGATTCACCAAAAACCCGAAGCTCAACTGGCATTTTCTGCCGTAACCAACCGCAGTCCGTTTACCCGATTTTCTTCCTCGGGAGGAGGTTCTTTAAATGGATTTGAAGAACAACAACCCGGACAGTATCGCATCAACCAGCGTAATTTTGAAACCGCTTTTAAATACAAAGGGTTTAGCTGGCAATCAGAACTGCACTATAAAGAAATTATTGATAAGCTAAATGCAGATGCAACCACGCAGTTACGGGGTTTTTATGCACAAGCCGGTTACTTTGGGCATCAGGCCTTGCATAGGTGGCCCAGACAGTTGGAGCTTGCAGCACGTTATGCCGAGTATAGTCCTAATATAGATCAGGAGGTTAATCTTGACGAAATTTCTGTAGCACTCAACTGGTTTTTTAAGGGGCACCGTAATAAACTTACCGCTGAGATTTCAAACTTTGACTACGAAAGTGAATTGCAAAAGATAAAGGAAGACTGGCGATTTAGAGTGCAGTGGGAAATTTCATTTTAATCAGAATATCCCTTTTTGCCAAATTCTAAACCAACAGGTGTTGGAGAATTGAGAGCAGATATAGCGTTTAAACTGGCAGCGCGCTATTTATTACAATTCTTTTAGCTTAATATCTTTAAATATTACACCCTGACCTTCTGCCTGAAGCCCGATATACCCGTTTTTTAAGGCGGTGCCATCTATTTTTAAGGCTGGGTCAAAACCGTTTGCCACTTCGCCACCTATCTGCGTTTGACTGTACCGAAGCACTTCTTTGCCATTTACTTTATGAATGATCAACGAATCGCTGTGCACAATCAAATCGGCTTCAACCCAGGTATCCCAGCCATAAGTGTCTGAAGTTGAATTGATACAGTGATCATTCGATTTTTCACCATTATAATACACATCGGTTCCCGGCGAACACATATTCCCGGTGGGTCTGGGTTTACCAGCTTCGGCTTCGGCAAGCATTTGATATTCCACCGAGATGGGCCAATCCTGTTCCTTTAAAATCGTTTCAGGTGCCTGGCTGTGAAACATTACCCCGCTGTTGCGAAAGGTGTAGGAGGGCGCATCTTCCATCCACTGGTCGGTAAAACGGTATTTAAATTTTAGGTGAAACGATTCAAACGGCTTATCGTAAAACAAATGCCCATAACGTTGATCAAAGGTGTCGTAATCGGAATAGTCAACCACAATGGCACTGTCTTTAACCCGGAAGGTATTGGCATAATTTTCACCGGTCTCGTGATGGTAGAATTTGGGCGTCCAGCCCTCGAGATCGGTACCGTTAAAGAGTGAAATCCATTCGGTTTCCTGAGGCTGCTCTTTGCAGGAATAAATTGTCAGAAGCAGCAGACCTGCATAAAAGATTCGTTTCATAGTTTTCCGTTGATGGCTTAAAAGTATTTAATTTTTAGATAAGCGGTAACGGCTTCGAAGAATAGGGCAGAACCTTTAATGTAAAAAAAAATCTTGATGAATCGCAACCGATCAACTGATTTCAGCGATCACTGGTTTTAGAACTGGACTATTTGGATGAAAATTGATCATTTGGCCGATTAATTTTATTGAATGTAATAGCTACTGTTTTCTTGCCCCATTCTTTAGCGGCTTCTTCATCGAGGCCCATATAAATATCAATCTTCTTCTCCCAGCGTCGGTTCATTTTATCCTTAACGATGTAGGTGCCTTCCAGCCCGTCAATTTCAACTTCTTCATTATGATCTAATCCCAAATTTATGAGATCCCGAGATACCGCAATGGCTTTTTCCCCGGGCTCTAACTGATCTCCCCAAGCTGCCAGACCGGGATTTCCTTTTTTGGTTTGATATTCAACAGCGTTGTAGGCAGTAGCCGTCACGGTTATTGTCACTTTGTTTTCGGGCTCAGTACAGCTTATGAGGGTGATTAGTGCAACAAGGAGTAGATGTATTTTAAATTTGGTAATTCGTGTTTTCGTTTTCATATACCTATAAAATACAAAAAAAAATATGTAAAACATTGATTTTTAGCAACTAAGGGTTTTCTTGACTAAACAAGTGAGTACTGCTGGTTTAGCATGTCCGGACTTCCAAGGACATTAACATCGTGCTAAATGAAACCTTAGGTGCCTTTCATGTATCCTAATCAAAAGTATGTGTAACCCCATCCAGGGGTCAACAAGCCCGTAACTTTCTAAATTACACCTGTAAATTCAAGGGTTTTTGAGCTTTTTGGGTAAGCCAATATTTTTTTACCTGATTTACGAAATCGATTTCTTAAAACCAACTAGAACCAGAATCAGGACATGTTTAAACCCTGAATCAACTAAACTAACCGTGAAAAATGATGGCATGAAAAAAAATTACATCTATTACTTAAGCCTGCTTTGTTTTTTGATACTGTCTAAGCTCAACGGGCAGGAACTCAATGCCACGGTACAGCTCGATGCAGATGTCCGCTTTCAGACCGTGACCGGGTACGGCGGTTTTGTGTGTAGTCCGCAGTTTGCCTACAATCACATGACCCCGGCACAGATTCGTCAGCTTTGGGGGGCAGATAGCGAACTGGGGTATAACATCATGCGACTGTACATTCCGATAGGCCGGTCAAATTGGCCACAGTCCCTGGCTACTGCTCAACTAGCGCAGTCGCTGGGCCTTATCATTTTTGCCAGTCCCTGGTCTATGCCTGCAGACTGGAAAACCAATGGCGATATCGCAGGTATTGTTACCGATGCCAACGGCAATGAGATTGAAGGCTTTCTTAAAGAGGAAAACTATGGGGATTATGCTGATTATCTTAATGATTATGTGCTTTATCTGCGCGATAACGGGGTAGATCTGGATGGGATTTCCCTGCAGAATGAACCCGATTATAAGGTGACCTATGCCGGTTGCTCCTGGACGCCACAGCAAATGGCCAACTTTATAAAAGATTATGGCGATCGTATCGACTGTAAAATAATAGCCCCGGAGACTGTGGGGATTTCTACACGCTACGCCCAGGCCCTTGCGGCTGATGGGGTAAAAGAACAATTCGACATTTTTGCCGGACATCAATATGGTGCAATAGAAACTGAAGGAATAGCATTGCAACGCAGTCAGGCTAAAGAAGCCTGGATGACCGAATTCTTGATCAACTGGAATGCCGGGAGCCAGACTCCGCGGGATTACAGCTGGGAACAGGACGCATTCAATTTTGCCCGAAGCATCAACACTGCGATGTTATCAAACGTGAGTGCCTGGGTGCACTACGCTTCCAAGCGCTATTATGGTATGATGGGTGACGGTGAGCGCGGCACTCAGGAAGGGGTGATTACCAAGCGGGGCTATATTTTATCGCATTTCGCAAAATACACTACTGGAAAAAGCCGTATTGCGGCCACCTGGCTTGATGACAGCGAGGAGCTTGAAGGCTCTGCTTTTATTTCTGAAGATGGAAATACCCTGACCCTGCATCTCATCAATGCTTCGGCTAATACCTATAATCTAACCACAGACCTTCCGTTTTATACTGAAAGCGGCACTCGCATTGTTACAACTAATGCTGAAAGTATGGCTACGACTGAGGTTTCTTTGTCTTCAGAAAGCTTTCGCCCACAGGTAAACATAGAGCCCAGCAGTTTTACCACTTTTGTTTTTGAAAAGAGCAGCGAGCGTCCCGAATCGCAAATGACTGGAAGCCCTGTGTATTATAACCCTATTGAAAACCAAAACCCCACACAAGCTGCTTTTGGAAACGGCTATGAGCTAAGTAATCGTCAAATGACCTTTAGTGTAAATAACCGACTTATCAGTTCAAACACTGCTTTAACTAATGGGTATCTGGCGCTGGATGACCGTTATACTAAGCTGGTTTTTCAGGTGAAGCATGTGGTATCTGCCAACCAATACAACTCAGACAATACTACGCTGCACTATGTGAATGCCGAAGGGCAATTGAGTTCATACAATTACGGCCGAATAGATATGCCTGCAACCGGTAACTTCGAATGGGAATTTGATCTTTCGCGAGAGGTGCTCAGCGATGGAATAACCGGGATCGTTGGGATTAGCAACACCAATTACAGTTCGGTGCTGACCATCGATTTTGGAGCGGTTTATTTTTTACTGGGAAACGAAAAAGCCTATGCTTTTGAAGGCATTTACAGCAAGGAAGACAGCGATTTGCTCGAGGCGCTTTCCAATGCAGATTATACCGTTATTAATTTTTCAAAAACCACAGAGGTACCCGAAAATCCCAACTGGAAAGCTCAGGCGGAAAATCCTAATCTGTTGTTTTATACCGCCGAAAACAGTGGTATTAAGGAGACCAATGTTGTTGCCGGAACTCAGGCTGCGCAGTTGGAGCTTGAAGGAAAAGGGAACTTTCAGGTGCCCGAAAGCTTTACGGCTGCACAGGCCAGCTATACCCGGGATTTTACTGGTTACGAACTGCTTATTTTACCTTTTGAAGCTTCTATTCCTGAAGGAGCAGACTGCTATACCATCGAACCTGCAGCAGATGAAATCGCGTGTAAACTCATCACCGAAGCGGTCATTCCGTCCAATACTCCGGTGCTGGTACTGGGAACTGGAAGGTTCACCTTTACCGGAAGCGGAGCCGCAAGTACGCCCAAATTAAATACAACCAATAACATAAATGGGGTTTATATCAAAAATCAGGCTGCTGCAGGCGCTTACACCCTCGTGGTTGAAAACGAAGACCCGGTTTTTAAACAGGTAGCGGCCGGCACGGCTCAACCCGTAAATCCATTTACGGCCTATCTTTCTGAATCTGCCGGTTATACAGCGGCACGTATTGCGGTGCGTTTTGATAAGCTAAGTCTCGCAGCGGTCGATTCATCTGCGGGCTTTTTTAAAGTATATCCCAATCCCGCTACCGATGTGCTTCGGCTGCAGTTGGATGAGACCACCGCATCACAGGCGATCATCTATGATCTTCAGGGACGTAATGTTCTGGGGCCTCTTGATGTTTCACAAACCCGTTCGATTCCAGTTTCATCCTTGAATCCGGGAGTGTATTTAATTCGTGTTTCCAATGGTGAGCAGAGTAGTACGCTTCGGTTTATAAAGGGATAACACGATCTTTAATGGGAGGGTAAAGTACCCTATTACAATACTCTCCCTATTTTAAAGGCTTTTAAATTACCTGTAAAACCACTCGTCTACACTTAACGACCACTCGTCTACACTTTGGGCAGGCTTCATCTAGGTTTGACTTTTTACAGCGATTTCTGATGCAATTTTGTAGCTTCCCTAACTTGAAACTTGTGATCACACGTAAAATGAATATCTTACTTATCGAAGATGACGCTATAGAAGTCATGAAACTGGAACGCGCTATTAGCAAACTGGGCGTCGAGCATCAGTTGATTAAAGCCCGTGACGGCGAGGAAGCGCTGTCGCTCTTGCAATCCGGAGGTGCTTTGCCAGATGTCGTTTTTCTGGATTTAAATATGCCCAAAATCAACGGGATTGATTTTTTAAAAATTCTAAAGGCTGACGAGCGTCTGCAATTTTTACCTACAATGATATTAACGACATCGGCAAACCGAAAAGATATGTTGGAGTGCTATAAGATTGGGGTAGCCGGCTATCTTATTAAGCCTCTTAAATACGACGATTACGTTAATAAAATTAAAATTGCTCTGGATTACTGGAGTATTAACGAACTTATAGATTCGTAATGAAAGGAATTGTTTTTACAGAATTTTTGGAGCTGGTAGAAGAACGCTATGGTCTTGAGATGGTAGACCATCTCATCACCGAGGCAGATTTACCTTCCGGCGGAGTGTACACTTCTGTGGGGACGTATCAATTTTCGGAAATGTTGAGTCTGCTTGTAGAACTCAGCGAACAAACCGGAACACCCATTGATTCCCTGCTCGAAGTTTACGGTGAGCATTTCTTTGGTGTGGTTTTAAAAAGTTATCCTGGTTTTATAGCTCAGTATACAGATCCATTAGATTTGCTGGCTTCTATAGAAAGCCACATACACGTTGAGGTACGCAAAATATATCCGGATGCCGAATTACCTGTTTTTCGCGTCCTGGAAAAAGACACCGATAAGCTTACTTTAGTGTACCGCTCCAGCAGGGCGATGTACGCTTTTGGTAAGGGACTCAAGCAGCGTACCCTGGCGCATTTTGGTCAGCAGGCAGAAATTCTGGTAGAAAAGATCAAAGAAGATGGTACCGAAGTGAAATTTAGTATCCGCATTCATGAGTAATAAACAACTGGAGCTATATGAAAGGGCTCTGGCCCGTGAACGTGCTGCCCGCAAAGAAGCTGAACGCATTCTGGAGGAAAAGTCGCGTGAGCTGTATTACAAATCAGAAGAGCTTAAAAAAACCAACCAGAAACTCGAAAGTCTCGTACACACGGCACATTCTGAGTTGCAGGGCGTCTTTGGCAATATTGCCGATGCTTATGTGATGATGAATCTGGAAGGGGTTCCTATTAAAATGAATTCGGTTGCCGAGGAGCTTTTAGGTTATACCGTTGAGGATCACATCAACTTATATAAACTGGTTGTTGAGGAGGATCAACATTTGGTAAGTAAAAGTTTTGAAAAACTTGTTACAACTGGCGCAATTACAAATTTTGAAATCAATATTCGCCGTTCAAATGATGAGATTCGTTGTGTGCAAATCAATGCCAGCGTGATTTATGATCCTGCAAATAAACCTTTGGCTGCGCAGGGAATTGTACGCGATATTACCCTTCAAAAACAAAGTGAACAGGAGTTGATTGATTCTCAAAATCGTCTTTCTACCCTTATTCTCAATCTGGAAAGCGGCGTGCTCTTGGAAGATGAAAACCGAAATATCGTGATCACGAATAAGCGTTTCTGTGATTTCTTCAGTATTCCGGTTCCCCCAGAACTCTTACAGGGTCAGAACTGTGAACAGGCTGCTGAGCAAAGCAAAGATTTGTTTGAAAACCCGGAAGATTTTGTAAGCCGAATTAATGAATTGCTGGTCAATAAAGAGCAGGTGCTTGCAGACGAATTATCGATGCGCGATGGCCGCGTGCTAGAGCGTGATTTTATACCCATTTATGAAGATGGGTACTATAAGGGGCATTTGTGGACGTATCGTGATGTTACTTTACGCCGAAAATACCGGGAGAGTATTGAAGCCGAGCGTCAAAAATACAGCAACATCATCGCCAATATGAACCTGGGCCTTATTGAGGTAAACAATGATGATGAAATCCTAATGATTAACCAAAGCCTTGAAGAAATGTCGGGCTATACCGAAGCTGAACTTTTAGGTGAAAAAGGAATGGACATTTTACTCTATCCCGGGGATCGCGATAAACTTAATGCCGAGAATGAAAGCCGGCAGCATGGGGCTTCCAATTCCTATGAGATTCGTGCGCGTAGAAAAAACGGTGAATTAAGGCACTGGCTTATCAGTGGTGCACCTAACTACAACATCAACGGGAAGGTGGTAGGCTCCATAGGTATTCATCTGGATATTACTGATCTTAAAAACCTGGAACTTCAAAAAGAAAACCTGCTTCGCAAACTGGAGAAGAGTAACGACGAATTGCAGGAATACGCTCATGTGGTTTCTCATGACTTGAAATCACCCCTGCGCAGTTTGAGCGCTTTGGTAGATTGGATCAGGGAAGACAACAGAGATTGCTTTGATGAGCAAACCTTCGCCAATTTTGGTTTGATTGACCAAACTCTTGAGAAGATGGAGCAGCTTATTTCAGATGTGCTCAACTACTCGAGCATGGGCATAGAAAATAGCAAACGCGAGCAGGTGCCGGTTAAGCAGGTGCTTGATGATATAAGAACACTGATCCACATCCCAGAGCATATAAAACTCACGTATCCCGAAAATCTTCCTGTACTATTGGCAGACCGGGTGAAGCTGCAGCAACTTTTTCAAAACCTCATCGGCAATGCAATTGCATATTGCGATAAAAATCCGGGTTGGGTGCAAATAAGTTGGGAGGAGCAGCAAAATGTCTATCTGTTTAAAGTGAGTGATAATGGAGTGGGCATTGCACCTGAGTATCACGACAAAATCTTTAAAATCTTTCAGTCTTTGCAAAAGCGGAAAGAGTCAACCGGCGTGGGATTATCGATAGTCAAAAAAATTGTGGAATTGTATAACGGTAAGATTTGGCTGGAAAGTACACCGGGCGAAGGAACCACTTTTTACTTTACCTTAGTCAAATAGCTTATGAAAACCCTACAACTACAACGAAAGCGTGATGAGGCCTGGCACTATGTTGGGCCTAGGTCAGATTTAAAAGAACCTCTGGTTTTAATATTTGGCAACCGTTTTTTGCTGGAAGAGGCTGCTACTTTTGAAGAAATACGTAAGCTTTTCCCGGATGGGCATCTGGTTTTTGGTTCGTCTAGCGGTGATTTGATTGCCGATTCGGTAAACGATGAGCATCTGAGTGTCACTGCTATCGAGTTTGAACGGGCCCTATTTGAAGTAAAAACCATCAATATAAGTACGGTAGCCTACAACAGCGAACTTGCCGGCCGCGAGGTAGTAAGCAAACTCAATCCCAACGGGCTCAAACACATTTTTGTGGTTTCAGAAGGCAGTTCGGTTAACGGTTCAGCATTGACTAAAGGGATGCAGGCTGCTGCTCCCAAGGTGTTAATCACCGGCGGTTTGTGTGGTGATGATGCGCGTTTTGAACGCACGCTTGCCGGTTATAATAAACCACCGGATGACGGGGAAATTGTGGTAATTGGTTTTTACGGTGAAAGCTTTGAAGCTAGTTTCTCGCTTTACGGCGGATGGATTCCTTTTGGTCCGCAACGCGTGGTTACCCGTTCTGAAGGCAATGTACTGTATGAAATAGACGGTAAACCAGCCCTTGATTTGTATCGAATGTATTTGGGCGAAAAGGCTAAAGAACTGCCGGGATCTGCGCTGATTTATCCGTTAAATGTTACCAGTACCGAAAACAATCAGGCTTTTGTACGCACCATTCTTCAGATTGACGAAAAGCAAAATGCGATGATTCTTGCCGGCGATGTACCCGAGCAGGCATTGGTACAGCTAATGATGACCAATATTGACAGCTTGGCGGTAGCATCAGAAACGGCAGCCTTACGGGCACTCGAGGGACGCACGACAAAACCCCAGTTGGCTTTGCTTATTAGCTGCATAGGGCGTAAACTGGTGCTCAATCAGCGGGTGGAGGAAGAGGTCGAGGAAGTCAGAGAAATACTGGGCGAGGAAGTAATTATCAGCGGGATGTATTCCTACGGAGAAATCGCTCCGTTTTACGGCGAACGCAGTTGCAAACTACATAATCAAACGATGACCATTACTTTAATAAGTGAATGATATGAACGAGCTGCTGAAACGTCAATTGCGAAAATACCTTCCTGAAGATCTTAAGGAGCGGGAGGATCTGCAGGCTTTTTTGCAGGCTGTTAGCGCTTCGTATGACAACCTCGAGGATCAGTTTAAGATGACCCAGCGGGCGATGAAGCTCAGTTCAGACGAACTCTACGAAGTCAACGTTTCTTTACGACAGGAAGCCGAAAAGCAGCGGGCACTCCTAAGTCGGTTTGAAGAGGTCGTAAACCGCGTGGCTCCCCCGACCGGCGCTCCCTTGCAGGATGGGAAAAACCTCTCTGATTACATCAGCCAACAGGCCGAAGAGCTTATAGCCCTTACCCAAAGACAGGAAGGTCTGCTGCAGGAACTCGAGCAGCAAAATCAGGAGCTGAGCGATTATGCTCATATTGTATCTCACGATCTCAAATCGCCCTTACGCAATATAGACGCGCTGGTTTCCTGGCTCCGGGAAGATTATGCAGATGTGTTGGATGAAAACGGACTGCAGCAAATGGACCTGATTAAAACACATCTGGGAAAAATGGATGCACTCATCGGCGGAATCCTGCATTACTCGACTATAGGCAGGGATAGTGGTACCGAAAGTAAGATCGATTTGAATGTGCTGCTTCCGGATATTCTGGATGGGATTCAAATTCCCGAAGGTATAGATGTGCAGGTGCACCGGTTACCGGTAATCACGGCCGATCGATTTAAGATTCAGCAGGTGTTTCAAAACCTGATTTGTAATGCGGTAACCAGTATTGAGCAACCCTCCGGAAAGATCAAAGTAGTAAGTCGGGAACTTGATAAAGGCCATCAATTTGAAATAAGCGATACCGGAAAGGGTATTGATTCCAATTACTTCGATAAAATCTTTAAAGTCTTTCAGAAACTGGAGCATGATTCTGCCACGACCGGGATAGGACTATCTATTGTCAAAAAGATTGTAAACTTTTATGGTGGAAGTATTTGGCTGGACAGTGAGCCGGGCAAAGGCACCACTTTTTATTTCACACTACCACAAACCGAAAAATAACTATGAAAAGCCCTAACCTTTCCTATATTGATAATTTGGCTGCAGACGATGAACGTTTCCGCAGTGAGTTTATCGCCATCCTGAAAACCGAACTTCCTTTGGAGGTGGAGCTTTACCGCCGATATATAGAGCAGGAGGAGTGGAAATCTGCCGCAGAGAGTGTGCATAAAATGAAGCATAAACTGGGAATTGCCAGTATGGACGAGGCATACGAAATCGCCATTCGTTACGAAGAAGAACTTAAGACCGGTTCCAAAAACTCACAAATCGCCTTTGAACGGGAGCTTAAACGACTTTCTGATTTTGTAAGTGACTTATAATTTGTAATTTGCTGTAGTACCTCAAATTTCAGATTGTGAACTGTATTATTGTAGATGATGAAGCCGCTTCGCGAATGATCGTATCACACCTGTGCAGTCAGGTTGATGATGTTACGGTAATTGATGAATTTCCCAACGCCCTTCAGGCGATTAAATTTTTGAACAAGAATGAAGTCGATTTTATCTTTCTCGACATTCATATGCCCGATTTTACCGGCTTTGACTTTTTAGATACGCTGGCTAATCCGCCTAAAGTGATACTTACCACCTCAGACCGTAATTTTGCCATTGAAGCTTTCGAATACGATTGTATCGTTGATTATCTGGTAAAACCCATTACCTTGCCACGGTTTATCAAAGCATTACAACGGCTTGAAAGTGCACCGGCTGCTGCTGCACCCGTGACACCTAAAGAAACCCCAGCAAATCCGGAAGCTTCCACAGAAAAGGAAATGTATGTAAATATTGACCGCCGTCTAATTAAAATCGAATTTGATAAAATCTTTTTGATTGAAGCTAAAGGCGATTACATTCTGATTAAGACCGAGCAAAAGAACTACACGGTGCATTCAACACTTAAGAAAATAGAAGAGAAATTACCGGATCATTTATTTGTAAAAGTGCATCGCTCGTATATCATCAACATCAAGAAGATTATTGATATTGAAGATAACAGTGTGCTCATCGCCCGTGACGTGATCCCCATCAGCCGGTCTAATCGGCCTGAATTGATGAAGCGTCTCAATCTACTTTAAAAAATCTAAAGTTTAAACACCGGCTTTGCTAAGAACTGCCATCTCAGTTTTAAACCTATTTCGGTGAACTCAAAACCTGCTGCTGTTGCTGAGGCCACGTTGCTGTACTTCGCGTAAAACCCTGCATCCAGACGATCAGATAGGGTGTGGTTGATGCTGGCTTCGAGTCTGAATAGCGTAGAAGCTTTGTCTTTTTCAACAAACTGATATCCACCTGCTGCATTGGCCGCATACTGCCAGTTTTTAATACTTCCATTTAAATCTGCAAAAAGCTCCACCGCCTGATAGCTCGACGGACTAAAATACAGCGTAGGCACCTGGTCTTTAAAACCGACATATTGATAGTTGATTCCCCCTTTTAAGGCTGGCGCCTTGGTAAAGGTGTAATAGATTGAGGTAAACAACAGCTTACGCTGGTTGCCATCAGTTTGTGGGGTAAACATAAGCCCGGTGTACCAGCCGAGATTTATATTCGTTCCCATATTGTAATTGAGCTTGTAGTTATTCATAAAGATCTTTTGATCAATCAGGGTGGCGTTAAAGTTTTGCAGTTCCCGACTGTAACCCAATTCTAAATATTGAAGGGGCAGGGGACGGGCTTTCAATACCACCGATCCGTTCACGTCGGTATAGCTGTTGACATCGGCTTCAGCCTTAAGGACTCCCAGGTTAGCTTCAATCCAGGTGTTGTTATAAATGCGGTATTGAACGCCAAAATTAAAACTGCTGTTCGATGCCTGTGCATTTACATCGGCATTAGCCGTTTTGCGGTAGTCGTAATTGATTTGCGTACGAAAGCGGTAGGACACCGGGAACAGAACGCTTAATCCTGTAGCATAAGCGCGGTTACCTCCATTATCCCGGGTGTAGGCCGCACGTGGCATAACCTGAGGAGCAAGACTGCCGGAAAGGGTTTGCATTAAGCCCAGCGCATCTTTTTGACCTTCATAATATTCGGTAGTTTTTTGGGCGAAAGCATGGGCTTTGTCAAGGTTACCCTGAGCCCGGTAGGCGTTTGCGATACCCAGGTTTCCGTCAAAGGAGGTGGAATCCTGCTCTAAAATGGACTGATAATGCGCAATACTGGTTTTAAAGGTTCCGGTATACATCCCCAGACTTGCTTTTAAAGCTAGAATACGCGGGGCATTGCCATAAACCTGATCCAGGCTGTCTAAGGTTTTACGTGCGGTTTTGAACTTTTGATTCCAGATCAGCGCCTGTACATAACGCTCACTGGCCTGTATGCTTTGTAGGGAGTCTTTCGGGCTGAAGGCTTTTGCTTGTTGTGCCAGCTCCAATGCTTTTTGTTCTGCTCCGTCCAGATGTGCAACCAGGGATTGCCCGGTTAAAACCGCAACCGAATCAGACATACGACCATAAGTTGTAAAGGCTGCATCGTAGTTTTTCTGGGCAATGTGGGTATTAGCCAAAACCTGTAAGCTGAGTGCATCTGCTTCAAAATCCTTAAGGTTTTCGTCAAGCAAAGCGAGGGCATTAGTAAAGTCGGCTTCACTGCTTAACTGGTTGGCTCTGCCCAGACGTATGTATTTACGGGAAACCAGCGCGTTGGGATTACCCGGCTGAATGCTCAGCGCCTGATTAACACGTTGCAGTGCCTTGTCATATTCTTTAAGATTGGATAAGGTATTGGCATAACCCAAAACCGCCGAAAAGCTGGTGCTGTCTGTCTTTACCAGATCTTCGTAAACCGTTTTGGCTTCGTTGAAGTTTTCGCCCCATAACAACGATTCGGCATAGTTGAGGGCGATTTCAAAATCCCCGGGGTATTCGGTTTGCAATTGGGTAAACAGGGCAGTGGCTTCAGCCGTCGCCCCGCTTAATCCTAAAGCTCTTCCGTAGCACAGGCGGGCAGTCTTGTTGGTGGGATATTCTTCCAGGATGTCTTTAAAAAAGAGTTTGGCCTTCACGTATTTGCCTTCTTCCAGCAAATTAAATCCGGAAGTCATTTCCTGAGCATAAGCCCAATTGGCGAAACATATACTAATAAAAAGAACCAGTTTTTTCATCGTCGTTATTTTATGGATGCAAGTTAGAAGCAGTTCGTACAGATTCAATCTGTAGTTCATTGCAACTCGTCGATACTTTTTGGTATTTGAAGGAAGTAGGAGGCAGTTGAACGTGAGAAATGAGAAGTGAGAGGTGAGAAGTGAGAAGTGAGATGTAAGATGTAACTACGGGAATGAATAAAGAACAAAGAGAAGAGAATAGAGAACATATAATAACGAACACCGGTCACCGAACAACAAGCCCTGCACCCGAAACACTCCCGACTAAATCGATTAACTGCATTTCAAAGCCGATTAAATACCATTCGTCTACAGCAGACTCCCGCTAAACGAAATTTGCAGGTATGCCTTTCAATCCCGCAACATCTTTGTACCAACAAAAACCCAAAGACTATGCGACTTATTTCTATGAGCTCTGAACCTAAATTAAAAGTGGTGCATAATGTTTACCGCCCCGTCACGCAAAACTTCTTACGTGTGGTACACCGCAAAGCGGAGACCCGTGTCATTTCATTAGTAACCTGCTAACACCTATTCTTATGCTTACGCTAACAAAACGCCTGCCTAAACTCCTCACCCCCGAGCAAATCTTTATGGCCAGTGCCTTTGTGGTCAATGGAGGTAACTATGCTTACAACCTGATTCTGGGCCGGGTACTGGGTCCGGCTGCATTTGCCGATGCTGCCATACTCATTACCATGTTACTGGTTTTGTCCTTTGTCGCGATGACCTTTCAGTTGGCAGTAGCCAAATTTACTGCCGGGTTTGAACCCGCCGCACGACAGATTTTTATTGCCAGTGCCCTGCGTTATGCGACAGCCGCGGGAATAGGTCTGGGGGTGTTGTGTGTGTTGAGCGCTTCGGCTTTACAACAACTTTTTAATACTGCTTCGCCAACTATGTTTGTGATTTTTGGCCTGGCCATACCCTTATACTTTGTGATGAGTGTTAACCGGGGCAACCTGCAGGGTAATCAGCTTTTTGTCAAACTTTCGGTTACCTACCAACTGGAAATGCTGGTGCGTCTTGTTTTGACCTTCAGCTTGTTATTGTTCTTTAAAGTCGAGGCGTCCTATGCGGTTTCCATAGCTATAGGCATCTCATTTATTGCGGGTATGTTTCCGTATAAAAAGAATACAGGCACTTCTGTATCCCAAACGGAAATCCCTCCGGAACAGTATCGACAAATCCTGAAGTTTTTTGCGCTTACCGCTACCTATGAACTCACTCAGATCATCTGCAATAACAGCGACATCCTTCTGGTTAAGCATTATTTTGAAGCTTATGATGCCGGGTTGTACGCTTCGCTAGCACTCATTGGTCGTGTGGTGTATTTTGTGACCTGGATGTTTGTGATGATCCTTTTGCCCAAAGTGGTGCAATTGCGTAAGGAAGGTCAGAATCCGTTACCGGTATTAAAGAACTATCTGGGATACATTGGTTTGTTGTCCTTGTCTATTACTGCCTTTACCTTTTTGTTTCCCGGGTTTTCAGTACGCCTGTTGTTTGGCAGTGCCTATCTCGCCGTATCGCCTTTGCTGGGTTGGTATGCGCTGGCGACCTCGCTTTTTGCGCTGTCTAACGTTTTTGCTTATTACTTTTTATCGCTTGATCATTACAAGCCGGTTGCCCTGGCGGGTATTTTTGGAGTGGTGCAGGTGCTGCTTATCGTATTCTTTCACGGAAGTTTGCTTGAAGTGGTCATCGCTCAGGTGATTGCAATGGGACTCTTACTGGGCGCGCAACTCACTTATTTTGTGTTGCATACCTTAAAACTGAAAAAAACCTCGTCGTAAGATAACTACCATTCGTCGACACCAAAGTTCAAACCAGCGTGCTTCGGCAAAAACTCTTGTTTTTCTAAACCATTTTTGTCCTGTATAAAAAAGTACTCCAAATCTTAAAACCTTTGATTATGAAATTAGCAATCGTAACCGCCTATCCTCCCAGCAAAGTAACCCTTAATGAATATGCTTACCATTTAGTAAAACATTTCCGCCAGCTTGAAGAAGTAAGCGAAATCGTCCTGTTAACCGATGTGGAAGCTGACGAGGCCGACATTCGTTTTGAAGAGGAAGGCTGCAGCGTAAAAGTCATCAACTGCTGGAAGTTTAACAGCTACCGCAACGTATTGACCATCACTAAAACCCTCAAAGCTCTGAAACCCGATGCCGTACTGTATAACCTTCAGTTTATGAAGTTTGGGGATCAAAAGATTCCGGCAGCATTGGGCTTATTCGCTCCGTTTTTTAGCAAACTGATGGGGATGAAAACCATTGTTTTACTGCACAACATTATGGAAGCTGTAGACCTGAACCAGGCCGGATTTACCTCCAATAAACTGAAGATCAAAATCTTTAACCTAATCGGTTCTGTACTTACCCGCGTGGTGCTTAAGGCCGATAAAGTTGCCCTTACTATTGGCAACTACGTCACCTTGCTCGAAGAAAAGTACAAGGCCAAAAACTGTATGTTAATCCCGCACGGCACTTTTGAACTCGCCGAAGAACCCACTTTTGAGATACCCGAAGGCCCTATGAAGATTATGACTTTTGGAAAATTTGGTACCTATAAAAAAGTAGAAGTGCTTATTGAAGCGGTAGAGCAGGCCCGTAAAATTACCGGGAAGGAACTGGAAGTGGTTATCGCCGGTACCGACAACCCGAATACTTTGGGCTATCTGGCCGGAGTACAGGCTAAGTATGCGCACCTGCCTAATATTCAGTTTACCGGATATGTAGCAGAAGAAGATGTACCCCGCATTTTTACCGAAAGCGCAATGGTGGTGTTCCCCTACACTTCAACAACCGGCAGCAGCGGCGTACTACACCAGGCCGGAAGTTATGGTAAAGCCGTTGTGATGCCTGATCTGGGAGACCTTGCACTCTTAGTTAAAGAGGAAGGCTACCGCGGGGAGTTTTTTGAGCCTGAAAACCCAACAAGTCTGGCGCAGGCTATCGCAAAGCTGGTTGTAAACACGGCTTATCGTACGGAGCTGGCTAAAGCCAATTTTGAAGCGGCCAATGCTCTGCCTATGTCGGTGATCGCGCAATGCTATCTGGATGCATTTAAACAAATAGAAATAGAAAGCCGTTCAGAAGAACTAGTGGCGGCCTAATCAGCGGTCTCTGATCGTATAATAAGCCGGGTCTTTCACCCCATTTTGATCAATAATACCAAAATAGCCCTGCTTGTTTTTACGCCAGGGAAGCCTACCGGCAACACGCTCTGGGACATCCCTAAAGTCGAAGAGCGTCCAGGAGAGATAGTTTATGCTGTCTCTCCTTTTTATTTGCATAAATTCGGTGTAAAAATCATCCTGACTTTTTGCACCAATACCGAAGCCATTCCAGATTCCGGAGTAGGAGGAGTAGCCTATTTCCTGAAGTACAACAGGCTTTGAGGTTTGCTGTTTCAGGTTTTGGTGGGCTTCAGCAAGGTCCTCAAGATCCCGGTAATAGTGATACGAAACCACATCTACCTCATTTTCGAGGAGGATAGCTGCTTCGGGTGTCGACCAGCCAATAGTTATCGGATGTTCGGCGTCAAGCTCTTTTAATTTCTGAATGCTTTGGCGAAGCCAAAGCAGAACCTCTTCTTTGCCCCGGGATTCAAAATCCAGATCGGGTTCGTTTTTCAAGTCCCAACCCCACAGGGCCGGATGCTCTTTCAGATGATTTACAATGCCGCTTAGGTGTTTGTTGGTCAGCGTATAGTCGTTGAGGTTGTAATTTCCATAGAAATCAAAAAGCGTCACCATCACTTTTAGCCCTGCTTTATCTGCCTCATCTAAGAGCCGAGTGAGCTTCTCCAACTTTGCAGGATTTAGGTTTGTTTTGCCAAAATCTTCATAGCCCACAAATACGCGAATGCAATTCAATTTTAAGTCGGTCACCAGTTTAAAATCTTCAGCAAGGACTGAAGGATCAAAGTTTTCACCAAAAGTATCCCACGGACTGTCCTGCGGATAGTAGTTGATGCCTTCTAAAACTTCCGCCTTCATTTGAATTGGATCAGCTACAACCGAATCCTGCCGGGCCTCCAGCTTTTCTAAATGCCGGATGCGCCAAAAGCCGTCTTCGAGCAGGAGTACCACCCGGTAATCTGCATTAAATCTGTGGGTTGTAATGAGTTTGTTGTTAGTATAGATTTTTTCGATCCCGCTTACATCACGGTCAGTAAGCACCGCCAGCTTGCCGTCTGCACTGTAAAACTCCAGACTGGGGTGGTGGGTCAGTGTGGTGGATTCTACTTTGATTCCGTTGGTCTGGTTAAGGGCGATCAAGTCTTTAAGCTTGACGCGGGCGCTTGAGGTATAGTGATCGTTTATACCGGTCTCGTCACCCTTAAACAGCGCATTGTTGCGCACATACCAGGCATCCAGATAATCCTGTTCGAGCCGGGTTTGGTTTGCGGGTTCCAGGGGTCTGCCGGGGTTTTCAACAGATTCCCAGATTACATCGGGCAGGTAATAATCCCCACGTTTGGCATCGAGATGAAGCATCGTTGATTTATCTGCACCCGTGTTGAGGTAGGCAATGATCTGGCTGATGCCATAGAGAATCCCGGCGTTGACCAGCACAAAAATGAGCAGAATGGCAGCTCTTAGTATGGTTTTGTTACGGTTCACTGCAGCACGATGGTTTTTTGGGTAGTTAAACCTAAAGCTTTTACGATAACGCGGTATTCTCCTGCGGCAAATTTTTCCGGATTGAGGTCAAAAGAAGCTCTGCCGTCTTTGGTTTTGAGGATTTGAGTTGTGTTACCAATTTGGATTTCGACACGAACTCCATCAGGAATTAACTGTCCCAGATAACTGGTAATGGGTCCTACCTGAATGCTTCGGTCTTTAAGAGAAAACGGAAGTTCGTTAGTCGCCGGTTTAAAGCTGACCTGGGCAGAACCACTGCGGGCGATCCCCTTGACGACTGCCTCAACCGTCCAGGTGGTGGGAAATTCCGGGTGCAGCACAGGTGCAAAGGCAAAACCGTTGAGGCTGGGTGCCGCAGTTTTCCAGCGGTAGCCGCGGTCGTCTTTCATATAAAAATAAACCAGAGTTCCATCGGTAATCACATTGCCGTGGCCATCTCTGATCTGATCGGTTTTGAAGGTGAGCAGCGCATTACCGTCTGCATAGGGATGCAGATGATCTATGCTGAGGTTGAAGTTTTCTGCCAGATCGGGATACACATCCGCGACGAGTTCGCGCGAGGCACTGTTGCCCAAAACACTGGCGGTGGTGATCCTACCGGTTTGCAGGGGTGCGGAGATGTTTTTCCAGGCAAAGCCTTTATCAATTGTGGCCGGGGTCGTCGTAATCGCATCCCGAAACTGATGTTTGATGAACAATGGTGTCCCGTTGGGCAGCAGGTTGTCGAGGTAATCGGTTGGCAGACTCACTAACATGGTATAATCGCGCTCGCTGGCAACAATGCTTCGCGGTCCCAGGTAATTTTCGAGTTCGCCCAATTGGGTCGTATCAGCCTGCAGATCAAAACGGCCTTGCTGAATCGTGCGGCTTCCTTCCTGTAATTGCCAGGAGATTACCCCGGCGTGTTTGGTCAATTCAGGTGGAATCTGGAAAACGGGAACATCATTAGTAAGCTCGGGTTTTAAAACGGTGGTACCATAGGTGCCTGATGCAATAAGGCAAATGGAATCCTTAAGCGGAAGTTCGTATTCCGAAATCCGAACGGATATGCCTTGGGGCGTGACTGTTTGTGAACCGGGAATTTCGAGTTTTAAAGCCTGCTGTTTTTGGTTCTGATCAGCAGATTGGGTCCCCCGGGCAACCCAAAAAAGACCCAGAATGAGCAAGGCTAAACCAATGCGGTATGTGTGTGTGGTTTTCATCGTGGATTTCCAATATACGCATTTGGCGTGATGCTCAGATATTGATAGGGCATCCCGTTTATTTCGATGAGTTCTTCGGCTTTGCCAAAATCGTTTCGGTAGGGTACAATTTTATCGGAAATACTTTGATTGGGCAGTCCGTTTACCGAAACCGTACTCAGACCTGAAGCACAAATCTGAGGCCATACGCCGGTATATAGAGTGATTTCAAAAGGCTGTTTGCGCTGCTGCCGCACGCTTTCGTCCACATAGGTAGCATCAACCCAAACCAATTGCTGCTCCCGGTTGTAATAGGAGGTGAGTAACTGCGGAATGGTTGCCGCTTCGGTGGTGGGGTTGAAGAGGAAACCGGTGAGTTGCGTCCCTTCCTGCTGCAGCTTGGCCGGGGAAATGGCCTGATACAAATCGGTTGTGGCGACATTGGCTTTTACCTGAACCTCAAAACTCTCAACTGCTTGAGGCAGGGAATCTCCCGGAATGGGAACAAAATCAATGCGGAAGGGCGTGGTTTCTTTGGGCAACAGCTTGTGTTTTACCAGATCTTGCGCGTTGTAGCGTGCCTCCTCCCGGTTTTGAGCATCGTACAGGGCTCCGGTGACCGAGATATCTGCGGGAATGTTGTCTACATTCTGAATTTCACCTACTATATAAAACAAGCTATCACGCTGAACGAGTTGGGCCGAAAGTACCTCGACCACAGGTTGCTTCAGGATGTCTTCGTGATAGGTTTGCTCTGAAGTTATCTTGCGTTTACCGTGGTTGTACCAGGCGGTGGTATTTTCAGTAAGCAATTGGTCTGGCGGAATATCGGGATCAACCGTATCGGCTCTTAAAAACCAATCGCCTTTGCGTTTTACCAGTTGGAGGCTGTCTATGGTATTGATGATTTTGAGCGGAGTGACCCATTCCGAACGGGCAACGGCATAGGCTGTTGAGTCGGTCGTGGAAAGCAATTCGACATCAATGCGGTCGAGCTTGGCATACGAACTCAGCAAACCGTCTGATACCGAAATTTCAAGCATAAACTGGGCGATGCTTTTTCCGCTTTGCGGATCGATATAGGAATGTGCCCGCTCAAACTCTTTAAAATCCATCGCATCGTAATAGGCCAACACGGCATTTGTAGGACTGAGCTGCTCTTCACTTTTGATATAAAACAGGTACATCCCAAAGCAAAAGAAACCGGTCATCAGCAGAACCCAAACCAGAGAAATTCGGTACAGTAATCCCGATATACGCTGTCTGGAGGGGACAAAATTTAAATAGACCGCTCTTTGTTCGTTACCTTTTTTAAAGGAGCGCGTCCACATGGATTTGAGGTGGAGCAGCAAGGCTATAATCACGGTCAAAAAAGGAATGGTGCCCCACATCAATTTTAAAAATAAGGCTACATCTTCTTTAGGAATAAAGCTGGGCAGGGGTTCTATGCCTGATTTTTCCCAAACCTGAATCCCGTTTTCGAGAACGCTAAGGCGGTGCCAGCCTGTAAAATACAGCAACGGATCGTAGAACTTATCGTTTGAAAACACGTACTTCAAATGGTATTTTTCGGGAACCGTAAGAAACTGTTGTAGGGAGCCGATGCCTTCTATTCCGCGATACTTGGAATTTTCAAGACGTTCTACCGCGCGGGAAGTGAGTTCGGGCAGGCGGCGTGCCGAATGGTAATCTCCGTCAACCGTGGTAGCGGGGGTAAGGGCCGAAAGCCAGGACATTTGATCGCCAAAGCCCAAAGGTAAATAGCGCCATTTATCGTGGTTGTCCTGATTGAGGAAGTTTACAATAGGCAGCATATTTAAAGTCGCTGGCTGGCTGGGTCTGAATTTACCCAGGGTAACCGTAAAAATGGCGATAGCGATAAATACACCGGCCAAAAAGCCACCCGATACCCGATGCAAAAGGGAACCCCATTTAGACTGCAGGTATTGTTTGTAATCGCCTTCTACAAAACGGTAGCAGAATTCTCCAAAAGCAGGAAGAGCCATAATAGATGCCCAAAGCGTAAAGCGGTCTAGCGTTAGGATGTTAAAGGCATTTTCGCCCAAAATTTTCAACGGAATGGGCGTGGTACCTCCGGTTCCCAATATCAATAAGAGGGTAAAGCTGATGCCAAAAAACAACAGGCGTTTGCTGTAATAGCGGTAAAAGAAGTAGGGTAGGAGCAACAGTAAAATTCCCCAGGGAATGATGAAAAATGCGAGTCCGGATGAGGTTACTTCCAAAAAATTATCCCGCGAACCGTGTGGGATGGGCACCTGGGTAATTGGGTTTTTTTTGGTGTTGATCCAATACGGAAGGATGCAGACTACGATCAGTACTAGCGACGAAGCACCAAAAATGATGATACGTTTAAGATGACTCCACAGCGTTTTAATAAATAGGACGAGGGTAACCTCCCGGTTGCTGCAAACCTTTTCGCGGGCGGCATCCATAATTACCATTCCGATTAAGGGAAAAATAAAGAATACCATCCCAAATATAGGCGTGACATGGTGTGAGGTAACGGTGACCGAAAGCAGGGCAAGGGCTTTAAACAAATGCCTTTTGCGGGCGGTTTTAAGCCACAGGTAGATTTCCGGCAGGGCGTGCATCAGTACTGAAATGCCAATGATGCTGGGCAGTTGCCCAAAAATATGCAGGGTTTCCACAAAAGAGGAGGAGAATACTGCAAGAATGGCGGCGTAACCGGCTACTTTTTTATCGGGGATTAGCACCAGCGTAAAACGGTATACTCCGGTAATGAATAAGACAATGCCTACAAAAGCCAGGGTAAACATTCCAAATTTGAGTCCGCCCACGAGCGAAAGTGCCCCAATGATCTGGTGTACCAGCGGCGGATAGCCCATTACGGTAAAGCCGGTGTACCAGCTGTAGCTCCAGGGTTCAAACCAACTGGTCGCGTAATGGTTGGCAAAAAAGAGGTGTATGAGGGCGTCGTAGGTACGTTCCAGCGTAAAAAAGATGGAAGTACCGTGCACAATGATACCCAGCAGTACTGCGGTGACCAGGTATTTATTGGTTTGATTTGCCTTCATCACGTGTTTCGGTGCTTTTTGTTTTGCTTAGGGTAAAGATAGGATATTCGATAACTGGTTCGTCTGTCGACGAATGGTTTCCGTCTACAGAAACGGTTCAGTCACAGAGAAACTCCATTTTTCGTCGTGAGACGCAGGTATGTTTGTACGGTAATTAATACAAACCCAAAAATCTACTACGATGAAAACAGGTATCATCATTCCGTGCTACAACGAAGAAAAACGTTTAAATCAGGAAGCGTTTGTACGCTTTGCCCAGGAGCACGAAGACTATCATTTATGTTTTGTAAACGATGGCAGTAAAGACCGCACCCTAAATGTATTGAACCGTATGCGTGCTCAGGCACCTTCAGGAATCAGTATTGTAGACGTCAAGAAAAATTCAGGCAAAGCCACTGCCGTTCGTGCCGGTGCCCGCTACTTATATACGCTTGATGAAATTGCCTACATAGGTTTTATGGATGCCGATCTATCTACCGATTTTCGGGATTTTAAAGATCTGGTAACTACTCTTAAGCGCGAGCGCGTGTCTATGGTTTTTGGTTCGCGAAATTCGGGCGGTGGGGGTATTGAGCGTAATTTTATGCGCAGCCTTTTTTCCAACTTTATCAAGCAGTTTATCCTGCTCATTTTAGGCTTACCTATCAGAGACACGCAGTGTGGGGCCAAAGTATTTACCCGTGATATTATTCCGGTGCTTTATGAGCAGGGTTTTGTAAGCAAATGGCTTTTTGATGTCGAAATCTTTTTAAGACTGAAAACCTATTTGGGTAAAGAACAGACTCTAAAGCAAATCATCGAGCAACCGCTGATGCGTTGGGTGCACGTAGACGACTCCCGATTGGGTATGAAAGACGCCATCGAAATCCCAGGAAAACTCGCCCAGATTTGGTTAACTTACACGATGCCTGGCCTTATGCAAGCTTCAAGACCTGTTGCTGAACCAGCTTTAGCGATTTATGCCGGAGTTCCTGAATTGCGTGTTGCAGCTTAAGGTTGGTTGTAAGCGAAATAAGAAATACAAAATCAGTAATCGGTATTTAGTCTCAATATGCAGTCTGCAGTGCTTTCCCTGGAAAATAAAGCATTGAGAACTTACTTCAGATTCATTTGAAGTGTATTCTTAGCTGCAATTTTCCTGAGATTGAATCATTTTGAATCCAGTTGGATGAATACGAAATAGGAAATCAGGGACGCGTTACCTGTGGAATGAATTTAAAATTCCAGATAGAAGTATTTTTTATATGAATCCATAGTTTGAGCGGTCCGGATGTTGCCCAAAATGTTGAGTAACAGCATTTGTATCTGTTTTTATACATTTACAGAACCCCTACCGGAATCAAATCAGAATATGATAAAATTTCTTCAGCAGTATTGGTGTCTGGTTGTGCTTTGGATTGGGGTCCTGGGGTGCTTTGAGCCTGTACATGCACAGCTCAATCAACTGCAGTATGCCGAAAAGATTTACCTGCAAACCGATGCTGATGTTTACACCTCGGGAAATCAAATCTGGTTTAAGGCCATTGTTTTGTTGGGTCCCAATCATATACTTTCTAAATCGAGTGGTGTACTTCATGTAGAATTGATCGGTCCCGATCGCGAAGAGGTAGTCTCCCAGCTCATCAAACTGCAAGATGGAATCGGTGCCGGAAGCATCACTTTAGATCCTGAACTTGCTGAAGGAACCTATTTTCTGCGGGCTTATACCCGTTGGAATCAGAATTTTGAATCCGATTTTATCTTTCAAAAAACCATCCCCATTTTCAGTCCGCAGGGACAGGTATCGCGAGCCACACGCCCCTTACAGATTACCCAAAAAAACACTAATGATGACAAAAGCCTTACTGTCCGTTTAGACCCCAAATCGGTTGATAGCCTGCATCGCGGTAAGCTGGATGTTTTTATCAATCTGGACGGAAAGCACGATACGCTGGCCGTTCGCCAGAAAGAAGGGGACTTTTATGTGCTTGAATATCCATTGGAAACAGATAGCGATGTGCTCAGCATCAGCTATCGTACTGATTCCGGTAAAAAACAGTACCAAACCATTGCGCTAGATACTTCAAAAATCGATCTACAATTTTTTCCGGAAGGTGGAGATTTGATTGCAGGTATTCCAGCACTGGTGGGCTTTAAAGCGGTAGGTTATGACGGTCTGGGACGTCAGGTTTCCGGTACGATTACCGATCAAAACGGAACCGAGCTTACTACATTTACAAGCAATGTACTGGGAATGGGCAGTTTTCGCCTAAATTCAAAAAGCGATACACTAAATTATTTTGCAGAGCTACAACGTCAGGATGGTTCTATTAGAAAAATTCCGTTACCAAAAGTTCAGGCTTCGGGGAGTACCCTTAGTATTCGGAATATGGGAGCGGGATTGCAGGTTCAGGTGTTGTCCAATCAAATTCCCAATGATACAATCCGGCTGCAGCTCAGCAGTCGCGGTAAGACGTACTATAATTTAAGGGAACCTCTGAATAAGGGATTACTTAGTGCAATTTTTCCGGGAGCTAAACTTCCGTTTGGTATTCTAGAGATTTCGCTTTTTGACAATCAGAACGTGCAGCTGGCGCGGCGCCTGTATTTTAATGATTTTGGGATGGCACAACTGAAGCTTGTTGCTAACCAGGATCAGGAGGTCTATGCTCCCCGGGAAGAATTGCACCTGCAGCTAGAGGTTACAGACACTGCCGGGAATCCCCGGGCTGCCCATGCTTCGGTTTTGGTACTGGATGAAAAGCAACTGGGTGGACAGGCCGAAAACCGTACAAATATCCTGTCCTATTTTTTACTACAGTCTGAATTGCGGGGTCACATCGAGCAACCGGGGTATTATTTTGAGGGCGACCGTATACGCACTGCCGATATTGATAAACTGTTGCTTACACAGGGGTGGGCGCGTTACAAATATGACCACACCGTGACTTCCCGTACATTTTTACCGGAGCCTGTATTAATGCTTTCCGGTACGGTAAGCGCAGCCTTTAACAAAAACAAGCGCCGGGATGATATAAAACTTACCCTGATGAGTTTTGGCGATGATATCCTGTTTCAGGAACAACACAGTGATAGTCTGGGCCGCTTTAATTTTAATCTGGATAACCTGAGTGGAGGCTATCAAAATATGGTGCTGCAAACCACCAGTGAGAAAGGAAAAAACAAAGATTACAACCTGAATTTAAAACAAACCAAAAAGCCAGAAATACGGGTGCAACAGCAGCAGGAATTTGTGATTGCAGACACCACTATTGTAGAGGCCGCCCTTCAAAAGATCGATAAGCAGCGTATACTACGCGAGGCCATACCCTTTGGAGGCGAGGATATCGCGCTGGATGAAGTTTTGGTAAACAGTTATAAAATGACGCCGAAGCGTCAGGAAGTGGCCGATAAATATGGAATGCCCGATGAAGTCATAGATGGCAAGGCCATACAGGACAAAGAGGAAAAATGGTCATATGGTCTCTACAGTGTATTGCTCTTCAATTTTCCGGATAAGATACGTATTGTTAGAAAAGCGGGTGTGCTTCGGGCAGAGGTGAGTCTTTCAGATACGACTCTGGTACTGGTAGACGGTAAACCTGTTTTAGGCTATAATTATGATTTGATTCCCAACTTGCCGGTTAGCGAGGTAGAAAGCTTTGAAATTATTGAAATGGCAAAAAACTTTTCCAGCCTGTATCTGGAAGCCTATCCCAATGCGAGTCCGCTGGAGGCCCCTCCCTGGGGTCACGTAATCGCGATTTATACCTATGGCGGCAACGGTCTGTTTGCTGCCGAACGCCCCAAGGGTATACTTAAGGAACGGGTACAGGTATTTTCAGAACCGGAAGCCTTTTATACGCCGAAATACGAGACGCAGCAGGATTTGAACCGGTCTGAACCGGATTTAAGGAGCACCCTGTATTGGGAACCAGATCTGCAAATCGACGAAAACGGCAAAGCAGCTGTTGAGTTTTATAACCCCGATAATACCGGGACAATGTTGCTTTATATCGAAGCTGTTTCCCCTCAGGGAGAGTTGGGGTATAGCTTAAAGCGCTATCAAATACTGGAGGAGGAGGATCCTTAATTAGTGGGCAGTTGCAGTGGGTAGTAATTCGGATTCTAAATTTACTATTTGAGAACAGAGAACAGAGAACAGAGAACAGAGAACAGAGAACAGAGAAATCGCAAGCTTGAATCATTCTGGTTACAAGTGAGAAGTGAGACTTTAGAAGTGAGTAGGCAGTCGCTGTTGGCAGTGGTGCCTATTCAAGGTTTTTACCTTTTCAGCGTAAAGTGGTTTTTGTAAATACGACCGTCTCCCCCAAGTCTACGTGAAACCAGTAATCGTCTGAAGGTAAAGTTTAGTCTATAATCTCATACGAATGCTTCCTATTTAGCTAGGGATGTTAATATTTTTTACTATTTTTTCATCTTTAAGACCTTCCCTAGAGTCTGTAAGCTCATTCCATGATATATTTAAAATACCTGCTTAGCCTGTTGCTGCTGGTGGCTGCATCGGGTAATGCACAGGAGGGGGTGCTCAAAGGAACACTTCTGGATGATGAGGGTTTACCCTTGCCTGGCGCAAATGTACAGGTGAAAGGAACCCCCAGAGGAGTACAAACCGATTTTGATGGCGTCTATGCGATTCCCTGTGAGGTCGGGGATACGCTTGTCATTACCTACGTGGGTTATGCTACGCGCGAAGTACTGGTGACCCCGGCCATGTTTAATACCGGTGATGTTAAACTAAACCAACTTAGAAAGGCTGTACAACCCATTAGGAGTAGCGCGTATGAGCAGGCTATCAGGCAAAACAATCCCTCTTTTCACGGGATTCCCGATTTGAATTCCTCTTCATTAACCTACACCGTTAACCGGAAGTATTTAAATGTCAATCGCATCAAAGCTATTAGTACCCGCGATAGTGTGGTAAAGCTGATAACCTTTGCAGATGATGCTTTTTTTGAAATAGGGGTGAGTCAGCGTTCCGGGTTACAATATGTGCCCGATCGTAACCTGCCGCAAACCCAAAATCGTTATGCCCAGGGGCGCTCGGTTGATGGCAGTCTGACTTACAGGGGGCCGGAGACGGGTGAACTTTTCAGTTACGGGCCTTTACTCAGCACGCTTGAATATGATGAAAGTACCTATCTCTACGATCGCAACGGCAGACCGGTTGCTGCAGGTGAGGGTTCCGGAATGCCCGTCAGGCCTTATTCAAACTCGATTTTCAATACCGGCTTTAATACCGCTACGTCTGTACAATTAGGTATTTACTACGATATTCACAAACTGCATTTCGATTTTGCCAATGGGAGGCAACGGGATCTTTTTGATCAGGATAAGCAAATCTATAACCGCTTTAATTTAGGGTATCAAAAAATCAATTCGTTGTTTAATTATTCCCTACAGGCAGCTTACAGTAACTCAAGTACCGGAAATGCAAACCTCAATGCCCTTCACAACCAGATTTACTACAGCAATCTGATTACTCCGCCTACTTTTTCAAACACTCAGGGTATTCGGTTTGATAATAGTATGCAGCGTAGCTTTAACCCGGGCAATTACAATAATCCCTACTGGTTATTGCAAACCAATCAAAATCAAATTACTCAGGATGCTCTGAGTTTGCAGGGAACCGGTAGCTATTCCGGTGAAAAATTTAAACTGACATTCAAAGCGCATTATGACCGAGCCAGCGAAACACAGGAGGTAAATCTCCCTCCCGGTACGGCCGGGTTTGCAACAGGTTTGCGTACTCAAAAGGATTTTAAAAGCCAAAACCTGAATACCGAAGCAAAAGCAGCCTGGACGAATCTGTATATCACCGATTTCTTAAATTTTAGTCCTTCGTCAACCCTACAATATGACAACAGTGTATTGGATTTTGAGTTTCTGGAAACAGGCAGCATTTCTAATAAGCGTAAGGAAGAACCTTCCAAGTCAACCGTGCAAATGCTCAATTCTCTGAGAGCTGATGCCGATTTCTACGATTTTAATTTGAGCCTTAATCTACAGCAGAAGTTTTTTACCAGTTCTTTGCAGGGAAGCGCGTGGTGGCTGCCCGATCTTATTTTAAAAGCAGATCTGGGAGGGCTATTTTACAGCGACTTTTTAAGGCAACTCCACTTTACGGCAGCCTACAGCAACAACGTGGGGGATCTCTCGCTGTATTACTCCAATTACGGGTACAACAGTCTTAATCTTCGGGTCGCAGAAAGTCAGCAGTACACCACCAATGCCGATTTGTTTAATAATTCGGCTTTAAAACTTGAGACTATTACCGGCTTCGATTTTAGCCTTGAAGCCTCGTTGTGGTCTCAGGTACAGGTTAATCTGAGTTATTACCGTACAAAGACTGATAACGCCATATTTCCTGTTTATGAAAATAACAGCTGGCAACTTGATAATGTTGCGAGCCTGCGCGATGCGGGATTTGAAGCAAGTATAGAACTGGATACCTATCACTATTCGGACAAAAGGGAGTTCAGGTATACCACGGCTTTGAGCTTTAGTACACACAATCCTCTTGTGCTTGGCTTAGGCAGATCTCTTGCCGGAAGATTACCCATTGCCGGTTTTGAAGAGATTTCCCAAAATTTAATACCCGGTAAACCTGTAGGCGTATTGTATGGTTCTGCTTATTTACGGGACGAGCAGGGCAACCGGCTTATAGCTGCTGACGGGTTTCCTATACTGGATTCTGAACCTCAGATTCTGGGAGATCCCATACCTGACTTTAATCTGGGATGGAGTAATACGCTGCGCTATAAACAGTTTCTGCTGAAGTTTAAATTAGACTGGCAACAAGGAGGTGAGGTATGGAATGGTACCCAACAGGTTTTAAACTATCTGGGAACCTCAGAGGAGTCTGCACGGGATCAAAATATCAGCAATTATATTTTTGACGGGTTAGCTCCTGATGGTACACCCAACACGCAAGCCGTTGCTTTTGCCCCAACCGATGCCCCGGTAACCTCCAATCGCTGGGTGCGCTATGGCTATGCCGGGATCGCCGAAGCGGCTATTGCCGATGGGAGTTTTCTCAACTTACAAAGCCTGAGCTTTACTTACGATCTTAAACAGGAGACCAGTAACCTATTCAAGGAGCTTAGTCTGAGCCTGTATGGCAACAATTTATGGAATAGCGCCGGTTTTAAGGGTGCCAATCCGTATAGTAACTTGTTTGGGACTTCTGCCGGAAATGCCCTCAATTATTTCAATATGCCTTTGGCTTCGGAAGTGGGTATTCATTTAAATTTTAAAATCTAATGCTTCAGTATAATTCTATTTTCAGGTTGTTTGTTTTACTGCTAATCTTCGGGATAACAAGGACTGTAAAAGCACAGGAATACCATACGATCGAAAAGATGTATACCCATACTGACCGGCCGTTTTATTTTCCGGGAGAAACCATTTGGTTTAAAACCTATGCGGTTGATGAAGCAAATATTCCTTCAGCTATAAGTGATGTGGTAGTAACCGAGTTGATTTCGCCATCGGGTGATGTGGTACAAACCAAACGTTATTACCTCAATCTGGGCTATGCGTATGGCGAGTTTCGACTAAAGAAGGAATGGGTTGGAGGCCGGTATACGCTACGCAGTTACAGCCAGTATATGCGTAATCAGGGCGAGGAATCTTTTTTTACGAAAGAAATCACCGTGCAAAAAGTCGTGGTGCCTCAATTGCTGGTTGAGTTTGAATTTGATCGGGAAGCTTATGGTAAAGGCAGTAAGGTAAGTGCAGATTATACGCTGGAAGATCTGAACAATAAACCTGTGGCGGGTGCAGATCTCGTAGCCGCTTTATATCTGGACGGTCAGGTTGTGGCCGAGCAAAAGCTGCAAACCCCCGCAGATGGGAAACAGAAAATAGGCTTTAAGCTTCCTGACGACCTCAATACTGTGGATGCCGTCGTGGTGGTAAAGGCATCGCATCAGGGGGTTGAAGAATCGATCTCCCGCAGTGTCCCGGTACTGCTTGATAAGCTGGATCTTCAATTTATGCCTGAAGGAGGAAAACTGATCTTAGGGAGTGTCAACCGGGTGGCGTTTAAAGCCCTTGATCCCTTTGGGAGACCCGCAGATGTAAGCGGCAGTATTGTAGATGAGACCGGAAAGACAGTCGTTCCTTTTAGCAGCTTCCATGACGGTATGGGGAGTATACTTTTAAACCCTGCTACAGGAAAGCGTTATTTTGCACAGGTCAAAAAGCCTTTTGAGTCTGATTCCCTTTATGAGTTACCGAAAACGGAGCTTATGGGAGCCAAATTGAGTAGGGTAAAACAGGAGCACGAAAACCTGATTTTCGACGTATATACAACGGCTAAATTTAAAGGTCAAATCGTTTTAACAACAGCAGACCAGCAAGATTTGGATACAAAAGCTATCGTTGTAGAAGAAGGTACAACTTCCCTGAGCATTCCCATTACTAATTATGCCCGGGGGATTGTAAAACTGCAATTACAGGATCGCTTAGGAATGTTTTTGAGTGAACGGCTGGTGTTTATCAATCCCCGAAACGGTCTGCACATCCAATTAAAACCCGATAAAGAGCAGTATTTGCCCAGAGAACCGGTCAATCTGGAGATCCTTACAAAAGATGCTGCGGGCAAGCCCCTGAGCACCAACCTTTCGGTGGCGGTTGTTGATAATGCCCTGTTTACCCTGGGCGATGATAAACAGGATCGTATAGACAGTTATTTGTTGATGAGCAGTGAACTCAACGGACGTATTCATGAGCCCGCTTTCTATTTTGATGAAAAAGAACCCAAACGATTTGATGCCCTTGATTTGATCATGCTTACACACGGCTGGCGCGATTATCTCCAAAACCCCGTGCCACTGGGAAAAGCACTTACCTATAATCCGGAGCGCAGGGATATTGTATACGGCCGTATTGAAAACAGCCGGGGAGAACCTGTAGCAGCAAACATATTGGTTCTCGATCAGCAGGGTAAAAAAATACTTACGTTTAAAACAGATCCCGAAGGGAATTTTCAGTTTAAGCCGGGCACTGTTACCTCCTATGTGGTAGCCGCGTATACGGATGACCGCAAGGTACTGCGTATTCATCTGGATGAAACCATGGAGCAGAAATACGGGAACGCCGGTTTTAATTTCAACAGAAACCGACCTGAAAAACCGACTCCCGAGGTTCAACTGAATGAGCCGGTATCGCCTTTAGCCAAACCTATTCAGGAGCGAGCTTTAGACCTAAGTCTGGCTGACGATAAGTCCGCACTTGATGAAGTTGTAGTCGTAGGTTATGGTGTATATGAGCGGGCCAGCGCGACCGGAGTTGTACAGGTTGTTAATCGTGAAGAGCTCAATGGAGCAACCGGTAGTGTGGCGCAGGTATTGCAGGGCCGTGTTGCGGGCATAAAAATTAAGAAGGCTAACGGAGCAGCAGATACTCAGGTTAGCATACGTGGTACAGCCAGTATACGGGGAGATAACAATCCATTAATCATCATTGATGGGATTCCCGTTAATTCAGGGGCAGGGCCTGATGATTTTAATCTATCCCAACTGGATGCAGCACAAATTGAAGGGATAAGCGTGGTAAAAGGGGCAGCAGCTACTGCGCTTTACGGTACCCGGGGCGCAAACGGGGTGATCCTGATCACTACCAAAAATCAGAATTACGGGAATAACAAAACCCTGTTTTCCCAGAAGTATAAAAACTATGCCGTTACGCAGGTTTATAACAGCGGTAGTGCTGTAGAACTCGATCAGCCTGCCCGGTTTTATATACCGGTATATGATCAGAAAGATCAACCGGAAGCGCGTACTGATTTTAGAAAAACCCTGTATTGGAATCCGGTAGTTCAAACCGATGCCGCCGGTAAGGCCCGTCTTCGTTTTTACAATTCAGACGCCCTGACTTCGTTTAATGTTATTGCCGAAGGTGTTGCCGCTACAGGCACGGTAGGGCATTCTGAACACGCGTACAGCGTTTCAAAACCCCTGAGAATCGATGTTAAATTACAGGCCTATGCGAGTATAGGTGATACCCTGCAGATCCCACTGCGCATAAGTAATGAAAGTTCCAAATCGGAAACACTAAACCTGGACCTTCAGTTTACCGAAGAATTGTCATTGCTTCATGCTGCAGCAGTACCTAAACAACTCGTGCTTGCGGGAAATTCTTTTGAGGTGATTGAACTCCAGATCGTGCCTCTTAAAGCCAGTGCTTCGGTCACATTTCAGGCTTCAGTAACGGGGGAAAGCAATTCAGACGCTTTTGTAGAACAAATCACTGTAGTTAGTCCGTATTTTCCTGTGGAGACCAGTATAAGTGATAGTCAAAATGGGGACTATCGTTTTGATATTGTAAATGCGGTACCGGGAAGTGTTGAAGCAGACTTCAGGCTGTATGTTGATGTAGTGGGAGATGCAATGAATGGCATTGCCGGTATGATTCGCAAACCCTATGGGTGTTTTGAACAAACTTCTTCAGCTACTTATCCCAATATCATGGTACTTCAATATTTAAAAGCTACTGGGAAATCTAATCCAGATGTTGAAAAGCAGGCGCTTGAGTACATCGATCAGGGTTATAAGCGCTTAATCAGTTTTGAAACCAGGGAAGGCGGTTTTGAATGGTTTGGTAAAACACCGCCCCACCAGACCTTAACCGCTTTCGGAATTCTGGAGTTTACTGAAATGAAAGCGGTCTATCCCGGCGTAAGTGAAGCCTTAATAGATCGCACGCTTAAATGGTTACTGGACCAGCGGGATGGTCAGGGTGGTTTTTACAAAAGTAAAAAAGGCTATGATAGTTTTGCGAGTTCGCCGCCCTTAGTAGCCAACGCCTATATTGTTTATGCCCTGAGCGAAGTAGGCGTAACTACTGAAATCACTTTGGAATACGAGCAGGCATTGAAAGAGGCCTTAAGCTCTAAAGATGCCTATCAACTGGCTTTAATGGCTCTGGCAGCGCATAATTTTAAAGACGATAAAAGCTACAATCAACTTTTAGGTTTACTGACTGAACAATACGCGCGTACCGGTTTTGAATGGAATACCGATGCCACCATCACGCGTTCTTATGGCAATGCCAAATATTTAGAGACTACAGCTTTTGTGATTCTGGCGGCATTACGTGAACATAGAGCTATAGATCTGGTTGCAGCGGGGGTACAGTATCTTGTGAAAAACAGAAAACGGGGAACCTTTGGCAATACACAAACCACGGTAATGTGTTTAAAGGCATTGATTCATTATAATCAGGTACAAACCGCAAAAGCGTTACAGTCTGAATCCTGGGTTAGCCTGAAGCTCAATGAACACGAACTCGATTTAAAACAGGTTGCCCTTAAAAACGGAATAATACGGTTAGACAGTCTTCAAAGCTACCTTAAACCCGGAAGAAATGCATTTAGCGTTTTGTTTTCAGATGCTGGGCAGACCTACCCATTTACGCTGAATTGTTCCTGGAAGAGTAGTTTGCCAAAAAATGCTGATGAAACCCCGGTAGTACTTAAAACCCAAATGAGCGAGGCATTCGTGAAAAAAGGAGATTTAGCCCGTTTGCAGGTTGAGGTACAGAATACAGATCCAATCGGAAAAGGGATGATTACTGCCATTGTCGGTATCCCATCCGGAGCTTCTGTGCAGCCTTACCAGCTCAAAGAATTGATGGAAGAGGAACAAATCGCTTATTACGAAGTTGTTGAAAACTATGTGGTTTTATACTGGCGCTCCATCGAATCTTCCGGAGTAAAACGCGTTAATCTAGATCTTAAAACCGATGTGGCCGGCAGGTATACTGCTCCGGCAAGTACGGTATATCCCTATTATGGAGAAGAATTCAAATTTTGGACCAGGGGTGTTGAATTACATATTGAAAATTAGAGCTTTTAAATGCGAAATCAGTGGGCAGTCGCAGTTGGCATTTTTTGAATTCGAAATTTATGATTTGCGAGCAAAGAGCAAAGAGCAAAGAGCAAAGAACTGAGAATAGAGAAATCGCAGGCTTGAATCACTCTGGTAACAGGTAAGTGGTAAATTAGAAATTAGAAATACAAAATTAGAAAGCAGTAGGCAGTCGCAGTTGGCAGTGTCACCGATTCAAGGGTTTTACCTTTTCAGCGTAAAGTGGTTTTTGTAGATACGACCGTCTCCCAGGTCTACATGAAACCAATAGTCGTCTGAAGGCAGTTTTTGGTCTGCAAAGCTACCATCCCATCCGGTTGCCTGCGGACTCAGCTCTTTAAGCAGTTTGCCAAAGCGGTTGAAAATATAGATTTTAGCATCAGGAAAGGCTTCCGCCCCTTCAATCTGCCAGTAGTCGTTAAAACCGTCCCCGTTAGGCGTAAAGACTTTCATATAATCTACCAGAATGACTTCCTTGGTTGCAAAGCCACAACCGGCTTTGTCCCGTACGCTTACCTCGTAAACCCCGCCTTTGATATAATCAAAACGTCTGGAGTCCTGCCAGGTGCTGCCGTCAAGACTGTATTCAAACTCCCCATCCCCGATTGTACTTATTTCGATGAAATTGTTGTCTGACCAGTCGGCAAAATCGACTTTAGTAATTGTGGGCGGTTGGGAGCGTTCCAGACGAAAGGAGTACGAATTGGTACACAGGACGCCGTTTTGCAGTTCGCCTACGCTAAGGGTGTATGTCCCTTCCTGAGTCAGGTAGACTTCAGCCGTTGTAGAAATGATACTTCCAGCAGGGTCTTCCCATTCCCAGGAGTCAAAAGTTTCCGAACGCGAGAGTTGCAATCCCGGTTCGTTATCGCAAATGACAAACGTATCCTCAATAAGAACTTCAGGAAGTGCGTTAACTTCGAGATCAACATAGGTTTCGCTATAACATAAAGCATTGTTTGCATTTTCCACCCGTATGTTGATACGCTGTGACCAAGCGGTTGTGTTTTGAAAATCTGTGGAAAGCGGAGCCAGCATTTGTGTTCCATTTGCATCGGTATAGGTGATGCGGAGTCCGGTTTGAGAACCTATCAATTCCTGTTCGAGATCGGTCAAATCAAAGCTTGAATACCCATTTCCGGCATCGCAGGCAAAACGAGGAGCAGGTTGGTTGATTTGCGGTTGGGCAGCCGTGTGCAGCGTTAAAAGCGTTTCTGCATAGCAGCCCGACTGCGTGTTGCTTACCCGCACGGTAAGCGTTTCGGTATTTGCTGTGGAGTTGGTATACGGGTTGGGTAAGGGATTCGGCAACATATTTCCTGCAGCATCATAATAGGTCACTTCCATTCCGGTTTGGCCGTTGAGGACCAGGGTTTCAATCTGGGAGGTATCAAAATATTCGGAAATGCCGTCGTTGTTATCGTCGCAACCGATGAGGTCGGGGAGGGTGTGGGCAATGGGCAGCGGAGAAACCACCAACTGTACAAAGGTCTCGGTACTGCATCCGGTCAACGTATTGGTGACTCGCGCGGTTAGGTTTTCAGCATTGGGCTTTTGATTAATCAGTGTTGCAGGTAAAGGCATAGTCACTTGCTGGCCGTTTTCGTAAAACAGTTCCAGATCCAGATTAGGTTGGTTACCTATCAGGTCGGATTTCAAAGTACTGATGTCAAAAAGTGCCTGACCATCGGTATCATCATCGCAGGTGATTAGGTCAGCTATGGTATTTATTTCGGGAGGGGTTTGGGAAGTAAAACCAAAGCTTGTAATGGAGTAACACTTTGAATTGGTGACACTTTGAACTCTGACATATATACTTGAAGGTTTATTTTGAAAGTTATATGGTGTAGGTAGTCTGTTTAGATTATTTTCTGCATCAGAGAAGGATCCATAAAAGAGGATTTTAAAATCTTCTTTCTTGAGTCCATCAAGAATTTCTGAATCTTTTAAAGCATTGAGATCATATTGATTTTGAGTAGAGTTATTGCAAACGAAAACGTCGGAGGGCTTTTTAATAACCGGCGGACCTGTAACAAGAATATCTTTAGTTAGAGTATTGCTTAAAGAACCTTTAGAAAAAGTAGCTTTAATTTTATACTCACCGGGCATTGAGAAAATATGGGAGGGAGTATTAACTGATGATTTATTTTGATTTCCAGTTAAAGGGTCATCAAATGACCACTCAATAGAATCAAAATCATTATTTAGTGCAAATGAAACACTAGAGTCGCAAAAACAACTTTCTCCGGTTAATATTTCAAAAGGGACTTCATTATTAATGAGCGTGTTTTCATAAATATAGGTGACTTCATTGTCCCTTGGTACCGTTGTTCTGCCGTAGTACAAAACGTCTAAATCTGAGTCGTTATCAAAGTCACCCAATTCAATACCTCCTGACCATCCTTTAGGTAAATTATGATTGACTTCACGAAATGTATTGTCTTTATTATTTAAATAGATTTTTGTGATTTCTGAATAGGTACCCCAGGGTCCAGTACCATAATTTATGGCATCAAGATATCCATCATTATTTAAATCTCCCAGCTCAATATCGTTTTGTAAAACGCCGTCATTTTCATTTGTAAATGAATTTTGAAAAGAAAGGTTTCCCTGATTGATATATACGTAGAAATCACCGTCTCCATCTCCAGTGTTGTTACTATAATTAGGACTTCCGGTAAATACTAAATCTGCTAAGTTATCATTGTTCACATCACCTATATCAATTGCCAGAGCGGTTATGTGCGGTAAAGCAATATCTACTTTTTCGAATTTAAAGTCTCCCAGGTTCTTGTAGATATCAAATGAAAAATAATTGGGTGCTCGCGATGTAATGACTAAGTCAGGTTTCCCGTCATTATCGAGATCGTGCAATCTTGCAATTTCTCCTGGAAAAGCTGTGGTGGTATTTTCATCATCTATAAAGGAATAGTTTTGATTTACAAAATCACCTTTTCCGGTATTTCGATAAATTTCAACCTTGAGTTCGTTAGAGGGAGTATATCCTGTTAAGAAAATATCTAAAAGCCCATCAGAATCTACATCTGCCCATAGTGAAGATCCATTTGTTCTTCCGGGTAGGGATATATTTAATTCTCTAAACTCACATCCATTATCAATATTTTGAAAAACTTTGGTAATTCCATCAGCAGGAAATCCGCTTGTGGTACCTGAATATAAGAGATCTAATGTGCCATTATTGTCAAAATCTGCCCAGGCATAATCTCCATAAATAACGCGAGGAATATTCGTGATAGCGCTCTCTGTAAAGCTGTTATCTCCATTGTTTTTGTAAAATACAGCATTTGAAAATCGATTTTCAAAGTCAACACCTGTTACAAAAATGTCGAGATAACCGTTATTGTCATAGTCTACAAATGAGCTAAAACCATTATAGCCTCCTTTTAAATTTTGGGTTTGTAGTCGCTTAAAATTTTGACTAAAACATACCGTGGTGAATGTAAAAAGCGATAGGAATAAGAATGTTGCCTTCAAATAGAATAAAATTTCAGGCAAAATAATTATTCTATAAAAATAAATTAACTTGAAACGCAAATTAATAGAAAACCCCACCAAAAAAAGCAGGGTTCTTTTCTCACTATTATTTTTAACCCCTGCGTCTACGTCTTTTGTTCCGCCAGGGCGCGTTCTTTTGCCAGTCGCCGGCCATTATGCAGCCGTAAGGCAATACCTCGTCGAGTACGGTACCCAGGTTGTACTGTTGCATTTGAGCCCGAACGGTAGCAGCCGGTTTATAAGCACTGGGCAGTTCAGAAATATCGATCTCTTTGGAGAAAAACCGAATGTCGAGTCCGGCGGTTTCTTCTTTAAAGATCGCTTCATCAGCCTGCTCGGCCAGGTTGCGCTTGTGCTGGCTTCTGCTCATATTACGCCCGGCTCCGTGAGGGGCAAAGCCCAGATTGGTTTCCGTCGTTGCTCCTTCTACAATCAGTACGGGTTCGGCCATATTCAGGGGAATCAAACGAGGCCCCGTAATATCAGGCATAAATTTGCTGTCGAGTGGAGTAGCCCCTTTAGCGTGGTAAAAGGTATTTCCGTCTTTAAACACAAAGTTATGCTCGTTCCAAAACCGGTTTTCGATGCTTAAGTCCAACTTTTCGGCTACGCCATCATGAATCAGCGTATGGTTCAGTTTAGTCCATTTTCTTATGGTTTGCAGCGCTACCCAATAGTCCTGACCTTCTTCGGTATCGAAGGGAATCCAGGCGTTTTGCTTTAGGGTTTCGGGAGACAGTAATTGTCTAAAACGTTCCGCAATATGCATGCCTTTGGTGTACAAACGCGCTCCGGGACCGCGGGAACCGTGATGGGTGATCATCATGGTGTTGCCGGTTGCAGCCGAAGTACCCACAAATAAAAAGTGGTTTCCGTCACCCTGGGTACCCAGATGTTCACGGGCTATCGAGATGGACTTTTCATCAAACAGAAACTCGTTGCTTTTAAAGGCTTCGAGCAGGGCATCGGGAAGTTGAAACTGCTGTCCGCGGGGTCTGCCTCCGGGTCCAAAATGGGTGCTGGCGTGCGCCGCGTCAAGCACTGCTTTAGGATCTGCACTGCCAAAGTCGGTCAACATCACTGAGCAGCAGATGTCTGCACTGTGCATTCCGGGGTGAATGGCATTGTGGGCAGCCACCACACCCCCTACGGGAATGGTGCCTTCAGGACCGGCAGGGCAGGCGTCGGGCATCACGGCTCCACCAAGAACAGTGGGGGTACGCATCACGGCATCCATCGTTGCTTTGACTTTAGCCACATTGTCGAGCTCCAGGTCGTTTTCGGCAGCCAGGTTAAAACTGTAAGCAACCGGCTGCTCGAATAGTTTCGTGGGTTCAGGGAGCTTAAATTGCTCCAGGTAGGCTTCCATTTCAACTTTTGAAAGCTGCTCGCTGTTGATGTGCTCAAGGGCACGACGGTACCATTTTCCGGGAGGGTATCCCATGGCTTTTAGATGGTGACCGGTAATGTGGTTAGTAGTTTCCATAATTGTAATTTTATATCATTGTCCGGACTTATTTGCTCCGGGGCCTTTTTAAGGCCTTTGTTAAGCCCCACCAACTCCTCGTTTGGCGGGGCGCTACCTGAACCGTGATTCCAAAGACAAGGTTCGTTATTCTACCTTACAAATATGCACGCACTACTGCGCAACCTTTTTGCGTAGTCAAATAATTGATCTATTTTTCTTTAAAATTTAGCTAATGGCCCTTACCAAAAATGCCCTGATTCGATACAAAACCATCGACAAATGCCTGCAAAATCCGTATCGCAACTGGAGTCTGAATGACCTGATGGAAGCCTGTAGTGATGCCCTGTACGAGTTTGAGGGGCGGGATGTAAATGTGAGTAAGCGTACGGTGCAGCTCGATCTGCAGGTAATGCGCAGCGATAAGCTGGGCTATAATGCGCCTATTGAGGTGTATGAGCGCAAGTATTATCGGTATAGCGATCCCAATTATACCATAACCGATATTCCGCTGACGGAAAATGATATGAATGTGCTATCGGAAACCATGCACATGTTGAAGCAGTTTCAGGATTTTTCGTTGTTTGCTGAGTTTAAAGGAATCCTGAATAAGCTGGAAGATAAAATCTATACCGAAAAGAACCACAAGCAGGCGATCATTCACCTGGATAAGAATACCGATTTAAAAGGTTTGCAATGGCTTGACGAACTCTATCAGGCGATTTTAAAAGAGGTCGTGTTGAAGGTGATGTACCAGTCTTTTAAAGCGCAGTATCCTTCAGAATTTATCTTTCATCCGCATTTGCTGAAGGAATTCAATAACCGCTGGTTTTTAATTGGTCGCAAGACCGAAAGTGACCGGGTGCTTACGTTTGCCCTGGACCGTATTCTGGGGGTTGATTATGATTTTCAGACGGAATATATCCCGATCGGGTTTGATGCCGATACCTATTACGCGCATACCATTGGGGTCACTGTTTTAGAACAACGTCCACAACAGGTAGTATTTAAAGTAGACCGGCAAAATGCCCCTTATGTAGCAACCAAACCCTTCCACAGTTCGCAGCAACTCGAAGAACACTATCCGGATGGCAGCATTCGCTTTAGTATGCAGGTACATCACAATTTTGAACTCGAACGCCTGTTGCTGGGTTTTGGAAATAGCCTGGAGGTGTTGAAACCGAAAATACTGAGGCGCAATCTGAAACGCAAGTTGCAGGCTGCTGCGGACCTGTATTCGTGATTATTGCTATTGCTATTGCTGGAAAGATGTGAGATGTGAGATGTGAGACTTGAGACTTAAGACGTGAGACGTGAGAATTGAGCTTTGAGAAATACGCAATCGGAAATAGAAATAACAAATCTGTAAACAGAGAACAGAAAATTTGTAGCAGTCTCCATTTGCATTGCTTTTGCCGGAGTTTTGCATTAACCAATTGAAGTCCTTAACTTCTAAAGGCCTACGAAGCAACCGGTAATATTAGGGCTGTTCTTTTCGATTAATGTACCGGATTATAATTGGATTCCGGTTTTAAGGTATGCGTATAACAGGGGCCAGTTTTAGTTCATCAACATATTGACCTCTTTAAGCTTTTCAAGCGTAAGCGGTTTTTCTAAGTAGGCCACGACGGAAGCATACTTCTTTGCCATTTTTTTATCTCTGGGATGGGTGGAGGAGGTAAGCATGATTACTTTAGCATCGAGGCATAAGGCTTTCATTTCTTTTTCTTTTAAAAATTCCCATCCGTCCATCACCGGCATATCGATGTCTAATAGAATCACGTCCGGACAATTTTGATGAATGTAATGGTAGGCATCGAGACCGTTTAAAACTTCGCTTATATCGAGAATGCCTGCACTATTGAGCACTAGCTTATTGATGAAATTTGTGGTTTCGCTATCTTCAACCAGTAATACTTTGGGAGTCATAAACCTGCATGCTTTAAATAAATAATAAATTCTGTTCCTTCGTTAGGCTTACTTTTAACTTCTATTTCGCCCCCGTGAGAATCGATAATCGATTTAACGATATACATTCCGACTCCTATTCCTTCTACGTGAATGTGTAAGCGTTTGAATAGTTTAAAAATTTTGTGTTTGTATTTCGAAGCGTCAAAACCCAATCCATTATCAGTTATGATGAAGCAGGGGCAGCCTTTATCCTCCCGGGTTTTAAGTTGAATAATTCCTTCTTTCTCGGGGTCTTTAAATTTGATGGCGTTGGTTAACAGATTTTGAATGATACTTTTCAAATGAATCTTTGGGTATTTGATTTCCGGACATTCTGAAAAGTCGGTTTCTATGCATACTTTTTCGTGATCAATTTGCTCTGAAATACTGTTTGTGATCTCTTCAAAAACGTCCTGAAATAGCAGATGTTCGTTTTCGTAATCGAGTGTTGCCTTAAAATTGAGTACCTCATTCAAAGCAAAGACTTTGGTTTGAATCTGGTCGATGTTTTTTTTGAGGTTATTAAAAACCGGGCTTTTATGCTGTGTCGGCGTCATTTCCGCAAGCGCCATATCTGAAAGAATGGAAAGATTGGTAATGGGGGCTTTTAAATCGTGCGCCGCTATGTACGAAAAATCTTCAAGTTCCTTGTTTTTGAGTTCAATTTCTCGTGAATACCTTTTCACCTTGGCTATTTCAGCTTCTAAAGCTACGGAAGACTCCAGTACTTGTTTCTCTGCTAATTTGCGTGCGGTAATATCCTGAATGAATACGTGGATCAGGGGTTGGTGATCGAGCATATATTTACAGGGCGTAGCCTCTGCCATAAATACGGAACCGTCTTTTCTTTTAAAACTGGTCTCAATACTGAGTCTGGTTTCCTGTTTCATCCTCTTGCGTATCTCATTGGAGTGTTGCAATTCTGTTTCGGTATGTAGCTCAGACACACTTTTTTTTTGCAGCTCATCATATTCATAACCAAATAAGGCAAGCGCGCTGTCATTTGCGTCCAGAATGTTCATTTCCATATCATGTACCAGGATGGGAATTACCGAGTAGGTAAAGATCTGCTTATAGATATCCCGATCTTTATCCAGGTATTTGAAATCATTTTGCTTGGGTGTTTTCATACAGGGCTAGAGGTACATACGAATCAAAACGCTTTGGTCTAATTCCTAAATTTAAAAACTTATGTGCACACATACCTTTAAAATTCTGAATAATTTTTAGTCGGGAGGGGGTTATTTTAAGAAAGTCGAAATCAGTCGGCAGTCTCAGTTGGCAGTTGATATTCATATGGAAGATGATAGCATGATTCAATAAGCCAGATTCCAGATGCATCTGTAGAAAAATGGATTAGACCTTAGTAGCTTCTGTTGATTAGCACGGGAGGTATTTATTAACAGGAAATTGGGATGCGGTACTAAAGTTCTCTCAATTAGCAGTGTTCCGAGAGGTATTACTTTAAATAATCAATACTTTTAAAGTACAACTAAAAACAATAAGGTGTTATGAAAAATTCTCCAAACAGTCACTTTAAAAGTACCCTAGCCCAACTCGAAAAGCGTTACAGTTGTTCTCAAAATGACTGGAAACGCCTGAAGCAGGTAGGTTACAGCGCTATCTGTAAAATATCGCATACCGAATATGGTGGTTTCGAATCCCAAACGGGTTCATATTTAATGGACGAACGATCCCATACTTTTAAAATCAAAATCGATTATATCGATCAGCAAACCCGGGCTTACAAAAAGTTATTCCTGGTACCCAGCACCCGAGAATAGCCTGGTACGCCTGCAAGCTTGCTGCCTGAAGAGCTATCCAACAAAAACACGTTATAAACCATTAACTTAATACTTACTGTTATGAGCGATAAGAAAACAGAAACCAAAAATGATCAGAAGGAAGAAAAAGATTCTATTGACAAAGGGCCAATAAAAGACGAGCACGTCAATCAATACGGTTCTACCGATGATGACTCCAAAAAGCGCAGAGCCTGATTCGTTTAATTTTTAAATCTACAACAACCATGACCAAACCTAAGAAATTTCCCGAACAGGAACAGGAACTACCGGGTAGTGAACAAGCGATGGACCCGCAGCCTGAAATTGTAAGATCCGGTTATACAGGTTCCGATAAATTAAAAAACAAAGTAGCTTTGATTACCGGTGGCGACAGTGGCATAGGTCGCAGTGTAGCGGTGCATTTTGCTATTGAAGGTGCCTCTGTGGCAATTATTTACAAATCTGAAACGGAAGATGCATTAGACACTAAGAAACTGGTTGAAGAACAGGGTCAGACGTGTCTCTTGATTGAAGGGGATGTGCGGGACGCTGACTTTTGCAAAGAGGCTGTTGCACAAACCCGCGCAGAACTGGGCCATATTCATATTTTGGTTAACAATGCAGCTGTACAATTCCCAAAAGACCATGTATCTGAAATTGAAGACGACCAGCTCGCAACTACTTTTGAAACTAATATCTATCCTTATTTTTTCTTTGCTAAAGCTTTAGAGAATCAGTTTAAAAGTGGGGACTGCGTGATCAATTCCACTTCGGTTACGGCCTACCGCGGGTCTTCGCATTTACTGGATTACAGCAGTACAAAAGGAGCCATTACCACCTTTACGCGCTCGCTGAGTAAGATGTGGGCGCCAAAAAATATCCGGGTAAACGGAGTCGCCCCGGGCCCTATCTGGACCCCGCTGATTCCGGCTACTTTTGATGATGTGAGTGATTTTGGTCAGGATGTACCTTTAGGAAGAGCGGGACAGCCCAGTGAAGTGGCTCCGGCTTATGTTTTCCTGGCTTCGGCTGATAGCAGTTATATCACCGGGCAGGTGATTCATGTAAATGGTGGTGAAGTGGTAGGCGCCTAGGTACAGGGATAAAAAACAGGTATAAAAAGGCTGTCAATGGACAGCCTTTTTTCGTTAAGGAAGGTTCTTCTATCTAAACCGCAATCGCATCTGTCTGTTCCATACGCTCCCAGTTTCTGTGCTGAGCAATCCCTTCTATAAATTTCTGAGGTTTAGCCTCTATAAATACCGCTTTATCCTTTTTATAATCGGGTAGACCTGCATTTTTAAGCAGTTTTTCCCCAGCTCCAAGTGCCGCTATGGCTTTACAATGTTTGTAAGCTTCTCTTATAAATTTAGTAAACTTAGCGGTTTTAAGAAGACTTTTAACCGACTCGTCTCCACCGGGGATCAGAAGGGCATCAAATAAAACACTTTCGGTGGTCATAATCGCTGCTGCGACAATATGTTTCATATCCTGATTACAATTGATATTCCCACCGTGAGGAGCTACAATTTTCACTACGGCTCCTGCTTTCTCCAGAGCATCTTTGTAGGGTTTAAAGGATTTCATATCAAAACCATCTGCAGCCAGCACGGCAATCTGACGTGTGGCAATACTATCAAATTTAGTTTTGGCCTGGCTCAATGCCGGGTCTTTCTTCAGGTATTCTTTTTTAGGCTGGGGTTGAAAATCATCAACATCGGCATCGGCACCTATTGCCTGGTTGACAGGCTGCTCGATAGATTTCGGAATTTGCAGACCCAGTCCTGTAGCGACTTGTTTTGCTAATTGCTGATCGATCTGGCTGATTACCCACAGCATGCGTTCCTGAATTTCTTGATGATTGCATTTACCCAACTCAAAGGTGTAGGCGTCCGCTACATGTTGCTGCTCCCATTTGGCCAAACTGCGGTAAAACAAGGCCGGTTGCGAATAATGATCGCTAAAACTCGTACTGCGGGAGCGTATTTTATGCGCGTCTATGCGTTCCTGATGGTGGGTAAAACCGCCTTCGGCCATTTTAGCGAGATGCGGACATCCCATGCTCAACGAATTTGGAAAATAAGCCGTTTGTCCTTTTGGGATTTCGGTCTGCATATGTCCATCGCGCTGGTTGTTGTGACTGGGTACCACGGGTCTGTTGATAGGGATCTGGTGAAAGTTAGGACTTCCCAAACGCGATAACTGGGTATCGCGATAGGAGAATAAACGACCCTGAAGCAGCGGATCATTGGTGAAATCGATGCCCGGTACGATATGTCCGGGTAAGAACGCGACCTGTTCGGTTTCTGCAAAGAAATTTTCAGGATTCTTATTGAGGGTCATCTTTCCGATGATTTCTACAGGAACCAGTTCTTCCGGAATGAGTTTAGTAGGATCAAGCAGGTCAAAATCGTATTTATGCTCTTCTTCTTCCGGTACCACCTGAATACCAAATTCCCACTCCGGAAACTGCCCGTCATCGATAGCATCCCATAAATCCCGGCGGTGAAAGTCGGAGTCAGCCCCATTAATTTTTACGGCTTCATCCCAGGTAACCGAGTGTACTCCCAATATAGGTTTCCAGTGAAATTTTACAAAATGAGATTTACCTTCCTCATTGATGAATCGAAAGGTATGAATCCCAAAACCTTCCATCATCCGGTAACTGCGAGGGATTCCCCGGTCGCTCATCACCCAGATGTGATTGTGCAGGGTTTCGGTAGCGCGAGAAACAAAATCATAAAAGGTATCGTGTGCCGAAGCAGCCTGGGGAATTTCCTTGTTTGGCTCGGGCTTGACCGAGTGAATGAGGTCTGGAAACTTCATCGCGTCCTGAATAAAAAAGACCGGCATATTGTTACCTACCAGATCCCAGGTTCCTTCTTCGGTATAAAACTTTACGGCAAAGCCCCGGACGTCGCGGGCAAGGTCTGGAGAGCCCTTAGAGCCGGCAACGGTTGAAAAACGTACAAAAACAGGAGTTTTACGCTGCGTATCGGTGAAGAGGCCGGCTTTGGTATATTTTCCGATGCTTTTGTATAATTCAAAATACCCGTGTGCTCCGCTACCCCGGGCGTGAACAATACGCTCGGGAATGCGCTCGTGGTCAAAACTGGTTATCTTTTCGCGCAGGAGAAAGTCTTCGAGAAGTGTGGCCCCGCGTTCACCGGCTTTGAGCGAATTGTTGGTGTCATTTACTTTAAGCCCCTGATTGGTTGTAAGGGTTTTGTCTTTAAAATCTTTAATGTGTTCCGCAAGCTGATCCACTTTTTTAGAAGTTTTGCTGGTTTTTTGTTTGGCCATAATAAGTAAGTATTGGTTAGAATAATATTTAAAGTTAAGCGGATACTCCGCTATATCAGATAAATAAAGGTTAAAGTATTTTTTAAATTAAATAGAAATTGTCTTAAGTAATACACAAAGACGAAGAGCTACGGTATTAGGCTAAAACCTGATTAAAACATGGAAAGTGCCACAGCAGCAAACACGATATGAGCTATTAGCAGATTTATATAGTACGTAAGCAACGGAAGATTTTCCGGTTTGTGCGCAAGCCAAAACAGCACTTGCCACATCCCGATACCCATCAGGCCTTCAAGCAACCCGGCCCACAGCATATTAAAAGCAGGAAGGGAGGTAAGCCATGGTTCCAAACCCATTAGGATGTACAGGAATCCCAGACCAGCTGTGTAGTGTAAAATCCATCCCAACCCGTGTTTTATTGTCTTTTTATGCAGGATTACCGCGTTGAGCCAATACGGTTCTAACATAGGTTTGCCCAGAATCGCGCCGAGCAGCAGGCTAAACAGGCTCATAGCCGTAGTGCTGAGCAGGGAGATGTATATAAACTGAAATACGGTCATAGCAGAAATGCACTAAGATTGCCCGTTATTTTCCTCATGCTCCTGCTCGGTGTCTTCAACCTCTTCCTGCGAGATCAGGTAATGATCCTTTTCCAGACCTACAATAGCGATGATGTTTGTGACGGTAGTGTATAACAGCAGAATTACGGTAACCATCATACCACTAATCAGCGAGGAGAAGAACAGGGTGGCCCAGTACAGGTATTTATACCATTGGGTAGGGACCTCATCAGATTCGGTAATGGGAATGTTGAACATCTGAAAGAGGATGAGCGCGGTTATAAAAAGCACCGTGTCTATTTTGGCAATATTGGAAACCTGAATGTAATGGGCTTTTTTAAGGGTTGAGTTTGAACTCGTGCTGATACCCAGTAAGGTAAGCAGCAGGGTAAGTATGGTGGCTGAGCCCAGGACAATGGTATTGCAAAGCATATTGATACCCGAGAGCGAAGCTTCAATAAGCGATTTGGCCTCGTAGCCACTGATGTTTCCCAAAAGAAAGGCTGAAAGCGCTACAAAGATAAAGGTGATCAGTCCACCCAGGATTGATCGTTTGTTTTTAGAGAGAAAATCGGTCATGGTTTTGGTTGTTTTGGATTTGAATAAACCAGTTTTACGTACACCATTGCCGCATTAAACAGGAATGAGAGTCCGTTTGTAAGTATAATGGGCCAATCGTTTTTCAGGATGCCGTAAACCGTCCAGGAGCCTACGCCTATTAGAAGGCTTGCAAACATCCATAAGGAGATATCTTCAGCCGATTTGGTTTTAATCACTTTATATACCTGAGGTAGTACGGCAATGGTTGTAAATATACTGGCGGTTATTCCGGTTAGGTTTTCAAACATAGGCTGTATTTACTTTTCCGGGTTAAAATCCTGAGGCTGGTAGGGACCATCCGGTTTCTCGACAGACAGGTTTGTCGCCCGTTCAAAGAGGTGGGCTTCGGTTTCAAAAAAGTGCATCATGTATCCTGCGGTATTTACAAAACAGACTACATCACCCGGTTTGGGGAGTTGTGCCAGCTGTATTTTGCGTTTGAGCAGTACATCGCGTTCCAGACAATAGGCCCCGGTAAAATAGACGGCTACGGGTTCGGCCTGTGGATCCGGATTTTTGAACGAAACAAAGGGATCGAGTAAAAAGTCGGCACTCGAGCTTTTCAGCTGCGACATGTTCATCTCGAGACCTACGAGGTGATCTCCACGAGAATCTTTTTTGCGATGCACCACCCGGGCCAGGGTTACGCCCACCTGATTGAGCAAACTTCTGCCCGGCTCGAGGCGTAATTCTCTATGTTCCTGCTCCAGCCGTTGCGCAACTGTATTGCCACTGGCATCAGGGGTTTCCAAAATTTCCTTCAGGAAGGATTCTTTGGTGTATTCGTTAAAATAGGGATAGGTAGCCAAACTTCCTTCTACCTCCCCATCCCGAAGCGTAAATCCGAGTCCGTCGTTACCAAAGGTTATAGGCATGCGCTCACCGCCAACCGCCTCCTTCAATGTTTCCTGAAAAATGTTCCACTCCTGTTGGGAGCTCAGGTAATTCATCAGAACACCACCGCCTATATCAATAAATACAGGTTCTTGCGATTTCAAATTCAGCCTTATAATCAAATCAAGCGTTTGATGCAGGGCTGCGCCGCGTTGGGCGGTGCTGTAGCCATCCAGGTGAAAATGAAAACCCCTGAGGTTTAGCTGTGAACCGGCTTCCGGGGAGTCGCAAAAGCGGTGTATGATAGCTTCCACCTCATCGATATCAAAACCAAAGCGGCTGTACAGTTTTTCCCCTTTAAAGTTAAATCCCGAAATGCGAATGCCTATCTGAGCCTGCTTGTTCAGGTGTGCGGCAACCCGCATAACGTGTTCCAGCTCATCGGTATTATCCAGAATAAGCAGCACCCCATGCGTTACGGCAAGAGTGATCAGGCGGTCTTCTTTGATCGCAGCGGTTGAAATAAGCTGATCTGCGGGTATACCCAGCTCCAGACATTGTTCCAGTTCACGGAAACTGGCGGTGTCTATGCCGGCTCCGGCATCCACCGCGGCCGGAATGAGATTCTTAAACTTATTGGCTTTGCGGGCAAAAAAGATACGGCTGTTGAAGTTGTAGGTATCCAGAATTTGCCGATACTCCCTGCAATTTTCCTGAAAAGCACCCAAATGGTGGATGTTGAGCGGCGATTGCCAACGCTGTACCAGCGCTTCCTGAAGCTCAAAATCAGCAACAAGCCGGTGCATCCAGGGGGACGTAAGCGGTGTTAATGGCGGTAAATTGGGATTCATCGGTTTTGGTTTTTTTAGCTTGTTTTTCATGTTGTGAAGTACAGTTCGCATAGCGGGTGTTTTTAATTGATGATGAGTGTATCTTTTTGGATCAGGCGATCTGCTGTTTCCTGAGCCCAACGGCTGGCGGTATCGTTATGTTCCCGCGACAGGGTATCGTTATCAAAAAGACGGGCTTCTGTAGGAGTGCCGTAAAGCACCACACGGGTTTCGGTACGGTCTGCAGCATTTAGCGGATGTCCCTCGCGCGTACAGCGCAGGTTGCCGGTTGAAGGATCGGAGCAGCTGAAAAGCTCCGGGTCTGCATTAAAAAGCAGGGAAGCTTTTTTAGAAAAGCCCCGTGGGATACGGGCATCGAGGCTGTAGTCTATCGCGATCGGTTTGCTATTCCGGGTGAGTTGCAACTGCGGATTTGTCGACAATTCCGCTCCCCGGGCATAACTGAAATCGAGGATGCCGGCCCGCATCAGCGCCCGCATTTTTTTGATGTTTGCAACCGGTGGGCCATAAGCCGTGCGGTTAAACAAGCCAAAATAGTGTTGCTGTATACGGATTTCTGATTGGGCCGACAGCAAACCGGCGCTGTAGAGTTTGTTGAAGTCTTTGGCTAAAAAGCGCCAGGACGAAGCTGCTGCAGCGTAAGCGCTGTTTTGTTGCTCCAGTTCGTTAAGCCAGAAATCCCAATAGGTGGCAACCGCCTTTTGCTGATCTGTATCCGGTTCCAGTTTTGGGAACCAGAGGTTGTTTACGTCAAAAGCTTCGGCCCCCGGATTTAGTTTATGAAAGGCTTCCTGCAGTTGTTGAAAGGCTACCCGATTGTGTACCGGGTTAAAATCAAATCCATAGGAATCGAAAAGGGCATAGTAATACGAACATTCCAGATCCTGAATGATGTAGGGGAGCACTTCGGTTTCAAAATCCAGCTGACGGCATCCTTCGGGAAGTTGCGCTACAAAGTTATGCAGGTAAAAGCTGGTTTGGGTGTATGTATTGGTTTGTCCCCCACGTGGAATGATGGGTATGCCTGAGCGGGAATAGGGGAGGATGCGTGCGGGTTCGTCTCCGCTTTTACGATACTGCAATCCGTCTTCTTCGGTTTCTACAAACTGCCCGCCTCGGCCTTCGGTAAGACCGAGTAGGGTATCAATTGCCGTGAGTCCCATTCCCTTGCAGGCCACCACCGCGCCCGGAGGAATGTGACCAAGCCTTTCCGAAAAGGGATAGACAAAAGGAATGTGACGGGGATGCGGAGTTTCGGTTTGTAACTTACTATTTATGGAGGTACTGTGCCCGGTGGTCACGAGGACCGATTCAAAACACAATTGGTCTACACAGGCATCTGAAGTCTGTAGTTGAAAGGTGGTGTCGTTCCGGCTTATCCCGGTTACCCGGGTGATGTGTTTACTGATGCTGAGGTTTGGGAGGCGCATTGCACTAAGTTCGTCAAAATATTGCTTCAGGTAATGCCCCACTTCGTTACGGGGTGCAATTAAGGCCGCTTCCTCCTCCGGAGTTCTACCAGTTCGTTTGCTGCGCCATTCGGTAAACGCAGGCAGATCAATAAGGGGTTTGGGTGGGCTTTCTGGTGCTATGCTGATGTGCCGGTTGGGGTAATTCATCAATAAGTAATCGGGCTGACCGGGGTTATAGATCCATCCCGTAGCCCAATGCTCCGATTCGTTAAAGAGGTGCAGGTGTACGGCTGGGGTATGTTTTGCCTGCCCGAATGTGGCAAGCAGGCGTTCCAGGCCATAAAAGCCTTTGGGCCCCAAACCTACGATTGCTATATGTACGGATTGGGCGCTCATATACCCAGATTTTTTGCAACCCAGGCGGGGTTGTAAATCGTGTCCAGATAGCGCTCACCGCGGTCGCACAGGATGAGCACACAAGACGCAGCTTTTGGCATATGAGGTGCTAACTTTAGAAAAGCGGTAAGCACCGCTCCGGACGAACCTCCGGCTAGAATGCTCTCGGTTTGCAGGAGTTTGTTGCAGCCTGATACGCATTCGGCATCGGTGATGTGCACGACCTGATCTACCCGATCGGGATCCAGAAATTTTGAGGGTAAACCTGCACCATGCCCGGGTATCAGGCGTTTGTTGGCTTTAGTGCCAAAGATCACACTGCCGCAGGCATCAACCGCAACGAGTTTGGTTTGCAACTGCTGTTGCTGGATGTAGTTTGCGCAACCCATCAGGGTACCGCAGGTACTGGTGGCTGAAAACACATAATCTACGCCGGGCAATTGCCGGTGTATTTCTTCCATGGTATGAAAATGCGTTTGGGGATTGGCCTGATTGCCGTATTGATTGGTCCATATCGCCCCGGGAGTCTCCGCGAGAATTTCCTGAACCCGGTTGAGTCGGGCTCCCAGAAAACCACCTTCGGGATCGGGGTGAGTAACCTTGTCAATGTGTACGCCGTAGGCTTTTAAGATTCTTAGGGTGTGTGTATTGGCTTTGGGATCTACCACAATGATAAGCGGAATGTGATAGTAGCCGCAAACCTGGGCCAGACCAATAGCCATATTGCCGCTGCTGCTTTCCACCAGAGTAGTTTGCGGGGTAATGAGGCCCTGTTGAATTCCTTCTTCAATAATACTTAACGAGGTGCGGTCTTTGACACTGCCGCCGGGGTTGGCCATTTCCAGTTTACCGTATACCTCAATACCGGCGAGCGCTGAAAGCCGCTTCAACTGAACGAGGGGGGTGTTGCCAATGGTTTGCAGCACCGAATTGGCAATGCGGGCTGGTTTTTCTAAAGCGGTAACTGGAGACATAGCGGAATTGATTTGGTTAGTTGATTGAATCTGAACTGAAAATTATATTGTTTTAAATCATATAGTATTAATTATAACAGGATTTAACAGAGAAGCGTTAAATAAATAATAAGGTCTCTGGCGCCTGTATAAGGAGCAGTAGCTTTTGCTATATTACAGGCAAACAACCAATTTAATACTTATGGAGAACTGGATTAGTGCCTCAACCCCCTTATTGCTGAAAGTCTTTTTTTCGGTTTTAGCAATATTTTCAATAATTATATTTATTACCCGGGTATCGGGTTTGCGCACCTTTGCCAAGATGTCGAGTTTTGATTTTGCTTCTACTATTGCTATAGGCTCCATCCTGGCCTCAGTGATTCTAAATACCAATCAGTCGTTGCTGAAAGGGGCCATTGCCTTAGGCGGAATTGTCCTGTTTCAAAGTGTGTTTGCACTTGTGGTACGTAAGTCTAAAGCCATGAACCGTATGCTTACCAATGCTCCCACAGCACTGATGTACAAAGGAGAGATCCTGTATGCTAATCTGTCTAAAACCAATGTTGGTGAAGCCGATTTGATTGCCAAGCTGCGGGAGGCCAATGCGCTTAACTTTCAGGATGTGCACGCCGTCATCCTGGAATCTACCGGGGATATGTCTGTTTTACACGGGGGCGAAGATTCGCAACTTGACCAACGTTTGCTGCATAGTGTTCAGGGTTTACCGGAAGAGGCGGGGAGTTAGACGTGAGATTTTAGACGTGAGATTTTAGATTTTAGACGTAAGATGTTAGAAATACAAAATCAGTTTACAGTCGCAGTAGGCAGTTGTTTGGATTCGAAATTTATAGTTTAAGAACAGAGAACAGAGAACAGAGAACAGAGAACAGAGAACAGAGAACAGAGAACGTGTAGCAGTCTCAGTTTGCAGTATGCAGTCCTTTCGAAGGAGCCGGAGCGACTGAGAAATCATATTGGAATATTTGAAACGGAATATTGTATTTAAATGTATTGGAGCTCAAGTAAAAAGGTTGGTAAAGTGCGGTTTACGAATCGTATTTAGGGGGTTGTACCATGAATTAAATAGATTTTTTATATTGCCAGAAATCTAATTTTATTATAATGGCTAATCATTTTCGGCAAATCGTTGATTATTGGCAATCGAATTACAGCAAATCCATTTCTCGCTCACAGAAATACCAGATACCGGAGCATTTCAAAAAAATGGCCGATTTAATGGCGCCCGGTAAATCATACTATTACATTGCAAACTTTCATACTCTTGAATTAGAACTGGTTTCAGACTCGGTATCCTATTATACGGGAGAACAGGCTTCTCAAGCTACGATACAAAAGCTACTTGCACTTGCGCTTCCCAGCGAAATTGAAAAAATTCATAAGAAGGAGCAGGTTATTCAAAGTTTTGTTACAGATTTTATAACACCGCGTGAAATACTGGATTATAAGTTTTCGTATACTTATAAAAATAAAAACTATGATGGGAAAGAGCATCTTATGCTACATCAGGCCACAGTTTTAAGTCTTAATGATGACGATCAGTTTGTTCACGTTTTTAGCATTCACAGCGATATTTCCCATTTACTTCTAGAGAGTACAGACTGCGTGTGCTTTATTAATTTAAAGGAAGGCCCATCATACTATAATGTGGATACATCAACCGGAAAATTTGATCTCAAAGGGCTTAAGGTAAACGCTGGTTTAAGAGCTTTGTTTACCCCCAGGGAAATTGAAATTATCAGAAAGCTGGCTGTTGGCGATTCAGCTGATGAAATAGCTGATGCACTTCATATTTCGGTACATACTGTAAGAACCCATCGCAAAAATCTACTAAAAAAAGTGGAGTGCAAAAATACAACGCATCTGTTATCTATGTGCCTTGCAGAAGGTTTGTTTTACCTGTAAACGATACCGGTGTAAGATATAAAATGAATCATAGAACCGTTTTAAAGTACCCCGGTAATACCCGCTTAGAAAACCCGCATTTAAATGAATCTCCCCCCGATAAAAATGTAAATACACTACTTTGAAATCTAAGCCCCATGTTGGAGTTGATACACTAAAAGGAACTCGCAGGATGTTGATTTGTATTGACCTTATCAGCTTAAGATGGCTGTTGAATTAAAATACCATACTATGAAGTTTAGTAAAAGGGAAAAGCGATTTTGGAAAACCAAATTTTCATTTGGTTTAAACAACATCCCTCAGGAGATAGAACATTTGACCTTTAGAGATGAATTCCTTACCAACGAAGAACTTTGTTTTATTGCCTCAAGAGTAAGACGTATAGAAAAACTTGATCTCGATAGTACCTCTGTTGACGATGAAGGAATATCCTGCCTGTTACAAATGGAATACCTAGGCGAGTTAAGGCTGGTAAACCTCAATATTACTGATCAATCCATTCCAACCTTACTGAAATTACAATCTTTAAAGCTTTTGCATCTGGGGTCAACTCAGGTAAGCTGCGACGGGATATTAAGTTTAAAAGAACTGAAGAATCTTAGATATCTGTTTGCGAGTCCCGCTGAGATAGAAAGCGAAAAACTGGATATGTTTTTAAAGCAAAAACCCAATTGTGAACTTACGATTAACAGCAAGCCGTATTCAAAAATTGACTACGGATTTTAAGCTTTTAAAACAGGTTGTAAGATACCTGTCTATACACACATCAGCCAGCTTTGTGTAGGGTTTAAAAGCTTATGTATTCTTTTTATTTAGGTCCAATTTGACGTAATACATTTCGTCATCTTCATCAATGATTTCCCAACCATTATGTAGATGTTTAGACATATTGTTATTTTGTTTAGATACTATAGAAAAAACAGCATCGTAGCTTTTTTTGAATGTTGCTGTTGAGGATTGGGTGAGCCGTTTAGAAATTCCCATACCCAAATACTTAGGGTGAACAGCAATCTGAGCCCTGGGGCAGACTGTACCTGTAAAGTGATGCCTGTACTTTTGTAAGCGTTCTTTATAGTCCTGGGTAAGCACATTCTCAGCAAGACTATCTAAAAGAAAAAAGCCGGCAAAATTTTGATTCACCCAGGCAACGCTTATTTCTGCTTTTCTAACAATACTCAGAAGTTGTTTTTGGGAGAATGGACATCCAAACAGGAAGCCCTGCTTACAAGCTCTGGTTTTTTGCAGCCAATACTTTTGCAGTTTTAAAATTTGATCTACATCTTCTGCTGTACCTGAACTTATGGTTAGTTCTACCGGGAAATTCTGGCTATTGGCTCTGCGTAAATCAGTATTCAACTATAAAGCGTATTTGGATTAGACTTTAAATGGGGATAAAACCTGGGATACTTTAAGGTGGTGGTACTACTCCTTTATACACCTGCAGGGATATGACGAGTCAAGAGTATCGTCATAGAACGCCCCTAATTTATCATTACCAATTGCCGCGGTATAAAATCGTTCTATCCTATCTCCTTCAAATTTTAAATCGTTAAGCCAGAAAAAGATCCTGTTCGGCTGTTTTAATGTGGTATAAGTCACGTGATAGTTACCGCTGGTTTTACCCAGTCTTTTTAAAAATTTACCTGGAATTGTATTATACGTTCCATTCTGGAGGTCTTGTGGGATCTCCCTGGTATCTATCCATTTTTTAGCATACCAGTCTCTTAATTTTCTTTTATACTTTTCATTGTTTTTGTATTCTTTGTCAGACGAAAAAGTTCTTTCGGTTACACGATCAAAATTCATCTGTACATATCCTGTTTTTCCGTGGTAGTCTACAAAGTCGTAGTTGTTTTCCAAAATTTCAAAAATACTTTTTGCATTATCAGAATTAAATGCGACCCCGTGTTTTTCCTCAATATAGGCTCCAAGCTTTACCAAATCATTTTTATTAGGTATTCTCCATCCCTGGGGGCAAAGTAAGCTGGCAGTAGAGGCATCATAATAGTAGTTTTCATCACCCTTTTTTATAAAAACTCCACCTTTTATTTTAAAGTTTTCAGCCATCCATATCTGATTGCCAATTTTTACGGTTTTATATTTTGCGTTATTACGCGTATCTACAATTCTATCGCTGTAAACGGGCTCAACGGTTTTACTGTTGGTAAGCTGGTCTATATTTTCTCGTATTGCCTGTACAGAACCTAACGGATTTTGTATTTCTTTACGTTGTACTCCGGGAACGTAGATGGTGCTGAGACCTGCGTGTAAAGCCTGAATGGCGTCAGCACTTGTAGATATTAATAAGTTATACCTATGCAATTCATCACTTTTTTTATTAAAAATAGCCGATGCGTTTGAATTTGCATACATCCTATTTTTACGCATAAAGTTTGCCAATGAAGAAGCGGTTGGAAATACATCTAAGAATTCAGTTTTAGGTATAGCTACTATGGAAGATACGCCAATGTAAGGCGTGCCGTAGCCTCTTTTTTCAAATTCTCTGGATAGACAATAATAGGTGTTGCACCCCAGATAGGCATCCCTGGCTGCACTTAATTTTAAGTTAAATTCCAAATTTGAAATACTACTTGGCGCCGAATTGTAGTAATTGAACATGTAAATATATTCGGAATCAGAATTTTCGTAAATGGAAGATACCGCATACGGTGTGTTTTCCAATGAAAATGAAGACTCCTCCAGATTGTAGATGGTATTTAGTTGCGATGCCGACTTTCCCCTGATCTCACCACCATTAATAAGATAGGCAGCTATATTACGCTGACCAACACCAATCTTACCCTGGCGCATCACCTCTTTCTTATAGCCGTCTTTAAGCCTTTGAAGGTTTGCTTTTTCCTGTTTCAGTTGTTGTTCCCATTCCTGCTGAGCCCTTCTTTCTTCTTCACGCCTCGTTGCCATAGCATCAGCAAAAGCCTGAGACATCCTACTAGTCCAGTAGGACATCCTATTAGGATTATTGATGTCGCTTTTTTGGGCATTTCGCTTTCTAATGGCATCTGCTCGTGCTGCTGCTTCTGAAGACTGATCATAATCAGTTCCGGAACCCGGTTGAATAGTGAGCCATTTTATCTCGTTGATTTTTTCCTGTTCGGGGTTTTGAGGTGCTGGGGTAGTATTTTGAGTCGTAGTTGTTGTAGTTCCTGTCGTGTTTCTGGTGCCCGATTGCTGTGTAGGTGTTGCGCCTTCCTGAATGACTTTAGAACCCTGACTGTAGATCAGTGCGCTGTTTGCTAATAAAGCGAGAAGAAGAAGTAGTTTAAATCTGGTAATCATGATAATAAGCTATAAACTAATTGCACGGAGCATTAGTAAGTTTTAGTATAGGATCGAAACTAGAATTTGAAGATAGGTCTCACAATACCCAAAAAAAGGTAATATAACCTATTGAGCATACCGCTTTCTTAATTCCATACCTAAGCCATGTTCTATAAACAGCGTTGCCTGAGCATATAAGAGCCTATCTGCAGGGTACATTCAATAATCTGGTATAAGATTTGGTTTACGGGATTATACGTGAAATTGAGAATTAGAAGGCCGTTGCAGTTTGCAAATAAGAAGTGAGAAGTGAGAGGTGAGAAGTGAGATTTGAGACTTGAGATGTTAGACGTGAGACTTGAGATGTGAGAGTTAAGTAGGCAGTCGCAGTAGGCAGTTGTTTGGATTCGAAATTTATAGTTTAAGAACAGAGAACAGAGAACAGAGAACAGAGAACAGAGAACTTGTAGCAGTCTCAGTTTGCAGTTATGTGAATTCAAAGTTAAAGGTTCAAAGTTCAAAATAACTCATCACGCTGCACTCCGCATTTAGCATCAGTAAGCAGCCTCAGTATGCAGGTGAGTGGTAAGAAGTGAGAATTGAGAGGTAAGAGGTAAGAGGTTGGCTTTTAGATACGATGCTCCTTAGTCCGCATCATTCAGGCTTTCAAAAAATTAGAAATACAAAATACCTCATCACTCTACATTCAGCATTGCCAAACCGTCATTTCAAAGGCGCCAGAGCGCTATTGAAGTATAGTAATAAGAATTATTAATAAAGAAATTTACCAAATGCTTTACCCACGCTTATTCCCAAATAATGTTCTTTATTAAATTCGCGCCATTGCAATTCAAAGGCTATACTTGATTCCCCGTCTTTGTTTTTTAGATTGACAGGGATGCCGAATTTCCAGTTTAGCGCATCATAGCCATTCCAAAAATTCTGTTCTATTGCTGCACTAACTCCTATAAAATCTTTATAGAGCGTTGCTACTTCCGCTTTTACCTGACCCGATGTAAACTCTTCATACGATCCATAGTAATAGCTGTCTGTTTTAGTTAGTGCGGGTTGTCCTTCTGGGGATCCCTCAAAAGAGGTAAAAGTTCGTTTTTTAACCGATTCGGTTAGTATGTTGTTGTTTTGGTAAACCCTAGAAATGGCCGAGAAGCTTAGCGAAGCCTCTTTCCATTTAAAAAACCCATTAAAACTAGCCGAAGCATCCCAGGCCTCAAACTGGTGTACAGATTTAATACTCGCATCTGTAGTATTGGTAAAGGTATTGCTGCCTTTTGTAAGCGGGATATAGCCTTGTAGCGTAATCCAGTATTTACGCATAGACACGTATAAATCATTTTTAAGAATATATTCCGCCTCCTTAGTCGCAATTAATTCTACTAATTCCAGACTGTCTAAAGGTTTGGTTTCTAAAGCTTCGAGTGCCATATTTTTTATAGTCTTTTCTCTATAGGCTTTTAATAGATTGCTTAGTTGTTGATCGGAGTTTTTAGTAAGGGTTCCCGGCAAAAAATAAGTGAATTTTAACTGAGCCCCTATATTTTGAGCCCAATTGGAATCTTTAAAATTATAGAAAGAACCGGTAGGTTCGCCTTTTAATTTAATTCCTCCAGATAACAGGTAGTTTAAATATCCATACGTTTCAGCTCTATGATCATAATTACCAATTAAGTTCAACGAATTATCATCATTGTCTAAGACAAAACTTGCGGGTTGGGTAGAAATTTTGGTGCTGGGCAGGTATTGATTTAAAACGTCTCCGATTAGGATGTTCAGGGTTTTGTTATTTACAAAAATACTGTCGTTGATCTCCGATTGATAGCTGCTTATTATTGATTCAATTTTAGCTCTGGGAGCTCTATTCTGTGAAAAAATGAATAAGGGGATTACAAAAAATATTAAAGTAATTGTTCTCATAACAGATTTGGTTGAGTTTTACAGGGTAAAGAAAGAGGTTTTGGATTTCTTTAACAATACCTATTAACGGGGATTCTAACCTATTTTAGTTAAAAATCAGACAGATAGATTGTTTAAGAGGGGTGTGGCTACGCAGTTTGCAGTCCTTTCGAAAAAGCCTAAGCGATTGAGAAATCTTGTGTCACTTCGAGTAGATGAAGCGAAGCGGGAGCGCAGCTTCGTGGTATCGAGAAGTCTTTTTAGTTCGTATGTTTCACGCTAACCGGGGTTCTCGATACAATTTTTTCGAAATCAGGTTCTCAAAAATCACTCGAACTGACAATTCTCGATACATTTACTTTTGATTGAGACTTTAAGCCAGCAACTCGCTTCTCGACTGCGCTCGAAGTGACATATGTGATACACCGTTTTTCAGTCGCGGCACTCCCGGATCTGATACATACACACTCAGGTGGCAGTCTACGTATGCAGTTGTTTGGATTCAAAGTAAGATTTAAATTCCTCCTCCCGACTTGTTCGGGAAAGGGAGGTTAGGAGGGCTATTTACACAAAGAACTCATCGCTTTGCATTGCGAATTCAGAGATGCTGCGGTATGTGTTTAACGTCCATATTTATTTATCAGAACTTTAGCCTTACCTTATTAAAACTTAACAGGTTTCCTTTGTAAGTTGTATACGCAACAAATACAAACTGACTGATGTTGATGGATATGGAGCGGTGGGATTATTGATTAGGTATGGAAAAGCTTAGCAACCGAAGCCTGAATTATGAATTTAAAATCTAACATACCATGAGAAACGAAGAATTTATTGCCACGTTAAATGAATGTGCCAGCTTTTGTAACTATTGTGCAGATGCCTGTCTAAACGAAGACAATATAAGCATGATGGTTTCATGTATTCGCAATGACCGCATTTGTGCTGAGATTTGTTCCAGTCTTTCTAAAATTCTGAGTATGGATGTCCCTAACGAGGAGGTTACTGCTCTTGTGGAATACTGTAAAAGCGTATGTGAACGTTGCGCTGCGGAGTGTGCTAGTCACGAAGCACAACATTGTAAGAACTGTGCAGTGGCATGCAACAAATGCGTTGATGCCTGTAGCAAATTTTTATATACGAACTAAAAGCAGGCCTTTCGTTTTAAAACTGGAATGTTACCCAAATGAGTAGGTATTAAAATCAAACATTCCTAACTCATAATCAGGAGTCTGCTTTTTTTTCTAGTTGAAGAAGCAGACTTTTTTTAAGCCTGCACGGCTATATGAAGCCATCCGGTTGCTGCTTAAACTTTTTTAAAATAAAGTACTGCAGTTGGCCTCTCTTATACCAGGTGCCCGGTAGAACCTGTAAAGCTCTAAGGTCTGTATTTAAACCTGTGCCGCAACCCCTATCGCTATGCATAGCTAATCTATACAAAACCTATGAATTCCATGAAAAATGTTCTGAAAGTAACCCTGTTTTTGATCGCCGGCTATTTTTTAGTCAGTGGTCTGGTAAGTGCTCAAAATTTCTTTGCTCCCTTAGTTACCGGTCTTATTCTGGCACTGGTGGTACTTCCTTTTGTACAGCTGTTGGAGCGTAAAAAATGGCCCAAAACCCTGTCTGCCATAACGGGTACCCTGGTCGTGCTGCTGGCTTCGGTAGCTATTCTGTTCCTGTTTTCGCTGCAGGTCAAAAAGTTTGTTGCAGATTGGCCGTCAATCCAGGAAGAAATGAAACCCAAGCTGGAGCAGGTAAAAGCTTACATCACAGCAAACACGCCCCTAACCAAAAAGGATCTTAGCATTTCAGATAAAAGCGCTGCCTTTATGCCGAGTAGGGAACGGGCAAGCAGTATTCTGGGGAGTTTTACCGGTTTTGTTGGCAATTACCTGCTGTGTCTTATCTACATCTATTTCCTGCTGCGGTACCGCAGTAAGTTCAGGCAGTTTTTACTTCGCGTCTTTTCAGACGAAAAGCGGGATCAGGTAGAACCTATTTTACAGGAATCCTCATCGGTTGCGCCGCAGTATCTTATTGGGAAACTCATGCTTATGGGTATTTTAGCGATTTTATACAGTATTGGTTTAGGAATCTCCGGAGTAGACAATTACATTTTGGTAAGTTTACTGGCGGCTACCTTTACGCTTATACCTTATATAGGCAACCTGATAGGTATTTGTTTAGCCGTAGCCCTGGGTTATCTGACCTCGGGAGATATCATGACTCTGGTGGGGATTTTAATCACCTTTAGCGTGGCCCAATTTATAGAAAACTATGTACTCGAACCCTTTATTGTGGGAGACCGCGTAGATCTGCATCCCTTTGTGGTTATTCTGGTTGTCGTGATGGGCAATATGATTTGGGGCGTGATCGGTATGGTACTGGCCATTCCGGTAACCGCAATTCTGGCTGTGGTATTACTCAATATCCCAAAACTAAAGCCTTATGGGGTGTTGATCAGCAAACAGGAATTTAAGCCGAGTAAAGGCTGAAAAAGTAAGGTTTAGCTTTAAACGTATTAAAAATGCCATTTCATAATCGCTATGAAATGGCATTTTTTTGCTTTATATCTACAGGTTTAAATCGTATAGCGGCCGCCGGTGGCTTCTACAGTCGCGCCCGAAATGTAACTGCCTTCTTCAGAAGCCAGCAGCACATAAATAGGAGCCATTTCTACGGGCTGTCCCGGTCGTTTCAGGGGAGTGCCTTTCCCGAAGTTTTTCACTTTCTCTTCGGGCATGGTAGCCGGGATCAGGGGTGTCCATACCGGTCCCGGAGCCACCGCATTGACCCGTATTCCGCGATCGCCCCACAACTGGGCCATACTGGAGGTGAAGTTTTTGATCGCGCCTTTTGTAGCCGCATAGGCCACCAGGTTGTCACTGGGTTCGTAGGCGTTGACCGAGGTGGTATTGATGACACTACTTCCCGATCCCAGATGCTTTTCGGCAGCTTTACACAAATAAAAGGTGGCGTACATATTGGTTTTAAAGGTTTTGTCAAATTCTTCAGCACTGATTGCCGACAGCGTAGGCCTTGACATTTGAAAGGCTGCGTTGTTGACTATAATATCAAGTTTGCCAAATTTTTCAAGGGTTTGATCGATGATGCTTTGGCAATGGGATTCGCTTTGAATATCTCCCGGAATCAGCAGGACTTCTCCGCCTTCGGCTTCGATGGCTTCTGCGGTTTCCCGGGCGTCTTCGTCTTCGTTGAGGTAACTGATAGCCACTTTAGCTCCTTCCAGGGCAAAGGCGTAGGCTACTGCACGGCCTATACCGGAGTCGCCACCCGTAATGATCGCGACTTTGTCTTTCAGTTTATCAGCAGGTTTATAAGTGCCTTTTCCGTAATCGGGTTTTGGGTTCATATTTGCTTCAATACCCGGCTCTTGTTGCATAGGGGTATCAAAAGGGGGTTGTGGATATTTTGTTTGTGGATGTACCATATCAGGTTGTTTTTCAGTTTGATTTCAACTAAGAGGTGGTTTTTGATTAACCTCCTAATTTAATTTAGAAAAGAAAAGGGGCTTTACGACTTGTTAGGTGCTAATTGACAGAGATTTAACGCTGTTTTCAAAAATCCTGTTAAAATCAGTCAGCAGTCTCAGTTTGCAGTACTTGAATTCAAGGTTCAAGGTTTAAAATTCAAAATAGCTTTTAACTCAGCACTCCGCATTCAGAATTATTAAAAAAGTGGCTGTCACTTCGAGTAGATGAAGCGAAGCGGGAGCGCAGCTTCGTGGTATCGAGAAGTCTTTTTAGTTCGTATGTTTCACGCTAACCGGGGTTCTCGATACAATTTTTTCGAACTCAGGTTCTCAAAAATCACTCGAACTGACAATTCTGAATACATTTAATTTTGGCTCAAGGCTTCAAGCAAACACGCGCTTCTCGACTGCGCTCAAAGTGACATTTTTTGTAAACCCCTTTTTAAGTTGCGGCACTCTCGGTTCTGATAAATACGAAATCAGTCAGCAGTCTCAGTATGCAGTTGGCAGTCCTTTCGAAAAAGCCTAAGCGACTGTGAAATTACAGATAGGCTTAAAATGTATCTCATTAACGAGTAGCACCTGACCACTAACTTCCTAAAACTTCACCTTTTCCTCCAGTAGTCTGATCAACTCCGGGTCGTAATAGGGGTAATGGTCTTGGATGTGAAGTACGGTAATTTTAGAGTAGTAGGTAGAACCAAAGCTTTTTTTGATGTGATCGCGATGGCGGGTTTCCATCACCCAGATGTGGTCTGCCCACTGCAACAGGTCTTCGCTAAGTGGGGTGGTGCTTTCCTGCCGGCATAAACGCAGATTGGTTCCTGCGCTCAGGATTTCGAGATCGGGATAGCGCGCTGCAAAATAATCCTCAGCCGTTTTAGAACGTTGTTTATTGGCTGAACAGATAAAGAGGTGATTCATTGGTTGTTCTTGGAGTACAAGTTTAGCTCATAAAGCTTGTTTTTAAACAAAATTTAGTGCTTATACGGAATTCCATACGATAAACTCAAATTATACTTTTAGTTTTATTGCTCCTTTAAAACCGCGGATTTTCTATTTTTAGGAATTCATTGACCAAAAGCTATATATGGCAACAAAAACTACCAGGGCAGATATCAATTTTGAACAGGAACTTTGGAAAGCAGCAAACGAACTTCGGGGCGCTGTTGCAGAAAATCAATATAAAGACTACATCTTACCGCTTATCTTTTTAAAGCATATCTCAGAGCGTTATGAAGTGCGTAGAGATACGCTTAAAGCGCTGTTGAATGACAAAGCATCAGATTATTATACGGCGGATGCCGAAGAACAAAACTATGTTCTGGAAGACCCGGACGAATACCTGTCTAAAAACGTGTACATCATACCGGAGAAGGCCACCTTTCAATACCTGCAGGATAATGCCGAGCAGGATAATATCAAAGTGCTGGTAGATGAGGCTTTTGATATCCTTGATGAAACCCTGGCAGCCAACCGCCCGGACCTTAAGGGAATCTTACCTCGTATTTTTGTAAAAAGTCAATTGACGGCAAAGCAAGTAGCCGGTCTCATTAACTTATTGTCCAACCCTAAACTCTCTGAAAAAGAAAACCCCGATAGTGATATTTTAGGGCGGGTGTACGAGTATTACATTGGCAAGTTTGCCATTGCCGAAGGCTCGGGTGCCGGACAATTCTTTACGCCGGGCAGTATTGTACGGCTTTTGGTAGAACTTATTGAACCCTATGAAGGTAAAATCTTTGATGCCGCCTGCGGGTCAGGAGGGATGTTTGTACAGTCGCTTAAATTTTTACAAGCCCACGGCGGAGATAAAAAGAACATCTCCATTTACGGGCAGGAACGCTATGACGGTACCTTACGCCTGTGTAAAATGAACCTGGCCTTACGCGATCTTTCCTTTGATGTACGTCTGGGGGATTCGCTACTGCAAGACAAGTTCCCTGATTTGAAGGCCGACTTTATCATCGTCAACCCGCCTTTTAATGTAAGTCAATGGCATCCTGAAGATCTACCCGAGAATGATCCCCGTCTTTTTGGCCCTAAAGAAGAGTTTACCACAGACGGGAATGCCAACTATATGTGGATGCAAACCTTCTGGAGTCATTTGAGTGATACCGGTACTGCCGCAGTAGTTATGGCAAACGGCGCAATGACCTCAAACAACAAAGGCGAAAAAAACGTACGCCAGTTTATGGTAGACAACAACATGGTAGACTGTATTGTACGTCTGCCGGACAAACTATTTTTAACCACCGGAATCCCGGCCTGTATCTTTATCCTGAGCAAAAACCGCGATGGTAAAGACGGCATACATCGCAAACGCACTGATGAAATCCTGTTTATAGACACCAGTAAAATGGGTACGATGGAAAGCCGCAAACTGCGTGTCTTTACCGATGAGGACATCAACAAAGTAACCGACACCTACCACGCCTGGCGTAATAACGCACAGCGTCACCCTGAACTTGTTTCAGGGTCTCACGCGCCCTACGAAAACACCGACGGCTTTTGCTACAGCGCAAGCCTTAAAGAAGTACAAAAACAAGACTACAAACTCACTCCCGGTATTTATGTAGGTACGGAAGAAGTAGAAGACGACGGGATCCCTTTTGAAGAAAAGATGCAAATCTTGCAGGAGCAGCTGAAACAGCAATTTGCAGAAGGAGATCGCTTACAAAAAGAGATTCTGGCAAACTTCGCAAAGTTTTAAAATATGATCGATAGAAATGAATACCGTCATATAAATACCCAAATAGGTATTTCGCCTATTAAGTTCAATGTAGCTTTGGCTTCAATAAACTCTCGTGGTACTTTAGGAGAGCTTAATCTTTATGTTTTAAAAGAACTAGGTTACGAGAATTCAATAGTTGAAGAGATCGACTTATCTAAAGGATATTTTTTACTTAATAATAATAGGAATAAGCCAATTTTATTTGTTGTAACAGTTGGGAATAAGGAAAATTCAGGTATGACCTTACAAAGAAACCTTCGTAATGCCATATCATCAAATGAAAAATTTCTAATTTCTAAAAACGTTTGGGTGCCCTTAATGGCGACAGGTGCTGGTGGATTATCTTTTGTAGATAGTTATGATACTGTAGTGGGCGTTTTAAAGTACTTTCAGCACACAAATTTTACCATTGCTGTACCTAATAATAAGACTGGTGTTGAATTTGTGAAACTATTTAGAGTAGATAACCTTCAAGAAGATTTAAAAAGAAATAAAGGTACTGAAAGTGATTTTATCAATGAAAATAATGATACGGTTAAAGAGTATTCAAATGAAAACGATATAGTTGAAAAATTAAGGAAAGATTCAAAGGATATAATTTCAATACTTAAGAATAGAAACTTTTTCTTAGCTGGACATTTATGGGGGGATGAAGATCAGATGCCGCGTTTTATAGAGCAACATATTTGGGAGAATGGGCACGATACGAATGACACAACTGCAGTTAACCAAGCTGAAAAAAATGATATTGTTTTTATCAAAACCACTTATGCTAAAAATGGTATTAGCTATTTAAGAATTAAAGCAATAGGGGTTGTTAGGGAGAATAAATTAGACGGGCACAACCTTGATGTTAACTGGCATCAGTTTAAAAGTGTAAACATTGAGGACTTAGGTAAATACAGAAGAACGTTTCAATCTGTAAACCCAGATGATGTAGAAACTATTTTGATAGCGATTTTTGAGAATCATCCAAATCTGCTTGCTATTGTTGAAGAGTTGTCTACAAGAGTTAATGATTCAATTAACGAAGAAATAAAATCTCCTGAAGAACAAAAAAATGAAGCACAAAAGATAACAACATTTGCGGGTTTATTAAGTGATGCAGACTCTGGAGCAGACTATTTAGACATTGCAAAAGATGTCAATGCGTTCGCTAAAGTAATGTCAGCAAAAAGTTTTAACCCACCATTAGCCATTGCACTTTTAGGGAAATGGGGATCAGGCAAAAGCTTTTTTATGCGCAAGTTAAAAGAGCGCATTGAACAACTTTCAAACAGCAACACTACACAACAAGTTTATTGTAATGGAATCGCACATGTACATTTTAATGCCTGGTCTTATATGGACGCCAACTTATGGGCGGGTGTAATAACCAAGATATTTGAAGGCTTACAAGAATATATAACCAATGATAGTATAGCTAAAGAAAAGAAAGATGTTATAGCAAAAGCATTAAATCAGAAACTCAATATAGCTCAAGGAGAGATTAATAATCTAGAACATCGCAAGAATAGTATAGATGAAAAAATAAAAGCTTTAGAAGCGACAAAAAAAGAAATTGAAGATTCATTAAAACAAAAGATCAATCAAATCAAAACCAAGTCTGTAAAAACGGTTTTACAAAATCTGGATAATTCTTTTCATCTATCAGATAAAATAGAAAATGTTCTATCTAGCAACGAATCTTACATAAAAACAGAAGAGCAATTAGATAAAATTGTTCCTAAAGAGTACTGGCAGAATCCAATAAACTTATATCAAAAGCTTAACGATAAACGAGCTTATTTGAGAATGTTTTTTAAGGGGCGAGGTGCGGAAAGGAATCTAGTATGGTTATGTATAATTATTTTGGGGATTTTTGCAATTAAAATAGCACTGTTCTTTTTGATTCCTGAACTAGGAAGACTAGACTTTACCTTTCCTGATAAGTTTCTTTATTTCATTTCTATTACAGGTGCTTTTATTTATAGGAATTATAGTACGGTTAAACACTTACAACCTTTAATTTCTAAATTTTGGAAAATAAAGGAGGATTACGAATTACAAAAGAAAGACGCTCTATTTAAATTAGGTCAGCAAGAAAAAGCCTTACGATTGGAGATAGAAAATTATAAAGAGGAAATACAGACTGTTAATGAACAAATTAATAAAGCCCAGCAGTCAAAGCTAGAAATAGAGTATAAACTTAAACACACTCAAACTACTGAGGCGCTTTTTACCTTTATTGAAAAGCGTTCATCAAGCGATGATTATAAAAAGCATCTTGGTATTATATCGATTATTAGAAAAGATTTTGAAATTCTGAGTGAGTTATTTAGTGGTCATCAAGAAGAGGTCAATAATACAGGAGATTCTGAGGAATTTAAAAAATACTTTAACAGACCTCTAGAGCGTATCATTTTATATATAGATGATTTGGATCGTTGCTCAGACGATAGAGTAGTGCAAGTACTTGAAGCGGTAAATTTATTGATGGCTTACCCATTATTTATTGTAGTTGTAGGTGTTGACCCACGCTGGGTAAAAAATGCATTACGTAAGAAATACGACTTGCAGTTTAATAATGAAGGAATACCAGATAGAGAACTGATAGAACCCTCAGGCTATTTAGAAAAAATATTTCAAGTACCATTTCAATTGAAGTCTGCAACTGGTGACAATGTTAAGCATATGCTTAAAAATTTAGCAGAGTCTCATCCCGTAATAAAGCCTTCAAATGAATCTTTAAATTATAAAGAGCAAGAAGAATTAGAAAGTAATACACATGAAGTGGATCAGGGTCCTGATATTGAAAGTGATAATTGGAAACAAAAGCTACCTATAGAAGAGGCCATTCATACAAAAGAATCTATTGAAGCTTTAAAATTTTCAGAAAAAGAGATTGAGCTTTTACAGCGCATGTCGGACATTTTAGGAAGTAACCCCAGAGCCTTAAAACGTTTTGTAAACATATACAGAGTTATTAAAGCACATGAGGATTTTAAGTATACCGATGCCTCAGAAGAGGGAGAGGTATTAACAGTACTATTTTTAATTGCTTTGCCTCTTGGAAAGTATAAATATTTAGCGAAGCCTTTTGAAGAATGGCTTCATTCTACTGAAGATCTATTTACTACTCTAAGCACATTTCTAATGGATGATAGGGATGCCCGTTATAATCTGTATAATGCTGTAGAATATGTTAGCGACCTATTGCTAGATAAAGGGATTGAAGATTTTAATAAGCATTATCAATTTATAAAGCGTTTTACATTTACAAATATTTAAAACTAATGCCCCAAAACTGGAAAACATATAAACTAGGTGAAGTAGCAAATATTGGTTCAAGTAAGAGAATATTTAGGGCAGATTATGTTCCTTTTGGAATACCTTTTTATCGTTCTAAAGAAATTATTCAAAAATCATTTGGTGAAGAAGTAAATGATGTTTTATACATAGATCCAGATAAATATTACCGGATTAAAGAGAAGTATGGTTCACCAGTTCAAGGAGATGTATTATTAAGTGCCGTGGGAAATAGATCTGGTATTCCTTATCTGGTAGATAATGACGGCGATTTCTATTTCAAGGATGGAAATTTAATGTGGCTGAGAGACTTTAAGGTTTTAATAGATAGTTCATTTTTAGTGTATTGGTTTAAATCTAAAGTTGGGCAACATTATTTGAACTCTCTCATGATTGGTTCGGCACAAAAGGCCTTAACCATAGAAGGAGTTAAAACTATATCAATTATTCTCCCACCCCTCCCAGAACAAAAAGCAATAGCCAATATCCTTTCGGCTATAGATGCCAAAATAGAAAACAACCTGGCCATCAATAAGACTTTAGAAGAGATGGCGATGGCACTATATAAAGAGTGGTTTGTTGATTTTGGACCCTTTCAGGATGGGAAGTTTATAGAAAGTGAACTCGGGTTGATTCCTGAGGGGTGGGAGGTGAGGAGATTGGATGAGGTTGCTAGTTTTAAAAATGGTAAAGGAATAAGTGTAAAGGAAAGGGATGATGCTGGTAAGTACAAAATTTACGGTTCAAATGGTATAATCGGTCGGACGAATAAATTAATGTTTAAAGATTCCGTTATAGCAATTGGTAGAGTTGGAGCAAATTACGGTGAAGTTCATTATTCAGTCGATCCTTGTTGGGTTTCTGATAATGCTGTAACAGCACAACCTTTAGGTTCATACTATTGGTGGTTACTTCAGACGCTAAGATTAATTGATTATTCAAATTTTGTAGGAGGCTCTGCACAGCCACTGATTACTCAAACAGCAATTAAAAATCATTTGATTCCTGCACCAGAAACTGAATTAATATTAGATATTTCTAATAAAATGGGAAGATTATTCGAGAGTATTCAGCATAACAATACAGAAAATCAATCATTAACCCAACTTCGTGATTCCTTACTTCCTAAACTCATCAGCGGGGAAGTCCGTTTAAACGAATTTGATTTGGAGGAAGTGTTGGAAAATGAAATTTAAAAGAGAAGTGTTGGTGTGAGATTCCCGCCTTCGCGGGAATGAAAATAAAATAGGATGCATGACTACAGAAGCAAATATTGAGCAGGCCTGTATAGACTGGTTAGAAGATCTGAGCTATACACATAAGCTGGGCACTACCTTGCCGCAAAATAATGTGAGTGTGGTGCTTAAAGAGGAGTTGGCTGCCTTTATTGCCAGGCAATACCCGCATATCCCACAGGTTATTCAGGAGTTTGCCGTTGCTTCGTTTACGCATAACGTAGGTGCAGATTTAGACCACCGCAACCGGGATTTTCATTTAAAATTGACCAAGGGGGTGGAGTTTCCGTATGAAGATACAAGCGGTGCAGAAAAAGCAGTACATATCTACCCCATAGATTTTGAAAACCCGGAGAACAACAGCTTTTGGGCGGTCAATCAATTCAGCATCACGGGTAAAAACAAACGCCGCCCCGATGTCATTATCTACATCAACGGCTTACCGCTTATCGTTTTTGAACTCAAAAACTGGTATGATGAGCATACCAATATTAAAGAAGCCTTTAATCAGATTCAGCATTATAAAAAAGACATTCCGCTCTTATTTGAGTACAATGCATTGACCATCATCAGTGATGGCAACGAAGCTCAACACGGGATGTACAGCAGCGGCCAAGAGTGGTTTGCCGCCTGGAAGAGTATAGATGGTAAGATGACTTACAACGACGAGGATTTTCAAATGCATACGCTGTTATTTGGGCTGTTTCCTAAAGCACGCATTCTCGATTACATCAAGAACTTTATTTTTCACGAAGACCATAACGGTACGTTGATTAAAAAAGGGGCAAAGTACCATCAGTATTTTGGTGTAAGCTACGCCGTCGCAGCGGCGCAAAAAGCAGTGCGACCGGTTGGAAACGGACGTATCGGTGTGGTCTGGCATACCCAGGGATCGGGGAAGAGTATTTTTATGGCGATCTATACGGGCATCTTGCGCAGTATGCAGCAGTTTAAGAACCCCACCATTGTGGTGCAGGTAGACCGTAGTGATCTGGATTTTCAGCTGTATGAAAACTTTGTACTGGCTAAAGATCTGGTGGGGGATGTGCAACACGCAGATACTACAGACGATTTACGCAAGCTACTGAGTGCAGGAGCAGGAGGTGTAATTTTTACCACCATTGAGAAGTTCCGCCTTA
>PAPI01000016.1 GCA_002708845.1 Leeuwenhoekiella sp.
TAGCGCGTCCACATCACGCGATCTTTAGTATACATTTTAATTTGACGATATCCGTCTGTAGTTGCAACGGTATCTATGATTTGGTTGTCATCATAATGATAAAAATCCCGAAGTTCCCAAGTACCTCGTATTAAAACATCATTAGATTGTTTAAGAGCGTCAGAATCGATACTCCAAGAAGTACCAATTATTAAGAGTAGGGTAAGAAGTGAAAGTTTCATAATATTTAAACTATAGAATTAAAGATTTACTTCATTTAAGTTACAAAAAATATAATATCCATAAAATACAACGTTATAATTTTATTATAATTAAACGTTTTACTTAATTCATAAAGAATCTTTTAAGCGTGTTTTATTTTAATACTAGCTCAAAAATGGGTAAGTGTGTATTCTGAGAGAAAGGCTTTGCGGTTTGCTGCAATTATTTATATTTGCAGCCTGCAAAATTTTCGGGATGTAGCTTAGTCCGGTTAAAGTGCGCGTCTGGGGGGCGCGAGATCGGAGGTTCGAATCCTCTCATCCCGACGAACCAAATCACGTTTTATATCAAAAAGCCTGTTAATCAATAATTTAACAGGCTTTTCATTTTTTATGATAGCATCTGATATCATCTAAAATCAAGGCAAATGTGTGCAATTCGGTGCGCAATAAGGTGTGCAAATTATCGTAGATTTATATAGCATTTAGGCCATCTGGATGTAGTCTTTAACTAATAATCGTTTAACTAAAAGACTTACAAAATGCCTGTAAACAGCACCTTAGGCGTGAACTTCTTTACACGCCCCAAAAGAAACAACCCCAACAAACTGGATATCTATTTAAGAATTACAGTCAATAAAAAGCGCTCTGAAATGAGTATAAAGCGAGATATTGATGTAAAAGACTGGGATATACTCCGGGTAAAAGCTAAGGAAACTTCAGATCAACTTATCACGCTTAACTCCTATATGGATGATGTAAAAGCTGAAGTTTTAAACGCTCATAAAGAGCTGCACGCAGAACGAAAAGTAATTACGGCGAAAGCGATCAAATTACGCTATATGGGCGAAGATGAGGAGCGTATGACGCTCCTAGAGCTTGTGAAGTACCATAATGATAATATGGGATTGTCGCTAAAGCCCGGTACGATGAAAAATTACTATTCTACTGAAAAGTATATCAAGGCGTATCTCTTAGACCATTATAAATCAGATGACTTCTTCTTGGTTGATTTAAACTACCGGTTTATAACAGAGTTTGAACACTATATACGTACTTATAAGCCTAAAAAGGAAAGAAAGACATGCTCCATAAACGGTACGCGGAAGCATTTAGAACGGCTTCGAAAAATGGTGAATCTAGCTGTCAGGATGGAATGGTTGCCTAAAGATCCTTTTGTCAATTACAAATTGAAATTGGAACGAAAGGAACGCTGCTATTTAACCCAACGTGAATTAAATCGTATTGAGGAAACTCATTTTACGAGTAAAGGTTACGAGCGTGTAAGAGATTGCTTTCTGTTTGCCTGTTATACGGGGCTTTCCTATGTAGATTTAAAAGCATTACGCAAAGACCAGTTGATTCCCGCTTCTAATGGACGCTTGTGGATTTATACTAAACGCGAGAAAACTAACGAATCTGTAAGGGTTCCCCTCCTACCCCAGGCTCTGGCACTTATGAAGAAATATACGAAGGATGAGGAGTTGGAGGTCTCCGGCAAATTAATGCCTTTATACAGCAATCAGAAGGTAAACAAATACCTTAAGGAAATAACTGAGGTCTGTCAAATACATAAACATGTAACCTTCCACGTAGCCCGTCATACTTTTGCAACTACGGTTACGCTATCTAATGGAGTACCCATTGAGACTGTATCAAAGCTTTTAGGGCACACACAGCTGCAAACGACTCAAATCTACGCCAGAGTACTACAAAAGAAAGTTGGAGACGATATGGATGCCTTAATGCGCAAATTAGAAGCTAGGAATAGAATTAATAAAGTTTAATATTGATATTTTCGATTATCTTAAATAAATTGAATGATAAACAATCAACTTTTTATTTTTCCAAAAGTCTCAAATTCTATAAATTTTGATTTAAATAATTCTGATGGCATCTTCTTCTGTAACAAAAGGTGAAAGTTTTCTTCGTGTGTTGATACAATTAATTGTTTATTTAGACACAAAGTAATACCTCTAAACAAATCTATAAATGACAAAATATTAATACTATCCATTGATTGAATTGGATCGTCTATAAAAATACAGTCAACAGGTTCCAATTGATCATCTTTTGTTTTTAAAGCGCGCGCTAAGAAGATACTTAAACTTAAAATGTTGACTTGGGCAGTACTAAAATATAGGGAAGGAACCGACCGAACTTTTCCTTTATCAGTTATGGATAAAGTATAAATTTGTAAACGGGGTTTATTTTCAGCAAAATCACATTCAAATTCAATAGACTTATAATCTGGGTGCGGATCTATTTTTCTATATATCGAATTGATTAGGGGTGTATAAAAATACGATTCTATCGTTTTTTTTAAGAATGCTTTTAAATTTTCCTTTTCTATTTTTAAAACTCCCTTAGAATTATTTAAGCCTTGTAATTCACTGGTGATTTGGTCAATATTATCTTTTATTTTTTTAGATTCAGTAGCTTTTATACAAGCATCATTTAAAATTTTGACGATTCTATATCTTTCAATTTTCGATTCAGCATGCCTTTCTAATTTCCTTTGTTGGTCAATCAAATCAAAAAAAGCATTTTCAATTTGAGATTTATCTTTATCAGCTATTGCTATCCCAAACTCTGATTTTATTAAATTTTCATAGCTATTAAAAAATCTGATTGCTAAATTTTTAGCATCATTCACTTGTTGAATTTTATTAATATATTCATTCTTTGATAAAGTATAATTTGATAGCTTCGTCTTTAACTCATCTAAAGATGATATTAGACTTTCCTTTTTACCAGTTAAGTCGGTTATATTTATTTTTAGATTAGTTATCTCTAAAGACAAAATATTCTCTTCAACCTCATTTGAATTCAATTCCTCAATGAAATATTGTTTAGTTTCTTTATACTCCTTTAATGATTGATACTGTAAAAGTTTGATTTCTGAAATTTCTAGTTTTTCTCTAGTCAATTTAATTAAACTGTCTTTCTCCAAAAGAGCTGCATCATTCTTCTTGATTTGATTTGAAAACTCAAATATCTGAGCCTCTAATATTGATATTTCATTTTGTATTTTGATAAAAAATTCTTCGAATGTTTTGTTATTATCTAATGATAAATTAATGTCGTTCAATATCAATTGACTACTACTTAATTTCTCCAGATTTACTGATCTCTCCGAATCAAACTTATTTATTGCTTCTTCTATATTCTTATAAGCTAATAAATATGGCTGCTTAATTGATAAAAATTTCTTCTTGATTTTTTCTTTATCAGCTGGTAGTTTTAATTCTAGTTCGTTTATTTTCAATTCTATTTCAGCCATTTCTTCTAAAAAAAATTTATCCTCAAGATCTAATATTTTATTAGATAAAATCTTTTCAGAAAGTTTTTCGAACGAATTATAATTGTGGTTACACAAGGGACAATTTGAACTTTGTGTCTTGCTCACCAATCCCAATCCTAAATTGATAAAACTTGTAAGTTCTTTGTTGAATTTATTTTGATTATCGATTTTAAACTGGGTAATCTGAATATCTCTTTTTAATTTATCTAGCTCTACTTTCTCGGCAACGTAATGGTTTATTAATTTTTTATTTTCATCAAATAATTTAAAATTTAATAAAACTTCAATGTCATCGTCGATTTTATTTTCATAGTACTTAAAATCATTTATAATTAGCTTTAATTCATTCAGCTTTACCTCTTCCTTATCAATTGATTTTGATAAATCATCAATAATCTTTTTTAAATCAACGATAGTTTGATTGGTAGATTCCAACTGTTTTTTTTGTGTCGGTACATTATTTAGTTTAGACTGATTAATCTCAAGGGATTTCCTTAATTCATTAATTTTTATTTCTCTATCAGTTTTCTCCTTTACAATGTCAAGTTTTTCGTGTTCAGTTTTAATTAATATATCTTTATAATCTGCAATGTTCTTCTGCGAATTATCTATTTCTTTCTGTATACTAAAATATGTTTGAAACTTTTTCTCAATATTTAAAGCTCGTTTCAATTTATTTAGATGACTCTTTAAATTTTCATCATTAACACTAGATTCATTGATAATTCTTTCTTTCTCTTCAAACAATTTGACAATCTTTTTCAGTTCCAGAAGCTGCTTATCCAAATTTTGGATTTTACTTTTGTTTTCGAGATAAGATAATGTTCCTCCATAAAATTTACCATCTCCCGTTTCTTCTCCGTTGCGTGCTAATATTATGTTTTCAATACGGAGCTTAGCCTTAACTACTTCGTTTTTTAATGAAGATAATCTTACATCAACCTTCCTTAATAAATTATCATAAGAAGTTTGATTGAATGTTTTCTGTTCAATAAACTCTAAGTCCTCATCATCTTCATTAAGAGATAGGAATACTTCGTTGATTTCATCAAACTTTTTAAATTCTTCTTCAAAGTCAATATTACCTTGAAGCTTTTCAGTCTCTTCACGTTTTTTCTGAATTAAATCTGTTGTTTTATCTTTTATGTAATCTAGAAGGCGAATTATTTTTTTGTATGCTGAGTCATAATTCTTTAAGTTCTCATCGATTTCCAAAAATCTTTCATAGCGTTTATCAGCTTTCTCTTCTTTTAGGAAGGCATCTATCAAATCTTGAGTTAATATTTGATTTTGAAAATACTCGTTTATAGGTTTCTCATTGTACTTATATACTTTCTTTCTATTAATAATATTTTCAAATTTCTGTGAACTTGTTTCAACAACTACTTTACCTGAGAATGAAGACTTATTTAATAATAAAGGCGCATCATTATCCTTTCTTACTCTATCAAAATCAACCATCCTGTCGAATCTTTGAATTTTATGAGTAAGGCACCACTCCACAGCATCGTAGAATGATGTTTTACCAAAGCCATTTGGAGCATATATTGAAGCAAAATTTACAATTTCCCCTTTATTTGTAAAATCGAAAGTAGAATCTTCTTCTTTTTGAAATGCTCTGAAACCTGTAATTTTCACATTTTTTATTTTCATAATGTGTTCATTTTTTTCAAAAAAGATTCCTGAGCATTTCTATCACCAATAAGCTTTTCTTTTGAAATTAATAGTTGCCAAAGTTTCTCATTTTTTGGCGCGTATGTTGAAATAATAACTTCTTGAGTAGCATCTACGATTTCTTTTAAATCTGAATTGGTTATATGCTTTGTTATTAATAAACCAGCCTCCTCATCATTAAATTCTACATTATACGAATCCTCAACTATCTTTCTACTTGAGAATTTATCATTCTCAATTCTATGTTTAAGATCACTCACAATAATGTCTTTAGAAATGTAAATGATATAAAAATTCCATTTATCAAATTCTCTATCAGACATATATTCAACATTTTGATAATTAGCAGCTACCATGTTTGAAAATCTTTTCCAATTTTCATTAATAATATCAGTATTTGCTTCGAGAAAAAAAACGTTTATTCTAAAATCATCTTCGTTCCTATAGTGATAAACTTTGCAATTTTCAATTTGAAAGTCTGTATTAGTAATTTTAATTTTTGAAAAATTCATTTACAAGTCGTTTAATTTCAGTTAAAATTTTTTCAAATTCTTGCATGGAATATTGGTTTAAAGCTAATTCATTTGAATTTATACAATCAAACTCAATTGCTTTTAAATGTATAATCTCCTTTATTTTCGAACTTGTATGAACTCTATCTATAGTTTCTATATCTACCACATTGTGAACATTAAGATTAACTTCACTAGCAGGCATTCTTCTTCTATTTGGAGAGTTTGGTGTAGAGTTAGTAGCTAATAAAACTTGACAATCACTACTAATATTTTGAGAAGCAAATAGGAGGATATCACTGTATAAATCATAGATATCTTTGGAGGAATCTGAAAATATAAACTTTTTAGTTAAATTAGTTTTAACTAAAATTTCTTCGTTAAATCCTTCAGCTTCAAGAAGACTAATAATTAAGGCATATTCGAGAAATGAAATCCAAAATTTTTTGCTTTTAAGACTCCCAGCCGACGTTGTGCATTTTTTTATGTAATCACTCGTATAAATATTTTTCAATTCGAATTTGACTTGTTCAAATTGCTTTCTTATAGCAATCTGTAATTTAGGCTTTAAAGATGGTAGAGTTTCGTTGTAGCTGATTACTGAATTAATCAATAATTCAATATTTGATAAATAACTAGGTATTAATTTTGATAAATTATATTCATTAACAATTTCTTCAAATCTTTTTATTGGGACAACTTGTATTTCTCCATTACACGGTCCAATTGGTGTTTTACTTTGGATTCCCGCTAACAATAAACTATCGCAATCAATTTTAATAATTCCTCCCCCTGAGAACCCGGTAATTTGGTCGTGTTCTAGATGATTAATAACTAATCTTAAAGCTATTAAACTATCATTACTACTATTTAAATCGCTTATTATTTGTTTATCATATTTATCCGCCGCGTTGCGCTTATTACTAGGATAACCTGTTAAGTTAAACCCATTAAAACCAGTTGTTCTGTCATCAACAAAAATCTGATTAAGTTTTAAGTTTTCATTTAAGATTACAATAGCTGCATCTACCTGTTTTTCAGAATGCTCAAAATAATTTTCTCCCAGTTTTATTGCTATTTCAATCGGAGTTTCCTGATTATTTGATAATGTATAACTAATCCTATCTCTCAATCTTTCAGTATTAGGCTCACTATCATTTATAACCTTTTCATAAAATATATGCTTAGCTGATAGAATATAAGTTTGGGTTTCGTCTAATGGCTGAAATAAAACACCACTCCCTTCACCTAAAATAACAGTGTATCTCTTTAAGTCGTTTTCATCCATCAAAATTCATTTTGCATTTTGCATCTAAAATCCGGGTAATCTTTCCAATCTTGCAATGAAAAGACTTTATCTTTAAGATCATAATTGAAATAGAAAAAAGAATTAGGATTATTATTTATTATTCTAGCGAAAGTTCTTTTATTTGGTAATCCGTGTTTAGTTGCATCTGCACTTATCAAGTATTTATCTGTTTTTAGAATTTCCAAAAGATCTTGGCTAGTATTGTGTCTACTTCCATGATGAGATACCTTCACAAATAATACATTCAGAGGATTTTCCTTATTGTAACCAAATTTATTTAAGCCCTCAATTATTGTTGATGGATGAGAGTCACCTAAAAAAAGATAACTTTTATCATCATCATCTATTATAAATGCTAATGAGCTGCCATTAGCTACGCTTTTATCTTCCTTGAATTTAAAATCAGGCTGAATTTCCTCTTCAATAAATTCTTTTAAGGAAGTTTTAAAATCATATTCTCCACCTTTTGTAAAATAATCCTTTTGTTTTTCATATTTATTTAAAAGTTTGGCCAGATTCTCATTGTTAGGAGATAAAATTTTGAATTTTAAGCCATACAAGTTATATTCTTCACCTTGTTGAATAACTCCTCCTAACCATAAACTATTATCTCGAAGATATTTTTCGAATTCAATACCTTGCTTAGTACTTGAAAAAAAATCATCTTCTCCATCAACTATTTTGATATTTAAATCTTCATTTTCAGCACTTTCAAACTTTTTGGCTATTTCTTTTCCTGAATTAAACCATACCTTTTTAATAAGTTCAGAAGCTTTTTTGTCTTTATTAAGCCATCTCAAAATTCCTCCTATATGGTCGTCATCAAAATGCGTTATGACTAAAAGATCTATATACTCTCCTTTTTCCCTGATATTTTTAATTACTCTAAACAGACTCCCTTCTACATTTTTAGGACTCTTATATGTATTACCTACACCTCCATCAATAAGAATATTCCTCGGAATATCATTTTCAATAAACGAGATATGAATTGAATCTCCGTTAAATGCCTTTAGTATTTCAATTTTCATTTATGAAAGAAAGTTATGGGAAATCAATTTTTCGTAAGTAAAATTTCGAAAAATGTAGAAAACAAAACCAGGAATTATCATGGTAAAAGTAAGATCGCATACAGCTTCCGAGAAGCTAAATAACTACTCAAAATCATTTCTTCTTAAGCAACGCTTCCAAATAAGCCACCTTATCTTGCTCTGCCTGAATTAAACGCTCATAGAGCTTTTTATTCTCCTCGTAAGATTCCACAAGTTTATCAATAGGATTAAAAGTACAATTGTAAGCAGCAAAAGTTCCTTGACTATTACTAAAGCTGTTGTCGTTGAAATTATTGAAGAAATTAATAACTCTTTCTTCAGAGAAGTTTTCTATCGCTTCTTTGGTAACTCCTAAAACCTGCGCCACGCGTTCCAGTTTTTCATCTTCTAGGGTTTCACTTTTTTCAAGGGTTGAAACACTTTGCTGGCTAATGCCTAATTCTTCGGCAAGAGTTTCTTGCTTCATACCGCGCAGTTCTCTGATGCGGGCGATTTTGCGGCCTATATGATTGGGTTTGGTGGTGGTCATCTGAATTATTTTTGTTAGTAAACTTATTTCTCGCTTTTGGTGCTGGTAAAATACAAGCTTATAGAGGTATTTCACAAGCCGCGGTGGTAGGGTACGCGTCATATCCGCTATACTTTTAAAGGATAACAGAAACCTGAAACACTCAGAGCTATTCAAAAGTAAAGCTTTTCTTTTAAAAGTTTTAGCAAATACAAATCAGCTTGAGTTAGGATAAACCTTTAACAGCTATCGTATGAGAACGCCGCCAAGCATCAGTCCAGAAATCCATATAGTACTACCTATCATCCGCAGCTTAATCCGGGTGCATACTGTTTATCTAATCGGGCAGCAGAACATAACAAAAGATTGTTTGTATTCCTCTTCTTTAAACCGAAACAGAAAATCGCATATCCACTACGTACTGACTATGCTTATGATAAGTCACGATCAGGTAGCTGATCCCAAACATTTTATGAATGAGGTCTTCAACAAGACTCAAGAACAGGTTACCCTCTACTCCATTCACTTTACCCTTAAAGAAGCCAATAATAGCATTAACTACGGCTGCAATTTCTTAAACCAGGTTATAGAGGAGGGCACCTTGCTGTACAGCGAGGACAACCGGCTTAAACAACTGAGTTCTTACCTCTATCACCCTGAGGTATTTCTAAGAATTCAAAAGCATTGGAATAAACGGCTGGAACACGCATGCTACTTTGAAGAAAAATCAACGATCTGCGAGGATAACCCGAGCAATCCCGGCAGATACCTACTCTTACAACAGGCTATTCGACAAGCCTGCCTGGGATTGATCTATGTCTTTTGGGAATATCAGCCCTCCTATTATTCCCTGCCCTATCTCTTGCACCTCTGTGAGCAGTTCTCAGAAGTCCCAAAGATTATCTACCCAAAAAAATCCTTTCGATCTCAACTTATGTATTCTCGACTTTGTCACGCTCAGTATAACCTAAACGAAAAAATTCACGAAGACCCTACAGAATCAGACTCCCTAAAAGCGGAACACCTCACCTATAAATTTATTCAGGCCGCTCGCAAAGAGGCTGACAAAAAACTTGAAGCGCTGAAAGAACTACACCATTTAAAAGCAAATTATGATGAAAACAAATAAGATCTATAAACAGAAAATTAAGTGTTTGAATAAAATAGCCAATTACCCGCACGGCTTACAGAAGAAACAGGTTGGCCGGCATACCTTCAGGACTGCAAACCTACTTTTTGACGATCATACCGCATACCTTTCAATGACAACTGCTTTACTTGAAGTATGCGTTCTTGCATTAGACGGTCAGGGAAGTTTCCATTCGAAAACACTCAGTAATGAAAGCCTTGATACCAGTGTCAAACTGGTTTTAGAAATGGCTATAGAAATGATGCCACACGATGATATGTTTAAATACCAACAAATTATAGCTGTTCTGGAAGAAGATGTGGAAGGTCACGGATTTCCAAAAAAGCTAAAGAATCTATTAAAAGTGCATGCTGATGAAAAAGAAAAAAATGCTTAAACGCCTTAAACAAGTAGGTGAAGACCACCTAAGAAAGCTGAGACCTCACCCCCATTTTAGAGATCATCAACAAATTTGCTTCCCGGTTCAGAATCATCTGCATCTGATGTTCTTGATAGAAGACCTCATTAAAGTGAGCGCAATGGCTCTAAATGGTATCGAACGCGGAGGTGATCGCCCTTTAAAAGAACCCGAACGCAGCATTTCAGAAGTTCTTAAACATGCGCTCGATCTGCTTCCGCTCGAAGAAGCAGAGTTTATTGATAAAATCACCGAAATACTAAATCAGCAGGAAACCAAGGATTAGTTCCGATTCTGCTACTATTTAAACCACGAACTATGAAAACCAAGAAACTAATACAACAGCTACTCGATCTAAAAAACAGGCATATTGAGTTGATTAATGACTCGCGAAATATAAACCACACTTGTGGACTGGCTTCCAATTACTCGGAACTCATACACAGGATTGCAGACCTACTTAAAACTTCAAAAAAAGCACTAGAAGGTATTCACGCCGTTCCTGAAACCAATCCAACGGAAATCGAATATAATGTTGCCGATGTGATTGGGATCGCCATTAAACTGCTTCCGTTCTCCGAAATGCAGTTTATAGATGAAACAATGGAGTTGTTAAGTGAAGAAGCATCAACAGATACTAAGCACTAAATCATTTACTTATTTTATCTTGAGCAAATCCTTTTTTTGCTCAACTGAAATAGCATTGTAGATCAAAACACATAAGGGGTTTTGATGTTTCATTTACTTCCTCCAGAGCCGTCGCAATACCTTTTTTGATAGTTGTTACCTTCGGGATTATAAATTAGAAAAGGGCTATAAATAGGAAGGCATAGCCGACCGGTTTATGCGCCCGACTAATTTAGAATCCTGTATTTTTTCTATCAAAAAAGGTATGCTGAATGGAGAGGATCAAAAAGAAAATAAATCACGAAAGTAGAAGATTGTCCATTCCAGATTAGAATGTCCAGCGAACTCAGGTCAAAAATGGCTAACAAATTTTGATACTATAAAATTGACATTTTTGGCCTGTGTTCAAGGCCTTTTGGACGAACGGCTTTCCCCGAAACCCAGTGGAGGGGAATGTGGTGAGGACTACCTAAATTTCCCTACTTTACTCCTATCTAAATAGGATTTGTCGCAAAAATCTGCCTGTTTACAGGGCTTAAAAGTGGATTTGTCGCAAATTGTTGAAAATCAAGAATAAAAAACAAGCATAAAAGTCTGAAATAAAATGAGTTATGTATTCGTAACATCGCGCAGCGTGTTACCCTCTTGCTACTCATTTTTTCGATTTCATCTCTCAAATAAGTACTTTAAAATATTACTCTATACCATTATTAATTCGTGTAAATTTATCAATATATTTCCCGTATAATAACAATATAAATAAACCCCAGCTTTCGGAACAAATTTTCAACCTTTCAACCCATTTAGATATTATTTCCATACTCAATACTATTTGATAATCTTCTTCATCTCCTTTTGGTTCAGGAAAAATATGGTCTTTAATATTCATTATTGCTAAAAAATATTGCTGTTCTTCCTCACGATTGAGATAACTGTCTTCGTCAAAAGGAAACATATTTATCCATTCAACTAATGAGTCTAATACTGTCTGAAAAGATTCCTGTATTTCTAAACTTATTTTTTCTATGTATTTCTGTAATTTGTGTTGGTCAGATTCAGTTAATTCAATTTCTTCAAACATTCTCAAATCAAAGAAATGATCTGTCAACAAAATTACTCTCCCATACGCTTCTGTAGCTTTAGTTATATCTTTAAATTCCGAATATAAATTTGACCATCCTTCAATATTCAAGTTATCGTTAATTTTTGTTTCAATAGGTTGAGGTATAGAATTAATGATAGCTAAATTTTCAAATAATTCATCTTTTAAAGTGTTTAATCTTACTTCATTCCATTGATTATTTAGACTTTTTTTACGAATTGTCTGAATGAAATAAAATTCTGAAAACCAGAACTCCAACATCAAATATTTCAAACTTGTATATTCAGGAGCATCTATTGTCTGTTGTATAATTTGGTAAGCTTCTTTATAACCCATTATTGTCCAAAATGGACTTTCGCCATCTATTAAAACAATTGGCTTATAAGCAGTTGTTTTATCATTAATGTATTTACAAGAAAAAGAATTTAATTTTGAAACATATCTAAATTTCTTTATTAATGCTTTTTCAAAATCAGATTTAAGCTTAAAAACTCGTTTTGATGATCTATTTCCCTTACTATTATTATTCAAAAAATCTTTCCATATTGAAGCTGTAGTAAACAGGATATTTGTTTCAATTTTGGAATGATGAGAATTATCAATATTCCCTAATATAGTATTGTACTGACTATTATAAACTTGAAGCTTTACAATTGCATTATAAAGATTGACCTGAGATAAACGTTCAGTATTCTCATCGTGTATATGCTCTTCATCAGTTTTCAATTTAGTCCTAGAGTATAATGTACTGGCTGATTGCCGGATAAAATTTTCTATGCTTACTTTAAAACCGGACAAGCTCGAAAAGAACTGTTCGTATTTTGATTGCAATTTTTCATTAAGTAGTTCCCTTTCATTTTCATTATTCGTTCCTCTTTTTTTTCCACCATAAATCCCTAAAGGTTCTGTAATAGATTTAGGTTTTTTGATGCCTTCCGAACTTTCAAAAAGAAGATTTTGCATGATTGGAACTACAGGCATATAATTTACGCTGCCTTTAAATAACTTCTCAAATGAAGTGTTAAACTCATTGATTTTACCTTTTATGGATATTTCCCAGTGATTTAGCTGAGTTGTATAATCGTTCCAATCTTTTGGTCTTGATTGATATTCATACAATTGGATGATTGTGGAATTAATATTCACCCATTCTTCTAAAGGCATATTCTCAATTGATATTGTTTTACGTGTAGCATCATAATCTACTTCTAAAGTTTGGAAACGATGACCATATCCTTGAGAATTAAAGTGCTTTTTATCTGGAAGAGCGGTTCTGATAACATCTAAAACACCTACAATAAAATCATTGGTTGACCTTTCTATATCATTTTTTAGAATATCAATTATGTAATGTACATTCACGTTACTGTCATCCACTGATATATGAATGACATCGAATTCCTTTTTTATTTGCTCTATGAAAACATCAACATACTTTTTTCTTAGGGTATCCAATTCTACTGAATAAGAATACATACCTAACATCAATTTAGATAAGCTTTTACTATCCATTACTTTGAATGCAGATTCAAATGTACTTTCTTCAAATAGTTTCAACTTCTCTTTTTGATGGGGTATGTTTTTAAGCCAAAACAGTGCTTCTCCAAAAGATTTCCATTCAAATACGCTTGAAGGTATTTCTTGTGGAAAGTCAATTTGATTGATGGTTTCAGTTGCTAAATTGAAAACATTTTGATTTGGTAATAGTCTGCGATTGAGATCATTTATTTTTTCTCTCCGTTCGTCATCCACTTTGAGTATATCAAGTATCCCATTTCTATCATAATTACTTCCAAACATAAAATCCGTAAACATTGTCCAGGCACCACCAAAAATGGTTCTGCATTCATCTATGACTTTACGATTATTTTCAACATAATTTTTAGTGCCTAGCCATATAAAAGATTTTAAAATTGAACTATATAAAGCCCAATTTCTTACAATAACTTTATTGTTTAAATCATTAATAAATTGACTAGGTTTCAATATTTCTAGATGAAATATTTGCAACAAGAACAAATACAAATCTTTCTCGTCTAATAGCGAAATACATTTATAGGCATATTCTTTCTTGTAAATTAAAAACTCGTCAAAAAGGATCTCGACCAACTTCTGTGAACGAATTAAATGAAGTCCCTGAATGTACTTTCTGTCTAATGATTTCTTAACCAAATATTCATTTTCTAATTTCTCAATCATAAATTGATAGTCGATATTAGAATCCAATTTAGATACATCAATCCTAGCACCTAAAGAATCAGCAAGGCTGACAATTCTCAAGAAATCAATCTGGTTATGAAGACCTTTATTGCTTTCGGTACGCAATTGCTGAACTTGTTGCTTCAGTCTATTTTGTAACGAGTTTCCTTGAGTTATGGAATACACAAATTCTAATAACGGGGCATCATCTCCGATTTGAATCCAAGCCTGTTCAAAATCTGTGAAATGTGTAATTTTATTTCGTTCGTTCAATTTAGTGTAAATTATTTCGGCTTCTTCCTTCGATAGGGATAAGTCTATTTCTTTATGCTCAAACTCAACTCCGATTGCTGATGCCCTGTACCAATCTTCATTCCTGATGGCTACTAGAAACCTAATATGATTTAAATGTGAAGCCTCTTTTATTATTTGTAACCAATCTATTGAATTGGGATTTACATTGATTACGAATATTGTTGGAACATCCAATTTTTTACTAATAGAAGCTATAGCTTGAATTGATTGTTGGGTTGTAATAGGATCTTGCTGTATATTCAATTCATAAGAAAGGCAATCATTAAAATAATTATGAACATAACCATATAACAAAGCTGTCTTCCCTTGACCAGATGCACCTTTTAAAATGATAGTGTTATTTTCTTTTAATTCATCATTTATTAATTCCAAATACTTTTTCCTATTAACATCAAGACCTAACAAAATGTGTTCATACCTCGTTAAAGTCGCATTGTAAAACTCCTTTTCTAAAAGTGTTAGATTAGTATTTGCTGTAGAAACCTTATGCAATGATTTTAAGACTAAACCATATTGATTATGAATAGCCATTCTCTCTGATATATATCTTGCAAAATCCTGAATCTTGTCATAAAAATCTTTCGTAGTAATAGGATTTTGTTTCTCCGCAATAAACTGTAACCAGTTCAATAAAAATCCTGCGGTTGGTAAAGGATCAACCTCAGGGAAATTAATTTTAATCAGTTTTTCAATTTCTTTAGTAATCTCCTCCTCGCTAATCTCTATAAATTGAGTTTTACTTTTAACTAATTTCCATTCATCTGTTGTTATCTTATATTTTTTAAGCGTTGTCCTCTCTTTTTCAGAAACAGAATCTTTATTATTACTCCAATTTTTTAATTCCTGATTTATTTCGCCATAAGAAACCAGTATTGGTGTTTTGTCTGAGTATTTGCTTAAGAACCTTTTAATAAATGAAGTTTTATTCTCGGATAAAATATCAGATAACGTAACTGGTTTTCCTAAATTCTTTAACTGTATAGCATATAAAAGTTGACCATCACTATCCAGTATATCTAAATCTTCTTCTCCTTCTAGTCGAAATATCAAGTCTTCTGTCAAAGAGGATAAGATATAATGCAATGAATATAAAAATTGGGTTCTATAACCACGTAGGGCTGCGATTGCTGACATTAGAATTAATGTATAAAAAAGTGTTAGAGTAGAAAATTACTAATAAAGTTGGCTTTAAATATGTTCATTGAGAGAATCATTAGATTAGGATAATGAAAGCGGAGCATTGATTTATCTTAATAATCCTTCCTATTTTTAGATTTCCATAAAGTAAAGTGGTAAAAGAGTACTACTTTTTTGACTTTATTGATAAGTATTTTTTGGATCCATTTACAATTTGTATAAAAACTATGACACCACTTTTTACCAAAGATTTTCTCTCTAACTACTTATCAGAATTCAATCTATCCAATATTCCAAACATAAGAATGGCAAGGACTATTATTGAAAATTTAATAGAAGAACTAAGGTCTGGAAAGCTAGAAAGTCTAAAAGAGGAAGAGGTAAAATCAAGATTTATTAATGAATTTTTCGGTGATGTGTTAGGGTTCAATTACGGTAATTCTAATTTTTGGACCTTGCGAGAAGAGGCTAAAAGTAAAGTCGACGGCTCAAAACCTGATGGTGTTTTAGGATTCTTTTCCAAAAATAAAAATGAAAATGATACAAGAGCTGTAATTGAAATTAAGGATGCAAATACCGATTTAGATAAAAGGCAAAACCGCAAAGACTCTAAATCACCAATAAGTCAAGCTTTTGAATATTCAACTAAAATGGGAGAAGCTTGTAATTGGGTTATTGTTTCAAACTTAAAGGAAATTCGATTCTATCATTCTAATTTTCAAGGAAAATATCAGGAATTCTACCTTGATGAATTAGCCCAAGAAAGAAAATTAATTGAATTGCTTTTCTTGTTCCATAAAGATAAATTAATTCATAAAAACAGAATTTCAAGTACAGAACAGTTGTATAAAAGAAGTATTCAAATAAAAGAAAATCAAAAACCAAAACATATAGTTGACGAAATCTACTTATCAATTATTAGATTCAATGGCCTAACATTTATCGACCCTAACTATATAGCCAACATGAAGCCTTTTAATATTTTAAAAGAAAATGTCTGGCATTATAACAACGGAAATCTTCTAACCATCAATCCTAAAATTTATTCACTATTTAGTCAATTAAGCTTTACTGATGGTTCAATTAGAATTTCTAATACATTAGAAATGGAACTTTATGAATATAAAGTTCTCGATTATGAAACAAAAATTGAATCATTCATCAAATTTTTTAACCACTCTCAAATTCGTTCTATAAGTTGTATAAAAGATATTGAAACTATTATTAGGAATAGATCAAAAAGCATAGGTTTTTCACCTAAGCACAGTTTTAACTTTTCAGACAATGAAGGATTTACTCTAGATATAGATATTTTGGAAAGAAAGACTTGTGATTGTATAAGTTGTAGTTTTAAGGATTTTAACTTCAAAGATCTTCTAAGAAAGTTAAAAACAAATCTATTTGAGGAAAGTAATATTAGTTTAGATTTTGCATATGGAAACTATCTTGTTTCCATAAATAATTATAAAAATGCATATAATATTTACAAAAGACTGTCTGAAAAGATTAAGAATAAAGAAAGTTTTGAAATTGAATACTTTATAGCAAAACTTAATATGAAATATCTTCAAGCCCTTGTTTTGGAAGATAATCAATTAGAGGACAGTTTTAAAATTAGAGAAGAGTCAAGAAATATTGATTTAAATAGAATTCTATTTGAAGAAATAGAATATGCTATTAGTGAAGACGTTAGAAATTATCTATTTAGGATAAAGGATGAAAAGTTATTGATTAAAACAAAGGATAAAATCGATGAATTAGTTGAAAAAATAATTCATTTAAGAAAACAATTTGATAATGCAAATTTTTACTATTCTGGACCTAATTTTGTTCAAATTTTAGCTAATTATTATTTACACCTTCAACTTCATTTAGATAAAAACAAAATAATCTATAATACATTTCACGACTATCACCTTTTAAGCAAAAAAGTTTTCAAGGGTTTCATACAAAGCTATCTAACACGTGGACATGGATTAGCTTCTTTCGATTCATATTTTTTAATTGAATTTATTATAAATATTACGACAAGTGACTTTAAAGAAGTATTAAAGGAAGTGACTATTTTAAAGTTAAATAATGCCAGTCATATTAAATTATTTCAGAGTTTCAATAATCTTTTTACATCATATTTTGATGATGGATTGTTCAATAAACCTTTCAAGAATCGAATTGTTGATGAATTTTTAATAGACTACGATTTTAATGCTAAATACAGGAGACTTATTGCTAATTCTATTATACTCCTATCTAAAATAGAAGTATCTAGTGAAGAGTTTTATACATTATCTAAAAATATAATTTCATTCTTAAAAATTGAAGACATTTTTAGTTGGAGTGAACTGAGAGAATTTGAAATACTTCTTAATCACAAAGGCTTTCTCTTTTCTGAAAAACAATTAGAAGAGTTACTTAAAATTTCTATAGAGAGGGATATAGCATATAATAATAAATATAAAGGTTTGATTAAGCAAACTTCTAAATCACTACATAAGTTTTATTCCGAATTTAAGATCTCAGATAAGCAGTTAATAAAAAAAGCACTAAGCAATGCTAAAAGTATTCCTGAATGGAAAAGTGTAAGCCATTTGTTATTAGTATCTAATGATGAATGCAGAACTATTATTTATGATGAACTCAACGAAATTTTACTAACAGATAATAATTTTAATCTGTACGAGTATTTGATAAGAAAAAAACTATATGACTATAAGCAAAAGGACTATTTCGAAAAATATACCGAACTAATTAGCAATAATTCCGAATTAGGTTTTACTAATTCATTTATTAATGGAGAGCCAATTTTTAAAGGGTACACATTTTATAATTTTGCAATTCTTTTAAATATTCTTGAGATTGATAGAAATTCAAATTTACTTAAGAATTTCAACTGTAAATCTGAATTTGAAAGATGGTTGATTAATCCATCAGTATTTGATTACTCCAAATTCGATGTGAAATGGTTATTAGCTTCTAATAATATTTATATTTTTCAAAGTCTAAACAATATAGAAGAGTTATCGAACCTTGTGGAAGAAAATTTGAGGACAAATTTTGATCCGAAACTTTCCGAAATATATTATAGATATTTAATTTGATTTAAAGGTTCGTCAATTTTTTCTTAACGGCTGAATGCTCTCACGCTGGATAATAATACTAATATTGATAAGGTTTAAAATAAATATCTATTCCATTTAAATTTATTAAACCATCTATAAAAAATTCAATTCTTGACAGCGTCAAATTTTTTTTTTAATTTTATGGTAATCTTAGATACCTTCATTTAGTCTTATTTGACTAGAAATCGGCAATAAGGTGTAACTCCTTAATTAACAGGCCTAAAGCATTGATTTCACTGGGATGAAGTTTGTCCAAAACGTGCTCTCATCCCGACGAACCAAATCACGGTTTATATCAAAAAGCCTGTTAATCAATTGATTAGCAGGCTTTTCATTTTAGATGATATCATCTGATATCATCTAAAATCAAGGCAAATGTGTGCAATTCGGTGTGCAAATTATCGTAGATTTATATAGCATTTAGGCCATCTGGATGTAGTCTTTAACTAA
>PAPI01000017.1 GCA_002708845.1 Leeuwenhoekiella sp.
GGTAAGAGGGGTTCGATTCCCCTACGGGCTACAATTTAAAACAGAGCAAGATAATGGCAAATCATAAGTCATCTTTAAAAAGAATTAGAAACAGCGAGACAAAGCGTCTTAGAAACCGTTACCAGAGCAGAACTACACGTAATGCAATGAAAAAATTGCGTGAGGCTGATAAGAAAGAAGCAGAAACGATGTTTCCTTCTGTGGTTTCTATGATCGATAAATTAGCTAAAAACAATATCATCCATGATAATAAAGCGGCTAATTTAAAGTCTCAGTTAGCTAAGCACGTTAACGCGCTTTAAGATATGCTGTTTAAAAGATTAAAAACTCCCTCGCGATTTGCGTGGGAGTTTTTTTGTTGAAACTATGCGATCCCGTAACCTATATCAAATAAAAAAGCGATATCAATTTGATATCGCTTTTTTTATTTTAAACGAAATGAATTCTAACCATTCATCGAGATCAAAAACTCTTCGTTGTTTTTTGTTTGTTTGATGCGGTCACTAATAAATTCCATTGCTTCAATAGGATTCATATCTGCAAGGTATTTACGCATTACCCACATACGTTGAATAGCGTTTTCGCTAAGTAGTAAATCATCACGGCGGGTACTTGAAGAGGTGAGATCAATCGCAGGGAAAATTCTTCGGTTTGCGATTTTACGATCCAACTGAAGTTCCATATTACCAGTTCCTTTAAATTCTTCAAAGATAACCTCGTCCATCTTAGAGCCGGTTTCAGTAAGCGCTGTTGCAATAATTGAGAGTGAACCTCCATTTTCTATATTTCGCGCAGCCCCAAAAAAGCGCTTAGGCTTGTGTAAGGCATTTGCGTCAACACCTCCACTTAATATCTTACCGGAAGCAGGCTGTACCGTATTATAAGCCCGTGCCAGACGCGTAATAGAGTCTAAAAGAATAACCACGTCGTGTCCACATTCTACCAGTCGCTTTGCTTTCTCAAGAACGATATTGGCTACGCGTACGTGCTCGTGAGCTTCTTTATCAAAAGTTGAAGCGACTACTTCACCTTTTACGTTACGCTGCATGTCAGTTACCTCTTCAGGGCGCTCGTCAATTAAAAGTATCATTTGATAAACCTCAGGATGGTTTGCTGCAATAGCATTAGCCACATCTTTGAGCAACATGGTCTTACCAGTCTTGGGCTGCGATACAATCATACCACGTTGTCCTTTACCAATAGGAGCAAAAAGATCCATTATTCGGGTTGATATGGTGCTTTGGCGCTCTGCAATGTTGAATTTTTCTTTAGGGAAAAGCGGAGTAAGGTGTTCAAAAGAAACGCGATCGCGCACAACGCTAGGATCCAATCCATTTATTTTGGAAACCTTAATTAGCGGGAAATATTTTTCACCTTCCTTAGGAGGTCTGATAACACCTAATACAGTATCACCGGTTTTCAGACCAAACAAACGTATTTGAGATTGAGATACATAAATATCATCAGGTGAAGACAGGTAGTTGTAGTCTGAAGATCTCAGAAAACCATAACCATCCTGCATAATGTCAAGAACACCTTCACTTTCTATAAGACCGTCAAACTCATAGTCGGGCTCACGATAGCGGTTGCGCGTGTCTTTATTGCCGTTATTATTCTGATTATTGTTGTTGTTATGATTTGAATTCTGGTTGTTATTGCCCGAATTCGAATTCCGATTGTTATTGTTTCGGTTATTATTTGAATTCGAGTCCTTAGAATTTTTGTTGCTTGAATTTCCAGAATTCGTATTGGTATCCTTACGAGGTCGCCCCTTAGATGTGTTCGAATCTTTGTGACTTGAGTTGTCCTGTTTCGAATTGTCCTGCTTAGAATTATCCTGATTCCCTTTATTGGAGTTGGATCGAGGCTTGCGTTTTTGTTTGTCATTTGAAGAATCTCCGCTCTTTGATTGATTTGGAGAATCCTGATTTTCAGCTGAACTTTTAGAAGGTGCAGGTTTGGTTTTAGAGGTGCCTGCGTTCTTTTTGGAATTGTCGTTGTGATTCTTGCCTGAAGGTTTAGGGTTCGATTTGGAAGAATCTGAACCTTTATCTTCAATAACTTCGGCTACAGCTTTAGGGTCTGCGGCTTGTTGGTCAAGGATTTTATATACAAGATCAAGTTTTTTAAGAGTCCTGAATTTAGGAATCTCAAGACCTTTTGCAATTTCCTGAAGTTCAGGTAGCTTTTTAGCTTTTAATTCTGAAATATTAAACATGAAGTATACGTATGAATTTCTGTATTGAATTGGTTTGAATGCGAACAAAAAATTTGAGAGAAGATCTGATAAATTTTTTGGCAAGTAAGTAACCCACCCAGAGTCGGTTACACAATGTACTGCAATAATACAACAATATTTTTTATTTATTTGGTTCTAGTCTGTCAGAAGTTTTTATTTTTGTCAGCCTTAATGCACAGTTTAGGATGATACAGCGTATACAAAGCATTTATTTAATTCTCGCAGCAGCAGTCTCTGCGGGACTTATATTCTTGATACCCGTGTACAGTACTACTGATGGCGAGCCGGTTTACGCGGTAGAACGTTTAGAAGTGCTGGCATTATTTTTGGCAAGCGCATTGTTGTCATTTGTAACTATTTTTTTATTTAAAAACAGAAAACTTCAGTTTGTTTTAGGCAGATTGAACATCATATTAAACTTTATTTTACTAGGTGTATTGGTTTACCAGTCGCAAATCTTATCTGGAGGGGCGGCGGCCCCGGAGAAAGGTATTGGGATGCTAATCCCCATCATTTCTATCGTTTTTATCGCTTTGGCAAACAAAGCAATTAAGCGGGATGAGGATCTTGTAAAATCTGTTGACCGGTTGCGATAGACCTACTATCTTAGTTAATTAGTGCGAAGCCCTGCAAGTATGCCAACTTGCAGGGCTTTTGTTTTATTAGCTTCACTAAAAGGTAAAATACTTCGAGGAAATTTAATTTGATGAGGCGATGCTAGTTGAAAGATATCAAAACTAGTCGCGTGGTATTTTAAGGAGTTTAATCTCTTTTCATCTCAATAACCTCAAGATTGTCAATTTTCGATTGATCTATGGTAAAACGAAGCATGGTACGTACTTTATGAAAACCGTGTTTGCCTACAGCCCCGGGATTCATATGCAGTAAATCGAGTTTACGATCGGGCATTACTTTTAAAATGTGTGAATGGCCACAGATAAAAAGTTTAGGAGGGCTAGCATAAAGTTCACTGCGTATTGCGGGTGAATACCTTCCGGGATAGCCGCCTATATGTGTTATGAGCACATCTACACCTTCACACATAAAACGGTTATTTAAAGGAAATTCTTTTCTAATCTCGTGATCATCAATATTTCCAAATACCGCTTTCAGGGGTTTGATTTCTTTCAAAGCATCAGTAACGCGTAGGTCACCAATATCGCCTGCATGCCAAATCTCATCAGCTTTTTCAGCGTAAGCTAAAATACGGTCGTCTATATAACTGTGGGTATCACTTAATAGTAAAATCTTTTTCATGGCAGTTTTTAATAGGCTTAGCTGAGCTTGTGCAAAGATGTATCTTTGCGGCAGTAATCACAAATTCATAACGTGCGGTATTTTATTGACATAGCTTACGATGGAACTTTTTATCACGGCTGGCAACGTCAGCCCAATAGCATAACGGTGCAGGAAGAACTTGAAAAAGCTTTAAGCACGTTGCTTAGAACAGATGTCGTGGTTACCGGTGCGGGCAGGACTGACGCGGGAGTACACGCAACTCAGCTTTTTGCACATTTTGATTTTGAAGAAAAGTATTCCCAAGAAGATTTAGATCAACTTGGTTTTAGATTGAACCGATTTTTGCCTCAGGCTATTGCCGTGAATCAATTAATTCCGGTTAATGCAGAAGCTCACGCACGTTTTGATGCCACGGAGCGCAGTTATGCGTATTTTATTCACCAGAAGAAAAATCCATTTTTAGTAAATCAATCCTATTTTTTCGAAGCTGAAGTTAAACTCGAATTGATGAATGAGGCTGCAAAACTGCTTTTGGGCAGGCAGGATTTTAAATGTTTCAGTCGGTCAAATACAGATGTGAAAACTTATCTTTGCGACATTAAGGAAGCGTTCTGGATCCGCGAAGAAGACCGATTGGTTTTTAAGATTACTGCAGATCGATTTTTACGTAATATGGTGCGCGCTGTAGTGGGAACCTTGTTAGATGTAGGTCTCCAGAGAACGAGCATTAATGACTTAAAAGAAATTATAGCCGGTGGTGAGCGATCAGAGGCAGGTGCGTCTGCTCCTGCTCACGGCTTATTCCTCACCGCAGTGCGTTACCCGGAAAAAATCTTTATCCCGTATGGCAGATAGTAAAGGCAATGCTTTTGATTTTGGCTTATTTAAAAAGCTATTGAGTTACACGCGTCCTTATAAGGGGCGTATGTATTTTGTAGGGCTTTCAGCAATTCTTATTTCGGTATTTGCTGTATTGCGGCCCATCTACATCGAGTATGCGATGGATAAGGGTATGCAGCCTAAGGACATGGACACCTTACTCTATTACATAGGCCTAAGTTTTCTGGTTCTTCTGGGTGAATCTCTTTTTCAACTTGTGTTTATCTATTTTGCCAACTGGCTGGGGCAACAGGTTGTTCTTGATATACGTACCAAGCTTTTTAATCACATGATTTATTTTAAAAAGCAGTACTACGATAAATCTGCTGTAGGACGACTGGTTACACGTGCAGTAAATGATATTGAAACCATTTCAAGTATTTTTAGTCAGGGACTTTTTATGATCATAAGTGATCTGCTTAAAATGCTCGTGATTGCCGGAGTGATGCTCTACAAAAGCTGGCAGCTTTCGCTTATCGTTTTTGTAATTTTACCGTTTATACTTTATGCAACCCGGGTTTTTCAACGTAAGATGAAAGTGGCTTTTGAAGAGGTACGTACCCAGGTAGCCAATCTCAATTCTTTTGTTCAGGAGCGCGTTACGGGTATGAAAATCGTGCAGATTTTCTCGAGAGAACGTATAGAGCGTGAAAAGTTTAATGACATCAACCAGAAGCATATGCGAGCCTGGAACAAGACTGTTTGGTACAACTCCATTTTCTTTCCAATCGCCGAAATGGTAACATCCATTACAATAGGTTTACTGGTTTGGTATGGTGGGTTGCGTGCTGTAGAAAATGACGTGATTACAATAGGTTTGGTCACTGCTTTTATTCAGTTTTCACAGATGTTGTTTACGCCTTTACGTCAAATTGCCGACAAATTTAACACCTTGCAAATGGGTATGGTTGCCGCCAATCGTGTATTTGGAATCCTCGATACAGAAGCCCGAATTAAAGATGAGGGAACCCAGGAGTTAAGCTCAATCAAAGGAGATATCAGTTTTCAGGATGTGCGATTTAGTTATGTTGAAGGAGAGGAAGTTTTACGCGGAATCAATCTGGAAGTAGCGGCCGGGGAAACGGTGGCTATTGTAGGGTCTACCGGTGCCGGAAAGTCAACAATTATCAATTTACTGAGCCGTTTTTATGAAATAGATAGCGGGAGAATTCTTATCGATGGAGTTGATATAAAAGATGTGAAAATAGCTTCTTTGCGAGAGGAAATAGCTGTTGTTTTGCAGGATGTATTTTTATTCGCCGATTCTATTCTTAATAACATTACGCTTAAAAGTCCCGGTATTTCAGAAGAAGATGTGGTAAATGCTGCAAAAACCATCGGCGTAGATAAATTTATATCAAGCCTGCCTAACGGGTATCATTATAATGTGAAAGAGCGCGGTGCGATGCTTAGCAGCGGTCAACGTCAGCTGATTTCTTTTTTGCGGGCTTATGTTAGCAACCCCAGTATATTAGTTCTTGATGAGGCTACCTCTTCGGTAGATTCCAATAGTGAGCATTTAATACAAAAAGCTATCAATAAAATTACTAAAGGGCGAACTTCAATCGTCATTGCGCACCGTCTGGCTACTATAAAAAAAGCAGACAAAATCATCGTGATGGAGAAAGGACAGATTGTCGAGATGGGTAATCATAAGAGTCTTCTGGCTAAGGAAGACGGCTATTACAGAAAACTTTACGAAGTACAGTTTGCTGCAAATCAGGAATCGGTTTAAACTAAGGTTTTGCTGCTTGCATAGCTTTAGCGTTTTCCAAAACTTCATCAAACATCCCGAGTTTTAGCATCACTAGAGCTGTAACTATGGAGATAATTACAAAAAACACAGAGCCTAGAACACCAAATAATAAAGTTTTAAGAATCAAACTTGCTGTATTAAGTTGATACAGTCTCTTAAGCACATAGCAGATGTAAAATAGATAACCAATTACACTAATAAAGCTAAAGTACGTGTAAAGATCAGGAGACCACATAGTAAGCACCAGCAAAATGTAAAATACCAGGTTTATATGGCTGAATGCATAGAGGTAAATTACAATGTGCTCCAGATAATTGTATTTCTTATAATTCCAGAACACAATACGTGAAATCAGAGCAAGTAGGGGTATACTTAAAATGCTAAGTAGTGCCTGATATTCATTTATTTTGATTGTGAAGTCTTTGATTACCGATAGTTCTACTTCGCTCTGTCCTTCAGCAAGTTCAAAATTCCCAAGAAAAGTATCTAGAAAATATTCTCGCAAAATAAATACATAGATTCCGGCTACAGTAAGGGATAAAGCAAAATACCCAAAAGCCGAAAGGTATTTCTTGCGTACCCCTTCGATATATCCTCCGATTACATCTTCAGGTTTTGTGAAAAGCGCTATAAATGTTTTTGGAAGGCCCGCATCAATATTTAAAAAACGATCATTTAAATCTTCAAGCAGATTTTTTATCGTCAATCGGTTTTTAATGATTTTCGCTCCGCAAGAACTACAATACTCAACATGCGGGCTTAAATTTTGTGAACAATTGCGGCAATAGTTCACGACGCTTAAGGCACTTGTAGTATTTTTAGTTTTCATAAAGTTTAAGACAAATCCCTGCGTATAAGTTCGGTTAATTCTGTAGTGTCTTTAAAGAGTACAAATTCACCGTCCTTAAGATAGCTTATATTTCCGGTTTCTTCACTAACCACCAAAGCAACAGCATCTGTTTTTTCTGTTATACCAACAGCGGCTCTGTGACGCAGCCCAAAACGCAAAGGTATATTACGCTCATTAGAAACCGGTAATATTGCGCGAGTGGCAACTATCTTATTATCTTCAATTATTGCGGCACCATCGTGCAGGGTTGAATTTTTAAAGAAAATACTCTCGAGAATGGGTCGGTTGACTTCCAAATTCATTTCATCTCCGGTCTGTTTGACAAAATCGAGATTGGTTGTGCGTTGGATGACGATGAGCGCCCCTGTTTTATCTTTGCCCATCTTTTCACAGGCATCAACAATCTCTTCTACTTTAGTTAGGGAGTTGTCCTGATCCTCGTCCTGCAGAAATTTAATGTGTTTGAGAAAACCTGATTTGCGACCGATGTTTGTAGAGCCTATCATTAAAAGAAATTTGCGAATTTCCTGTTGGAAAACCACAATAAGCGCAAACATTCCGGCGCCAATAAACTGCCCCAGAATGGTGCTGAGCATTTCCATCTGAAGCAATTGGGTGATTTTCCAGATCACCCAGATGATACAGATTCCCAGAAAAATATTGATCGCTACAGTACCCTTAACGAGTTTGTATAAATAATAGAGTAGGGTCGCTACCAGTAAGATGTCGACCAGGTCAAGTATTCTAAAATTTTCAAGAATGTCCAATGCTCAGACCGTTTTTGTAAAAATAGGCTAAAATATACGGTTCCCTAACGAGCCTCGGGCTATTAAACGCGATAAAATATCACTCAATTTAATCTGTAACATAAAACTACAAAAATAGTTGTTTAACTATAACTTTCGTTTTATGTTTGTAATGCGTTAGGGATTAAGGCTTTGTTGAAGCGCATTTGCCGCCGTCGCAGACTGGAGTAAATCGCGACTGCCGCAAGCCCGCCCGAACGCCCTAAACTATATTATCCCTATGGAAAAATTGACCAACAAAGAAGAAGAAATCATGCACGTTATATGGAAGCTCGAAAAGGCTTTTGTAAAAGAGGTGCAGGCCGCGCTTGAAGATGAAAACTTACATTATAACACGGTGTCTACAATCGTGCGTAATCTGGAAGAGAAGGGCTATGTGGGGCATAAGGCTTTTGGGAAAACGCATCAATATTACCCAATAATCAGCCGGGAATCATACGGTAAGAAATTTTGGAATGAGGCCACGCGAAGATTTTTTGACAGTTCGTATAAAAATATGGTGTCTTTTTTCGCCAAAGAAGAAAAAATCACGGCTACTGAGCTTCGGGAAATTCTGGAGCTAATTGAAAATAAAGGGTAAGATGGAGGTATTGATATACATATTAAAAAGTGCTGCTATTCTGAGTCTGTTTTATCTGGCTTATGTGCTTTTTCTAAGAAAAGAAACGTTTTTTAAACAGAACAGATATTTTTTATTAGGAGGAATCGTTGCAGCAGTGGTGCTTCCCGCTGTAAACTATACGCGCATTATTTACAAAGAGATGCCTGTCTTTGATTTTGAAATACCGGAAGGACTGCCGATACAGCAACAAGTGGTCGAATCTTTTTGGAGCAGTCTTGAGTTTACGGATATCGCCTTATTTATTTACAGTCTGGGGAGTCTGGTGATGCTCATACTTTTTGGTAAAAAACTCTACAGCATACTTACATTTTTGAAAAGTAATACCCATAAAACCGAAAATGGATTTCGGTTTATACAGGTTGATGGTCTGGATGCTCCCTTCTCGTTTTTTAAGTATATCGTTTTAGATCGAAAGAACCACGCCGACAAAGAACTTGAAATGATTGTTTTACACGAGCAGGCTCATGCCAGCCAATTGCATACTCTGGATATGCTGTTGATGCAGCTGGTGCTGGTCGTCAATTGGTTTAACCCACTCGCATGGTTTTATAAAGATGCAATTGTTCAGAATTTAGAATACCTGGCCGATTCTCATACAGCCGGTAAAATTCAAAATCGCAAACACTATCAAATGACTTTGGTTCAGGTTTCCATGCCTAAACAAGTTCCTGCTTTTACCCATTCTTTTTATCAATCATTCATCAAAAAACGAATAGTTATGTTAAACAAACAATCATCGAAGAAAATTAATCAGCTAAAAATGGGGTTCATCCTCCCACTATTGGCGGTTTTTATGTGGAGCTTTAATGTTTCTGACGAAATTAGATTTATACCTTCTGATAATTCTGAAAATCATACCAGCCCGGAATTTAATCCTTCAACTGTTGGAGCTGAGGTTGATTCAGAAAAGGAAACCAGTACAGAAATGGAGTCAGATGTTTTGGGAAGTCTTTTTACTAATATCTCGCCACAAGAAAAGTTAAGAGTCATGCAGACACAACAAGAAAATAAGCAGCCCTTTAAGAAGGTAATTACAAGCACCAGTACTGAGGATGAATTAGATGCGTTAGCTGAAGAGTTGAAAACAGATTACAATGTAATTCTCAAGTACTCAAATCTTAAATATACTAGTATTGGCCTATTGACTTCAATAAAATTGAACGTAAAGGATAAAACTACTGGCAATCAGGCAAGTTCAACCTATTCAAGTGATAAGCCCCTGGGAGATATTGTGATCTACAGAACAGAAGAAGGTACTTTTGGAGTGGTGTCTGGTTCTAACAGTATTGTACAGGGCATCGGAAGAACACAGGCCCAGGCTAAAGAGATAGAGGATAGAGCTCGAGAGCTGGAAGCCAGAATGCAGGAAAGAAGATCAGAATTAGAATTGCGCAAAGAAGAGATGCAAGCGGAGATGGAAGCACGTAAAGAGGAGATGGAGGCAGAAGTTGAGCTGCGCAAAGCAGAGATCGAAGCGAGAATGGAATTACGCAAAGCAGAACTTGAGGCTGAACGCGAATTGAGAACTAAAGAAATGCAACTGAAGATGGAAGCCCGACGTGCAGAAATGGAAGAGCTTGCAGAAAAAAACCTCAACGAGGCAAAGGAACAAGAAGTGAATGCTTCAAATTTTAAAATCAATTATAGAGGTAAAGATCAAACTAAACCGCTTTTTATAATAGATGGAAAAGAAATCAATGAGTTTGAGCTCAAAATGCTTGATCCCAGTACAATTGATTCGATAAGCGTTATGAAAGGAGAGGGAGCGACTAAGAAGTATGGCGCAGATAAACTAAAAGGTGTAAGTGGCGTTGTAGAAATCTTCACTAAAAAGGATAATTAGATTGCAGAATCTGGAAATTTTGAGTCCGTTATAAAGTCATTTTATAACGGATTTTTTTATGCTCAAAAAGATGAATAAGTCATTTTCGGCGAAAATGGCACGTTTTTTCCCCTTGGGATTTTTAAAACCGACTAAAAAACCTCTTCAAATGTTACATTTATAAACTTTTTGCAGTCTTTCAGTTTATATAATAAATCACTTTGAAGCTTATAGTGTTTCATATTTTTATGAGGCTCATTTTTTTACTTACAATACTGTATGCAATTTTATTAATACTTGTTCAATTGCTTGTGTGACTGATTTTAACTTCCGTATTTGTGGTCAAATAATAATTAATCAATCAAAAATCACAGTTATGGTCACTTTAATTTTAACAATCATCGAAACTATTTTTGGGTAATCACAAAATAGTCATAACACCTTCTGTAAGCGCGCACAGAATCGTGTTAAAACCTTAAATTTGAGTATATCAGGTTATTTGATAACTTTTTAAATGCTCAGTAATGAAAAAGAAATTTTTTAAATCCCTTGCTCGACTGAATAAGAAAATACTCCCCAGTCTTACCAAAAAAGAGGTAGATCTGGCCAAAGCCAGTAAACTGCAATTAGCTCTTTTTGGATACAAATTGTGGGTGACAAAAAATGCCTTAGACTAAACATGTAGCAAACTATGCAGCTCATAGTTTTTAAGTTTATCTCTTCCGTTTAGAAAATCGAGTTCCAACAAGAAGTTACACTGCACCACTTTTGCACCACAGCGTTCTACGAGACGGCAGGCTGCCTCAGCGGTTCCTCCGGTTGCCAGAATATCATCGTGTACAATTACCAAATCTTCAGGATTTAAACGTTCGGTCTGTATTTCAAGACGGTCTGTACCATATTCTAGCGTATAGCTTTCACTTAATACGTCACCGGGTAGTTTGCCGGGTTTTCGTATGGGTATGAATCCTAAGCCTAATTTTTGAGCTAAAAGACTACCAAATAGAAATCCACGGCTTTCAATACCAATGACCTTTGTAGCCTTAATGTCAACAAGTCCTTTTGTTAAAAGATTAACAGCATGAGTAGTTGCTTCGGCACTTGCCAGTAGTGGACTTATATCTTTATAAATAATTCCCTTCTTAGGAAAATCGGGTACATCTGCTATGTAGTTCTTCAGGATCATATTTTCAAGATAATATTTAATGTGCAGACCGGCTTGTAAATAGTTCTCAAAATTTATCTTTAGCACGGCAACCTAAATATAGATTGAATTTATGGAAATTTTAATGAGTCAGTTTTTTGGAGGATTATATGGTTTTTTAGGAATTGTTATTGGTGCTTTTGGTGCTCATGCTTTAAGGAAGCGCTTTACACCAGACCAACTTTCCAGTTTTGAAACCGGAATCAAATACCAGATGTATCATGCGTTGCTTTTACTCATTCTTAGTTTTAATCTGGGATTTAATACACAATTGGAAACCCTAATAGTTACATTTTTTATATTTGGAACTTTGTTATTTTCATTTTCAATTTATGGGTTGTGTATTACTGGAGCAGCAGGAAATAAATGGAAATGGCTGGGGCCAGTGACCCCACTTGGAGGTATGCTTCTGGCAAGCGGTTGGGCCTGCCTTGTGTACCTTTTTATTAAGGATTTTATGTTTTAAAAAAGAAAGCTCCAGATAAATCTGAAGCTTTCGCACTTATATATAATTAACGCTAAAAATTCTATGTTATTAAAGGCGGCTAATCCAAATAAATAAACTCAAATTTCTTAGTCAATCTAATTACTTAAAAGACGACTTGAAATTACAGATGTGACAAAATTTTACAGAAAAAAAGTAAAATTAACATTTATTAGGAGCGATTTCTCTTAACTCACAAAAGCTGAAACCTTCTTTGAAGAATTACTAACAAAATTTTTGCTCTTAAGAAGATCCTGATAGTCCATCACATTAGGAATAGTATCCAGCTTGCAAAGAACCGTTATTGCCTCGCATAAGCCATCAAATAGTATGTGTTTCGAGGTACGATCTTCAGGTCTAAATGAATTGCGCTTTAGTGGTAATTGGTAACCACATCCTCTTAAAAATGCCGCCTCTATTTGTAATAATTCGCCAGGAGAATAACCCTGAAAACGCTTATTAAATGCTTCATTTATCTGGCCCACGTAGCTTAATCTCAAAGAACCGTGGCCTTCAGTAAGGTGTTTCCAGCTGTCTGTGTTATCAAGAATATTGCCCACCGCGCAGGATTTGCAGCATTCGGGATCTAAAGTGTTAGCGTGAAAAGCCCGGTAAAGTTTTTGAATGGCATTTTCAAATCTTGAATTTTTCATAACCTTTTTCTTTTTCTAAAGTTACAAAATCTCAGTTAAGTGTAATTTGTAGGGCATTAATCTTTTAATTAAGCATTTTTCTTTTTCTTTACAAAGCAAACTATTTTCCATGTTTAAAAACCTTTTCATAGTACTGGTAATGGGTTTTTTAAGTCTCGCTCCAGAGGCCAGCAGAGCTTGGGCTCAACAAAGCAGGGAAGAATATATCAAGGCTGAACTTCTGAGAGCGCAAGAACTCTCATACAGTAATTTTGATGATGCGATTACTACACTTTCAGATGCCTACAAATACACAAAAGAGCATAAAACACCTGTACTTACCGCTGAGGTACTTTATACCGCGGGGTGGATTTACTATGTAAAGGGCATGTATGACGAGTCGCTTACTCATTTTGTAGAGGCTCGTAATATTTTCAGAGAGCAAAGCGATTATTCCGGTGAAGGAAAATCACTTATGGGTAACGGTTTAGTCATACAGGCATTAGACCGGCATGATGAAGCTAAACTTATTTTTAATCAGGTTTTGAAAATTTACGATCAGCATCAAGTGGATGAAAAAAAGGCCGCAGTTTTTATTAATCTTTCCATATCCTATATAGAACAACGACGATTTGATGAAGCTGTACGGGTTTTGGAAGAATCCCGAATTTATGCTGAAAATTATAATTTAACAGGTATTTTACATCATTATCATAATAAATCGGGGGAGGTTGCCTATCAAACCAATGATTTTGATAACGCGCTAAAACATCATAAAGCAGTTTTAGAGGATTCCGGGTCAGCTGAAGCTAACGCCTGGGAAAAATCGTATGCTTATGCCGGGTTGGCTCAGGCGTATCTCGCGCAGGGAAATCTTCAGTTAGCAGAAAGTAATGCAGTACTGGCTATGGATTATGCCAGAGGATCTCAATCTATTTGGGACCTGGAGCGCAATTCTGCAATTTTATCATCTGTATATGCAGCAAGAGGTGATTCTCAAAAAGCCTATGAGTCTTTAATGGAAAATCAGAAATACAGAGATTCTCTTTACAATATCAAAACCACGCAGCAGGTTAATGTCATGCACCTGGAAGAGAAAGAACTCGAAAATCAGCAACTCACTGCACAGATGGAGCGTAAAGAAACTGAATTGAAGTCAAAAAGAATTCAAATCATTGCCCTAGGTGTTTTTGTTTTATTATTAGTGCTGATTTTATTTTTAACGTGGAAAAACTACAGGCAGAAGGGACACTTTGCCGAAGAACTGCGTCAAAAGAATCGTGTTATTGAGACCAATCAGGCAACACTTTTAAAGCGTAATAATGCACTTTTAAGACTTGATGAGCACAAGAATAAACTGTTTACGATAATCTCACACGACTTGCGATCGCCTATAAGTTCGATACAACAGGCGCTTGTGCTGGCTGAGGAAGGTTTAGTAGGTCCTGAAGATTTTGCTAAGCTTACCAAAGATCTTAAAAAGCAGACCGATGCGACTTTGGTGATGATAGATAATTTATTACAGTGGTCACATGCTCAGCTTGAGGGGGTTTTGGTAAACCGATCTGCAATAAATTTAGTCGAAACGGTTTCTAATATTTTATCAACTTATAGAGCCGGGGCGGCATTTAAGGATATTAAGCTCGAGCATCATAAAAAAAAGGGACTTTCACTTATACTGGTAGACGCCGGTCACCTGTCAGTTATCTTACACAATTTGATTTCAAATGCTCTAAAGTTTACTCCGGAAGGCAAATTAATTCAATTGGATTACGAGCAACAACCCGATTATTTGACCCTAAAGATTATTGACGAAGGCACGGGAATGAGTGCCGAAAAGCTTCAGGAGATTAAATCAAATCAGGAACAGATTTTGTCTAAGGTTGGTACCGCTTTAGAAACCGGAACCGGTCTCGGTTTAATGGTTGTAAAACAATTTCTTGAACTCAATGAGGCCACTTTTGAGATTGAAAGTATACCGGGTAAAGGCTCTACCTTTTTTGTTTCTTTTAAAATAGCGCCGCCTGATACTGATTTATAGAGAAGTATTGAGCTTAAGGAACTGGGATTTAAGTCCTTTTCCACTTACGGTTAATTGAATAGAGCCTTGTTCTTCTGAAGATTGCACCAGTACAACGAGTTTACCACTGAAGAGTTTCATCGTGGGTTCGTGAAAGATTTCAAGGGAGGTGGCATCACCATTACAGGCGGCCCGGTAGCTTCCGGCACCGGTTACTTCAAAATTGAGCTGATCTTTTGCGGTAGGGCAGGGGATGCCATCTTTATCAACCACAGATACCGTTACAAATGATAAATCCTTGCCGTCAGCTTTTAAGTTAGTGCGATCTGCCTCAAGCTTTATCGCATAGGGTTTCCCGGCAGTTTTAATTTCTTGTTCTGCAGCAGGGTTGTTATTATCGTCTAAAGCTACCACTCTCAGAGTACCGGGCTCGTAGATCACGTCATGCCACATCAGACGATACCGTGTCTGTGGTGTCGAATCATTTTTTATTTGTATCCCCTGGCTTTTTCCATTTACAAATAACTCCGCACGATCATAACTGCTGTAGACAAATACCGGAGTTTTTTCACCCTCCCGGCCTTCCCAGTTCCAGTGGGGTAAAATGTGCAGGGTCTCGTCTTTTGTATTCCATCTGCTTCGGTAGAGGTAAAAACGATCTTTGGGAATACCCGCCAGATCAACCATACCAAAATAAGAGCTGCGGGATGGCCAGCTGGTATCGTAAGGTGTGGGCTCGCCTAGATAGTCAAAACCGGTCCATACAAACTCACCTATAACCCAGGACTTATTGTCCTGAAGTATAAAATCATCTTCCGGTAAATTAGACCAACTGCAATACTCCAAATCATAAGACGAACTTTGAAAATCGGGATACTCTTTCATACTGGCCTTTTCTACTGGAAACTTATAAATACCGCGCGAACTTACGGTAGAAGCCGTCTCAGAACCAAGGATAAAGCCTTGCGGAAACTTTTCGTATGCTTCTTCATATAAATGTACCCGGTAATTGAGTCCGGGAACGTCTAGAATAGCACCAAAACCAGATTCCATTGTAGCTTTAACCTGATCCATTCCCACGGTAACAGGGCGGGTGGGATCTTCTTTATGAAAAATATTCTGAAGCCATCTGGCTCTTTTTACGCCTTCACTTCCGTATTGATCGGGCACTTCATTGCCCGCGCTCCACATCACGATCGACGGATGATTTCGCGTCGCGCGTACCAGATTTTCTACGTCACGTTTCGCATACTCATCAAAAAAGCGGTTGTATCCATTTTTGACTTTAGGCTTTTTCCATTCATCAAAACTTTCTGCCAGAAACATAAAACCCATTTCATCAGCCAGTTCGAGTTGCTCAAACGAGGGCATGTTATGGGCGCTGCGTATGGCGTCGCAGCCTAAATCTTTTAGAATTTGCATTTGCCGGCGCAAAGCAGCTTTATTTACAGCTGTACCCAAAGGTCCCAGGTCATGATGTAGGCAAACCCCTTTAAATTTTCGGGTTTTACCATTAAGCTGAAAACCATTTTCTGCAGAATAGGAAATTGAGCGGATTCCGAATTTTGTGGTTACTTCATCTTTTAGTAGATACCCATCATACAACTGCGAAACTGCCGTGTACAAATACGGATTTTCGGGGCTCCACAATTGAGGGTTTTCAACTTTTATATTTTGCTCAAATTGATGTTGAATGGCTTCGGTGCTTTCCTGTTGAGCGATTTCGTTTCCTTGTGCGTCGTAAAGCCTAGTTACCAATCGAAGCTTTTCACCGCTGAATCTTGTTTTTACATTGACTTGTGCAACCTCTTGGGTAGCAACAGGAGAGGTTATGGTAGTTCCCCATTGATCAATACTTTCGGTGTTTTTTATGATGAGACTCACAGGTCGATACAAACCGGCTCCGGGATACCAACGTGACGAGAATTCTTTATTTGAAAGCTGAACTGCCAGCGTATTTTCTCCTTCCTTTAAATCTTTAGTGATGTCAAAATAGAAATAGGAGTAGCCGTAAGCCCATTTACCTATTTTTTTTCCATTGAGATACACCTGAGGTTCGCTCATTGCTCCTTCAAAAAGCAGAATCGCTTTTTTTCCTTTTTCAAATTCAGGAATTTCAAAAGTATTGCGATACCATCCGGTTCCTGTAAACGGCAATGCACCCGTGCGTCCGGTTTTTTCGGTAGCTACTTTTTCACCATTTTGAGTAATGGCTACGGTTTGCTTGTCTATTTCTTTATCAAATGGCCCATAAATCGCCCAGTCGTGAGGTACAGTTACTGACTCCCATTTAGAATCATCAAAGTCTGATGTTTCAGCAGTTGCTACCTCCCCTTTTTGAAATTTCCAGTTTTTGTGTAGTTCTGTTACGCTTCTAGTTTGTGCTGTGCAACTAATCGCAATAAGTGAAAAAAGACAAGTTAATTTTAATTTCATAAAGACTGAGAATAAGAAGATAAAGGTAGCTGGTGTAAAGAAGATATTAAAATCCGCTTAAATACTAGTGTCAGACATTATTCAAATTTACCAAATAGTCAAAATAACCATAAGTAAATTACGGAAATATAGGTTTTCATCCTTTTTTTTAAGAAAATTTTATAGTAAGTTTAATGTATAAAATACACTTATTAAACAAACAACTATGTCAAAAAACAACTTTAATTGGAGCAGAGCGGCCACATTTTATACTCTGCTAATTTTTATGATGAGCCAGACTTTTAGCTATGGCCAAGCTAGACTAGAGGTACAAGGAGTTGTGACTTCTGAAAACGGGATGCCTATCCCGGGTGTTAATGTCACTGTAAAGGGCGAATCTGTAGGAGCGGTAACAGATTTTGATGGTAATTATACCTTGGATGCCAGTACTGGAGATATACTTGTCTTTAGCTATGTTGGCTTTAAACCTAGGGAGATTACTGTAGGTAGCGAGACGCAGATAAATGTTAGCTTAGAAGAAGATACTGCAAAGCTTGATGAAGTAGTCGTTGTAGGTTATGGTAAACAGCAGCGAAATACCTTGCCTGGAGCAGTTTCTGAAATAAAATCAGAACAACTCGAACAAAATCCTACGGCAAACTTGAGTAATGCTCTAGTAGGGCAAACCTCAGGTATTATTGCTACTCAGCGTTCTGGTGAGCCGGGACGAGATGGTTCTCAAATATTTATAAGAGGTATTGGTACAACCGGAGACGCATCGCCAATATATGTAATTGATGGTATTGTGCGTACCGCCCGTGACTTCTCTCAGCTCAACGCTAATGAGATTGAATCTTTTACAGTTTTAAAAGACGCAGCTAGTGCAGCTGTATTTGGTGTTCGTGGGGGTAATGGTGTAATTTTGGTAACTACCAAGCGTGGTAAGAAGGGAGTAATGCAAATTAATCTTACTTCAACTTTTGGTGTGCAGGAACGCACACGAGATCCTAAATTTTTGAGTGCATTCGAGTATGGAAGTTTGTACAATGAAGCCTTAACAAATCAGGGCGATGAGCCTCTCTATACTCAAGAAGAATTAGAACTGTTTCGAAATGGGAGTGATCCGGATAATTATCCAAACACCAACTGGTTTTCAGTGCTCAACAAGACGGCTTTAATTCAGACCTATAATATTTCAGCAAATGGTGGATCTGAAAAAATTCAATATGCAACATCCTTTGGAGTTTTGGATCAGGATGGGATTGTTCCTAATGATAATTTCAAACGATATAATTTTCGATCAAATATAGACGCTAATGTCACTAACACGACACGATTATCCTTTGATGTTTCGGGTAGAGACGAGCGCATAACATCTATAGGAGCCCCAGAAGTTTTTAGAGGGCTTACATCAACCCGACCAGATATGCAACCTATTAAATGGTCAAATGGTGGTTATAGCAATGGCCCGGCCTATCTTACGCTTCCAGAAAATGGCTATCGTAGAGAAGGTATTCAGGCATTTAAAGGAAGAATAGAGCTTGAGCAAAAGCTTCCTGTTGAGGGGCTTACCGTGCGTGGAATTGCGGCTTACGACAAAACACTTACAGACGTAAAGAATTGGTCTTATGTTAAAATCCCATTCTACACTCAGGATGGTAATGGGGGCTTTCAGGAAAGTGTAAGTGGGGCAGATGCACCTTCATCACTTTATCAAAGCAACAATGATTTTCAATCATTAACCTTACAAGCTCATATTAATTATGAACGTTCTTTAGGGGATAGTGATATTTCAGCTTTAGCTCTTTATACGCAAACTCAGGAAAAATGGAAGTTCTTAAGCGCTTTCAGAGATGGTTATACACTAGCTATTGATGAAATCGATTTCGGAGGAACCGCAAATCGTAATAATAGCGGTTATTCAGGAAGCAGTGGACGTAGAGGTGTTGTAGGAAGAGTTAATTGGACATATAAAGACAAATATATTCTAGAAGGTAGTTTTAGAGCAGATGCATCAGAGCAGTTTGCCCCAGGTAGGCGATGGGGCTTTTTTCCATCGGCATCAGCGGCTTATGTGTTGAGTAAAGAAGCTTTTCTGGAGAATTCAGCAACTATTGATTTTTTAAAGTTGAGAGCCTCTTATGGTGTGTTGGGTAATGATAGGATAGATAATCAGCGTTTTCTTTATTTGCAATCGTATAATGTTAATGGAAATGCAGTTTTTGGTAATGGTGACGTTCAGCCGGCGATTTTTGAAGGTAATCTAGCGAATCCAGATGTGACTTGGGAAACGGTTAAAAAATTGAATATTGGTTTAAATTCTATTTTATGGAATGGAGCTCTTTCAGTTAATGTGGATTATTTCTTTGATCAGCGAAGTGATATTTTAGGGTATCGTAACCTAACTGTACCTGATTTATTAGGAGTAGGTCTTCCTATAGAAAATCTTGTTGAGATTAATAATAGAGGTTTTGAACTTGAATTAGGGCATCGTAATTTCCTATCTGATGATTTGAGCTATTCACTCAATGGTAATCTAACCTTCGCACGAAATAAAGTTATTTTTATTGATGAACCGGAAACGGAGAATCCAAACATTCGACGTACTGGTTTGCCTCTGGGTACTCAATTTGGTTTACGTGCTTTAGGGCTTTTTCAATCTCAAGAAGAAATAGATAATGCTCCTACCCATTTTGGAGATACAGCACCTGGAGATATTCGTTATGCAGATGTCAATGAAGATGGTTTAATTGATGATAATGACCGTGTAGCAATTGGCCCATCTAATACACCTGAAATCATTTATGGAATACGAGGAGGTATAGAATATAAAGACTTCGATTTTTCCTTTTTATTTCAGGGAGCTGCGCGTGTAAAACAGTATTATAGTGGGGAAGCGGCTTGGCCATTTTTCTTGGGAACTAGTAATGCCTATGAAAAAAACCTGGATAGATGGACGCCGGAAAACACAGATGCGAGTGAACCTAGAGTACTTATCGATGCTACTAATAATCACCGAGGTTCATCTTTTTGGTTAAGAGATGCTTCTTACCTAAGATTAAAAAATATAGAGATTGGTTATAATTTACCTGTAGGTAATGAGAATAGCTTCCTTCGCGGGATGCGCATTTATATAAATGCAAATAATGTGGCTACCTGGACGAAGATTGAAGACTACGATCCTGAAAATAGTAATGGACGAGGCTGGGGATATCCACAATTGCGTATTTGGAATGTGGGATTAAATATGAATTTCTAAAATTAAAGTAATGAAAAAGTATAAAGTTAATATTGTTAAGATAGGTATTCTGGCAGTTCTTGGTGTTTTTACCAGTTGCAATGAAGACTTGCTTAATCAGGTTCCTAAAGATTCATTAACCGAAGAAATCGTATGGACAGATGACCAAGGAGCCCTACAATTTGTAAATGGAATTTATGGAAGTATGCCATCTGGTTTTGATCGTAACTATGAGGGGTGGGCTAAAGGACTCTATCTGCTGGATGGAACTACAGATGATGGAGATGTAAGTATGCAATGGACGCATTCTAATCAATTGCAATCAGGTGATTTTTTGCCTAGTAATGTTCCTTGGGGGACAACCTGGGGAGATTATTATCGTCTTGTACGTAAGGCAAATGCAGCCTTAGAAAATCTAGACAGACTTGGCAATGAAGAGCTGAGAGATCGGTTAAAAGGGGAGTCCCATTTTTTGAGAGCTTTTATTTATCACGAACTATTGAGACTATATGGTTTTAATGAGGATGGTAATGAGCCTACAGGAGTGCCGTTAATTGATAGTAGTCTCACCTTAGAAGATAATTTAGAAATACCTAGATCAACCTATAATGAAGTGGTAGACTTTATTATAGCTGATCTGGATGCTGCCTTGACGTACTTGCCTTCAAAATCTGAAACGTTAGCAGGTAGAGCAACAATAGGAGCAGCAAATGCGCTCAAAAGTCGGGTTCTGCTTTATGCAGAAAGATGGCAAGCTGCCGCTGATGCTGCAGAGGCCGTTATGGGAACTGAGTACAGCTTGTATTCAGATTACAAGCAAATATTTTTGGAAAAAAATAACTCAGAAATCATTTTTGCAAAGAAATTCCAATATCCAGACAAGCATCACCAGACTAACGCCGGAGGTACGCAGGGTGCAGGCTGGGATGTTTACAATACACCAAATACGTTCCGCGGTAGTAGCGACGGAGGATGGGGAGGTAATTTACCTACTCAAAATTTTGTTGGTTCATATGATATGATAGATGGCGAGCCTCAAGAATCGTCTGATTTGTACGATCCACAAAATCCATTTGAGAATCTGGACCCTAGATTTGAAGCGACCGTAGTTCACGATGGTGCCCAATTCAGAGGGCGTGAAATACAACTATATGAAGGAGGTCTTGAGGGACAGTCCAGTGCATTTATGACTACGGGTTATTTCCTGCGAAAATTTCATAATGAGGATTTAGTAATTTATTCTCAATCAAGTGATCAGGATTGGATTTTTATGCGTTATGCAGAGGTTTTACTAAACTATGCAGAAGCACAGAACGAAGCAACTGGACCTGACCAAAGTGTTTATGATGCGATAAATCAAATTAGGAATAGAGCAGGGATGCCAGACCTCAAATCAGGTTTGTCTCAGGATGAAATGCGTGAACGCATACGCAACGAGCGTAGAATTGAGTTGGCTTTCGAAGAGCATCGATTTTTTGATATCAGAAGATGGCGAATAGCCGAGGATTTACTCAATGGACCGTTAATGCGTATGACCATCATTAAAGATGGTGATGACTATACCTATATTAAGGAGCCATTTGAGACCAGAAGCTTTCCATATAAATTATACGTATTGCCTATTCCACAAAATGAAATAGATAAAAATCCAGCTGCAAAACAAATATTGGGTTGGTAATAAAGCTGTTATTGAAAAGCAAAAGTCCTAAGATGTACAGCATCTTAGGACTTTTCTATTTTATTTCAGTTTTAATCAGAACGCCCCCTTTTTTAATAGCAAAACTTATAACAATAAAAGCGGTGCAATAAAGCCCAGTCGCACTTCATTTTTATTATAGCTTGAAGCTCCAAGCACGTCGATAGCATAGTCTGAATAATCATAATATCGACCGATGTAGGCGAAGTAGAATTTTACGTTGAGGTCCTTAAACGGAGCGTAATAAAGCGTGGGAATCATACCGTAACTGGTTCTTATAAACTGATTGCCTTCCTTGACGTTATCGTAAGCACTACTGGTCATCAGTGTGAGCAAACCCTGAAATTTTGGATTAAACCGGTATTCTGCACGCAGCCAGTTTTCTACGTAGGTTACATTTTCTGCAATCGTGCCATCATTGATGGTGCTGGTTACGATACCCTTGGTGTCAATTTGCTCGTAGCTGTAGTGAAAATCATACATCAGAGTGAGATTTTCGTTTTGATATTTGTTTCCTAATGTGAAAAAGGTCGTTCCCCGGTCTTTAACTTCGGTGGAATTACTCAGACTGTAAATGGTCTCCAATTTTCCGTCAAAGAAACTTCCGCGCCAATTTGCTACAAATGTCACGGGCCAGTCAGGTTCCTGAATATTTTCTGCAACAATATCACCGTATAGATCCTCATACAGCGCTGTACGTGAGTTTAATACTTGTAGACCAAATTTATGGTTATCAAATGCCTGCCAGGTTATACCGGCACCGGTAACGAAGGCGAGTGCATTACCGTAAATATCGTTGTATTCTAAAACATCACGTGCGATAAACTCATATTCATAACCGCCATAAAAAGCAGTCATTTTACCCGCATAGAGATCGAGTTTTGGACTTAGTTCGATGTCAATGTAGGCCAGTTCAATATTACTGCCTAAGCGGTCCAGGCTCTGTACGTTAGCATCTTTATTGAAACGATTTCGAAACCTAAAGTTGAGTTTTTCATTTATTTTTGCTGAAATTCCCAGCGCTGTAAAGCCATTTTCAAACTGAATACCGTTGTAATAATTATCCCCTCCTCTAAAAGTGTATGCCTGAAAATCCATACGCATATCAAAAGTGATGTTGATATTTTTAAGCAATCCGGCTTTTTCAATCGGGAAAATGGGCTCGTCGGGACTTCCGTCATCCTGAGCAAAGCTGCTCAGCGCTGTAAATAAAAAAAGAATGTTTAAGTAGTTTCTGGTCATAGTAGCTGGCTGTCATTTGAAATCTTCAGCAGATGAATGTTCAGATGGGTTGACCAAAGATTTTATGCTTTTTGAAGTTACTAAAATTATAGTTACCTCAATTCGATTTCTGACTTTCAACTATTGATACAGTACATATTTTGGTGGCTTAATACCCTTAAGCCGCATTGAAACGAGCATTTGCGCTCTGTGATGCGTGATGTGGTCGGCTAGCAATAGTAAAATTTGTCTTTTGGTTCGGTCTGCACCAAAGTAGTCCAGTCTTTCTGTGAGTCGGTTTGGGTCAAAATCTTTTATAAATGCAGCGGTTTTATTAAAAGTCTCTTCAATTTTAGCAATCATTTCTTCCTTTGATTTATCAGCAACCTGAAGTTCGGTGTCGCTATTCCAGTCTCTGGCGGTGCGTCCACCCATTAAAGATTGGCTGTGCCAGTCCATCGCCCAGGCGATGTGCATGAGATGTTGAGCAAAACTCATCGACTCTAGTGTCGCTTTGAGATCATAATTTTCTTCAGGCATCATTTCGGCAACGAGAATCAAGTATTCTTTGGATCTTTCGTGACGTTCCAGGTATTCGTTGATAAAGTCATTTTCTTGAGCAGAAATAGGTATTATAAGGGAAGAAAAGAACAGTACAGAAAGCAGACTTATTGTAAATGGGAGGTTTTTCATGATGTTCGGTTTTAGTTGAGGTTATAAGCTTTCAATCTTTGGTTTTTATTCACAATCAGACTGAGTTGTTACATTCAGAATTTGGTGGAAAACATTCAAGTAAAATGTTACGCGCTTAGTTTTTTAAAATTATACACAACTAGTCCTATTAACCTAAATATAAGCGTTTAAAAAAGTTAGTGTTAACCTGACTTTGTTTATTACGAACTGAACCTGTTATTTAAACCGCTTGTTTTACTGTGCAATTCAGTCTTAAGAATTTGGGAGCTCGGCTCATTATTCACGGATTTATTGCTTTTTAAAGCAATAAATCCAGAGCTATTTACACATTTAAAACTACTCAGCAATCCTGTTCGATTTGTGAAATTTTATTTTTTAGTCTGTAAATAAGCTTATAGCAATTATAAACAAGGATTTAAAAACGGCTATTGTATTTAAGTAAACTTCAAGAACTGAGTCTGAGTACGGTAATGAAATGGATACAGGTGCAAAAAATCTTGCTATCTAGCGGGAAGAGAATTAATTCTAACAACGATGGAGGTAAGTCGTTAAGCGGAAGGTCCTGAGTAGAGTAGCCTAGGATATTTTCGAGTTCCTATTTGGAAATATAATGCATAAAAAAACCCTGCAAATTTGCAGGGTTTTATTTAAGTCGTTGTGACCTCGCCAGAAGTCGGTATCTTTATTAAATGCCTGTAAAACAAAGCGTTTAGGCGGTTTTCAATTTTGGTGCCTCTAGGATTACTACCATTAATTTTGATCCTAATTGATTGACATTCAGATCAAAGGTAATCTTTTATTTGATTTTGGCAAATTCTAACATGTTTATTTACCTGTTTCAGTTGCATTTTCTTAGCGATTTTCAGCGAGTTCTTCAAAGTCTAATTTGATCAACTCCCAGAGCTTGCCTTTATAGCAAATTGGTGTAAAGTCATCTTCAGCTACCGAAAAATCGACCAGTTTTTTCATCAATTCTTCCTTAGAAAAACTATAAGGATTTCGCTTCAGGTAGAAATCGATTAGATCGTTTAACGTGTAATTTTCAAGAAGTTCATGAATATCCCAAAAATCCTTCTTTCTACCTCCCTGAGCCAGGACTTCAAACTTCATAGCTGCTATTTCAGGAATACTGGCAAATCGAATATGTTGTTCGGTGATTAGCGGAAACGCGAAAGCATCTGTATAAAATAAATCGAGTTTTACTAAATCATCTTCATTAGCTCCTATAAAATAAGACTTCCCCATTCCTATGAGCTCAGAAGAGCTGCTCATATAAGGAAAAACCCTTTTTAAAATAGATTCAATTTTTGCAAAATCAATGCTGCCATATGCAGCATCTGTAAATAGATCGATATCCACAGATTCCCGATGCCCCAATTGAAGGCTTAATGAAGTTCCTCCTACAAGTCTAAACGCTCCCAGTTCCGGGATGTGCATTAAAGTTTGAAGCGAACTCCATAGCAAAGGAGAAACGGTATTTAAGTATAACTTCATTTCTATTCAGCCAGGCTATAGTGCTTTACATTTTCTTCAAAAGAAGGCAGGTAACTGGTTTTGATAGATTGAACAACCGTTGAAATAGTCTGTTTCCCGTAGTATTTGATCAACTCCTCAATTTCCTGCTGATTACCACGTTCTAAAACCCGCTTAATAACAGCGCGTTTATTTTTATTCCAATCTATTTTATCCAATTGGGTATCCCAAAAAAGAGCTTTTCTGAAACGCTTTAAATCCGGCTTGTGCTTCGGCTTTGATTCCAGTGCCTGTTGTACATCATAACTGGCTTGTAATACCATAAAGTAATCTGGAGGCATATGAAATACCTCGGCGAGCTTGATAGAAAGCTTAGGATTTACAGCGCGTCGTCCGTTCAAAATCGCACTGAGCGTTTGCTTATGTTCATCAATTGTCAGGGCAAGTTCACTTGAATTCATATCCTTTTTTTTCAGAGCTCGTTTTAAAACTGCTCCGGGATGAACACCTTTTATTTTCTCCAGATCGGGTAACATGGCAAATTATTTACACAAAGATACGAAATATAGTAAACAAAAATGTTTACCACACTACCGGCTGATATCTAAATGTCTCCCGATTATAAGCATCAATGCCTTAAAACTAGTAAACCGCTTTAAAGCACTTACAATAAGTGAGACTCTATAAGGATTAGAGGCTTTAGAGATGGTAGCCGAATTTCCTAGCTAGCTTTGCTTTAATTCGTTTAGATATTTTCTATATTCTACAAATTCTTCATCTCTAGGATTAATTTGCAATACATAATTAATTTTACTCTTGAGGTGTTTCAAGTAATTCGGTTTTTCTTGATTGGTTCTTTCAAGATGACTTTGAAGTCCAAATTTTTTGATGAAAAACAATTCATTTCTCAATGAATTACGAACTTTTTTTGGTAATTGAGCTTTTTTATTGACTATAATTCCAGAAATCAATTGAGGTTGATTTGGCCTCATTAATTTGCTTTTTTTATAATTTAATTTAAGTCCAATATTGAATAACTCATCAGTAACTAATTCTTTAATTTCATCAGCTTTCAAATTTCCAGAGAAAGCTAAATCATCAGCGTATCGAGTGAATTTTACGTCATTATTGATACAATATTTGGAAACTTTAATATCAAAATCTTTTAGAATTAAATTTGATATATAAGGACTTGTTGGCGCTCCTTGTGGAAGTTCATTTTCTCGAAAACAAAGTTTTGTAAATAAATTTGACATTTTCTCCGAGTACCCAATGCTTTTAAAAAGAGATTCCACAGAATCAAAATGAATTGAATTAAAGAAATTCTTTATATCTAATGTAAGCACAAAAGGTTCGTCTGTATGATAAATGGTATGTTCCTTTATACTCCTTTTAGGAACATATGCTTTGGCATATCTACTAACTTTTAACTTATAAAGTATTTCGTTTAAAATCCATAACTGGATTTCTTTCAGACTTGGTAAAGGCTCGTGTAACTTTCTTTTCTTTCCGTTGCTTTTCTCGATTTCGAATTCACGATAAAAGTATTTTGAAAACTTTACAGCACGCTTCAAATAGGAAACATTATATCCAACTAAACCACTCAGATGATGAATATTATAAACTACAGGAAGATTTTTCTCTAAAAGAGGGTTGGCATACGACAAACACTTTTCTATGTAGTCAGATGAAAAGCCGTTCTCAACTGCCTTTTTAGCAAATTTTTTGGCATATAATTGTTGGTTGGTCATATTTCATTGCAGAAATTTTGTCCTTAAGAACAGGGGACTACTCAGAGCCCCCATTCGGAATAAGAATTTTGAAAAGGGAAATATCTCCGATTTTGCCTTTTCAAAATTCGCTAGCTTGAAAGAAGGTTCACTAATTGGATAGGTGACTTCACCAGCCATTTCCTTTAAAAATCAAGCTCTATTTGGTTAGGTAAATATATAAAATTTCTCTCGTGTTTTTTTATTCTACTTTCGTTTTCTGGTTTTATCCAATTCTCTTTGTTTGTTTCTTTTATAAGATGAATGTTTTCAATTAAAACTTGTTTGCCTTTTTTGGTTAATAGTATTCGTTTTTCTTTGTACAGGAGTAATTCATCTTCAACAAGTTTATTCGTGATCTCAGTTATTTCTCTATAAGACATATTTTCTCTCAATAGCCTTCGAATCTTGCCTGAATTCTCAATCATATTGAGTACTAATGTTTCTTTCCTTTTTGTCATATCTCAAATGTTTCTTCTCTTGAAAATGGTGCGTCAAAATATTTTGTCCCAATTCTGTGTTTCTTCCAGAATATTGGAAAAGTATTGTCTGGTGTTCTCGCAAGAGTAATTAAAGCTTCGCACTCATTATAACCTAAACTAAAGTGACTACCTCCAGGAATTAACTTTTCGATTTCTCGCATTAAGGCAATTTTTTCTTCACGAACAGGCGAGTCATTAAAATCGGTAAGTCCTTTTGGCGAATAATAATCTGTATAAATTGAAATTCCATCTTTGCTAATCAAATCAGACGTCTCTTTTTGTATTGCTATAGTAACTATATTTAACTTGTCATTACCAATATTTTTATTTTTCCTTAATTCGGTTAAACACGCATTTACAGTTTCACCAGAGCCTATATAATCGTCTATTAGGTAGATTGTTTCCTCGTCTTTTAGTTCAAATTTTACATCGGTTAAGTATTCGAATTTTGTAACGTATCTGAATTCAACTTTAGAATGTTTTTTTAGAAATTTTTTAAACGCTTTTATTTGATACATCAAAAATGTACCACTTTTAACCTTTCCTTCATCTTCAAGTTTAATTATTGGAAATAAATAAGCTGTTTTCAGTTTTTCTACTTTTTCATTCTCAACACTTTCCAAAGTCGATAGAATTTTCTCCTGGTATTCTAACGACGTAATCCATTGATATCTTTCAACTAGCTCAATTATTAATTCCCTTTCTCTATCATTCAAGTTGTCAAGAAGGTTGCAGAAATTGTCAAATACATATTCATCAATGTCTCTGTCAGTCCATTTTTTAGCTTTAAAAATTTTATTTAAATATGTTATTGATTCTACTGTCGTCATTTCTTTAGCTTGTTCCCAACTTGTTATATCGTAATTAATCTACAGATATCCCCGCAAAATCTTTGGGATTCCAACACTTTAGCATCATGCAACTAAAATAATTTTTTTTTACTAAAAATACTTTGCAGAATCCCGTAATTACTTAAATCTGTATAGCCCTTTCAGGATTAAGAATCCCTAATGTATAGCTCTACCCGGATTAAGACATTATTTCCATCGCAAAAGCCCCTAAATCCAAGCGTTAGGCAGGGCATCCCCCAGGCAAAGGCATAGCAAAGCCTAGGATAGTGTATGAAGAGAGTATGAAAACGGGTTTGAAAAAGTGGAAAATTAAGATTTCATTAACATTCAGTTACCGCTTAGGGAAGACAGTTTAGAATCGTCAATCTGAAGGATATGTCTAGGAAATAGATTTCATCTCTTTAATGAACTTGTCAATATCGATTTCTATTCCCAACACATCTATCTTCGTTAGATTTAATGCTTTGGCAAGTAAAACAAGCTTTTCTAGAGTAGGATTTGCATCTCCTCTTTCTATTGAGCCAATTAATTGCTTTGTTAACCCAATATTGTTATCTGCCAACTCCTGTTGAGAGACTTGTTTTTTACTGTACTCATCACTTGGAACTTTATTTCTTAGCTCCACAACTCGTTTCCCTATTTTCTCTTTCTCAGTCAATGCTTAATCTAACAGTATTTGACTAAGTTGACATATAATTTAAATAAAAATGGTATGATATATCA
>PAPI01000018.1 GCA_002708845.1 Leeuwenhoekiella sp.
ACGCGCCCCAAAAGAAACAACCCCAAGAAACTGGATATCTATTTAAGAATTACAGTCAATAAAAAGCGCTCTGAAATGAGTATAAAGCGTGATATTGATATAAAAGACTGGGATATACTCCGCGTTAGGCTAAAGAAACTTCAGTCCAACTTATCACACTCAACTCCTATATGAATGATGTGAAAGCTGAAGTTTTAAATGCACATAAAGAGCCGCATGCAGAACGAAAAGTAAATACGGCAAAAGCGATCAAATTAAAATAATCAGGTAGCCCCATTTCAGAAGTGATGAAAGATATTCGGCCAGTTATGGTTATATTTTATAAAAAATTATAAATAGCCTTCATGTTTTCTTTTAATCTCGAATCACCTTGTTTGGGACTATCAAATTCGTTAGAAGCCGGATTATAGCTGTATTCTGAAGCCCACTCCTTTTGGTTTTCGACAATCTCTTTAATTGCTTGAGTAATAAAAATTACTTCAGCATCGGTCATAACGGGATGCAGGGAAACACGCACCCATCCCGGCTTATCGGTTAACTGCTTATTTTCGATAGCTTCCATCAAGTCTTTTGATTTATCGGCTTTAACTTTGAATAGGTAATGTGCAAAACTACTTGCACAAGACCAGCCGCCTCGGGTTTGAATACCAAAGCGGTCGTTAAGCAGGCGCACCACCAGGTTGTAGTGCATACCACTTATATTAAATGAAACACACCCGATTCGATCCTCATTGCGATTACCCAGCAATTCAACCTCGCGTAAATCTGAAATCTGATCGTAAAATAACTCAAGTAATTCGTGCTCACGTTGCTTCATTTTTACCGGGTTCATTTGCTCCTTCAGCTTTAGACATAATGCCGTACGAATTACCTGTAAAATTCCGGGAGTACCTCCATCTTCACGAGTCTCTAAATCGGTGTGATAACCATATTCACCCCAGGGATTTGTCCATTTTACATTGCCTCCACCTGGATTATCAGGGATGGTATTTTTATGTAGTTTTTTGTCATAAACTAAAACCCCACACGTACCGGGACCTCCTAAAAATTTATGTGGAGAAAAGAAAATCGCATCCAGTTTTTGAGCCGGATGCTTAGGGTGCATATCGATTGTTTCATAAGGAGCTGAAGCTGCAAAATCAACAAAGCAAAGTCCGTCGTAGGCGTGCATCAACGCTGCCAGTTCGTAGAAAGGAGCTATCGCCCCGGTTACATTTGAACAGGCGGTAAAAGAACCTATTTTTACCTTTCGGTCTGCATATTTTTTAAGTTGAGTTTCTAAGGTTTTCGCACAAATCTGTAACTGATCATTGGGTTCTAAGAGAACAACGTCCACATCCAGCGCCATCCAAGGTACCTGATTGGAGTGATGTTCCATATGACTGATAAAAACCACAGGGCGGTCTTCAGAAGCTGAAGTAGAATCTTTAGGTTTTAGCGCCATTATACGGTGTAGCTTAGCCAGAGCGCCCGTCATACCCGTACCGGTGGTAATCAAGACATCATCGCTACCTGCGTTGACGTGCTTTTTGATTATCGTTCGTGCCTCGTGATACGCATAGGTAGCTGCTTTGCCGCTTTCGCTTGAAAATGAGTGGGTATTCGCCATTAAGGGTCCTATCTGCTTACAAATTATATCTTCAATAGGTTGATATAGCCTACCACTGGCAATCCAATCTGCATACAGCTGATTCTGAATCCCATAAATGGATTCAAACTGATGATTTGTCCCGATAGTATTTTTTCGAAATTGGTCAAAATAGTTTTCCAAACTGATTGAGGTTTCTTCGTGTAAGTACATACGTGATATTTTAAATAGAACCTTTGATCCTAAAAATGCAGCTGTATTGAGTTGATTAAAAAAAGAGAGCCCAAATCTGATGATTCAAGCTCACTTCAAATTAAAGTCAACATACATTAAAAGTCTTTATTTAAAGGCTAATTCAAATAAATAAACCTATTCAAATGCTGCTTTTACGAGAATGAATGGGGTTATAATTGTTTTTATTTTGAGGGCATTAACACGCCTTCTATAATAGCCGCATTGGAATTGATTAAGGCTGCTGTTGCTTTAAGGTTTGCCACGGTGATGGTTTCAATTAAAGCTATACTATCTGCCTCGTCAGAAACCGGCGTTCCTTTTTGAAGGTTGTTGGCGATATTTCTTAACCAAAAGCCGTTTTGGCGTTGGTTTTCGGAAACACCCTTCTTGTAATTGCTTTTTATTTCAGTCAATTCCTCTGCATCGATACTAGTTTCCATCTTTTTTAATTCGGCATAAACAATCTTTAACAAGTCGTCTGCTTTATCAGGATTACAGTTGAAGCTTACGCTTAAATTATAGTTTCCTACAGGTTCCCAGCTTACAGAACCGCCTACTCGAACACCGTAAGACCCCCCTTCTTCCTCTCGTATACGCTCCATATAACGTTTATCAAGAAGTTGAGATAATACATAAAGCTCCAGGTTATTTTTCTTAGAATACTCCATATCGCCGTTAAAACTAACGTTGATGGTTGTCTGAGGAGTTTCCATCTCTTTGGTCAAATGAACCGGGGTTTTGCCTTGTGCAGGACGCATATGATGGTCAACAGCTTCTTCTGTTTTTGACGTGGATGGGATGCTTCCTAAATATTTTGTAGCAAGATCAAGTAATTCTTTCTCTTCGAAATCCCCTACAAAAACAAAGGTAAAATCGTTAGCATTAGAGATTCGCTCCCGGTACACTTTAGCAGCTCCCGCTAAGCTTACATCATCTATGAGCTTCTGATCAAAAAGAACGGATCGCTTGCTGTGACCGGTAGATGCAAGTGTAAGCGAGTCTTGAAAAGCACTGGTTACCCGTTTTTCTTTAGCAATTAAATTAGTCGCCAGATTTTGTTTTATAATTTCAAAAGCCTGCTCATCAAAACGAGGAGCAGTAAATTGAAGGTAAATTTGCTTAAACAAAGTTTCCAGATCTTTGGTTTTACTACTTCCATTAAGACTCTCGCTATAAGCATTTATAGAAGCACCCAGAGAAGTCTCTGTCCCGGCAAGCAATTTTTGAAGCTCAATTTTATTTAAATCCCCAAGCCCTGATTGACCTACCAGATAAGAGGCGACAAACGTATTTGGTAATTCTTCTACGGAAAGTAGCGAACTACCCCCAGGACTGAAAGCCGTCATAAATACCTGCTCTTTATCAAAATCTGTGGGGTAAAGTGCTAGTTTTAATCCGTTTGCTAATGTGTATAATTTAGCGTCTATACCTTCGATAGCTTCCGTTTTTGTTACCGGGCTGCCTTCAAGAGCTGTATTGATAAGTTTTTTATCTGAGGTGGTTTCTTCAAAAGGAGTGAGTTTTTTTGCTTCAACCTGGTCAAGAGCGGTTTCAATTGCTTCCTGATCCGGATAGATATTTGTATCAGAACCCACAATACTTACCCCTCTGCCCTTATCTCCTTTAAAACGCTTTAGGTATTCCAGTATAGATTCATTGGTCACCTTATCTAAAAGACTTAATTGATAATCTAATTTCCAGGCATAATCAGTTACCGTCTCCTTATCAAAGAAATCCTGATAAATCTCACCTGCATAACTGTCATTGCTGCGTTTAGCTATGTTTGCTTTTGAAGACTCCAAACTGGTTTTAAAAGCTGCTTTAGCTCTGGCTAATTCGCCCGGTGTTGCACCAAATTCTGCAAAGCGGCTGTACTCTGTCACTATATATTCAAGTCCGCTAAGCAAACTGTCCTTTTTAGGAGTTGCATACAGGCTAAGTATTTCTACGGGACGCACAAACTCCTGAACTCCAAAACTTACTCCCAACACCGGACAATTCTCTTCTAAAATCAATTCAGAAAAACGATTGTTTAAAATATAGGAAGCAAAGCCCCCCGTAATACCTTCTTTAATTTCCTCAACCACACTTAAATCTAAAGGGGTGCGCTTGACAAAATATTGAAAGGAAGGTTCTCCCAATTCTTTGTCTGTAGAATTGATGTATACAAAATCTGCGGTGATGGGCACATCAAAAACAGGGCGCTCCGGTAAATCTTTCTTTAATGGAATAGATGAAAACACCTTCTTGATTTTAGCCTCAAGTTCCTTTACATCAACATCGCCAACAACCACTACGGCTTGCTGATCTGGGCGGTACCAGCGCTTGTAATAGTCACGAAGTTCGTTGTATTCAAAATTATTCACTATATCCATCAGACCAATGGGCATTCTCTTACTATACTTAGAATCTTTTAAATACCCATCGAGCCAGACTTTAGAATTAGCTCGAAAACCTGCTGTATTACGCGACCGCCATTCTTCGTTAATCACACCGCGCTCATTATCGATTTCCGCATCGGTTAACGATAAATAACCCGACCAGTCGTGTAGTACTAATAAAACCGAATCCAGTAATCTTTCATTCGTAACCGGCACCTGATTGATGTTATAAACCGTCTCATCAAAGCTGGTAAACGCATTGATTTCAGAACCGAATTTCATCCCGTTTTTCTCCAGATATTCCAGCATTTCTTTGTCTTTGAAATTCTGCGTACCGTTAAAGGCCATATGTTCTAAGAAATGCGCAAGACCTTGCTGGGTGTCGTTTTCTAAAACAGAACCTACATTTTGTGCAAAATAAAATGAGGCCCGATCTTTAGGCTCCTCGTTATGAAACACATAATAATGCATCCCATTTTCAAGAACCCCGCTTGCCAAATTTTCTGGTCTTACGGGAGTATCAGATACGTTTTGTGCACTTAGAGATGTGCTTAGAATTATAAAGAAGAGTAATAATCTGGTTGTTATTATAGTCATTGTTTTTTGATCTTAAGTAATTATAAAAGAGATATTTTAAAGTTCATGTAGCATTACAAAAATGGTAAAGAACTTGATTCAAGACATTTAGATAAAAAAAAGCTAATGCTTATCAAATTAGTGTAAAGCCTTTTAGTTTTATAAACAGTATTCATATAAAAGACGATTCTCGAAAGCAAAACCCTTAATGAGCTGGCGATTTATTTTATTTGCTATTGAAAAGGACTTTTCTTAAGCCCTGGAACGGAATTTTATTAATTAATTGAGGCTATTGTACTGCCTGTTTTCTCCTCTGGAGCGTGCTTCTCAAAATTTAATTCCTGTAATTTTCAATTCCTTCCTTTAGCCAGTTTAAATAGGAGTCGATATCAGGATCATAAGCTGTAGGCTCATTGAGGTTTTCTCCATTGTTATCGATCAGCACATAATACGGCTGAGCATTTGCCTTATAATGTTTGATTTGAAAATCACTCCATTTGTTTCCTATAGTCTTAATCTTCTTACCGGTGGTTTCAGAAATATACTGTTCACTTTCGGGCAGGTCTTTTTTGTCGTCTACATAAAGTGAAATCAGCACCAGGTCATCTCTGAGCACTTGCTGAACCTGAGGCTCAGGCCAAACCCGTTCTTCCATCTTGCGGCAGTTTACACAGGCATAGCCCGTGAAATCGAGCATTACCGGCTTGTTTACCTTTTTTGCATAGGCCATTCCGGCTTCATAATCTTTAAATGTTATCAGATCTAAAGGTCCCAATTCTGCATCAGGAGGAAGCTCAATTGAAGTACCTGTAACGCCTTTGCTATTGCCTACCCCATATGGAGATTCACTATACTGCGATGGTGGCGGAAAACCACTGATCCATTGCAAGGGTGCTCCCCAAAGACCCGGAATCATATACACTACAAAGGCCAAAACAAATAATCCCAAACCGAGTCTTCCCACAGATATATGCGGTAAAGGACTATCGTGTGGCAGCGTGATTTTTCCGAAGAGATAAAGGGCCAGACCTCCAAAAATGGCGATCCAGATCGCCAAAAACGTCTCGCGTTCCAATAGATGTAATTGCAAAACTAAATCGGCATTACTTAAAAATTTAAAGGCAAATGCTAATTCCAGAAATCCTAAAACCACCTTTACTGTATTGAGCCAGCCGCCCGATTTAGGCAAAGAATTTAACCAACCCGGAAAGGCGGCAAACAAAGCAAATGGCAATGCAATCGCCAGAGAAAAGCCCAGCATACCCATAATAGGCCCGATGTGACCTCCTCCTGAGGCAGCCTGTACCAACAAAGTACCTACAATAGGTCCTGTACATGAAAAAGAGACAATCGCCAGAGCTAGTGCCATAAAAAAGATACCTATAAACCCTCCTTTATCAGCTTGAGAATCTACTTTGTTAGCCCATTTATTGGGCAACATAATTTCAAATGCACCCATAAATGATGCGGCGAAAACGATCAACAGTATAAAGAAAACCAGATTGAACCATACATTGGTAGACAAGGCATTTAAAGCATCTGCTCCAAAAACAACACTTACCAAAACCCCTAACAATACATAAATTACAATGATGGAGATTCCATAAATTATTGCGTTTTTTATACCTGCTATACGTGTTTTGCTTTGTTTGGTAAAAAAACTTACCGTCATAGGTATCATCGGGAATACACAGGGCGTTAAAAGAGCCGCGAATCCTGAAAAAAAGGCAATAATGAATATAGACCAAAGCCCCAGGTTGCTATCATTATCCGCTTTTTCTGTTGAGTTTTCTGGTACAATTTTTTGCGAACTCGTATCTGATTTAGTGACTGTATCTGCAATTTCAAAGGTCAAATTCACTTCAGTCGGAGGCAGGTATTGATCAGTATCGCTTACTCCAAACTCTAAAAAAGCATCAATACGATCAATAGATTCTTTGATAGTGATTGTTTGGAGAAACTCAGTTTGCCCCTTAAAAACAGGGATATCCATGTCAAAGACCGGGTCATTAATAAGCTTTCCTTTCTCTTCTTTGGTATTGCCTACGATGGTAAATTTTCCGTTACTATCATCATATATAAAAGTTGTTGGTCTGGGACCTCCTTCAGGTACATTCTGAGAATAGAGGTGCCATCCTTCATCGATTGTAGCTTTGGTTATCAGCTCATAATCGGTTTCTGAAATTTTTTCTACCGATGTCTCCCATTTTACGTGATTTACCACTTGGGCCTGAGCCGATATAGTCGCGGCTAGAACTGCTAATACTAAAAACAATTTCTTCAATGTAACCTGATTTATTTTAGCGTAAATACTAAATCTACTTCCGTTGGTGGAAGGCACCTGGTGTCATCACAGACCATGAACTCAACCTTTCCCTTAATGGATAAAGGAATTTCATTTTTTAATCTGACGGTTTGTCTAAAGGTGGCCTTATTTTCAAAATATTTAATCTGCATTTCAAAAACGGGATCATTGACCGTTAGACCTTTATCTTCTGATGTGTTCCCTTTCTTGAGAAAACTGCCGTTGTTTATAAAGGTAAATACGGTTGGCACGGGACCATCTTCAGGAACATTCTGGGAATAGAGGTGCCAGTGAGGCTCTATAGTGGCTGTTGCTACTAAGACATACTCCTTATTCGAGACTTTTTCAACGGAGGTTGACCACTTAACGGGTTCTAAAATTTGAGACTGTCCAACCCCAAAGAGAAATAAGGCGAGGCATAAAATCGTATATTTCATAATCAATTATTAATTAAGTATGAGTCCATTCAATGGAATCGAGTAAATGAATCCTCTATTGATAAATGGCCCATTATTATTATTATTTCATTTGTTTGTTTTAGGGTGTTTCTGTTTCTGCAGCTTCCTTAGCCATAGCAATCATTGCTGAAATTTCAGCTACTGCCGCATTTTCACCACCGGAGAATCCCGCAATGCGAAAACGGATTTGGCCGTTTGGATCTATAATTACCTTAGTAGGTATGGCATTAACTTCAAAAGCTGCTGCCATTGGATTAAGCTTAGTTTCCTTATTTTGATAATCCATATACAACGGAAAGTCATAATCATTTTCGTCTAAATACTCTTGTGCTGCGGCCAAAGGAGCCTCATCCCTTTCAAAGGTGTGTACAAACAAAAACTGGACATCAGGATCTTTCTCATATTTTTTAAGAGCCTTTTTCATGGAAGGAAAGGATTTTTTGCAAGGACCGCACCAGGTTGCCCAAAAGTCTATTATCAATACCTTGCCCATCAAATCCTCTGAAGTTACGGTATTTCCTTCACTGTCTGTCACCTTATAGGAGGGCGCTTTAGTATCTATAAATATTTTATCGAGATGCGTTTTAATGCTATCAATCATTTTCGCTTCAATAGCTCCTAGAAATTTTTCGTAACCATTTTCATTCACCTTCTCATAGGACTTTTTGAGATACTCCATCACCAGATCATCAGACTGGCCTTTTTTTACTGTGCTGGTTAAAATTGGTAATGCCTTATCATAATTACCGTTGTCTGCCTGTATTATGGCGTAACTGTTCAAAAAATTGTCACTTCTTCTTTCGTTCAAATCGTAAGCTCTTTGAATGATCTCTAAAGCAGCAGCGTTGTCTCCGGCTTCCCGTTTATTCCAAGCACGTTTCAATTGTAAACCAACAACTGTGCTTTTTATTTGTTTGGCACGCCTAATTTGGTCTGTAGCTTCTGTGATTTCATTCTTTAAAAACTCTTCTGAATCTTCACCGTTTTTTTTCATTACTTCTGCCACATAGCCTGTAGCTAAAAAGCGAAACATATCATCACTCTGAAAATTAGCATACCATTTTTTAGATTTTTCAAGATTTCCTGCTTGTGCATAGGAGGTGACAACGTCATAATAATACATCGCCATATCACTCTTTTTATTGGGAAAACGCTTTATCATTTTTACTAGAAGTGCTTCCTTAGCTTTAGGATTTTTTTCCCCAACCAGAGTATTCCCGGCACGAACGAATGAAAACCTTCCTTTAGGATATTTAGTAATAGCTTCTTCTACCAGAGCTTCTGCTTTAGCCCTTTGGTTTTTTCGGTCATAATATTGAACAGCCAGTAAGTAGCCTTCTTCATCATTACTTTTTAACATTTTGCTGATTTCTTTTTCAGCAGCAATGGAATCTTTTGTATTTAATAAAGCCTGCAGTCGTGGATTGCCACCATAATTTTGGGCAAACCCTTTATAGCAATACAGTAGCAGAAGGCATATTAAAACAGTATATTTTATAAATTTTTTCATAGTATAAATTTTTTACTTGGAATAGTCGATTCAACCAGGTGTTAGAACCTGACTCAATAAGGTATTGTGGGGTTTAATATTTAAACCCCACAATATGTATTTGAAATAATTAATATCAAGGGTTTTGATCCCCTACGGTCACATTAAAATTGAGTTCTAATATATCTGCAGGAATGGCCTTTTTATACTTGAAAATCTATTCTTCCAAAGAAATCCTGAGAATGTGAACTCTTAAAGAGTAATGCTTGAAATAAGAATTAGAATGATTTTGCCAAACTACTTATCAAAGATTTCCGCTAATTTTTGATGCAGTCCCTCTTCCCGTAAATTTGTGGCCACAATCACCCCATCTGGATCAATTAAAAAATTCTGAGGTATAGCAGAAACAGAGTAATCCTCAGCAGCTTGATTTTTGAAGCCTTTTAAATCTGAAACATGTTCCCAGGGAAGACCGTCTTTATCAATGGCCTTTTCCCAAAGATCCCTCTTATCATCTAATGAGATTGCTAAAATCTCAAGGCCTTTGTCGTGATAGGTATTATAGGCTTTTAAAACATTCGGGTTTTCCTTGCGACAGGGTGCGCACCAGCTGGCCCAAAAATCTACTAACACATAATTGCCTTTATAATCTTCAAGACCTATTTTATTTCCTTCCAGATCAACCTGATTGTTAATAGGTGGAGCGATACTCCCTATAGCTACGGCTTTATAACCTTCTAAGGCTTCAGCAAGTTCAACTCCGTAATAGGAATCCTTGACTGAAGGGTCAAGCAGGTCATACAGCTCCTGAGCCTTTTCTGGATCAGGGTATTGAATATAGCGCTCTTTAATAATAATTGGAGCAGCCAGGCTGGTGTTGTTTTTGGAAACATACAATTTACTCAAGCTATCGCTGAGCAAACCAAGATCCTCAAATTGTTTATCTATCATAGTACGCTCATCTTTAGACAGTTCACGTTTTCCACCTTGGTTGAGTGAGTCCAGTAAACCATAAACTGGTCGAGCTTTGAGACGAACCTGATTAAAATAATTATCGTAATAGTCCTGATATTCAGCATTTACTGTTGCCCCGGTTATTTTTACTGTATATAAAGAATCTTTTACCGCCTTTATCGTAATGTCATCATTGGACAAAATAAAATACAGTGGCCGCTCTAATGTATCTGCTGTTTTTAGGGAGTACCACTTAGCAGCGTCTACTCTACCAGTAAAGGAAAAATGACCTTCTTGCAGTTCTACAGAATCTAACTTTGGGTCTGTTCCTTCGGGAGCATTAAGCTCTTTCAGGTAGACCATACCAGAAGATTGATCCTTAATGGTTCCCGATATTTTGAACTGCTCCGTGGCTTCAGGTTTTTCTTCTGAACCTGTATTCTTACATTGTACGGCTGTCAATACAGCCAAGCACATTAAAGCTTTAATAGTATGTCTCATTATAAATGTCTTATATTTCTTTTTAATTAGTACTCAAATGCACCTGTTTTTAAGTTTTCTAGTGGCTCAGGTACGTTAGGAACTGATATGGCAGTCTTTCTCTCTTATAATTAGATGGAAGTGCTTCGAATCTAAATCTTTTCCGTACCACATCCTTTGAGCGATGATGGTATGCTCAATCAAATTCTTTAATTTTTATACGCCAGATCGATTATCTTACCAAAACCCTCATATTCATTTGAAATAGACATTTCACCAGTACCAGACAACGCAAGTTTGTAGACTCGACCTTCACTATTGTCCCAAGTGGTTACTAACATTACCGTAGGATCTAAGGAACTTATTTCCATTGCAGTTACGCTTTCTCCCCCAGGCAGTGAGAAAGGGCTTCCTATAATAAGACCTGATGGAATATCATAAAGATAAATTGTATTACCTGCACTATAATACACGCGATCTAGTGTCTTGGACGTTTCAAAGGCCGTATGATCTGCTATTTCCGGGGCCTCATTCATAACCCGATAGCTTCTTGCAGGCTCTGCCTGATCCCCTTGAATCTGAAGCATAAAGTATTCATCGCTATCATCCTTCATTATAGCATTTATAAGGTTTTCTGTATTTCCTGTTTCCATATAAACCATATCAAGACCTACATTATTCATATCGAATGGAGCATCAGCCGGGGCTGGAGGAAAATTTTTCAGGGTTGGGGACAGCGCAATTGACAGATATACAAAATATTGTCCTTGTTCATCGTAAATTACAGCTGGATATGGTCCATCATAAGGATGTGAACCCTGTGCAACAAAGGGAGCTGCGTGATAATCATCACCTACTACCGGAAATGCCATGGCAGTGCCATACTTTGTCTCCCCTGGAAACCCTCCACGAACCTGAATATGGACTTTACCATTGTTAATAACCCAACCATTAATTGCGTCATGCCAGGCGTGATATTCAGGTCTAAATGGGACCGGTATCTCCCAAAAAAGATCTTGTAAATCAAAGACTTTGAGAAGTTCATTATAGTCTAATCTTACCCCGCTGGACTCTGAAAGAATCACAATTTCATCTACCCCATAAGAAAAATTGGTTACTACCAGCTGGCGTAATGGGGTTTCTAAAGGAGCATCTGGATTGATACTTGAATAAATATTACGAAAAATGTTACCGTCTGGAAGAATTATTGACAGATCACCCATCTCGTTCTTCTCTTCCAAAAGTAACCAGCCCTCACTAAACTGATTTTGTACCGTGATAAAGAATTGACCTGTAGCGGTTACTCCCGTATTGTCATCAGTTACCCGTAAAACAATTTTCCAATCCCCAGTTGTGAGATTGACCTCATACTGCAAATCCCGCTCTCTGGATATGGTGGCCACTACAGAATCTATGGGAGCATTGAGATACTGTTCATCGGTACGAAGGGTCCACTCATAAGACAAATTGCTCTCGCCAGACTGTTGACTTTGCGAAATTGAAGGAGTAATTTCCAAGGTCTCAAATTGAAGTATTGTAGAAGGAGCTTCACTCTCTTCCACATTTACCTGAACCTCATTAAAATTAGGATTGTCATAAATATTATCATTTTCCAATTCACAACTGGAAAAAAGCCAGATAAATAGCCCAAAAAGGCAAAGTCCATAGAATCGTTTCATATGTTTAGTTCTTTTTGTTAATTATTAGTTGATGATGAATTAGCTTGGAAACGAAACCCGGTTTCCGTTTTCATCTAACATTGGTCCGTTTTCGGCTTCATATTCCGAAAGAGCAACAAGCATCTTTTGCTGAAAAGACATCATTTCAGAAATGGATGACCCTGTCCCCATGGTAATGGATACGGTTCCCAACGTCTGAACCATAAATTCGTGTTTCCTTTTTGAATACGCCCCGTAAAAGACATCTGTAAGCCCGCCTGTCCAATCTGAAGGACGGGTCAATTGATCTGTTACTGTTATGATATGCTGTAGATTATCAGTATACCCAGCATTAAAATATTCAGAGCTCTTAAGTGTGAAGTAAATCTTCTTTTCACTCTCCTTGAGATCTTCAGTCCTATACAGGTATAAGGAGACATATACCTCGTAGGCATCGGCAGGCATTACAATGGAATTCGGCAAATCAAAATGCTTTCCTTCTATAGCCGTTGAAGAATCTTCGACCACAAGGTTAATCTCCCGGTCAAAGGAGGCAGCTGTTCCCATCACCCGGATTCTAAGCTCCTCTTCTAAGGTATCTTTGACTACAGATTCTGGATAAACAACAAAAGAGTAATTGAGACTATCCAGATATTCATTACCGGCCAGTTTATAAAAGTATACACCCGGCTTTTCAAGATCAAACATCAGCTCTTCGCTTTCGGAGCAAGAGATTGCTAACAGTCCCACAAGGGTGAGAGCGCTTAACATTAAAAAATATATTTTCCTGTTCATTTTTAAATTTTTAAAGTTGATAATTGATTAGGAATTAACCTCCAAACTCGATTTCCCGCACAGGAATAGGCAAAACATATTCTGCATCGGTTATGGGAGATATCTGGGAATCAATTATATTTTGAGCATCGGTACGCTTGTAATAATAAAAGAGCTGGCCTTCACTGTAAAACTCCTTTCTATATTCTTTGAAAATTTCGTTTTGTAAAACTTCTGCATCAATAGTATCAGGAAGTTCAGGAATAAAGCGCTCGCGTCTCACTTTGTTTAGAAATCCTACTGCAGCCTGAGTATTGGTGGCAGTTTCTGCAGCGATATAATACATTTCGCTCAGGCGTACTATAGGAACCAGATTCCTTAGAAGTGGAGATAATTCATCGCTCTGCCAAAATTTGGCGTGAACCAAAAACGACTGACTAAACTGCCACAACTTATCATAACGGGGATCACTGCTATAACCCTGTGAAACCTCATAAACATTTTTCACTTTATTTTCCTCAACCAGCAATTTTGTATCTGTTGATCCTGATTCACTACTGCTAAATCTGAAGTATTCATCTGAGGTATCTCTTAGATCGTATACACTTAATGAAAATACATGTTCATAAGAGAAGGTGCGGTCATTGAATTCTCCTGTCGTATTTAATTCTGCCTGAGACATAAACCTGAAATATCCACTGTCTATCACCTCATTTGCATATAAAAATGCCTGGGATTGATCTCCTTCATAGAGATATAAACGGGCAAGCAATCCCTTGACTGCCCAAAGATTCATACGATTTTGTCTAAAGGCTAAAAAATTGTCAGTCCCTCCTAAACTTCCTTGCGGATTTCGGATTTCATCCATTTCGGGATAAGGAGCAAGCAAAGCTTCTGCCTCTTTGAAGTCAGTCTCACACTTGCTAAGAATTTCCTCAACACTTAATCTGGCTTCGTTTTTAACTGAAAACTCATCTCTATAGGGTATTGTTGCAGCACCGCTTGAAGTTATGGGAGCTGGGCCAAATAAGCGCACCAGATCAAAATGTAAAAAAGCACGTAACCCCAGGGCCTCACCTTTTACGGTACTATAGAGTTGATCAGAAGAAAAAACGTTTCGGTCTGCATCTATATTCTCTAAAATAAAATTGATTTGGGCGATAGCGGTATACATAGAACTCCAGATATCATAAATCCTGGACTCCACTGCGTTGTCTTCATACCTATAAAGACCGGCGTTATAAAACATATGACTTGAAGATCTGGTGTTGTATTGTTGAGCCAAAACATCTACGAAACCCATTGTAAGGTTATCTCCATACAATGATTTATCTGAAACCATTTGATAAACTCCATAAAGCGCATCTTTATACCCTTGTTCATCTTCAAATAATTCATCTTCTTTAACCTCAGAAGCCGGGTTTACGTCTAAATAATCTTCACAAGAAGTGAAAAGAAAAATGGCCATAATTAGGGTCGTGATTCTGAGCTGTACTATGCTGAATGATCTAAACATACTTATTGTTTTTTTCATAATTAGAATGAGGTTTGAAGTTGAAGTGTAAAGGAGCGACTGTAGGGGTAATCAAGTCCTCGCTCCCTTCTTACGGAAGAAAGAAAGAAAACATCGCTGGTATACAAAGTGATTTTAGTATTCTGTACTCCAAGCGTTTTATTCAGCTTTTCAGAAAACCTATAGTAAAGTGCAGCATTATTGAGACTTAGCCAATTGTAATCCTGTACAAACCGGGTACTGGCATAAGTGGTAGAATTAATTGTGAAGCCTTCGGGATCAATAACACCTTTAAAGAAGGTCTGATCTCCAGGTTGTCTCCAACGGTCATTGAATACCCGCTGATCTACATTAAAATTAAGATCTGCCCCTTCAACACGTTCCACTAATGTTTGATTGTAAGTTTGTCCACCCAGTCTGTAACCAAAATAGAGATTAAGCCCTATCCCCTGGTATTCCATACTGGTACCAAAAGTACCTTCAATATCTGACCTGCTATCGCCTGCAACGATTTGATTTGCAGGATCATAAACGGTAGTATACCTGCCATCACGGGTGAGAAAAGCTTCTCTTCCCGTTGAAGGGTCAATACCTAAAGAAGGTACGGCCCAGATTGCGGTGGTAGATCTACCCTCTACATATCTGGGCAATGGGGTTGTTGACAAAGCGTTTGCATTAGCCTCGTTTGCTTCTTCTAACGCATTAGAAATTTTCTCAATTGTCCCATTAACATGAAAAGCATTTAAAAACAGGGAGATCTGATTTCGGGAATTGGGATCACTTAAAAGAGTATATCTGGTTTTGAGCTCCCATCCTTTATTGACAACGTCCCCTATATTCTCACTATACGTACTAAAACCAGTAGAAGGGGCTGTAGTAACACTAATGACACTACCTTGTGTTTTTTCAGAAAAGTAGTCTAATGTAACACTTAATTTTCTGTTGAAGAATTCCATATCCATACCAAAATTGCTCTTAATGGTACGCTGCCATTTTAAATCATCATTTCCATAACCCAACAGGTATGTGCCTATATTATACCGATAGTCTCTGTCTGTATAATATTTGCTCGTAGTAATCCCCATATAACTGGGAAAGTTTTGAGAACCTGTATATCCATAAGAATAACGTAACTTCAAACGGTCTACTGATTTTACCGCTTCCATAAAGGATTCTTCGTGCACATTCCACCCCGCACCTAAAGACCAAAATGGTGCAAATCGTTTATTACTACCGAATTGGGATGAACCGTCATACCTGTAAGATGCATCAGCAAAATACCTGTTATCGTAAGCGTAGCCTCCATTGGCAAAATAACCAGCTGTACGGCTAATGCTTTCGTCACCCGTAGGGCTAGGACCTTCAGGATACCTATTACCGGCAAGTAATTGATCAAGACGAGAATTGGGAAATCCCTGAACTGTAATTAATTCTTCTGAAAATTTATTTTCAATAATGTTCATTCCTACCGAACCATACAACACATGTTCTTCATAGGATTTGTTTATATTTCCTATCAACGAACCATCCATTCGGGTCATCCTTCCATAGCCTTTAAGATACGAACCACGCTCATAAAAACGCTCCAAGGGTATCGTTGCAAAATCAGTATGTTGTGCAGGTTTAAAATTATCACTCTCATCATTTTGAACCTGATACGAGAATCTTCCTGTAAACCTTAGCCAGTCAAGAGTCTTCCATTCGGCTACAAAATTATTAGAGAAGTTTCGGTATTTGCTTTCATCAACCGTATTAAGGGTAGTATTATATACTGGGTTTATTTGTGAATTCAAAAAAACATCCCGATTAGGAGACCTTACGTTTTCTAAAAAAAACTTGGTTTCTCCAAATTCATCATAAGGAGCCCAATATGGATTCATAAGTGCATAATTGCGAAAAGAACCATAAGGAGAGTTGACAGCCTTATTGAAAATAAAAACCAGTTCATTACGAAAGCGCACATCCTTTACCCGATAAGAGAGATAACTATTAACGGAAAGATTTTCCCGACTGGAGCCTTTCATCGCACCACTGTTTTCCTGATAATTTAAACCCAGACCATAAAGCACGTTATCTGAAGAGCCCCCATCTATATAAACATTCTGCTGAGTACCTATGCCCTTACGTACCGGTATTTTTAGCCAATCGGTATCCACTCCACTTCTGGCTGAAGCCAGGCGTTGATTGTATAAGAAGTCATTCTCTTCCCTGAAAAATGGAAAGTTTGAACTATAAATTCCCGCTGCTTGCTCTATTTCGAGCTTCTGTTCTGCATTTAGCAGATCATAACTACTAAGGTCAGGATTTTCCCAGGTAACACCCCCGGTATAACTCACTCTAAAAGTCCCACCTTTTGGGACGATAGTCTCAATGACCACAATACCATTAGCTGCCCGTGAACCATAAAGAGCCGTTGCAGCAGCGTCCTTAAGGATGGTCACACTTTTTATGCGGTTCATGTTAATGTCATTAATGCGTTGCAAGTTCACCTCAAACCCGTTTAAAATGAAAAGAGGGACATTAGGATCATTGTTATAGTTAAAAACATCTCCATTGTTTGCTCTGGTCAAATCAGGAAGGCTATTACCTCCTCTTATTACCACACTAGGAGTAACATTAGGGTCTGAACCCAAATTGATATTTTCGGTAAGCTGAAAAGAAGGCTCCAGTACCTGAATAGCAGCCAACACGTTGTCATTGTTTACACCCTGCAATTGCTCCTGAGAAATAGATACGGCTGAACCGGTATACGTCTTTTCCGATCGTTCAAATAATCCCGTTATTACTACCTCTTCAAGGCTTTCAACACTGGGCTGAAGAACGACATTTAGTATTTTCCTACCGTCTACTGCAACTTCTTGATCTTTAAACCCAAAAAACGAGAATTTTAAGATTGCATCGGTCTCCACCTTCAGCGTATAAACCCCATCCAAATCGGTCATGGTTCCTTTAGAGCTACCTTGAACAGTTATGTTGGCACCTGGTAGAGGCACGCCGTCCTGATCTGTAACTTTTCCGGTTACATCTATCAGGTTTTGATTTGTAGGAGCGTCCTTAATTACGGGCCTTATTATAATGGTGTTGCCTTCAGATAAAGTAAACTCAATATTGTTATTTGGAATAGATGCTTTCAAAAGTTGAGACACTTTTGTTTTTCCCTTATGAATTTTGACCGGAGGGTAATACTTAAACATATCAGACTGATAGAGGAATACAATATCAGTTTGCTTCATAATTAATTTAAAAACCTCATCTACTGAAACTATTTTGTCTTCATCAATAACAATCTGAGCATCCTGAGAAAGAGCAGTGTTGGGAGTAAAAGCAGAAACAGTAATACAAAAGAAGAAAATGAAAGCTTTCATAAGAACAGGGATAACCCTTCTTTTAAAAATCAGTAGGGCATTAGTAAAGTTTATTTCCATAAATTTGAAAGTCGTTAATAAGTTAATTTCATTAACTGTTAATGATTGATTAATAAGGGTAAGGCGTATTACTTTGGCGAGTGAAACCTTACCCTTTTTTATTTTAAAATGATTGTGTTGTTTTTTATCTCATAGTCTGTAATAAAATTGGTGTTTTTGATTAATTTTAGAATGCTTGACAATTCTTGATTCTTTTTGAGTTGTCCATTAAAGGTGACCTCTTTTAGCGTTTCGTCCTCAAAATTTACATCTACATCATACCACCGGGACAATACCTTCATAATTTCAAGTAAAGATTTATCATTGAAACTGAACAATCCGTTTCTCCAGGCGATTTCAGAGTCAGTATCAACCTTACTGACAAGGAGGTTACCATTCTGCTTGTTAAGTACAGATTGCTGTCCTGGTTTTAATACCTCAGCTTTTTGATGATGTGTGTTGAGTTGAATAGTTCCTTCAATAAGGGTTGTAAGAACGTTAGCCTCCTCTTTATATGCTTTGACATTAAATTCGGTTCCCAATACCTCTACCTCCTGATTGGTGGTATTAACCTTAAAGCGAGTCCCATTATGTGCTGAGCTGGGTGAAACTTCAAAAAACGCCTCACCATATACCAATTCTACGGTACGGGGTTCTCCTACAGCAAAAGACTCTGGATATTTAAGCTGAGAATCAGAATTAAGCCACACTTTAGTCCCGTCTGCAAGCTCTACATAAAACTGTCCTCCTCGCGGTATGGTTAATGTATTGTAGGATAGCTGAGTCGATGAGGCAGCTGTCTTTTTGTAAATCAGTTCTTTTCCGTTACTTTTTGCAGAATTAAGTAAAAAGTCTTTTTCTCCTGCTAAAAAAATTTCCTCTCCACTGCCCAAAGTCAGTGTCGCCTTAGAACTCCCTATTTCAATTTGATTCTCCTGGATTGATGTTGTGAGAGGAGGATTTAGTTTGTAAAAAATAGTAGTGAATACCAGCAATACCAACGAAGCTGCGACACCATAGGTGAACCAATTGGTCTTATAAAAGGGTATGCGTTTTACCTTCCCGGTGTCTTCAATCCGCTCTAGGATAGAGATTAGCATTTTTGTTTTTAAGGTCTCCTCTGAGCCTAATTCTTCAACCCACTCATGCTCTTGCTGAAAACTCTCATAATAATTAATGAGACGTTGCAGTTCTGTAAGGTCTGCCTCACCTTCTAGATATTTCCTTATTAAAATTTGAAAATCTTCTTTGTTCATACTAAAAGCAATTAATGAGTGCCTTTATATATGAAGTGTATGAAAATGTACTTATCCCCTAATAAAAACTTAACTATTTACTAATTTTAACATAAAAAACGTTGTATAATGAACTTTTAGCCATCGAAATCGCAATGTAAAGCGTGCGACTTTGGCGAAAAGAAAAGAAATTATTTTACTAAAAAAGGAGAAGTAATAAGGTAATACCTAAGGAGGCTCGAAGAGCGTTAAGAGCAATGGTTATGTGATTTTCAACCGTTTTTGTTGAAATATTCAGCTTCTGAGCTATTTCCTTATGTGTTAAACGTTCGTTTCTGCTTAATTTGTAAACCGTTCGGCATTTATCTGGAAGATTATCTACTACAAGTCGTATCTGTTTTCGGAGTTCTTTATGGATCAACTCGGTTTCCGGGGTAGTATTTTGAAGACGCTCTTCTATATTTTCAAAAAGCTCAAAACGTAAGTTTTTATTTTTCCTAAATTCAGCAAATACCTTGTAACGAACACATGCAAAAAGATAGGTCTTTAAAGAAGTTTGAATTTGAAGTTTATCTCGCTTATTCCATAGGTCAATAAAAACATCCTGAATGATTTCCTCACAGGTTTCTTTATCATGCAATAAATTATAGGAAGAAAGATATAAAGGTTTCCAATAGTCATCGTAGAGCACACTAAGAGCCTTCTTGTTCCCCGCTTTGAGGGAGACAACTAATTCAATATCTCTATTGCTCATTTTACTTCCCATTGACACGTTAAAATTATACTAAATTTAACATGTAAAAAAATTTGAACTCGCTGAAAATTAATACCTGATAGATATTCTTTACAAGAATTAATGTATTTATTACATTTTATAAATTAAACTTGGCTTTTCTGCGAAACAAGTAAAAAATGGTAGTTTATTTTTACAATTCTTGAATTAACATTTTAAAGGAATTGGGGTTAAAGACAGATTTAGCGTGCCTTTAATGCGTTCTCCACTCGAAATTTCAGGTAATATTTTATGGCTACAGCCTTGAAAGAGCGGATTTCAATCTTAAGGCCAGGGATCTATTAGAAAAGATAATGTTTAAACCTCATCGTTTTTCATCTTAAAGACTTACAATTAAACTATTTTATAAAAGTTGATAATTGGGTTATTCCTTTTAAAATTGACTTCAATTCTGAAATAAAAATGTCAAATTTTTAATCCCGATATACGATTCGGTGAGTCATCAAAACTTCTGTTTACGAAGACCTGTGGTAGATTAAGAGAAATTTGACGCGGCCGGTACCTTTAAAGCCAACTCATTCCCTATATTTCTGTGTTTAAATGATTTAACGTTTGATCGATTCACTAATCTATAATGCATATTAATACAGATAGTATTTGACCGTCTTTAATAAATTATGTTATTGACCAAACTAGCATAATTACATCCTCTATCTCAAACCAAGTTAAAGCGTTCTTGAAAACAGTACGAACTATTTGAATTTCTTCTATTAAATTTTATGGGGATAGCTATCAACCTAATTCCACAATCTGATAAGCGTGTAATAAATCATTATAATTAGAGAGCCTAAATCCGATGACTCAAGCTCCCTTCAAAATAAAATCAACACGAGTTAAGAGTCTTTATGTAAAGGCTAATTCAAATAAATTAATAATATGCTGGTTTTCTTTCACCAGAGAATATTTCCCAAAATTTAGTTACTGTAATTCCCAATTCCCTCTTTGAGCCAGGCTAAATACGACTCCACATCAGGATCATAAGCTGTGGGATCGTTTAAATTCTCCCCATCATTATTGATCAATACATAATACGGCTGAGCATTTGCTTTATAGTGTTTAATTTGAAAATCACTCCACTTATTCCCTACGGTTTTGATTTTCTTACCGGTAGTTTCAGAAATATACTGCTCCGTTTCAAGAAGCTCCTTTTTATCGTCCACGTAAAGCGATATCAACACCAGCTCATCCCTTAGCACTTGCTGAACCTGAGGTTCGGGCCACACCCGTTCTTCCATCTTGCGGCAGTTTACACAGGCATAGCCTGTAAAATCTAGCATAACCGGCTTATTCACCTTTTTGGCATAGGCCATCCCGGCTTCATAATCTTTAAAAGTTATAAGATCTAAAGGCCCCAATTCTGCTTGATCAGGAAGCTCTATTGAAGTACCTGCAACGCCTTTGGTATTGCCTACACCGTAAGGAGACTCGCTATACTGCGTGGGTGGTGGGAAACCACTGATCCATTGCAGGGGCGCTCCCCACAGACCCGGAATCATATACACCACAAAAGCCAAAACAAATAATCCCAAACCGAGCCTTCCCACAGATATATGTGGCAATGGACTATCATGGGGTAGCGTGATTTTTCCGAAGAGATAAAACGCTAAAGCTCCAAAAATGGCAATCCAGATCGCTAAGAATGTCTCGCGTTCTAATAGGTGTAATTGCAACACCAAATCGGCATTGCTTAAAAATTTAAAGGCAAAGGCAAGTTCTAAAAAGCCTAAAACCACTTTGACTGTATTGAGCCAGCCACCAGACTTAGGTAACGAGTTTAACCAACCGGGAAAAGCTGCAAACAAGGCAAAGGGTAATGCAATCGCCAGCGAAAAGCCCAACATCCCCACAATGGGGGCTATCCCGCCCTTTGAAGCAGATTCTACCAGCAGAGTGCCCACAATGGGACCAGTGCACGAAAACGAAACAATGGCCAGCGCAAGCGCCATAAAAAAGATGCCGATAAGACCATCGCGGTCTGCCTGTGAATCAATTTTGGTAGCCCACGAACTGGGAAGCACCAGTTCAAAAGCGCCCAGAAAGGAACAAGCAAAAAAGACTAACAGCGCAAAAAAGACCAAATTAAAGACCACATTTGTAGACAGCGCATTGAGCGAATCGGCACCAAAGATCGCAGTCACCACAGAACCCAGCACCACATAAATCACAATGATAAAAAGCCCGTAGAGTAATGCATTTTTAATTCCGCTGGCACGGGTTTTACTTTGTTTTGTAAAAAAGCTCACGGTCATTGGTATCATTGGGAACACGCAAGGCGTGAGCAAAGCTGCAAAACCACCTAAGAAACTTAAAAAGAAAATAGTGAGTAACCCGCGGGATTCTGAGGCTGAAGATTCAGCTTCAGGTAAAGTTGAATCCGTACCCCCTGTAATTGAACCTGTAGCAGTTTCTGCAGTAGTCTCTTCGGTAAAATTGAAGGTTAATTCTTCTTCTTCAGGAGGTAAGCAGCGGGTATCATCGCAAACCATATACTCTACAAAGGCCTGAATGCGCTCCACTTCCTCAGTAACTTCAATCTTTTGCTTAAAAACCGCACTGTTTTCGAAATACTTGATTTCCATTTCAAAAACAGGATCTTGTATCACCTTCCCTTCCTCCTCTTTCGTATTTCCTACAATCCTAAAGTCTCCGTTGCTGTCGTCATACATAAAACTCGTAGCTACCGGTCCCCCATCTGGAACTTGCTGTGAATATAAGTGCCAGCCTGCATCAAGATTTGCTTTGGATACGAGTAAATATTCGGTATCTGAAATCTTCTCTGTTTCGGTTGTCCATTTAATAGGATCTACAACCTGCGCTTCAATTTCAGACGAAAAAAAAAGTATAATTAATAGGAAAGGAAAAATAAACCTTACTGTATTATGCATGGTTTTAGTTTATGTTGAAAGTTAAATCTTTAGTGGTTGGAGGTAAGCAGCGACTGTCGTCACATACCATAAAGGTCACACTGCCTTTGATTTCAAAAGGTTTTGTATTGCGTAGCTTTATACGTTGCGTAAATACTGCCCTATCTGCGAAATAGGTGATCTTCATTTCAAAAATAGGATCGTTAACCGTATGGCCTTTTTCTTCGTTTGTATTCCCCTTTTTTAAATAATTTGAGTTTCCTTCAAACGAAAAACTGGTTGCCACAGGTCCTCCTTCGGGTACAGCTTGGGAATACAGGTGCCAGCCTTTCTCAATTTTAGCGGTAGCAATTAAATCGCATTCTGAATCTGAATTTTTTTTAACCGAAGTTTCCCAGGTAACCGGCTCAAAAATTTGTGCCTGTACGTAACCGGTTATAACAAATAGCAACAAGAAGATTTTGGTTTTCATCGTATTATGGATTTATAATTAGCATTAAACATCAGGGCTAACCCTAAAGCAGCCCCGGTGAATTCCTTATTTTATGGCAAATTCAAATAACACGGACTAAGTACAGTTTTGACTTTCATAGTTGTTCGCTTTGATTGTGAGCATTTCAACTGGGATCGAGCTTCCCAAACAGCTCCCTGTTATTTAGGTATGCTTTTACTGTTGAGATTAACTGTAAACTTTTTAGTTGATGGGAGCAAGCACATTTGGTTTGTGCATGCCATAAACCTGATCGTAGCGTTTAAGCGCGCCTCTTTATCTGCAGTTAATTTTACAATCTGGGTAAAAGTCACCCCTTTAGAATAGTAGGGAAGGGGCTTATTTCCCTGTTGTTCTTCTCCTTTCTCTTCCAATGCTCCTTTAAACTCCAGATTCGGGTTTTCTTCAAAAATGAATTTTGTAGGCATTCCCATACCACCAGTGGCTCCTTTCTGAGGATAAATGTGATAGGTTGCATCAATCTCAGCGGTAAAGAGAACCTTATAGGTTAATTCATCAATACGCTCACTGCTTACTTCCCACTTAACAGGATACTTACTCTGAGAAAAACCATTTATGGCCAAAAAGTTAAGTAGGAATAAAAAAATAACCCGTTTCATATATGCTGTTTCAAAAATTTTTCCCTATCCCTTACGGGGTATGCAAGAAAAAAATCGTATTAATAACTGTTTGTAATTAGGGTTAAAAGCCTTTTCGGGCTATTTCAACCATTTGCGTAAGTTCTTCTGCTGCAGCCTCCATATCTCCTTCAAAACCTTCTAATTCAAAACGTATTATTCCTTCAGGATCAATGACAAATTTTGCAGGAATTCCGGTTACCTCAAATGCTGTTACCGCCGGTGGAAGTTGGGTTTCAGGATCTATGGCATCTATATACAAATCAAAATCATAGCCTCGTTTATCGAGAAATTTTTTAGAATGGGACAAAGGATCTTTAACATTCTCCCAGGTATCGATAAACAGGAATTCAACTTCCGGATCATTGGCATAACGGTTAGCGGCTAACTGCATTGCAGGGAATGAGGCCACGCAGGGGCCGCACCAGGTTGCCCAAAAATCAAGAACTATCGTCTTACCTTTAAAATCTTCAAGAGTTACTTTTTTACCGTTAACATCGGTTACCGAGAAGGCCGGTGCCTGTTTATTGACGCTAAACGCTGCTACATTAGATCTGATCTTCTCGATAAACTTTTGGTTTAAGGAATCTATATACGCTTCAACATCTTTATCAGGATATAATTTGGCATATCCCAATCTCACCTGATCCAGATATCTTTGCTCATTCTTACCCGCTTCAATCATCTCAGCCAGTACAGGAAGGCTTTTCTCATAATTCCCTTTTAAACTCGCAGACAGATACGCATAGTTTTCCACAAGTTCGCGGCTCTCACTAATATCTTCCAGATTTTCATAGGCCTCCTGAATGTATTTGAAAGACTTTTGATCATAACCGGTTTTAAAGAGCAATTTGCCATACATCTTTAGGTACTCGTTATAAATAGCCTCGGCCTGATTACTCTTCTTTATCTGGGCCTTGAGCTTTTTAGCGTGATCCAGATTTTGCGTTGCCAGTTTTAAAGCCTTCTCCTGATCTATTGGAATAAACAATTCCAGATTAGAATTCAGTGCTCCTATCCTATATACAGGGTCTTCAATTGCATTGATGTAATCCATCATTTTTTGAGCATCGGGAACTTCGGCAAAAGTCATGGCGACCAAATTTTTTTCAAAATCCAGGTTTGCCTCGGGATATTCCTGCTGTATTTTGAAAAAATGCTCCTCGACTTCCTGCGCACTTTCGAGATTTCGGAAAGACATCATTCGTGCAAAACGCGCTTCCTGAGATTGCGGATACTTCTTATTTATCAGTTTGATGATTTGGTCACTTTTTTCATCATCAGTTCCATAAAACTGAAGCAGTTCAAACAATTGGATTGCACTACCGTTCTCCAGGATACTTTTGATCTTTTCCTCGCGTTTTTCTGCATGGGTCTCATTCTTTAAAAACGCAAGAATTGATTCCTGATCATCCTGAGCAAATGCAAAGGCATTCATGCTGATTAAAAAGACCAGCAATATTCTTTTGAGTTGTATCATCTATTTATTAGATTTTCTAAAAGTTCACACCGGCCTTTTCCGATTGCTCTTCACAGCTATTTCGGCTAAAGGATGTTGCGAACACTAGTATTAATTAGAAGCGTGTTCCTTGATGATTTCGATCATGGCTTTTACTTTATAATATTCCCCATCCGTAGAGCCCGCATAGGCTATATTATAAAAGCGAATAGTGCCTTGAGGATCAAATACAATTTTAGTAGGTGTCGCGACTACATTATAGGCTACGTTTTCTTCGTCATGGAGTACGTCAAGGTCAATACCTTTTTTACGTACAAAACTTTTCACATCTTCCTGAAGTTCAAAAAGATTGATGACATAAAGTTGAAAGGGTTCATCTTTATAATCTTCCACAACTTTTTCAAATGCGGTAAAGCAAGCCACACAAGGAGTACACATAGTCGTCCAGAAATCAATCAACAGGATTTCGCCTTTATGATCTGCCAGATTCACCGGATTCCCGTTCAGATCGGGTATTGAAATATCATAAACATTCTTATCCGCAGAAAAGATGGTTAATTGCTCACCAGAACCATTAGGTGCATTTATTTTGCCCTCGTATGGAATTTTGACATCTGTGAGGTAGGTTTTTTTAATCTTATCATAATAGTGTTGATACGCCTCTTCCCTAAGCTCTTTTATCAAGTCTTCACAACCTGCATCGGTACCTTTTAATTCTTTATAAACGTGAGCAAAGGTCTCTCTAAGCTTCGGCTTTGATTCTCCGGTTCTTACAGCTTTGACAAGTGTATCCATCGCTCTTTGAGTTTCCCCGGCTGCAGCGAGTACTATTGCACAGCGATCGTAATAGCTCGCTTTTGAATCCTTAAAATATTTAGAATCCCTAAACTCAGAAACGATTTCTGAGGACTTTTCTAAACTTTTTCTGGCCAGCGCAACATTACCCAGTTTAGCATTGGCCATCGCGTTAAGTTCCAGAAGCACCTGTAATCTGCCATTTGCAATCACGTCGATTTCATCACGACTCTCAATCTTATCAATAACTTCTTGAGATACCTCAGCAATAACCGCCATATTTTCATCTTCATCTTCCAAATGCTCTAAGGCATAAACCAGGTTTATCAAAGCAATTGCAGAAAATTCAGGATTTGAACGGGTGTAAAATTTATACTTATCGGTATTGCCATCATCTAGATTTGCTATGGCTAAAGCAGTCAGATACGTGTCGTAGTCAGCATCTGGATTTGCCTGTCGCATTTCTTCATAATACGCTTCCTGATCTTTAACATTTTCCAATGCATTAAATTCGGCATATGAATATTCTAGGGTCGTTTGGTTCTGCGCCAGTACACTACCGGATATGAAAAGACCTATCATTAAATTTTTCATAGTGTGCTTATTTAGTTTTTTTTGATATTAAATCATTCAGTTTATCATGCAGAGCTTTGCCCCTAAGACCTCTTGCTACAATAAATCCATCTGGATTTATGAGGAAGTTATCGGGAATAGCTTCCACCCCGTAAGCTTTAGCCGCCTCATTATCGCTGCCTTTTAAATCGCTTATATGTTTCCAGGGTAGCTGATCTTCGTGTACGGCTTTAAGCCAGGCTTCCTTATCGGTATCTATAGAGACTGCGAGAATGTCAAAATTGCTATCCTCATAGTTTTGATAAGCAGCTAAAACATTAGGGTTTTCTGCTCTGCAGGGAGCACACCAACTTGCCCAAAAATCTAAAAGCACGTATTTACCCCTATAGGATTCAAGAGCAATGGGGTTGCCTCCAGGATCATTCATCGTAAAAACGGGTGCTTTCAATTCTCCTGTCAGATAGGTTTTGGCTTTGTCCAAAGCAGGCTTCCACGCCAAAACCTTCGCAGAATTTTTCATCCGCTCACTTAGAGCATCATACATAGGAGCAACCAGATCGTATTGAATAGGACCCTGGGTAACAATATCCATCAAATCAATGCTTACATAACGGTCCGGGTACCGGTCTACAAATTCTCCAACCAGATTTTGAAAAGCTTCTAAGGTGACACCTCCTTTAGATTCTGCCAGTGATTTACTCATTTCCTCCCACTGTAGCCAGGCTTGCTGTTCTTCTCCTCCACCTTCATACGAAGCCATACCTTTTTCATTAAACGTAATGTTTAGGGTACCATCCAGATAAAACAAAGCTACGTTGGCCATACCGGCAACATCATTATCTTCTCGTTCTTGTTCTTCTTTTTCAATCAGATTGAGTTCTGCAAGCTGGGGCCGGTCCATATTTCCTTTAAAACTGAACTTCCCATTTACTACCTCTGTGGTATCTGCCTCATAAGGTCCGCCCTTTTCATCAGAGGGGTAAGACATTATGGCCATTTCAAAATTTTTATCTGCTGGCACTTGTCCTGATATGGAATAATCCCATTTCTGAATATCCTTTTCCTTACAACTCGCTAACACGCTTAAAGCCAGAAGTATTGCAAAATATCTTTTCATAGTCATTGAATATATAATTAAGGATTCTCAGTTAAATTGGGGTTTTGTGATAAAACAAGATCCCCAAATCGCAGTACAAAGCGCTCAGGAGTCAACTCATAGGTTTCCAGTACTTGCCCTTCCTCGTTATAAAGTTTGTGGGTATAGCTCACTAAATCACTATAATCGGGATCTACTGATAAGCGTCTCATATCAAACCATCTGTATCCCGTTAGCGCCAATTCGCGCATGCGTTCTTCAAAAATGAATGTTACGAGCTTATCCTTATCTGTGGCGATCGCTGAAGGGACCTCAGTATCTTCCACAGGCATCCTGTTTGCTCTAAAAGTTTCTAATTTAGAAACCGCATCTTCTAAAAATCCTAATCGCGCGGTTGCTTCAATATTCAACAAATAGATATCCGGCAGAAAAATCCCAAATTGCTGAAAGAGCGGACCCATCTTTCGCAACATACCTTTAGGGTAAAAGGGTTCAAAACCAAAGAATTCTGCATCTGAGTAAAAGTTCAACCTTAAATCAGAAGAGTTGAAAAGGCTGGCTGTTTCTGGATTGATAACAAACTCATTCTGAACAAACGACCATGAATTTACAAAGCCCTTATCATAGAGCACTTCCTTATTCAAGTTTCTATTGACCGTAGCCGGACCAAAAAATGGACTGGCAGGTGTGAACACCCCGCCGTCAAGAAACTCCTCGTTATAATCATAAATCCCTAACTCAACCTGCGTATTAGCGGTATAATCTAATGCCAGATCTAAATGCACCAAGGCCTCGTCAAACCGGTGTTGAAACATAAGTACTTTACCATATAAAGCTTCAGCCGCAGCGGCAGATACCCTATTTCTATCTTTTACAGTTCTGGGAAGAAAAGAAAGTGCCATTTCAATATCATCGATGATAAAATCATAGACTTCCTGTACTGTATTTCGGGCAAAGTCAGTAGAACTGATATCTGAATATTCAATAATGGGAAACCCCAAATCTGAAGAAGCAGTCGCTGCATCGTAAGGCTTTCCATAATAATTGATGAGAATAAAATAACTTAATGCCCGGCCTACACGAGCTTCTGCTTCAAGTTGCGCTCTTAACTCATCGGTACCGTCAACGGTAGCGCTTACTTCATTAATAATTTTATTATACGAATATAATGAGGTCATTGAGGTTTGCAATTCCTGCGGTGTTTGATCTGAATTATATATGTCTGCCTCCCATTTGAAGAGTCTGCGTGCGCGTAGCTCTATAGTTGAATAAAAAGGTTCTACGGCCGCGACTTCATCTCCCATTGGCACCGTTACATTTGAAGCTTCCCTTAATAAGGGATCGTCAAGTAATAAATCATAATCATATACAGATTCTGCGATTAAGCTTCCTTTAGGGGTGACTTCGAGAAAATCGTCATCACAAGAAACCGTCAAAGAGCCAATTATTACAAAAGAGATTATTCCTGAATAAATAGTTTTAAAATTCATGAGTATATCTTATTAAAATCGATTAAAGAGAAAAGTGAAGACCAAGCGCAACGCTCCCTTGGTTGGTTCTTAGAGCCCGTACGCCACGACTTAAGGAACTGAACTGAAACTCAGGATCAATGTCATACTTGTTGGCAGTCCATAACAATACGTTTGAAACGGAAAATCTTAAAGTCAGGTCTTTGACATTAATCTTTTGAAGAAACTCCTTAGGAAGCCCATAGGATAAAGTGATATCTCTGAGTTTTACGTACGAAGCATCTAAGACATTTTGATTCCCTTTTATATAGTAGTCAATGTCTCTGGTATCTCCCGAAAGGGCTCCTGTAGGATCATAGTATGGAATATTGGTCACAAGCTCATCACCAGGTTCTTTCCATCTGTTAGCAAAATCTGTAAAAGGTACACTCTCCAGCAATCCTGAAAAATTGGTAGTCACATCTCTGCGCATAACGTGGCCAAGGTTGTAGACTGCATTGATACTTAGGTTAAAGCCTTTATAGCTGAATGTATTTGACAGGCCTCCACTCCACACCGGTTGTGCAGTACCCATAAATAAAATGTCATCTGCGCTAGTGATGTTAGGTTCTTTGGTGATGGTGCCATCCTGCAGTTGTACTAACGGATCTCCCTCAGCATCAAGCCCTTTATAGTCATAGGCAAAAACCGCAAATGCAGGGAAACCTTTTAAATAAGCCAGGTCTACCTTTTGATCGCCAGTAGTGACTTCACCAGGTAACTCAAGATCTGTAATTTTATTCTTATTATACGCCATCGTAAATAGCGTAGTCCAACTGAAGTTTTGGGTCTCTATATTCTTGGTATTCAGAGTAAGCTCAACCCCTTTATTTTCTAAAGAACCAAAATTTCCAATGGCCGAAGTAAAGCCTGAAAAGATATTGAGTGGCAACTGACCTAAAAGGTCGTCTGTCATCTTTCTATAGACATCTACAGAAGCATTAATACGATCGTAAATACCAAAATCAATTCCCAGGTTTAAAGTACTAGTCCTTTCCCAGGTCAATTTGGGATTACCGGGTGTTTGTATAGTTAAGGGAATGCGATTGCTTAATACCACATAATCAGTCTGCGGTCTTAGGATATCATAGGTTGATGAGACTCCGGGGGTTGGTGCGTTTCCGGTAATACCATAGGTAGCTCTCAAATCCAGAAAATTCAGATTTTTAAAACCAGACAAAAAGTTTTCTCTACCAACAGCCCATTTGGTACCTACACTCCAACTGGGCTTATTTTGAGCAGACTTATCAAGACCAAATAAATTACTCTTATCCCGTCTCCAACTTCCATTAAAAGTATACTTGCTATCTAAAGTATATCCTGCATTAGTATAATAGGAAGTAAAACGGGTCAGGATTTCAGATTGAACAAAATAATCATCTGTCAACGTACTGATCGTTCCGAAATTAGGCATTACCGGATTCTCCAAACCTTCGTTTTCCAGAAATGCATAATCTATTGGTAGAGAAGTCTGTAACAAGGGATTATACCCTCTAACTACAGTGCTTGATGATTCGGTCAACTGTTCCTGAGCTTCCTGTCCTAATAGAATGCTAAGCTGATGTTTACCTTCGTTCCAACTGTTATCATAAGACAGCTGGTTACGTATGGTAAAATTTCTATTTGAGGTATGACCTTCTGTGTACCTCCCTCCAGTGTCTGGCAAAAAATACTGCGGTATATCATCTGGTGTGTCTGCAACCGTAAACTGTACTAATTCACTCCGTACGATATAACTTTCAGGATTGATGTAATTGGTGCTTTTTCGCGCTCCCTGAATATAGCTATAGGTTCCTAAAAAGTTTAAATTTTCAAAAATGCCTATATCCACCCCACCTATAAACCTTCCATTGAAAACATCAGAATTAAGATCTGCGTAATCCCGTTCATCCAGTGGATTATAATTGAGATTAACCTTTGACCTGGCTTCAAAATCTGCCCTTACATCTTCTGTAAGCAAACCCATATAGGGTATTGAGATATGCTCCCCGTTTTCATTTTGAAATAATTGATAGGGAAAAAATCCATAATCAATATCCAGATTATTCTTAGTTAAAGCTTTAGATTTTGTAAAATCGGTAATTAAAAAAGCACTAATTCGGTCATTAAACCTGTAGTCCTGTCTAATATTTAATTTAAACTGTTTATCTGAATCTCCCGGTCTGCTGTTTTTAGTATCTGTATAAGCCAGTGAGGAATAGATCGAATGTTTTACACCTCCGGCAGAAAGGGTTAAGGTATGGTTTGACTGTATAGCCTGCCTATACCAGATATCACGTATTTGTGACCTGTTGCTCAAACTACTTAAACTATCTAAGCGCGCGTTAGCCACCTCACTTGATATTTCGCCCATGTATTCTGCGTAGAGTGTTCTTAAGTGCGGAGGGATGCCCGAACCTCCAAAGGTATAGGCATTTAATTGTTCAAAGGGATACGATACCGGATCAAAAACCTCCCTCGCCGCTTGAATAAAATCGGCACTATTCATATAAGGCTGATAATCTAATTCTGGGCGCCCCTGTATATTGGTAAAGGCGTTGTAATTGATCGTCAATTTCTTATTATTACTTGCCTTTTTAGTAGTTACCACAATAACGCCATTTGCAGCTCTCGCTCCCCATATAGAGGCTGCTGTGGCATCTTTTAAAACCGTAATATCTTCTACGTCCTGCGGATTAATGAATGAAATATTATTGGTGGGAATACCATCTACCACAAATAACGGGCTTCTATTTGTACCGGGGTTAAGGGCTGTATCACCGTCATAATCTGATGCAGAGACGTTATTTGCCCCAAACGTCCCTATACTGGTTAGACCTCTTATGAGGTAAGGGTTTGAAGCCGCACCGGGTGAATTATTTATAGTCAATCCTGCCACCAGACCATCTATTCGCTGTAGAATATTCATGGAATACGTTCTGTCTTTGGCAATACTCATGTCAGGTTTTGAGAATGAACCTGCGCTGCGTTCCTTTGCTATTTTTTTGATATCCTGTAGACACTACTTCGACAGCATCCAACTCTGTAACATCATTTTCCAGAACGACATCAACTATAAGCCTGTCTCCCACCAGAACCTCTTTATCTTTAAAACCAAGCGAATTGAATATCAATACATTATTGGTAGATGTTATTGCGATCTTATAGTACCCGTCAAAATCGGTCGCTACTCCTTTGGTAGTACCTTTTACCCGAATATAAACGTAAGGTATTGGGGTTCCACTAGCATCGGTAACCGTACCTGACACACTAATTTGATTTACCGATTTGCTTCTTTCGATAATAATGGTATCTCCCTCTGATAACACCACATTGAATTGAGATTCAGGAATGCTCTGTGCTATAAGTTTATCTACTTTAATCAGGCCTTTAATCAATTTTACTTTTGGCAAATCTGAAAATAATCCTTCCGGATACAGGAAATTATACTTGGTCTGTTCTGTAATTAACTGAAAGACCTGGTCTACTGTAATTTCACCCGATGACTCAACATTTACCTGAGCCTGAGCATAACTAATGTCTGTATTAAATCCTAAAGCTGTGGTAAAAAATAAAAGCAAGAATGTCCTCATGATTATCAATAAGAATTGCTTCCTTGCCCTGAAAAGTAATCCAGGGCTACAGACATTGAACAATTTAATTTTCATAAATTTGGAATGTATTGGTTAGTATTTACTTTAACTGATCAAATTAGATGGGACGAAGTTTGAACCTGCGAAAATTTGAACTTCGCTCCCTTTTTCTATTTATAAATTGATTGTTTTAATCAAAAATGAATTTGCTACCTTAAGCGTACCTGCTTATCATTAATTTCATAGTTCTCTATTATACCAAAGTTTTTAATCCTATCGAGTATCTCGGTTATCTCCTGATCCTTCTGAATTCTACCTACAAATTTGACATCCTGCAGCTCGCTTCGCTCAAAAATAACTTCCATATCATACCAGCGACTAAGTACCTCCATGATTTGTTTAAGATTTTTTTGTCTGAAAATAAATTCGCCATTCACCCAACCTGTTTCTTCCCTCAAATTCACTTTATGAATTGATAGCGCATAGGTATCATCATTGAGTATCGCTTGTTGCTCTGGCATAAGAATGCGCTTTTCCCGAGGGGTATTAATCTGAACCTTCCCTTCAACCAAAGTGGTTAAAACATTAAGTTCATCAGGGTAAGCCTTAACATTAAATTCTGTCCCCAACACCTGTATCTCCTGCTCCTTATGAAGAACCTTAAAACCTGCCCCTTGATGTTTGTCACTGGGCGAAACTTCAAAAAAGGCTTCTCCATAAAGTAATTCAACAACACGACTTTGAGCTTTAGGAAAATGTACCGGATATTTCAATTTAGAGTCAGAGTTTAACCACACCTTAGTCCCATCGGCAAGCTTAACAAAAAACTGCCCGCCGCGGGGTACCGTTAAATAATTATAGGCAATTTCAGTTGGTGCGGCTGTACCCTCACTATACTCAATCCCTTCACTACTGCGTACTGCATTTTGAGTATGTAATTCGTTGCCTTGGTTTAAGGCTATCTCCTCACCTGTTTCTAAAAGTAAAATGGCGTTATTTTTTACAGGCTTAATTTGATTATTAACAACTATGGGGGCGCTATTTTCAACCTGCTCCTGATTGTTGTTTAGAAATACAGAAAGTGAAATAATTATTAAAACAGAGGCTGCTACTCCAGAAATGCGTGTCCATAATTTACGAACCTTCTTTTGTTGTTCCATTTTACGGATTTTGGACAAAAAGTCGCTCTTCTGTTGCTCCGTATTAAAATCTTCCATAATATGATCTATAGCATAATCAATTTTAGCAAGTAATTTAAACTCATTTGCATGAATAGGATTTTTAAGCCACCGGGACAACTCATCTAATTCTTCTTCTGAAGCCGTTTGGTTTAAATATTTTATAATAAGATTTCTTGCTTCGGTCTTCATTAAAATTCTATTATATTACACCTATTAAGATTGTCAAATCAAAAACCCCTAACGTATTACAGATTTTTTTTTAATTTTTGCATAATTAACAGAATATTCTCTGCAAAATGAAAGAAGAAGCTCAAATACTGTATGAAAATGAGGCGGTTTTGGTAACAGACCTACGCAAGGGCGAGGAGTCTGCCTACGTTTATCTTATGGATAGTTATCACCATAAACTGTGTCTCTATGCCTATAGTTTTTGTAAGGATCGTAGTTTAGCGGCAGATATGGTACAGAATGTTCTGTTGCGTTTATGGAAAAAAAGGACTTCTCTTAAAATCAATTCGAGTCTGCGCAGTTTTCTCTATCGCTCTGTTTACAATGAATTTTTAGATCAATACAAACATCGAAAATTCATTCTAAATCTTGAAAAAGAATATATGACTGCGGTAAACACGCTCTTAGATGAAGAAGAATCCAATCTGGACAGGTTGATTCATCAAGTAAAAAAGGAAATTGAGAATTTAAACCCCAGATGTAAAGAGATTTTTTTATTGAGTAAGCACGAAGGTTTGACAAATCTGGAAATTGCGGAACATCTTAACCTTTCCGTTAAAACTGTTGAAAATCAAATGACCCGTGCATATTCACAACTACGGGAGAAGGTAGGTGAAAAACTTCAAAGCATTCTCTTTTTGTTGTTTGGAATATCTAAAAAGACTGAAACAGCCTAGCTGAAAAATTGTTAATACCAGTATTTAATTAGTTTTAAACTCAGTATTTAGAATACAACCTCAGACAACCGCTGGGAAATGAAAAGTGGGATTTTGACTGACAGAACAGATCTACAAATCGCTTGGCTATTAACTTTAGATTAAAAATTAGCTTTGTATAGCTATAACAGGACTTAGTTAATTAATCTGTATAGCCATTCTAGGACGGGTCAAAATCAAGCCTCAAGCAAGGTATCCCCCCAGGCAAAGGCATAGCAAAGCCTAGGATAGAGTATGAAGAGTGTATGAAAACGGGTTTCAAAAAGCAGAAAATTAAGATTTTATTAACAATTTAGCTAATGAATTAATCTGGCAGCAAATTGATGTATAAATTAAGATCTTGAATCGGTTTATTTCTTACTAAGCTACTCTTCCAAAAAAACTGCCTTATCTTTCTCCGCCATAACCAATCGCTCATATAATTCTACTACCTTATCAATTGGATTGGATGCATGCTGGCTCTTAATTACATTCGGTGTAGAACTGTCTTTACTATTAAAATTATTTTAGATTGTATCAAGAACTGTTTCTTCAGAAAAGCTCTCAATAGGCTTCCTAATTACTCCTAAAACATACGCCACCCGTTCCAGTTTTTCATCTTCGTTTCACCTTTAATCAGGTAGGCGAAGACCATCTGGGAAAACTGATGCCTCACCCCTCCTTAGAAATCATCAACAAATTTGCTTCCCGGTACAAAAATAGCTGCACTTGATGTTCTTAATTGAAGACCTTATTAATGTGAGTGTTATGGCACTAAACGGAATTGAACGCGGAGGTGATCGCCCTTTAAAACAATCCGAAAGCAGTATCTCAGAAGCTCTTAAACATACGCTTGATCTGCTTCCGCTCGAAGAAGCAGAGTTTATTGATAAAATCACCGAAATACTAAATCAGCAGGAAACCAAAGATTAGTTCCAGACATGAAAACACTTAAATCACAAACGATAAAAACCAGGAAACTTTTAAATCAGCCTTTCACGATTAAAAAACGCTTTAAAAAATTAAATTTAGCTACTCGCTGTTCTGATAATGAGCAGCTAAAATTGTTCTACCGATTATTAAGATATTGCCAAAACCGTAAAAATTTAAGAACTTAATACGTTATACATAAAAATTCAATATTTGGTTGCTTAAATGATAATTTTTCTAAAATGACAAGTATATTCTGGCAAACATTCTATATTTAGCAAAATTTTAAGCTTTTAATTTGACAGAAGTAGGCTTAGATACAGCAGAATTTAAAGTGATGTATAAGTCACTTTATCCTTCTTTATGCTTATTTGCAAAAAATTACCTTACAGACCTACAGGTTTCTAAAGACGCAGTGCAGGAAGTTTTTATACGCGTTTGGGAAAACAACGTTTACTTTGAGAATGAAATTGCGGCTAAGAGTTATTTATATACCGCCGTAAAAAATAAATGTCTTGATGTATTGAAGTCAAAATATGTACGAGTTATAGACCATCAGCTCGATCCGGTAAAAATGGAATGGCTTGAGTCTGATCGCTTTTTTTATACAGAAGTAGTGCGTTCAGAAACTTCTTCCCTCATTGATAAAGCTATGAAAAGCCTGCCCTATCGATGTGCTCAAATTATAAAGCTCAGCCTGAATAATTATAGCAATCAGGAAATTGCAGACCGTCTTTCCGTATCAATAAACACTGTAAAAGCTCAAAAAAAGATTGCCTACAAAAAAATGCGCCCTCTTTTGAAAGAACATTACCATTTGCTTACAATCCTTTTAATTTCAAGCAATTAGCACCTGTTTACTTAAAAATACTACCTGCCAGAATCATATTTAGAATAAAATGCGTTTTTTTGCCCTGCCCTGCCCACTCACGCCCATTCGCTTTTCCTTACAATCCATTTTAAATTAATTAAAAAAAATTAATCTTTTTTTAACCCTACATTAAGATTTAATCGTTTTAAGGGTAGAGAACTCATTTATGATAGATTTTAAAGAAATTCTGGAATACAGTAGAAAACTTTCAGAAGGCTTTTTAAAAGGCAAAAAAAATAAGCTGTTTAAAGAAGACGGTTTTATTTCTATTGAAGATCAGGAAGCTATTTTAAGAGATTTAAATGACAAAAGCTATTGGACCGAACGCGAAAAAAACCTGGACCAAATAGATGCAGATCGTGAGTGGAAGAATATTCAAACCAGAATTTATATACCACAAACCAAAAAATCGAACTATTGGAAATACGCAGCAGCCGCGGTTATACTTTTTGGTATCGCACTGGGTAGTTATCAATATGCCCCTTGGGACTCTTTTTTGCCGGTTAACGAAAAGTCAAATCATCAAATTATCGTTTCGGGTTCGGACAAAGCCGTCTTAACACTTGATGATGGTAAAGAAATTGAACTTGCTGAAAACACTTCGTTTAATTCAAAGGATGCAAATCTGGCTAATAATAATCTTTTATATACACCTCAGGAAACTACGAGTGAGGTTAAATACAATACACTTACCATTCCCAGAGGTGGTAAATTTCAGGTTCAATTGGCAGACGGCACTCGGGTTTGGCTCAACGCAGACACCCAAATAAGATATCCCGTGTCTTTTAGAAAAGATCAGCCTAGAGAAGTAGAGCTGGTTTATGGAGAAGCCTATTTTGAAGTGACCTCCAGTGAAATTAACGATGGAGCTTCTTTCATTGTAACCCAAAATCAGCAGAAAATAGAAGTTTTAGGTACTCAATTCAATATAAACGCCTACTCCGAAAACAACCTGATTTATACCACTTTGGTTGAAGGAAGTATCGCCATTAATACAAGTCGGAGCAGTTCTATCCTAAAACCGGGCCAGCAGGCTTTAAATAAAGTAGGAATTCAAGATCTGGAAATTATAGCTGTAGAAACAAGCTATGCAACAGCCTGGAAAGACGGCTTCTTTATGTTTCAGGACGAAACCCTGAGCAGCATGATGCAACAACTTTCAAGATGGTACGATGTGAAAGTTGAATTTGTAAATACCGAAAAACAAAACTATACCTTCTCGGGTAGTCTAAAACGCACAGACCATATTGAAAAACTATTAAGAAGCCTGGAACAAACAGGTGAAGTTGAATTTGAAATTAAAAATAAGACGATAATGATAAAATAAGCTCATAAAAAAAGGAATTAAAGTAAGCACCTTCCACAGCAACAAACTAAAATTCCTTCTAAAAACGAATTAATTAAATCAACTGAATGTCTAAATAATCCTTCCACAAATTTATGAAAATTAAATTGACTCCCACCCGTGGTTTTATATGCCATGGAATTCATCTATTGCTAATGAGAACATGTATCTTTTTGCTGTGTGCAACTGCTTTTGCCTTCAGCCCTAATTCAGGTTTTTCTCAAAACGCCCCCATCACTATAACAGAAAAGCAAACCCTTTCTTTAGAGGAAGTATTCGACCTGATTAAAACCCAAACTGATTATCTGTTTGTTTACCGGTCTGATGGTCGAATGAAAACGCCATCCCTTGATGTGAATATTGGGGTAATTGAAACTTCGAAACTTCTTAATAAAGGACTCGATCCTCTGGGGTACACCTATCATTTTGAAGACAACACCGTTATTGTTAAAAAGAAAACGATTCAACGGCAATCTACTACTCAACAAGTAGTACAGGTAACAGGGGTGGTACGAGATTCACTGGGCGTACCCCTCGCTGGTGCCACTGTACAATTAAAAGATAGCAATCGTGCTGTTTCAACAAATCTTGAAGGGGAATTTAAATTTACTAATGTTGCTACAGGTACGAGTCTCTTAATCACTTACATCGGGTTTCTGAATCAGGAGGTTATTCTTACCGCAGATAATGCAAAGAACCTGATAGTGGTTTTAAAAGAAGACGTGAGTGCTTTAGATGAAGTAGTACTTGTTTCTACCGGATACCAGACTATAGCTAAAGAACGCAGCGCAGGTTCTTTTGCTAAACCAGATATGGAGGTTTTTCAAAATCGAAGCAGCACGATGAATGTTGCAGAACGTCTTGATGGTCTAATTCCTGGGCTTACGGTAAATAGTAGTCCTGGTGCAGAACTATTTAATCCATTATTGGTTAGAGGATTGGCCACAGTTCAGCTTTTAAACAGCAGTCCTTTGATTGTTGTAGATGGTGTTCCTATTCCAGATATTTCTACACAGACTAATAGTGCAGCAGCAATTTCTGGTCTTGCTAATATTAATCCACAGGATATCAGAGATATTACCGTATTAAAGGATGCTACAGCAGCTTCTATATGGGGCTCACGAGCCGCTAATGGTGTTATTGTGATCAATACAAAAAGAGGATCTTCCAGCGGAGCTGTAAGTTTTCAATACGACACCTTCATTACTATGGATGGCAGACCAGATCAGGATTATTTGCGTACGCTTAAAAGTGCCGACTTTATAGCAGTTGCTGAGCAGATTTTTAATCCTGATATAAATCCCTATGAAAATGTGGTAGGTTACGGTACATCAGGAAATGGCATCTCTCCTCATGAACAAATTTTATACGACCGTAATAGAGGAGTAATATCTGAAGGGATTGCAAGACGAAGATTAGATAGTTTAGCTTCTATAAACAATAGGAGTCAAATCAATCATTTATTTTATAGACCTTCCATCCTTACCACCCACACACTTTCTGCATCTGGAGGAAAAAAAGGATATTCCTTTTATGCCTCTGGTAATTATACTGGAAGGCAGAGTAACACACCTGGTGAGAAAGATAACAGGTATAAATTAAACCTTAGACAGAATTTTGATGTTGGTAATCGTATCAATATTGACATCATTACTGATCTCACATATCAGAATAGATTCAGCCCGAATAACATTAATATTAACAGTCGCTTTTTGCCTTATCAGCTTTTTAGAGATGCTAACGGGAATAATATTGAAACTTCTTATATGACCGAGTTAAATGAGGAGGTAAGGAGTGAATTTGAGCAGGCAAGTCTTGTGGACTTAAGTTATACCCCTTTGGATGAATTGGATTTGGCATATACCAAAAACATAACAAAATCCATGAGAAATATTCTGGGTGTTGATTTAGATATCTTTGAGGGCTTAAGATTCCAGGGGACTTATAGCTACACGCTTAATGCAGTGGATAATGAAGAGTACACTGATCATTTAGCCATTGCAGAAAGACAAGAACTCGTTGAATACACTGTCGTTTCTTCACCAGGGGCAACACCACAATATATAATACCCAATACAGGAGGGAAGTATGCTACGAGAAGTTCAGACGTAGAAGCCTGGACCGTAAGAAATCAATTGTCTTTTGGAAAAGATTGGAACGATAGAATGCATCAGCTTAACATAATCGCTGGACACGAAGCACAAGAGCAGATGAGCACTACCAAACTTAGTCAAGTAAGAGGGTATGATGATAGGCTACAAAGCTATGAACAAAGAGAATATGGAACCTACGCAATCCCCATTGGGAATTTTCTGGGTAATGTAGTAAAACCCAATTTTTTTGAGTTCTTCCCCGGTTATGGTGGTCTGAGTAATCTTCAACCCTTAATCGCCGAGCGCTATTTCGCTAGAAATGAAACCACAACGCGATTCGTTTCCTATTATGGAAATGCAGCATATACGTTTAATCGTAAATACACCTTAAATGCAAGTATAAGAGCTGACCAAAGTAACCTTTTCGGGCTAGACAAATCTGCTCAAAACAGACCCGTATGGAGTGTTGGTGGTAAATGGAATATAGGAAGGGAATCTTTCTTTCAAAGTGCAGATTGGTTAAATTCTTTGGCCTTAAGAGCCACATATGGTATCACAGGGAATGCTCCTAAACCGGGAGATGCAGCATCATTTGATATTTTAGTACCTCTATCGTCACCCTTTTTTCCTGAAACCGGTCTTCGCATATCTACACCAGGTAACCGCAAATTAAGTTGGGAAAGAACGGCTACCACAAACTTAGGGATCGATTATAATATCAACAGTCGTATTACAGGATCACTGGATTATTATAAAAGAAAAACCTCAGATCTATTGGGAACTATTCCTACAAATGTATTTACCGGATACAGTTCTGTACGGGGAAACCTAGGTGATTTAGAAAATGATGGTTTCGAAATAGGATTGAATACGATAAATATTGCATTAAAAGATTTTACCTGGTCTTCCCAGTTGAATATGGCTTTTAATGAAAATAAAATTACAAATTTAAGATTCATCACAGAGACCACTACAGGTGATGTAAGAGTTGATGAGCAGTTTGTAGTAGGATATCCTGCATTTTCTCTTTTTGCTTTTGATTATGCCGGTCTGGATGAAAATGGAGATCCTCAGGTACGATTAGCAGATGGTACCATTACAACTGAACCTAATGTAACTACTCCAGAAGATATCAAACACATGGGTACCACACAACCCAAATGGAATGGTGGTTTTGGAAATACATTCAATTACAAAAATATTTCTTTAAATGTAAACACGGTGTTTAGTTTGGGTCATGTAATGCGCAGAGATGTGAATGACCGCTATTCAGGTACACGATTGGATGCTGCTAATTACAACTTTACCTCAGGAAATATTAATGAAGATTTCCTAGATCGTTGGATGGAGCCTGGAGATGAGGAGTTTACTAACATTCCTAGGTTTGTAGATATAGAAAGTGGAAATAGAGATACTGATTACTACGTAGATGGAGACATTAATATAATAAGTGCTTCCTATATCAAAATAAGAGATATCAACCTGCTTTATCGCTTACCCAATAACATATTTGGAAATTCCGGTATTGATCAAGTTACCATAAGAGGTCAGGTTTCTAATATATTATTATGGGCAGATAATGATTATGGAATTGATCCTGAATACCATTTTTATGGAGGTTCAAGAGTGCTCAGAAGAGGACAAAGGGTGACTTTAGGTCTAAATGTAAAATTCTAAAAAAATCGCATTATGAAGAATATATATAAAACGTATTATAAAATACTTATTTGTTTAAGTGTCCTTGTATTTGCTTCTTGTTCAAATGAATTTCTGGAAATAGTTCCTAAAGGACAGCTCATAGGTGAAAAAGTGGTGGACTATAATAAGCTGTTTTACAATCTGAATCTGGTAAATCTTGGATCTGCCAGTGGCCAGGCCTATTTGGGAGCAGAATCAACAGCTTTTGAACCTTATTTCAGCAATACTGAACTTCGTAGACAACGGTTTTTTAAGTGGGAAGCAAACGTCTATGACAATGATGAGAATATGGGCGAACTGGAGGTACCCATGGAGAATCTTTATATCTACAATAAGATTATTAACGAGGTACTGATTGCTACAGATGGTACTGAAGAGCAAAAACGTGTCCTGCAAGCCGAGGCGAAGGCAGGACGGGCCTGGGTTTATTTTCTCATGGTAAACTATTTTGGTATGCCATACAATGACCAGACATCTTCAACAGATCTTGGTTTTCCAATAATTACTGTAGCCGATCTGGCTGCTACTGATTTTAAGAGAGCAACTGTTCAGGAAAACTATGATCTAATAATAAAGGATCTTACAGAGGCAATACCCGATTTGCCTACACGGACAGACAGTAGATTTAGATTTACAAGAGCAGCTGCCAAGGGACTCCTGGGAAAGGTTTATACATTTATGGGAAAATTTGCAGAGGCACGACCTTTACTTAATGAGGCATTGGTAGAACAATACAATTTAGGAATAGAAGTTGGACTAATTGATTATAACGAGCAGTATGAAAGACCTAATGCACAACTTGATCCTCAAAATCTTTATGGAAAGCAAATTGTTGTTGCTGCTATTGCCAATAGACAATATGAATTGGTGGTTAAACCTGAGGTGATGGCCTTATATAATGAAAATGATTTACGTTTTCAATTGCTATATAGAAACACACTTCAATCTGGTGCTCCCATACCTATAGACGGTGCTTACAAAAAGAATGTTGGAACTTCTCAAAGTCAGATTGGTGTGCGCGTTCCAGAATTATATTTACTTAGTGCAGAAGTAAAATGTCGTCTTAATGATCTTTCTGGTGCTGTGGATGATGTTGAGTTCCTGCGTGAAAGAAGGTTGATGACTGGATTCACTGAGGTTCCCGCCGAAATTGCATCAGACCGTGAGGCGTTGCTACGCTTTATATTTGATGAACGTTTACGTGAGTTTGCGCTAGAAGGATACCACTGGTTCGATATGAGAAGATTAACAGTAGATCCTGACATTCCAACGCCTGTTTCCAGCTACACCCACAAGATTTATAATGCAGATGGTTCGCTGCAAGACGAGTTCCAACTCACACAAGAGCGCTTAGTAATTAAATTTTCCCCAACTGTTATGGATCAAAATCCTAACCTTATAAATAATGATTAAGTGACATAATATGAGGTTCGAAATGAATTAACATTCTTAGTAGAACCTCTTTTTTTAAATAAAAAATTATGAAAAGAATAATTCTTTTAATACTCATTATACACACGGGTATTGTAAGCTTTGGTCAGGGAGTGCAATTTGCTGAGACAGATTTAGAGGGAGCTTTGGCAATGGCCCAGGAGCAAAACAAACACGTATTTATCGATTTTTACACCAACTGGTGCGCGCCCTGTAAGATGATGGATAAACAGGTATTTCCACAACAAAATGTAGGAAAATATTTTAATTCAAAATTTATAAGCCTAAAGGTAAATGCCGAAAAAGAAGGTGTTGAACTGGCTAAAAAGTATGGGATTAAAGCCTATCCCACTTTCGTGATTCTGGATAAAACCGGGGCTATGAAACATATTTTTGCAGGAGGTATACTTGACGGTGATAAGTTTATTGCTACTGTGGATAATGCGTTTGATCCTCAAAAGGCTTTTGGTAGTCTAAAAAGCCGCGTAGACGCAGGTGAAAAAAGCATTGCCTTACAGGCAACATACCTGCAGGCCTTGATGAATACCCACACCGAAAACCCGGAACCAGAGGTTGAGGCATTTTACAATTCATTAAGTAAGGAAGAAAAAATAAGAAAAGAAACCGTATTTATCTATGAATTTTTTGCCCCTTTCGGCTCTGAAAAAGCAAAGTTTTTTGAAGAAAATCGAGCTCAATTCAGGCAGATTGCCAACACTTCAAAAATAGATTCTATTCTTAGAAGTAAATATGAAAACCATATGGGTACTATAACCAAAGGATATACCCAGGACGTGACTATGGACGAAATTAAAAAAACCGAAAAACACGTCTATGCTTTAGGAATAAAGGAGTTAAAAAGCTTACCCGTTATGATTGCGGGAGCAAAATTACAACTCACGCAAGAAGGAAAAGAACAGTTCTTAAAAACGGTAGAAGAAACAATTCCAAGCCTTACCGATAATGAAAAGGATATAATGCTGTACCAAACTATCCCGGGGCTTAAAAAATTACTATCAGAAAGCGATAAGCAACACTTATTAACTCTGGTATCTAATGAAGATGTCAAGGGATATATAAAAAGAAGTATCAATTGATCGATACTCTTCATGGACGCTCAAAACATACCATTAAATGTGCTCTTTAAGAGTTCAAGTATAAAAAAACTACGATGAAAACGACACATCATACTAAATCAAAACTATTAAATGCTCTTTGGGAATTTTCCAGTTTGGCTGTGCTCCTAGCTATAATCCTGATGGCGATGGGCTCTTGCAAGGACGAGAAAAAGGAAGGCGCAAATCCTGATGGTTACCATATAACTGGAACTATAAAGCAGTCTCCAGATGCTTCCCTGGCCGTTCTTACCTATAAACAAAACGATTCAACTTATAGAGACTCTTCGGTAGTAACCCAGGGTAAGTTTAGTTTTCAGGGTAAAGTAGCCCATCCGGTAGATGCCATGATCCTCCTGCGCCATGGAAATAGCTTTCCGGAAACCGAGTGGCAGGCAGATACCTTTCATTTTTTTATAGAAAATAGTGAAATGGTTCTCACCGCTAACGATTCCATAAAAAAAGCAAATCTAACAGGATCACGGAGTACAGCTGAAGCTGAAGAAATAGACCAAAAAATCAGTCCTTTTACTGCGGAGATAATTGCTCTTTACGACCGTATGGATGGAAGAAGTAAAGAAGAGCGCCTCATGACTCATGACACCATACAAATGTACGTAGACAGTATTAGAACGACAGCCCATAATTTTATTATGACCCATCCGGACTCCTATATAGCTTTACAGCGATTTCAGCGGCACGAAATGCCCAAAAATTTTGACCCCATTGAAGCGGAGAAGAATTTCAACTCACTATTTGGCGAAGAACTACAGCAAACCAAGGTGGGTAAGGCTATAGCTGAAAAAATAAGCATTGCAAAAAACTCACAATTAGGTAAGGAAGCACCAGATTTTACCCAGAAAACCCCGGAAGGAGAAGATTTTAGATTGAGCTCCCTGCGCGGTAAATATGTCTTAGTAGATTTCTGGGCAGCCTGGTGTAAACCCTGTCGTGCTGAAAATCCATTTGTAGTTAAGGCTTATAATAAGTACAAAGATAAAAACTTTGAGATTGTAGGCGTTTCTCTTGATGCCGATAAAGGATCGTGGGTGGCGGCTATAGAAAAGGACGGTCTTCCCTGGATTCACGTAAGCGATCTTAAACATTGGAAAAACGAAGTAGCACTTCAATACGATATCAATTCAGTACCTGCGAATGTACTTATCAATCCAGATGGAATTATCATTGACAAAAATCTTCGTGGTGAAGCCCTAACTGAAAAACTTTCAGAGATTTTTCCAAATTGATTTTCTTAAAAATAAAATCCCGGCACTAATCCGGGTTTTAAAAAAATTTAGCTCTTAGAAATTTGTAACGCTACCGGATTTCCGCAATCTGAGAATGGCCTAAACAGCTATTCTCTTTGCTGAAGGCTGGTAATTGTTTCACCATAACCCTCTTAAACGCGTGCTTTTATTTAAAACAAAATACCAATTCCTGAGTTTGCTTTTGCTCGTCATACTTGCCCTTCAGGTTAAACCCATCTACGCACAAATTTATGATCCTGTAAGCTGGAAAACTCAGGTAGAAGCCCAGGCTGATAATTCATTTGATTTGATTGCTCTGGCAAGTATTGAGCGAGGTTGGCATTTATATGCCCAGAACCTACCGGAGGGTGGCCCCGTGTCTACCTCTTTTAACTTTCCGTCTACAGATGGATACCGTTTGATCGGGAAAATGAGCCAATCTGAACCCATCACGTTTTTCGACGACATTTTTGAGATGGAAACCTCCTATTATGAAATCAAAGCGACATTCACGCAACGTGTTAAAATTCAGGATGCTTCTTTAAAATCGATTACTGCGGAAGTTACTTTTATGGTTTGTAATGATACCCAATGCCTCCCTCCTGCTACTGTAGAGCTTATATTCAAATTACCTGCAATCCCCACAAAAACTGAAAAACCCGCGATAACAACCGAAAAGGTAACACCCGTTCAGACAACAGTACCCGCCAATCCGAAAGTACAGGTAGATTCTATAAAAATTACTGAAGTTTCAGAGCCAGATATACAAAAGCCTGTTACTGAAGATCCATCAGTAGCTGAACCTAACAAGGAACCGATCGAAACCTTAGAACCCGAGCCTGATAAAAGTCTTTGGGGAATATTCATTCTGTCCTTTCTTTCCGGTTTTGCAGCCTTACTCACCCCTTGTGTATTTCCCATGATCCCGCTTACAGTTAGCTTTTTTACCAAACAAAGTAAAACCAGAAGCCTGGGCATACGCAATGCTATTTTTTATGGCATTTGCATTGTCGTTATCTATGTAGTATTGGGTTCCCTGGTCACGTTGATCTTTGGGGCTGACTCGTTAAACGCGCTCTCCACCAATGTTTGGTTTAATCTCATATTTTTTGTTCTGCTCGTTGTTTTTGCGGTCTCCTTTCTGGGAGCATTTGAAATTGTACTGCCCAGCAGCTGGGGAACAAAAATGGATAGTCAGGCCAATCGCGGAGGAATTATAGGTATTTTCTTTATGGCTCTGGCACTGGCTATTGTCTCATTCTCCTGTACTGGCCCCATTGTGGGTACTCTGCTGGTACAGGCTGCTTCAAAAGGTGGCTTTGCACCCATATTAGGTATGCTGGGCTTTTCACTGGCTATTGCCCTTCCGTTCAGCTTATATGCAGCCTTCCCGGGGTGGATGAATTCCCTTCCCAAATCGGGCGGCTGGCTCAATACCGTAAAAGTGGTGTTGGGTTTTCTGGAACTGGGACTTGCTTTTAAATTTTTGAGTAATGCAGACCTCGTTTTGCAGCTCCACCTTCTTGAGCGCGAGACATTCCTGGCAATTTGGATTGCTATTTCGGCTACCTTAACCCTTTACCTCTTTGGTAAGATAACGCTTCCGCACGATAGTCCCCTGGCACATATTTCGGTGGGCAGATTGAGTCTCGGAATGTTGGCTCTTACCTTTACTGTTTATCTCATTCCAGGTCTATGGGGAGCGCCACTCCAGTGGATTAGCGGGTTTCCCCCACCCCAGCAATACAGCGAGTCTCCCTATGGTGTAGGCAACAGTCAGGGAAGTTCGGCTTCTGAAATCATTCTTCCTCCCGGGGCAGAACTAGGTCCGCATGACATCCCGGCTTTTAAAGACTACGAGACGGGGATGGCTTATGCCAGAAAACAGAGCAAACCGGTACTGCTCGATTTTACGGGATATGCCTGTGTAAACTGCAGAAAAATGGAAGAACGGGTGTGGTCTGACCCTAAAGTGCTACAGGTTCTAAAAAATGAACTCGTGCTTATATCCCTGTATGTAGATGATAAAAAAGATCTACCCGAAACCGAACAATATGTTTCTGAAACTACTGGAAAAAAAATCAAAACCATCGGAAATAAATGGAGTGATTTTCAGATCAAAACGTATCAGGCTAATGCTCAGCCGTACTATATCATCCTGGATAACTCCGGAGATGCGATGAACAAACCCATCGGCTATACACCCGATATCGGTACCTATTTACACTGGTTGGAAGCCGGTATCAACACATATAAAACACAACAATGAGAACCATTTTCGCAATCCTCTTTCTATATCTGTGTGGTTTTATCTGCCCACCAGTACTGGCGCAGGTAAAACCCGCAGCTATGAGCCGGGGTATCCTGCCTAACGGTATGCACTATTACATTATGCATAACGAAAATCCCAAAGGCCGCGCCGCTTTTTACTTTGCGCAACATGTAGGGTCTATTTTAGAGGAAGACAGTCAGCGCGGCTTGGCTCATTTTCTGGAACATATGGCATTTAATGGGACTGAGCATTTCCCTGATAAACAAATGCTCAAATATCTGGAGAAAAATGGGGTGCAGTTTGGCAGTGAGATCAATGCATTTACTAAATACGACGAGACCGTTTACAGCATACGAAATGTGCCGGTAAAAAACCCAAAATTAATCGATTCGGTATTACTTATATTACATGACTGGTCTGGCTATTTGTCTTTAAAAGATGAAGAGATCGATAACGAGCGTGGGGTGGTTTTAGAAGAATGGCGCACCCGTTATAACGCCCAGAAGCGTGCTCAGGACTCGGTTACCGAACTGGGCCTGTTGAAAAACTCAAAATATGCAGAGCGTTCAACCATAGGGCGTATGGAAGTTATTACTACATTTCCTTACGACACCCTTCGCAGTTATTATAAAAAATGGTACCGTCCCGATGAGCAGGCGGTTATTGTGGTGGGAGATATCGATGAAAAGGAAGTAACACAAAAGGTAAAAGAACTTTTTGGCAGCATTCCGCTACGCGAAAATTTACCCAGGCGACCCGATTTTGACGTTCCCCTGCAAAAAGAATTCATCTATCTCCCCATTCAGGATATGGAGCTGCGCATTCCTTCCATCAGCTATTATTTCAAGCACAAACCAGCTCCTTCCCATACTCAGGAACACGAGTTGGAGGAAGCTCTAAAAATACAAATGCTCAGCAGCATCGTGGATGCTCGATTTATTGCGAAAGCCGGTCTGCCCGAAAGTCCGGTGTATTCTGCACGGGCTTCAACAGAAGAAGTGGTTCAGCCTTTAGAGGCTTTTAAGGTCGAACTTCAGCCTAAAAAAGACAGCCTGCTCCCGGCCATAGAATGGATGGCAATAGAATTAAAACGTTTTGCCCTGCATGGAGTCACCGATAAGGAGTTTGATCGTGTCATGTCTTCTCAGAAAAGCAACCTTCAAAACCGAATTGCAGATGGCGGAAGCTCCAATGTTTTTCACGCGATTACCATTTATGAAGCTTTTTTTGAGAACCGCGTGTTACCAGACTATACCTGGGAACATCAGTACCAATTGGATTACCTGAAAACCCTGAATAAAGAAGATTTAATGCAAAGTTTTGAAGAATACTACCAAAGCCAGAGTAAAGTACTGGCTATTCTAGGTTCTGAAAAACTGGAATATCCGGACCGGGCTCAGGTTTTAGACATTCTCAACAAAGCCGAAACTGCCGAACCCGTACCCTATCGCGAAATCGTTGTTGAAGAGAAAAAACTTGCATCCCTTGATCTTCCCGGGAGTGCAATTATATCTAAAGAACAACTTCCACAACTTAACAGCACCCGTTACACGCTGGCTAACGGGGCTCAGGTTTATCTTGCCAAACCTATTAGTCCTCTTGAGGGAATTTATTTTAAAGCCGTAAGTGAAGGCGGCCGTTCCGTGCTTGCTGAAGATTTGGTGAGCAATGCCTTGTTTGCCCCGCTGTTTGCTGCTGAATCTGGCGTGGCCAATCTTACTAAAAAGCAACTCTCCCGCTCCGGCGAAGTGGTTATGCCCTCGGTCAAAATTGAAGACTATCAGGAAATTTTGGAGGCCTACACGGGTCTTGAACATTTTGAAAAGCTGAACAAAGGCATCTATCTGGCCTTTACTCAACCGCGTTTTGATGCAAGTACTTTTGAATCCAGCCGCCAGGATCTGGAGCGTCTGCTTATGCTTATGAACGGCAGTGTGGCCAATGCGCTCGCAGACTCCCTTCAAATGGCCAAAACCAATTTTAGTGAGCGCGAAGTGCACCTCAATGAGCAACTTTTAGAGGAGCTTGAGATGAGCAAAATGCAGCAGGTTTATGAAAGCCGAATCAGCAATGCAGCCGATTTCAAGTTCATCTTTATGGGTGATATCGCTGAAGAACAGTTTGAAAGCCTTATTCAGAAATACCTGGGCAGTATTCCCGGCCACTCAAAAACCGAAATCTTGATCGATCGCAACCTGAGACCGGAACCCGGAATTTACAAACTGCATATGGTACGCGACATGCAGACTCCCCAGGCAAATGTATCGTTTTACCTGACGGGCGATTTAAACTACAACCCGGCAAACGAGCTTGCCATGCAGGTTATTGAACAGCTTTTGGCCAAACGTTATTTGGAAAAAATAAGAGAAGAAGAAGGCGGTTCATACGGGGTTAGAGTAAAAACCAACTTGAATGCCATTCCTGCCGGGGCTTTTGAGATCAGCATTAATTTTAATGCTAATCCCAAAAAGGCTGACAGACTTATAAATATTGTATATGAAGAGCTTAACGGGCTTACCCAAAACATAGACGCTACGGCTTTTGCCGAAATTAAAAGTAATCTTTTAAAAGTAAATCAGGAGCAGCTTGAAAACAATCGACTTTATTTCAACAATCTTGTTAGCAGTATAGAAACAGGTATTCCACTACAAACCAGCGAAGAGCAAAAGCAACAACTCGAAAAGCTAACCGAACAAAACATACGGGCTTTGGTCAGTAAAATAATGACTAACCCCCGTGTGGTCGAAGCGCTTCTTTTACCCGCTTCCGCTTCTGAGCAAGAATAATTCCTTTTTAAAATAAAATTTGAAATATGAAAACTATAGTTAAAACCCTCACGCTGATTGCAGTTTTCAGCCTTCAGTTCGTTGTAGCTCAGGAAAAGAATCCGGCTGCTATTCAAACTGCGGATTTCATTCAGGGCGAGCTAGATAATGGAATGCATTACTACATTATGCATAATGAAGAGCCAAAAGATCGTGCTTCTTTATGGAAAAAATCGATTGCTGAAAATCAGGAGAACAATAACTCCTGGCTACGAAATACAGTTGGTAACCTCCAAAAAGAGGAACCCGTCACTACAGAAGAAACCTATATTAAACCGTTAGAAGCTTTATACATAGAAGACCTCAAAAAACTTTCCGTACAGATAAACGCCGCACAACCCAGGATTGTTTAAGGAGTATTATCTCCTGTATAAAAATCTTTAGATTGATTCACCGCATTTGTATTTGAATTAGCCTTCTGTACCTAATACGGAGTTGATCATTCAAGGAGTGCTAAACTGCGATGTTTAGCACTCTATTTTAATTTAGATCCATATTAAAAATAAACCCTGCAGACTATACAACCTATCAATATGAGCAGTTTCCAAAAAAGGCAGCAAACAGAACTTGAGCATTATTTCGAAACCTACCGGAAAAAAACTATAGGTATTAATCACCAGTTTGAATCGGTTTATGGCACACAAAATCTGCTGTATGCAGATTGGATTGCCAGTGGCAGATTATACCGGCCTATTGAAGATATCATCTGTAACAAGATTGGTCCGTTAATGGCAAATACGCATTCGTTCTCAAGCGAAAGCGGCAAAGCGGCTACTTATACATATCAGGAAGCAAGACGCATCATCAAAAATCACGTAAACGCAAATGCAAATGACGTGCTGGTAACTACGGGAAGTGGGATGACGGGTGCCTTGGCAAAATTACAGCGTATTATGGGTTTAAACAGATTTGGAACGATAACGGATGAAAATGACCGCCCTGTGATCTTTATCAGTCACATGGAGCACCACTCCAATCAGGTTTCCTGGCAGACTCTTAAGGCTGATGTAGTTTTGCTTCAACCTGATGAAAGTTTACAAATTAATCCGCTTGAACTTGAAAGGCAACTTCTCAAATACAAAGACCGAAAACTAAAAATAGGCTCATTTACCGCGTGTTCAAACGTAACAGGAACCATTACTGATTATTACGAGCTCGCACAAGTTATGCACAGTCACAATGGATTTTGCTTTGTAGACTTTGCAGCTTCAGCTCCATACGAAGCCATCGATATGCACCCCGAAAATCCCAAACAAAAGCTGGATGCTATTTTCTTTTCGCCTCACAAATTTCTGGGAGGTCCAGGCAGCAGTGGAGTTTTAGTCTATGATAAGAAGCTGCATAAAAATCCACACCCAGACACTCCAGGTGGTGGCAATGTAAAATGGACCAATCCGTTGGGGAATTTCGGCTATCATCAGGACCTGGAAATTAGGGAAGACGGTGGTACCCCTGGTATTCTTCAGGTAATACGGACTGCATTATGCATTAGACTTAAAGAGCAGATGAATCCCATATTAATGAAGGCGCGGGAGAAAGAGTTATCTCAGTTGTTTTATAATGGTATTCAAAATATACCTGAAGTCGCGAACCTCTCGAATCCCAATGCAGATAGTATAGGATGTATAGCCTTCAACATCATTGGAATGCATTATAATCTCGTAGTGCGTTTACTTAATGATCGTTTTGGAATACAAACCCGTGGTGGCTGGTCTTGTGCCAGCAGTTTTGCACATTATTTAATGCAAATAGAAACAGAAAAGTCCACTAAGCTTATAAATGAGATAGAAAATCATCAACTGGCGAATAAACCGGGCTGGGTACGACTTTCTTTGCATCCCATAATGACGGATGCTGAGGTGCTTTTTATAATAAAAGCCATTAAAGAAATTATCGCCAATAACAAAGAATGGGAAATAGCCTACAATTATAATCAGTCAACCAACGAATTTGACAGTATATGGCAGGATGACCGGGAATTGCAAAAACGTATGCATTCCGTGTTTCAAGAAATTTAAAGCTTAAAATAGAAAGTATTTTAGGTTTGTTTTTAAAACGAGAATAACGTGTTTATAAAATAGAATTGGTTGTATTAAATAAAGCTGAAATATAGTTAAGATTCAAACAGTTTCAGGCTAATTATAAAATCAAACATTGAAATTAGTGCATTAAACTGGTCAGTGAGTTGAATACATATTACAGCGCCTAACCACTAAGAATTAAGCTTTGCATCTTTTCTATGAATCCAAATGCCATAAATAGAAATAGATAAAAAGCAAATTAGAGGTAAAATAAATGAAAGGTTCATTTCCGATAGTCCCATCATCTTAATATCATCTACTCCCGCTCCACCCAAATCGATAATCATTCCCTGTATTTTTGGTAGCAACGCTCCACCAACGATAGCCATAACTAGTCCTGCCGCGCCAATCTTAGCCTGATCTTCTTTCAATCCATCTAAGGCGATTCCATAAATAGTAGGAAACATAATGGATAAAAATAGGGAAACCAATACCAAACATATTAAACCACTATTCGCTTCCAGAACTATAACCCCTAGTGTGCATAAACCTCCTAAACAGGCAAAATAAAACAAGAGTTTACCGGGACTTAAGAATTTTAGCAGGTAAGTACCTACAGCACGCCCCAGTGTAAAAAGAACGAAAGCAGCTAATTGATAATTTGCAGCTGTGGAGCTGGAGATTTCTTTAGATTCGGCATATTGATATATATAAGTCCAACAGCCAATCTGAGCCCCCATGTATAGTACTAATGATAAAACACCGAAAGTATACCTATTGTTTTGAAAAAGAGTAGCAAAAGTACTTTTAATACTTGGTGTAGCTCCTTCACCTTTAGCCTGAGGCATTTTATTAATAGCGATGAGTACAAGAATGGCCAGTACAACAAGCCCTAGAATTACATAAGGATTGCGAATAACCATTAAATCGGCAGATTTAATCAGCATTTTCTGGGTTTGATCTAGAGCAGAAAAATCATCAACGTCATCTGATTGCAACAAATCCAAAACGAAGAATTTAGCAACCAGTAATCCCGCAATAAGCCCTACAGGGTTAAAGGCCTGAGAAAGATTTAAACGACGTGTGGCAGTTTTTGAGTCCCCCATAGCTAAAATATAGGGGTTAGCGGTAGTCTCCAAAAATGCTAAACCAAATGTTAGGATGTATAAGCCTAAACAAAAGAACCAGAACATTCCTGTAGTCGCAGCAGGATAAAATAAAAGCGCTCCTACAGCGTATAGAGTGAGCCCGACTAAAATACCTGATTTATAAGTATATCGCCGAACAAATAATGCTGCAGGGAGGGCCATACAAAAATATCCTCCATAAAAAGCCATTTGCACCCAAGCAGCTTGAGAATTAGTCAACTCTAATACTTTTTTGAACGCCTGTACCATTGGGTCAGTAACGGCATTCGCAAAACCCCATAAAGCAAAAAGTGAGGTAACGAGGATAAAGGGAAACAGAAGTTTTTTGGGTACAACCGGAGTGGCATTTGATGTATTCATTTTTTTTTTTATTTGAATCCAATTTTAGAATTAAAGACACGAAATCGATGTCTAAAATAAATTAAATAAAACGTTTTACTAAAAATAAATTACTTTTTATTTATCAAACCAGAAGTCTTGATATAAAACTCTGGTAATCATCGATTGGAGATTGATGACAAATATTTTCTTGTTTTACTAAAATTTTAAAAAGCTCTTTTTTAATTCATTAAAGAATTATCGATATTAGAACTTTCGTTTAATAAAGGTTGATTAAAATGAAATCGTATTTTTACTTTTTGAATATAGCTCTTCAATTACGGTGATGCTTTTTATGAGCATATCAAATTTGAGTTAGATATTAAAAAGAGTATTCTCTTCATAAATCCGAATGAAACAAAAAAGACCCTCAATTACCGATATTTCTAAAGCATTAAATGTTTCCATTACAACTATTTCATTTGTATTAAATGGAAAAGGGGAAGAGCGAAAAATCTCTAAGGAGGTTATTGAGAAAATAGAGAAATATGCGGAAAAAATAAATTATAGGCCTAATCAGGTTGCACAGAGTCTTCGTACCGGTAAAAGCAAAATTCTAGTCTTTATGGTTGAAGATATAGGGAATAGCTTTTTTGCGAAAATAGCACGTATCATAGAAGAAATCGCTTATAAAAAAGACTATAAAGTTCTCTTTTGCAGTAATGAGAATAATGATGAGAGATCCCGAGAGCTTATTACTGTTTTTCATGAAAGGCAGGTTGACGGATTTATTATAATTCCTTCTGCAGGCATCGAAGCTGATATTCAAAATCTGATTAAAGCAGGTAAACCGGTTGTACTAGGAGATCGTTACTTTCAAAACTTACCCAGCCATTATGTTACAATTAATAATTATGATGCCTCTAAAAATGGAACGAAACATCTAATTGCTAATAACTATAAGAATATTGCTTTCATAACAATAGACACCAATCAAATACAGATGCTTGATCGTACCAGGGGATATGAAGATGCAGTAAAAGAAGCAGGATTACCAAGCCGCATACTGCGACTTCCCTTTGATGAAATCAATAAGGGAAAAGGCTTTGCAAAGATTGAAACTCTGGTTGCTCAGGATATAGATCTTGATGCAGTTTTCTTTTCAACCAACTATCTTACTCAGGGAGCACTAGAAATCATTAAGAATTTCAACCCGCAACTCATTGCAAAGCTGGGTATTCTAACTTTTGACGATAACGAATTCTTTAGAATAAATACCCCTTCCATTTCTGCCGTAGCCCAGCCTTTGCAGGAAATGGCCGAAGAGATGATGCGTATTATGTTTAAGCTTCTTAAGTCTAAGGAGAAAGAAATACCATTGATTCAAACGGTGCTGGATGCTAAATTGATACCTAGAGACTCGTCTCTTGCTAAGAAATAAGTCGTTTTGTAGCGCATTATCTAATGCTGATTTACCCATTAAAAGGGAATGGAGTTAAGACTTAAATTTTATTCTTTTTTGTAGATCAACCTTTACTTCTCAAGAATTTAATCAAAAAATACTTGTTTAAGTAAAACGTTTTATTAATTTTAAATCCTTATTAACATTATAGATACATAAATAAATATTGAAGTCAGCAATTTCAAATTGAGTTCAAAAAGTATCAAAGGTCTATATATTTAAATCAAAATGACAAACCTTACAAAGCGCTCCCTATTTATCTTAGTTCTTTTGGTATACGGCAGTTGTGATAAAAAGCTTAGTGAGGTTCAGCCAGAAGATATAAACGAAACCGCGAGTATTTCTCTCCGAGTTCCTGCCTACCCTCTTGTGACCCATAATCCAAACTTTAGCATTTGGTCCATGGGTGATAGCCTAAATACATCTACAACAAAACACTGGACCGAACAAGATCATTCCTTAGTTGGTATTGCAGAAGTAGATGGAAAACTCTACCGCTTTCTTGGAATGGAATCAAAAACGTATAAAACCATTTTGCCATCTAGCGATGAAGAATTGTATACAGTAAGTTACACCGAAGAACAACCACACCAAAACTGGATTAATCCTAATTATGACGCTTCCAATTGGAAAAAAGGTCAGGCACCATTTACTGATGATGTTTCACAGGCTAAAACGCTATGGGAAAGTGATAATTTATACTATCGAAGATCATTTGACCTCAAAGATTCTGGTCCGGATAATCTCTATTTAAAATTGAGACACGACGATAATGTCAAAGTTTACATTAATGGGATAGAAATCTATGATTACAAAGGTTGGCAGCACAGTTTCAAGTACATTCAATTAAATAAAAGAGCCTTAGAGTCTTTAAAAAAAAACGGTAATGTTTTGGCCATTCATATTCAAAATACGGCTGGAGGCAGATGGCTTGATGCCGGACTTGTTACCGAAACTAGAATACCGGGAATAGAGAATATGCGAAAAGCCAAACAAACTGAAGTATCCCTCACGGCTAATCAAACGCAATATAATTTTATTTGCGGTGGAGTTAATCTTACGGCAACCTTTACCTCTCCTCTACTTATACAGGATTTAAAAATATACGCAAGACCTATTAGCTATCTTGATGTTAAGACAGCATCCAATGATACAAAAGAACATCAGGTCAAAATTTATCTTGGTGCTTCGGGAACCATTGCTGCCAATACCTCTACGCAAAAATTAAAAGGTGAAAAGTATATTAAAAATGGTTTGGCGACCCTTAAAGTTGGTACTGAGGACCAGCCCGTACTTAAAAAAAGTGGGGATGATCTTCGGGTAGATTGGGGATATTTTTACATTTCCACTCCTGCTACTAACGCAGTTCAATACCTTAGTAACGTCGAAGATGCATTATCTACTCTAACACCAGAAACAAAACTTCAAACTGAAAATATACCTGAAACAGGTCTAATGCTCAACACAGTTATTGATTTTGGTAAAATCATAGAACCTAAAAACCAGGTGTTCTTACTGGGTTATGACGAAGAATTATCAGTAAATTATTTTGGAGAAAATTTAAAGCCCTGGTATAAAAAGGAGGCATCCTCATTTGATCAGTTGTTAGCTAACGCTTATGCTGATCACGATAGCATACTCAAAAGCGTAAAGACATTTGATCTAAAGCTTTATGAAGACGCTCTTAAAGCTGGGGGTTCAAAGTATGCAGATCTATGTGTTCTAGCGTATAGACAAGCCATCGCCGCGCATGTTCTTGTAGAATCTCCGCAGGGAGAAATTTTATTTCTATCAAAAGAGAATAATAGTAACGGTTCTATAAATACGGTTGATGTTACTTACCCTTCTGCTCCTTTGTTTTTAATCTATAATCCAGATTTACTTAAAGGAATGCTTAACGGTATTTTTGAATACAGTGAGAGTGGCAGGTGGCAAAAACCGTTTCCTGCACACGATCTGGGTACTTATCCTATTGCTACCGGGCAAACCTATGGTGAAGATATGCCCGTTGAAGAAGCTGGGAATATGCTTATTCTAACGGCGGCAATTGCCCAGCAGGAGGGCAATGCAGATTACGCAAAAAAACACTGGGAAACTTTGACGACCTGGGCAAATTTCTTGATGGAAAGTGGTTTCGATCCGGCAAACCAACTCTCTACCGATGACTTTGCGGGTCATCTTGCCCGCAATGCTAACCTCTCAGTAAAAGCAATAATGGCTATTGCTTCTTATGCTAAGCTTGCTGAGATGCTTGGGGAAACTGAAACCGCAAACAAATTTACAGATGCCGCTAAAGAAATGGCCGTTAAATGGAAAGATATTGCCTTAGACGGCGATCATTATGTGTTGGCTTTTGGAAGTCCAGGTACTTGGAGTCAGAAATACAATCTCGTATGGGATGATATTTTAAATCTAAATATTTTTCCAGAAGACGTTCAGAAAACTGAAGTTGATTATTATCTGACTAAACAGGAGAAATTCGGATTACCTCTGGACAGTAGAAAATCCTATACTAAATCAGATTGGGTGGTATGGACCGCTACACTTGCCGACAATGATGAAAACTTTGAAGCACTTTTAAACCCAATGTGGGATTATGCTAACACCACACCTAATCGCGTACCGCTGAGTGATTGGCACGAAACAACCGATGCAACTAAAATTGGGTTTAAAGCCCGATCTGTGGTCGGCGGGTATTTCATAAAAATGCTTAAAGAACAAGAACTTAAGAATAACTAATTTGAAGAACACAACTGTTTTACAACAAATTTTTAAAAACGTATAGGTTAACTAAAATCACAAAACATGGATAAAAATAAAAAGCAATCGTCAACACCAAGAAGAGATTTCATCAAAAAAACTGCTGTTGCTTCTCTTGGAGTTTCAATTATTCCGCGTCACGTTTTGGGAGGAGTAGGTTTTACTGCACCAAGTGATAAGCTCGTTGTGGCCGGTATAGGAGTAGGCGGCAAAGGGGAAAGCGATATAAAAAGTTTTGCAGATTCTGGACTTGCAGAAATTGGCTTTCTCTGCGATGTAGACGATCGTCGTGCTGCAACATCTCGAGCACGCTTTCCTAAGGCAAAATATTACAAGGATTATCGCGAAATGCTTGACAAGGAAGGAAAGAAAATAGATGCGGTATCAGTATCCAGTCCAGATCATAATCACGCAGTCCAGGCAATGGCGGCAATGAAAATGGGCAAACACGTATATGTACAAAAGCCCCTTACCCATGATATTTATGAAGCACGGGCACTTACTGAAGCTGCAGATCAATATAAAGTGGTTACTCAAATGGGTAACCAGGGAGCTTCTAATAATGGTACCCGATTAATGAGTGAATGGTATGATGCTGGTCTTATCGGTGATATTCAAGAAGTATATTGCTGGACAGACCGTCCTGTATGGCCGCAGGGAATTCCGTGGCCTCAAAAATCAGCACCGGTACCTTCTGAACTCGACTGGGATCTTTGGTTGGGGACGGCCCCTTATAAGGACTATGTTGATGGGTTCGTACCCTTTAACTGGCGTGGTTGGTGGGATTATGGTACCGGTGCATTAGGCGATATGGGTTGTCACCTTGTAGAGGTACCCGTACGCGTACTTAATCTTAAATATCCAAAAGATGTTCAGTGTAGCGTAGGCAGTGTTTATGTTGACGAATTTAAACGCGGTTATTTCCCGGACAGTTGTCCACCCTCAAGTCATGTAACCATGACCTTTCCTAAAACCGATAAAACCAAGGGAGACATCAAGCTTCACTGGATGGATGGCGGAATTCAACCGGCAAGACCAGAAGAATTAGGACCAAACGAAGTATTTGGTGACGGGGGCAATGGGGTACTTTTTATAGGTACCAAGGGTAAAATGATGTGTGGCACGTATTCTGAGAATCCTCAACTATTACCAACCTCAAAAACCGAACAAACGAAAGTTTCTGAAAAATACGAGCGCGTACCGGGGCAATCAAGCGGTCATTATAAGCAATGGGTTGAAGCAGCCCTTGCCGGATATGGTAAGAAAGAAGTGAGTTCGCCTTTCAGCGTTGCCGGACCTCTAACCGAAACCTTACTCATCGCAAATCTAGCCATTAGAGGCTTTGATGTGCGCAAAGAATTAGCCAGCGGTGGTTTTGAATATCCCGGCCGTTATATTGAAATGCTTTGGGATGCTGAAAATATGCGTGTCACTAATTTTGAAGAAGCCAATCAGTTTGTAAGACGAAATTATCGCGAGGGCTGGAAACTCTAGATTCGTCAAAAAGACTTGATTGAATACTAGAAAAGCACTCTAAACTTTTTCGGATTCTTCCATTTTTGAAAAAATCGTGGAGAATCCGAAAAAGTTTTTAATATAGAAAACCTCCCGAACCCGATTTACAATAAGGAACATACTAAATTTATATTATGACCAAATACGTTTCGCTTTTAACCCTTTTAATCCTGTCCGGTAGTTGCGCTCAGGAACGTGCTGACAATAACCCTGTGTTTCCCGGTTGGTATGCCGACCCTGAGGGAATTATATTTGATGACACCTACTACATATACCCTACTTTCTCAGCACCTTATGAGAAACAGGTTTATCTGGATGCCTTCTCGTCAACTGATTTAACAAACTGGACTAAACACGAACGTATTTTAGACACTGCTGCCATTAAATGGGCAAAACGTGCGATGTGGGCACCTTCAATTATCAAAAAAGACAGTAAATACTTCTTATTCTTCGGCGCAAACGATATCCAGAGTGATGAAGAATTAGGAGGAATAGGCATTGCTGTAAGTGATTCACCTCAAGGCCCGTTTAAAGATTATCTGGGTAAGCCACTCATTGATAAATTCCACAATGGTGCGCAACCAATTGACCAATTTGTATTTAGAGATAAAGACGGCTCGTATTATTTATATTACGGAGGTTGGAGACATTGTAACGTTGCAAAACTCAATGATGACTTCACGGGCTTTATTCCGTTTGAGGACGGTTCACTATTTAAGGAAATAACTCCTGAAGGTTACGTGGAAGGCCCTTTTATGTTTATTAAAGATGGAAAATATTACTTTATGTGGTCTGAAGGTGGATGGACGGGACCCGATTATAGTGTTGCTTATGCCATTTCAGATTCACCATTTGGTCCATTCAAAAGAGAGGATAAAATTTTACAACAGGATCCTAAAATCGCTACCGGTGCAGGCCACCATAGCGTGATTCACCCAGAAGGTTCTGATGATTATTATATGGTTTACCATCGAAGACCACTTGATGAAACAGACCGCAACTCCAGAGAAACCTGTATAGACCGTATGTATTTTGATGAAAATGGATTAATCAAACCTGTTACAATTACTAAAGAGGGGGTTGAGGCTAATCCCTTAAAATAGCATTGAATACCTATCATTTATTATTGAACTAAAAATCAATCTGATTGCAAACCTTCATTTATGCTCCTAATTTCTAAAAAGTCTATTTGGCTCTACGCACTTTGTTTTACAGTGGTAACTATTTGCAAAGCACAAACTCAAATTATAAAATCTGTAGATAACCCTGTAGACTATGTTAACCCATTAATGGGTACAGATTCTAGCCCGGGACTTTCTAATGGTAATACTTATCCTGCTGTAGCTGTACCATGGGGAATGAACTTCTGGACTCCTCAAACCGGAACTATGGGGCACGGCTGGGCCTATACCTACAATGCCAATAAAATTCGTGGCTTTAAACAAACGCACCAACCATCACCCTGGATGAATGATTACGGTCAGTTTGCTTTAATGCCTGTTACCGGAGGCTTGAAATTTAATCAGGATGATCGCGCCAGTTGGTTTTCACATAAAGCGGAAGAGTCAACACCTTATTATTACAAAGTCTATTTAGCTGATCACGATGTAACGGTTGAACTTACCCCTACTGAACGTGCTGCTCAATTTAAAATGACTTTTCCCAAGACTGACAGTTCTTATGTGGTAATCGATCCCTTTGACAAAGGTTCGTATGTAAAAGTCATTCCTGAAGAAAATAAAATTATTGGTTATACCACAAAATATTCCCGTGGTGAACTGAAAAACTTTAAAAACTACTTCATCATTCAGTTTGATACCCCTTTTAGCGATGTAAATACCTGGGAAGGTAATAATCTCGCAAAAGGAGAAGCAGAAATGGAAGCAGATCACGCGGGAGCTATTGTAGGTTTTGACACTAAAAATGGTGCAGTGGTTAATGCTAAAGTTGCCTCTTCATTCATCAGTTTTGAGCAGGCTCAACTCAATCTGGATCGTGAAATCGGTACTGAAGATTTCGAAGAAACCAAACAAAATGCACGCGACCTGTGGAATGAAAAATTAGGTCGAATAGATGTAAGTGGTGGTACCATTGATCAGGTAAGAACCTTCTATTCTTGTCTCTACCGTACACTTTTCTTCCCTAATAAACTTTACGAGATTAACAAAAAGGAAGAAATTGTACACTGGAGTCCTTATACCGGTGAGATCTTACCCGGTTATATGTTTGCCGGTACTGGTTTCTGGGATACCTTCAGAGCACTATATCCATTCTTAAATTTAGTATATCCTTCAATTAATAAAGAAATGCAGGCCGGTCTGGCCAATGACTTTAAAGAAGGTGGCTGGTTACCAGAATGGTCTAGCCCTGGTTATGCAAATATTATGGTGGGTAACAACTCCGCCTCAGTTGTTGCAGATGCATATATTAAAGGTTTAAGAGGTTATGATACTGAAACATTATGGGAGGCTCTTGTGAATGGAGCTAACAATGAAGGTCCGATGACAGCTGTAGGCCGAGCCGGAGCTCCGTACTACAACAAACTAGGTTATGTTCCTTATGATGTAGGTGTTAATGAAAGTGCAGCCAGAACGCTGGAATATGCTTATGATGACTTCGCTATTTATCAATTTGGAAAAGCCATTGGCAAGCCTAAAAAAGAAATCAAAAAGTACAAAGAGCGTAGTATGAACTATAAGAATCTTTTTGATCCAGGCTATGGACTGATGCGTGGGAAAAACGAAGACGGAAGCTGGCAACAGGATTTCAATCCGTTTAGATGGGGTAATCCTTTTACCGAAGGAAACAGCTGGCATTACAGCTGGTCCGTTTTCCACGATGTACAAGGTCTTATTGACCTGATGGGTGGAGAGAAAAACTTTGTAAAAAAACTTGATTCGGTATTTTCGATGCCTCCTGTTTTTGACGAAAGTGTGTATGGTGGTGTTATTCACGAGATACGGGAAATGCAAATTGCCGATATGGGACAGTATGCGCACGGGAATCAGCCTATTCAACACATGATCTATCTGTATAACTACGCCGGTGCTCCCTGGAAAACGCAGTATTGGGCACGAGAAACGATGAATCGAATGTATATGCCTACTCCAGACGGTTACTGTGGAGATGAAGATAACGGGCAAACTTCTGCCTGGTATGTATTCTCTGCAATGGGCTTCTACCCTGTTGCTCCCGCTACAGATCAGTATGTTTTAGGAGCACCTCTTTTTAAGAAAATAACCGTAAGTCTCGAAAATGGTAAAGAATTAATGATCAATGCTCCTGAAAACAGTAATGAAAACCGCTATATTGAATCCATGAAGGTTAATGGCAAAACCTATGAGAAAAACTGGTTGAGCCATAGCGAAATTATGAAGGGAATGACTATTAATTATGAAATGACTGATGAACCGAATAAATCACGCGGTGCAGATGAATCTGATTATCCATATTCACTTTCAAATGACAACTAATCAAAGAGATTAAAACTTAAATGAACTACTTTAAATATAAAACCCTTATCACCGCCGCAAGTTTACTTGCGGCTGGTGTTTTTACTATACAGGCACAGGAAGATCTTGCTAAATATGTAGACCCGATGATTGGTACTGCAAAAATGGGACATACCTATCCGGGTGCAACCGTACCATTTGGAAGTGTACAATTAAGTCCAGATACTGATACTATTCCCTATGCTGTAAACGGGCGTTATAATCCGGACGTTTACAAATATTGTGCAGGTTATCAATATGAAGATTCAACTATCGTAGGTTTTAGTCACACGCATTTTAGCGGCACGGGTCACTCCGATTTGGGTGATTTTCTGGTAATGCCTACGGTTGGAAAACTTCAATTAAATCCCGGGACCGAAGCAAATCCCGATAGCGGTTATCGCTCGCGATTTTCTCATGATGAAGAAACCGCTGAAGCAGGATACTATTCCGTAAATCTAAAAGACTACGGTATTAAAGCTGAGCTTACTGCAACCACGCGTGTAGGAGTGCATCAGTACACCTTTCCTAAAAGTGAGCAGGCTCATATCATTCTTGATCTAAAAGCCGGAATTTACAATTACGAGGATAAAAATGTCTGGACGATTGTACGTGTAGAAAATGATTCAACCATTACCGGTTATCGTCAAACCAGTGGCTGGGCGCGTACGCGTAAGGTCTATTTTGCAATGACGTTTAGCAAAGCTTTCAAAAGCTACGGCCAGGAAAAACAACCCGGACAAGTATATCGGGGTTTCTGGGGACGTTTTGACCAAACCCGTAATTTTCCTCAGATGGCCGGTAAAGACTTACGCCTGTATTTCGATTTTGATACCGAAGAAAACGAAGCTATTCAGGTTAAAATGGCATTATCTCCTGTGAGTACCGAAGGAGCCTTAAAAAATATGGAAACAGAAGTGCCCGAATGGGATTTTGATGCCGTAAAAAATCAAGCCCGTACTGCCTGGAACAAAGAATTGCAAAAAGTAACTGTTGAAACCTTAGAAGAATCTGATAAAGTAAACCTGTATACTGCCATGTACCACGCCTTTCTTGGGCCTACGGTTTATATGGACGTAGACGGAAAATATATGGGACTTGATCGCAATGTGCACGAGGCAGATGGTTTTACCAATTATACCAGCTTTTCACTGTGGGATACCTATAGAGCCCTTCATCCCCTATTCAATATATTACAACCCAGGCGCAATCAGGATATGGTGCAGTCAATGATGGTTCATCAGGAGCAAAGCGTACACCATATGTTACCCATTTGGTCTCATTATGCTAATGAAAACTGGTGTATGATTGGCTACCACTCCGCTTCGGTTATCGCAGACGCTATCGTAAAAGGCAATTCAGATTTTGATCAGAATGCTGCACTCGATGCTTGTGTGCAAACGGCCAGAACGCGCTACTTTGATGGTATTGGCGATTATATCGATATGAAATATGTTCCAGAAGATAAAAGTGGAGCTTCCGTATCAAAAACTCTGGAATACGCTTATGACGATTGGGCTATAGCACAGGCAGCAAAAAAATTGGGTCGCGATGAACTATATAATGAATTTATTGAGCGCTCCACCTACTGGAAAAATGTTTATGATAAGTCTATAGGCTTTATGCGCCCTAGGCTGAGTGACGGAAGCTTTAAAAAAGATTTTGATGCACTTAATACACACGGGCAGGGATTTATAGAGGGTAACAGTTGGAATTACAGTTTATACGTACCTCAGGATCCAGCCGGAATGATTGACTTCATGGGTGGAAAAGAAAAATTCAGTACACATTTAGATTCATTATTTACCATGGAGCTTCCTGATAAGTATTTTGAAAATACAGAAGACATTTCCCGGGAGGGAATCATCGGGAACTATGTTCACGGTAATGAGCCTTCCCACCACGTGGCGTATCTTTATAATTGGACTGACGACGCTTATAAAGCTCAGGATAAAATCAGAATGATTTTAAAGGAGAAGTATATGACTGGCGCTGACGGTTTGAGCGGCAATGATGATTTTGGTCAAATGAGTGCCTGGTACTTATTCAGTAGTTTAGGCTTTTATCCTGTAGCTCCCGGTTCTGTAGATTATGCCTTAGGAAGTCCGGCTGTTAAGGAGGCAACACTGAATCTAGATAACGGAAATACATTTACAGTGGAAGCTAAAAATCAATCTGAAAAGAATGTATATGTACGTAAGGTAGAACTCAACGGCGAAGAACTTACCGAACCTTTTATAACACATGATCAAATTATGAATGGCGGTACGCTTACCTTTTATATGAGTAGAAAACCTAACAAAGACCTGTATTAAAAAATAGCATCCAAATAAATGAAAGGAAGGGATATTGTTAAAAGTAAAAAAGCAAGTACGTATGCATTGATGCTTGTTCTTGTGGCTTTATTTTCTTGTAATATATGCCTATCGCAGCAATTTGAACGTGTTGAAACCTTGATTGGCTTAGGAAATCTGGAAGAAAACAATTCTGTCTCCGTGGCTGATATAGATGGAGATTATGATCTGGATATTTTTGTAGTTGCCAAGGCAAAAGACAAATCGGGGGTTGAAAAGTCCCATAGCCGCTTGTTAAGGAATGATAATGGCGCATTCACTGATATTACTGCATCATCCGGGTTGGTGAATTTACTGCCGGAGGATGGAATTTCCGATTTTCACCCCGGCTTGGGAGGCCATAAGCTGGGTTCTTTTTGGGGGGATTATGACAACGATGGTTTACCTGATCTCTTTCTTACCCATTATTTAAAAGTTCAACTTTTTCAAAACCGAGGCAATGGCTATTTTGTTGATGTAACCGAACAATCAGGAATAAGTGGAAATATAGATTGTTTCATTACCGGTGCTACCTGGACAGATTATGACAATGATGGGTTTTTAGATCTTTTTATTAATGATTGGGGAAAATGTGATGACGAGATTTTGTATAAAAACAATAGAAATGGCACCTTTTCAAAAGTTTCCATTGGGCTTCCCAATACAGGGTCAACATTCAACATGTTACCTTTCGACTTTAATAATGACGGATATAAAGATTTTTATATAACCAATGACTTCGAGAAAGAAAACCTGCTCTATATAAACCACAACGGTAGCACTTTTGAGGAAAAAGCTAATGATTATGGTTTAAACAGTACCATTGATGATATGGGGATAACCGTTGGGGATTTTAATCTGGACGGATTTTTTGACTTTCTTATATCAGGAATCAATACCTATGCGCTTTATCAAAACAACGGTAACAATTATTTTGCTGAAACATCCAGGGAAAATGGATTGATTGCGAAAACAACAAAATGGTCCTGGGCGACACGATTTGCAGATTTTGATTTGGATGGAGACGAAGATATATTTATTGTAAATGGCTTTGTAGACACTGACCCTCAAACCAACGTTTATTATAAAAATTTATATAAAGAAGGCCAAAGTAAATTTGAAGATCTTTCCAGTGAAGCTAACTTAGATGACCTATCAAAGAGTCTGGAGGCTGTCGAGTTTGATTATGATAACGATGGAGATTTAGACATTTTTGTAGCATGCAATGACAGACCTTCCTTTTTTTATGAAAACAGGACCATCAATTACGGTCAGAATAGCACACACAAATGGTTTAAAGTAGCTTTAGAAGGAACCGTTTCGAACAAAAATGCCTACGGAACAAAGGTGGCCATTAAGACCAGCGGAGGAAATTACGTAAGATATTTTAGTGGCGTGGGAATGCTGTCGCAAAATTTGACACCAGTTCATTTTGGGCTTGCAGAATCGGATAAAGTAGATGAGTTAACGATATTTTGGCCCTCAGGCCTGGTTGAAACCTACTCAAACATAGAATCCAATGTGTTAATCAAAGCCACAGAGGGGAATGGGTTTGAAGTTATTGATTTGGCTCCTGTTGCTAAGGTGTTTGGATGTACAGATAAAAATTCGTGCAACTACAACCCAATGGCTACCATTAGCGATAATAGTTGCGAATATATTCCATCAGGGGTCGTTACTGGTTCAGAACAATCCGGTTTTGGCAAAACAGAAAGTTATGAATATCAATCTGGAATTGGAGATCATTTTATCTGGAGCGTAGAAGGTGGTGAAATTCAAAACGGCCAAGGCACCAATATAATCTCAGTTAAATGGGGTTTGGAAAAGAGCGGAAGAATTAAAGCCGTAAACAAAAGTGATAATTGCTCCAGTTTACCGGTATATCTGGAGGTGGATTTAAGTGTAAAGAATACGCTAGAACATATATCAGTTGCCAGAATATGGAATGAAGCTTTGCTGGAGGCCATTCGTAATGATTATGCAAGACCTACGGTTCATGCCAGAAATCTATTTCACACATCTGTGGCAATGTTTGATGCATGGGCTATTTATGATCAGGAAGCTCATCCTTATCTCGTGGGTAAAAAAGTGCATGGTTTTGAAAGTAAATTAGAGCAATTTACTCCAAAAGAAGAACTCAGCGCGTCGATGGATAAAGCTATAAGTTATGCCGCCTATCGTTTGTTGAGCTATCGTTTCAAGAACTCCCCAGGAGCAGAAAGCACCTTAAAACGATTCAATACAATCATGAATCAGCTTGGATATACCATTTATGATACCTCTATTGATTATAAATCTGGGAATGCTGCCGCGTTAGGAAACTTTATAGCAAAAACAGTTATTGATTATGGAAAAGTTGACGGTGCAAGAGAATCAAGCAATTATGATAATGGATTCTATAATCCCGTTAACCAACCTCTTATACTTGAAAATTTAAATAATGAGCATATCGATTTAATCGATGCAAATAGATGGCAACCCATTTCCTTTAATAATTTTGTAGATCAGAGTGGAAACTTGATTCGAGGATCAACACCTGATTTCCTGGGAGCCGAATGGGGTAGTGTTGACCCTTTTTCATTATCCGCTGAAGATAAGTCTACTTTTCAAAGGGACGGTTTTAATTTTGAGGTGTACCATGATCCCGGACCTCCTCCCTATCTTAACGAAAAAGAACAAACCCCAATCAGTGATGCATACAAATGGAATTTTTCGTTGGTATCACTATGGAGTTCACAATTGGATGCAACCGATGGTGTTACTTGGGATATATCACCCCGCAACATAGGAAATATCGATTTTGAAAATTTGCCTAAATCAGTTTACGAATACCCAGATTTTTATGATTTATATAACGGAGGAGACATAAGCACAGGCCGTAGTCTTAACCCGGTTACAGGTAATCCATATTCAACACAAATGGTCCCAAGAGGTGATTATTTGCGGGTTTTGGCGGAGTTTTGGGCGGACGGTCCAGATTCAGAAACGCCACCTGGACATTGGTTTACCATTTTAAACTATGTGAATGACCATCCACTTTTTAAACGAAAGTTTAAAGGTAAAGGTGATGAACTTTCGCCATTGGAATGGGATGTCAAGGCCTATTTTATACTATCTGGAGCAATGCACGACGCTGCCATTGCCGCTTGGGGAATAAAAGGGCGGTATGATTATATAAGACCCATTTCAGCCATTAGATATATGTGTGAGTTAGGACAATCTACTGATACGAGTTTGCCAAATTACAATGTAGGTGGTATTCCTTTAGTGGAAGGTTATATTGAAATAGTCAATGAAGGCGATCCATTAGCTGGTTTGAACAATAAAAATGTAGGCAAAATAAAACTCTATGCGTGGAAAGGACACAGTTTTATAGATAATCCTAATGTAGACGTTGCAGGGGTAGGTTGGATACTGGCAGAGAACTGGTGGCCCTATCAAAGGATTTCTTTTGTTACACCCCCATTTGCTGGTTATATATCTGGGCATTCTACCTTTTCAAGAGCAGCTGCAGAAGTATTGACATTAATGACGGGCAGTGAATTCTTCCCAGGGGGAATGGGAGAATTTAAAGCGGTTAAAAATGAATTTTTAGCTTTTGAAGAAGGTCCATCTGTTGATGTAACCTTGCAGTGGGCCACTTACCGTGATGCTTCTGACCAATGTAGTTTGTCAAGGATTTGGGGAGGTATTCATCCACCAGCAGATGATATTCCGGGTAGGTTAATTGGTAAACAAGTTGGTGAAGAAGCTTTTAGTTTTGCACTGCCTTATTTCACCTCTGACCCCAACCAAAATAACAACCAAGACTTTTCGGTATTCCCAAATCCAAATACGTCTAAATTCTTTTTTGTGACTAACAGTACATCCGCAGATGTGTTTCAGGCATATGATATGAGCGGAAAAAATTTACGCATAGAAGTTGATTTTGATAAATCGCGCGAAACTGCAACAATTGAGTTTCCCAACTCAATTTCAGCTGGTGTCTATGTCCTGAAGAAAAACAAGGTATCTAAACTAGTAGTAATAAATTAGAGAATTTAGTTCTCCACCAGTAAAACTTACGAGCTAAAGCCATGCTAACTCCGACATCTCTTTTTCAACTTCCACGTAATAGACATATTAACGGAAATACATTTAAAGTGGAAGCTAAAAATCAGACAAAAAAAGAATGTCTATGTGCGTAAAGTAGAATTAAATGTAGAACCACTTACCGAGTCTTTTATTAAACATGATCAAATTACGAGCGGTGGAATGCTTACCTTTTATAGGCACAATAAACCCAATAAGAATCTTTATAATTAAATTTATGAGCGCGTATATTAAATTTTCAGTTTGTATAAGTATGATGTTATGGAGCGGTATTTTCAGTTTAAAAGCGCAGGATTGGCCCAATCTAAAACGCTATGAAGAAGCTAATCAACAAATTAATAGGACCAATGCTCCCGACAATCGTGTGGTTTTTATGGGAAATTCTATAACCGAAGGATGGGTTAGCGCAGATCCTGATTTTTTTGAGAAAAACAATTTTATTGGTCGTGGTATTAGTGGACAAACTACCCCTCAAATGCTTCTGCGTTTTAGACAGGATGTAATTGATTTAAATCCAGTTGCCGTAGTAATACTTGCGGGTACTAATGATATTGCAGGTAATACCGGCCCCATGACTACGGAGCAAATTTTTGACAATATTGTCTCAATGGTAGAATTGGCGAAAGCTAATGACATACAAGTTATTATCTCTTCTATTCTACCGGCAGCAAATTATCCCTGGAAACCAGAGGTTGCTTCTGTTGCGCCTATTTTAGAGTTAAATATGATGCTAAAATATTACTGCAAAGGAAAAGGTCTGGTTTATCTTGATTATTTCTCTGCAATGGCAAATGAAGAGCATGGACTTCCTAAAGCCCTTTCTCAAGATGGAGTACACCCTACTCTTGAAGGGTATCAGGTTATGAAACCATTGGCACTTGAAGCCATTAAAAATGTTTTACAAAATTAAAATCCTGAGATACCTTAAATTAAAAAGCCTGGTCAAGAAGCAGGCTTTTTAATTATCGCAATTCTCTAGTATTAATTTCTTCGTACAGGTTTGTTTTATCAAGATAATCAAGTGCAAGTGCATAAGCTCCAAGGCAGACAGCGGTACTGGTCCCCAATTTACTAATACCTATTGCGATTCGCTTTTCTTTATCGTAGACCACTTTTTTATTGCTAAATGGAATAGTTACTTCGTATTGAGAATTTGCTAAAAAGCTTTTTAATTGTTGATCATTATCAACATCGTAAATTTTTGAAATAACCCGTGGCATTGCTTTACCATCCAAATCATGAATGCAACCTGATAAATGTTCAATGATTTTAGGAATAATAAATTTTGAAGCACCAGCAATTCCTCCACCAATAACGACAGGAGCATCTAGTAAGGCTATAGCATTAGCCAGTGATTCGGCAACGGCAACGGCTAACTCTTCAAAAGCGGCTATAGCCGCTGATTTATTTCCATCTCTTTTTTCACTTGCAATTTCAAAGATTTCAAGCGGCGTTAAAGAAAATGATGTTCCGGATTTTTCTGAATAAACCCGTTGAATAGCCCGAATACTTACACTCTCCTCCGCAATTACGGCAGACTTTAAAAAGTTGCGGGTAAGCCATATTTCACCAGCAGCAGAATTATCTCCAAGGCAAATTTGATTATTCACCACAATACCACCTCCATATCCGGTGCCTAACGTGATACCTATAAGATTTTTATAGCGTTTTGATGAACCGGCACATTCCAGTGATTTGTTGATAAAGGGGAGGAAACCGGCGACGGACTCACCGTAGGCAAATAAATCTCCATCATTATTTATAAGCGTAGGGATTTCAAAAAGTTCTTCGAGCATCGGACCTAGTGCAATCCCGCCTCTAAACGCCGGTAAATTGATTAAATCCCCGATAACGCCGTGTTTATAATCGGCAGGCCCGGGAAATGCAAAACTAATAGCGTGAGGAACTTTGTGTTCAAGATTTATCTTTACCTGATTAAATCCTTCAACAATAGTTCTTAAACACTTTTCTAAATTTTCTGAATGCGAGCGTAACGTAATAGGGGTAATAATTTCTTTACCTGCTTGCAATGCTGAAAAAACAAAATTTGTTCCTCCGGCATCAAGGGTCATCACAATCCGTTCATCTCCTAAAATATCTCTCATACTTTCAGGTATCTCAACTAATACCAATTAGATGCTAATAAAATTACAAAAATAAGCAACTAAAAGGTTTTAGCTGTGTTTATTTCATTTATAATTATCTATTATAAATAATTTATTCAGCATTTATGTTTTGTCTTACAAAATCTAATAACAAAGGAAATGCAGGATGAGTCATATTGTGTCCATAACCCTGCATTTCGTATTGAGTAATCTCCTTCTGCCCTGCAACCTTCATCATTCGGTAGAAATAGGCATTCTCTTCATACCGTCCTAACATTTCCAGCTCTCTATCACCTGTAATCAATAAAATAGGGGGCGCATCATTACGTACAAAATAAAGCGGGGCATATTCATCAATTATAGGCTGTTCTCCCGGTATATCGCGCTCTGCTCTAATAGTAAAGTGTGTTATTGTATGACCACTAAAAGGAACTAAACCAGCTACATCATTGGCATCAATATCAAAAGCATCAAGTCTGCTTTCATCCATTACGCTCATCAAGGCCAAATACCCTCCTGCAGAATGCCCGCTCACAAAAATGGAATCTGCATCACCATTATACTTATCAATATTTTTAAAAACCCAGGCTACTGCCGCAGTAGCATCTTCAATGGTGGTCGCAGCTTTCACCTTAGGCGAAAGTCGATACCCTACGCCAACTATACAAAATCCCTGATTCTTTAGAGCTTCAGGTATTTCCTTACTTCCGGCAGTTAACCCACCCCCGTGAAACCAAATTATTACGGGTACTTTTTCATTGGTATCTGGATAATAAATATCTAAACGACTCTGGCTATCTCTGTAATCTGTTTTTCCCGGAATATCATCAGAATAGTAGGCTATATCTTTAACCAGCTTGTATTCCTTCTGTTGACTGCTCGCGGTAACGCCTATAAATAACAGACAAATCACAATACAGCGTTTAATTTCTTTCATCTCTATCCTATTTCTTAATATCTCATTAAAAGCTTAGCAAAAGATCGTTTATTGAGGTTTAAATACTGCTGCCCAACCTCCGTTTCTAACGAGTCGTATTTTCATGCTTTGCTTAGAATCTACAGAATTTTTAATCATTTTGTAATCCAATCCCTGACGTCCTGCATTTATTCCATCTTCAAAAGAAGTCATTTCATACTTTCCGGTTTTGTCTAAGAAGTCGAGCGAAATCTCGAACTCACGCTCTTCTTTACTATTATTTGTTATAGCTCCGGTATACCATACATCTCCTTTTCGCTTTGCTACAACAACATATTCCCCAATTTTAGCATCAAGAACGACGGTCTCATCCCAGGTCGTAGGCACGCTGGTTATGAATTGAGTACACTCCTCATTATTATAATAATTGGTAGGATTATCAGCGAGCATTTGTAAACCGCTTTCAAATACCACAAAAAGGGCCATTTGATAAGCTCTGGTACCCATAGCTGCAGAATTGGGTCTCCTGCTGTAATAGATTTCGGGTTGCATATTAATCATTCCCCCTGGGGTAAAATCCATTGGGCCAACGGCATTACGAATAAATGGAAGGTAAAGACTGTTGTCTGTCGTAGCGCGTTCCATCTGCTCAAGCCCCAGAACCCCTTCATATGAAAGAATATTAGGATATTTGATTTCCAGGCCAGCCGGTTTGAATGAGCCGTGAAAATCTACGAAGAGTTTATGCTTAGCCGCTTCCTTAGCAACACGCTCGTAATAATTCACCATCCACTGGTCACTGCGATCCATAAAATCAATTTTTACACCAGCAATTCCCCATTCTTGGAATTTTTCAAAAAGTTCAAAATTATTTTCAACCGTCAACCAAGTTAGCCATAACACAATTTTTACGTCACGCTCTTTGCCATATTCTATCAATTTAAAGAGATCAATGTCGGGATTGGGCGTGTATGGATCTGTGGTGGTTTTTGCCCAGCCTTCATCCATAATGATATAGGGAATATCAAATTTTGAAGCAAAGTCAATAAAGTATTTATAAGTCTCTTCATTAAAACCCGCTTTAAAATCCACATTATAAGGAGAAGCACCATTCCACCATTCCCAACTTACCTGACCGGGTTTTAACCACTCTAAATCTCCTAATGCATTGGGTTGCGCCAATTTGGTAGTGAGTGTATTAGTTAAGATATCCTTGTCATCTGTTGTGATTAAAAAATAGCGCCAGGGGAATGCGCGTTTTCCGGAAGTCTTAGCGATATAATCTGCCTCTTTTACAATTTTTACGCTTCGATCACCGTCATCACCAAACTCTAACGGATATAAAGGAAATTCACCGGATAGTTGGTTTGGTTTTTCGGTGTTTAAGAACATGGCAGGATAGTCTGTCAAATCTGATTCTGAAATCAAGACATTAAAGGAATCGCTTTCGAGCAATACCGGAAGTGTAGATTTATGAGAGCCCGCTTTAAATTCTGAAGTTTTAATATGTGAATAAGGATATTCATAGGATGTTTTAAACCAGGGCGTCTGCTGCAAATGAGCTGTAAATTCATCGGCCAAATTGACGGTGAAATCTTCAGATTCAACTTCAATAGCTCCTTTAAAATCTGTTATGAATCGGTAAGCAACTCCTTCATCAAAAACCCTGAATTCTACCGAATAATTCCCCTTAAAATCAATGCGTATTCCTTCATAGTGATCGTTAAGAACACTAAACTTTAAAGGAACTGTAGGTTGTCTTTCTACATTAGCCTTGATCTTTTTACTTCTTTTGACTTTAGGTTTTTCACCAAGTGTGCGGCCAGAAATAGTTAATGCTAACGTGTTGTTTTCTAAAACAGTATTGCCATTCTTTTGAACGGTATATAGAATTTCATCCCCAATTGAAATTGAAAGCTCTAAATCCCCCTTAGGAGAAACCACTTCATAGTTCTGAGCTGAAGCCAGGTTAACAAATAACACACTGATTAAAAATAGTATAGATTTTTTCATTATATCGAAAGACTTGGTTTTATTTGGTTTCCAGTTTTAATGATCCTCCCTGAGTCAGTTGATCCTGACTTAAAAAATAACCATCTAAGGCTGTTCCATTAAATTTTACTTGTTTTAATTTTCTTGAAGTACCCGTTTTGGTAATTTCCAAAGAACTGTTACCAATATTCCACATAACACGATCAAAAATTGGAAGTGAAATAAGGTACTCGTTATCTGCAGGTGACAAAGGGTATAAGCCTGAAGCCGCAAATACATACCAGGCGCTCATCTCCCCTGCATCGTCCATACCGCTTAGTGCTAATCCATCTGCACCAATTCCATAATAATCCTTAAGAAGCGTATCAACAATCTGCTGTGATTTTTCAGGTTTATTTATAAAATAATAAGCAAACGGAGCTTCGTGATCCGGTTGGTTTCCGTGGCAATATTGCCCCAGAAATCCGCTTACATTTCGTGCAATATGCTTAGGATTCCACAGGAATGTAAAAAGAGAATCCAATTTTGATTCAAAAGCGTCTTCGCTTTCGTATAAATTTACGAGTCCCGGCATATCGTACGGCACATAAAACGAAAGCTGCCAGGCATTGGCTTCGCGATACATATATTCGTAATAGGGATATTCTGAATCAAACGGATTTATAAACGATCCATCCGCGAGCTTTCCCCGCATAAAATGAGTTTTGGGATCAAACACATTTTTGTAATTCTTAGACCGCTGCAGCAATTCGTTAGCATTTTTATCATCATTTAAGGCTTTCGCCAAAACTCCTAAACTGTAATCATCAAGCGCATACTCCAGGGTTTTTGAAACTCCGGCCTTAGCTTTAGTTTCGGTATTCGGATTTTTAACATCGGGGTCAGAAATAAAGCCTTTTTCAATGTATTCTTCAATATACGGTCGGGTTCCACCGGCTTTGTAAGCATTATTCAATAACAATTCGTAGGCTTTTTTAACATCAAAATTGGTAATGCCTTTTCCATACGCCTGCGCTACAAAAGGGGCAGCATGATCTCCGTGAAAGAATGTAGGCATAAAACCACTATACGAACCCTTGTCAACTAGAGATTGAATAATATCTCCTGTAACCTCCGGAGACAGTAAACTAAGTAACACTAGCTTATTACGATAGGTGTCCCATAATGAGGGATTTGTATAATACCTAAATCCTTTATTTTGAACCTTGCCTGCCTCGTCCTTAAATTCTCCATTGGCATCACTACGCAGTGCCGGCCATTGCATACTACGATATAAGGAAGAGTAAAAAAGTTCTTTCTCTTTTTCGGTTCCACCGGAAACCTGAATCTTATTTAAAACTTTACTCCATACATCTTTTGCATCCTTGTGTACAGTCTCAAAATCCCGGTTGCTTAACTCCTTCTGAAAATTTTCTTTAGCATTAGCTATACTCACAAAAGACAAACCTATTTTTAGGGTGACGGGCTGATCCTCTGCGTCCAAAATAACGATTGAATAACCATCTCTCTTCCCTTCTTTTGTAGTTTCTAAATTTTGAACCGTCTCGTTAAATTCTGCATAGAAATGAACTTTATCGCCTCCGGTTCTCTGATAACCTTCTACAGCATTAGTACCCGCCTTTTCAATATGCCATTCATCAACACGATTATTAGCGCGGGACAAATCAAAAAGTACCTTATGCACTTTATTGTCGTCAAAGGTATATTTGTGAAAACCACCGCGCAAGGAAGTTGTCAATTCAACCTTCACCTTGTAATCGTCAAGATAAACGCTGTAATAACCCGGTGATGCCTTTTCAGTTTCTTTTCTAAAATTCGATTTAAAGGGTGCTTTAGCATTTTCTGCCAGGGGTAAAACCGGAATGTGGCATAAATTCCAATGGCCTTTATTAGTATGCGTAAAACCAATGATTTCAAAGTCTTCATACTCATACCCTGCTCCACTTCCATACTTCGTAATGGGACTCAGTTGTACCATCGCATTGGGCAAAGTAGCGCCTGGATAGGTCAGGCCTGCCCACACCCGCCAGCCCTCAGGGGGCGTATATCCTATAAATGCCGGATCTGTAAGGGGTGCGGTACCTATAAATGGGTTAACATAACTGAGTAAGTCTTCACTACGTGTTTCCGATTCCTGTGCTTTATCAGGAGTTTTACAACTAAGCACCAAAATCATAAAACTCAGCAGAGCCATATAAACACCAATGCTCCCATTTGATTTTCTCATGCTGTCGCTTTCTAAGTTAAAAGTTCTGGGCGTTCCTGATAAGTCTTCCAGAGAAACTCACCAAAAAGGGTATTTGCCCAGGCAAACCAGGAACGGGTAAAATCTTTCGGATCATTTTTATGAAAGGTTTCATGCATAAAACCGGTACCGCCGTGCGTATTCTTAAGCATCGTGATGCATTCCTTGATTTCTGAATCAAGTGTACTCGTCAAACCGCGCATCGTGATTGCCATCGGCCAAATCATATCCATTCCCACATGTGGCCCACCTATACCTTCAGCGGCTGTACCTTTAAAAAAGAACGGGTTATCTAAAGACCAGACAAAATCTCGGGTGTTTTGATAAATAGGATCATTTACATCAATCGCATCCAAATAGGGTAGCGAAAGAAGGCTGGGCACATTAGCATCATCCATCATTAAATGATTACCAAAACCATCGGTTTCAAAAGCATAGATTTTACCATATTTCTCATGTTCGGTAACTCCGTACTTAGCGATTGCTTCATCTACTTCTACAGCAAGTGCTCTAAGTTCATTAGCCAATTCTTTATCGTCTTTGAGCTCCTCTATCATCTCTGCGGCCTGATTAAGGCTTACCACAGCAAAAAAGTTAGAAGGAATTAAAAAGGAATAAACTGTAGAGTCATCACTCGGTCTAAATGCACTGCAAATTAGTCCTACAGGTTTTACGGGATACCCTTTACCTTTTAAAAAGCGTGTGTCTGTACCGTTAGTAGTATTTCGCGTAAAGGTGTAGGGATTTGTACCATCTTTTTCCTGCTGATCTTTAAACGTTTTAAGAATAGTCTTAATAGCCTTTACCCATTCACTATCAAATGGTTTTGTATCTCCCGTAGTTTTCCAATAATTATAAGCCAATCGTATGGGGTAGCATAAGGAATCTATCTCATACTTACGCTCATGAACACCGGGCAGCATATCTGTATTGTCTGATGTCCACTCCCCTCTTTTATTCGGATCATCATAAAATGCGTTAGCATATGGATCTTTCAGAATTTGTGAGGTTTGACGGTTAATTACGCCCGCAATTAAATTCTTCAGATCTTTATCCTCATCAGCAAATTGCATATAGGGCCATACCTGAGCAGAGCTATCACGTAGCCACATTGCATCAATATCACCGGTAATCACATACGTATCAGGTTCCCCGTTTACTTTTTTATAAGTAACAGTAGTATCTAATGTATTTGGAAAACAGTTATTAAAAAGCCATGCCAATTCTTCATCATCTGTATGCTTAGAAAATTCTTTTATTGCCTTTTCTATCGCTTTACTTTCAAAATTGCGCTGCCCTTCAGGTACTCTCACTACAGGGAATTTTTTAAAAAGTACATTGCTAAATAAATCTGTAGGTGCCACCATTGTAAAACCTCCTGCCAGAGCGGTATTTTGTATAAATTTTCTTCTTTGCATAATTAAAAATATAACTGCTTGCGACATTGTAAAAGAATCCGAAAGCAGTGAAAGGGTTATTCTTTAAACCTGAAAAATAAGTAAAACGTTTTAGTTTTGAAAATATATAAAGGATGAATTTTCAATATAAAAATGTGGTGCTAAAATTAAAAAGAGGTCAGATCTTTTAGAATCTGACCTCAATTGAAAAACAACTAAACATTATTCAACTAAACCCTCTTGTTCAAGTTTTGCTACTGCTTCTACAAGCATAACTCCGCTCAACTGAGTTTTTAAATCGATTTGATTTCCCGGAGGGCTATTCCAATCAGGACTGGATAACATTCCGGGATGGCTAAGTCCATTATTATAAAAAGTTTCTCCATTAAAAACCAGGAAGTCTAGGAAGTCACTTTGATCCTCTTCACTAATATCTTCTTCAAGAATCATTTCGGTAAAGTAGCGTACGAAAATACCTTTAAATAAACCTCCGTCACCCTGTCCTTCATTTCTTAATATTCCTGAAGTTGTTAATTGAGGACTTGTAAGTGTTGTGCGCGCTGATAAAAGTGCGTCATCAAGATAACGCTGCTCCCCTGTTTCATTATACAATCTTAAGCCGGCTCCAATCCAGGTCCCCATATTATATGTGAATACCCAATCTTTCTGAATTACTTCATTGCCATCTACCAATTTTATATTGTCCCAAACAATTCCGTTTTCAGGATTTACCAAATGCTCTTTTTGCCATTCATACAATTCTTTAGCCCGATTTAGGTATTTCTCCTCGCCGGTAGCATCATATAATCGCATTCCTAAAATTATAGCAGGACCATTAGAAACGGCATTTTTAGAAAAGGGAGTGTCTTTTTTCCAGGCAATACCACCACCCATAACGTCGCTATAACTCTCCAGAACATCATCCCATAGAAATTTAGCTACATCAAGATATTCCTCATCATTGGTTGCATTATAAGCCCGCATTGTACTGTTACCCAACCACAACATATCATCGTTAAATACATTGCTGTATGTACCTCCATTCTTAGATCTTATTCCTCTTACAAGGGCTTTCATTTTGGGAACATATGAACCATCGTCAGTCCTTAAATAACCATCAACTAAGATGTGTAAGACGTGTGCATTAGGCCAATACTGAAAAGTAGCATCCCCCTGATTGTCTGTAACGAAAGTTCCTTCCGATCCCAAATAGATTGTGTATGTGGCTTCTTGAATAGAGTCTGCCACGGCGTTCCATTCTATGGGCGTATCCTCACCTACGGTAGTAGAAGGATCTCTTAGCGGAATTGGATCTTCACTACACGAAATGATCAATATAGTAAGTGCTATAAGAGATACGTATTTCATTCTTTTATATATCGTATACTTCATCATTAAATTTTTATAATACTGTAATCTCGTGTGTATATTCAGGTACATCAGCATTAAAGAAAATCTGAATATCTACATTTGACATATCAACCTCTCCTCTGAACTTAAAACTGTTTGCCCAGTAGTCATCTGTTACGGGAACCATATAGTAAAAAGATTCGGGTGTATCCGGATTTGGTCTGTTGTTATCTCCATTCACGCTACCATACCACTCTTCCTGAGTGTTACCATCTGTGGTTACCGTGAACCTGAATTTGTAACGCTCATCTCTTCCCCAGGATTCCTGTTTAAATTCTACAAATCCATCTTGAACCTCCCAGGTACCATTCCCTGTATAATCGAAAGAAAACATATATTCACCACGCGGAGGAAACCAAAGTTCTACTTTGTCAATTGTAGACATTGACGTCGTACCATCACTGAAATCTAAACGTATTCTATAAACCGCCTCAGAACCTGAGAAAGTGGCTTCACCGTCTTTTTTTAGTTTATCATCAGTTCCTATATAAAAACTCTCTGGTTCTCCGGTATTGCGGGTTACAAATTGGTAAGAGCCAGCTTCAAGCTTGGTGTAAATTTCAAATGTATTCTGACCTGTTTTCACAAATGACTGTGCAGCAGACAAATCTTCACCTCCTTCAGTTGCAGTTCCCGTAATGAATAACTCATCTGGAGTAGGAAAACCGGCAGGACGCTCTACCTCAATGGTATTTATTTCTGAAGCTTGTTTTATATTCAAGCCTTTAGAACTCCATACCGTCCATTGCAGCTTTCCAGTTTCTTCAGCAGCTATACCAGCCATACCGGCTATTTCATTTAATTTAGAAATTTGCATATTCAGCTTGTTATCAAAGCCTCTACCATTAGAAGGGATCACGTATAAGGGATCTGAAAAATCGCCTCCCTCTTCATCAAAAACTACCTCATACATTACCACACCATTATCTGCAGATTTTGAAGCCTGCCATTCAAATACAACAGCGCTGTTTGCCCCAAGATTTAAGAATTTGTTGTTTTCAGGGGTGTACAAAGCTTCTACTTCTGAGACCTCTGCAACATTTAAAGACTCATCATCATCACAAGCAGTAAAAGCTGCAACAAAAGCGATAAGAGCCGTCATTTTGGTTATTATATTTTTCATAACTAGAATATTTAATTGTTTTTATACTTGTTTAATGGATTACCATCCGGGATTTTGACTGAGATTTGGGTTTATGAGACGCTCATCCCGTGGGATTGGCCATAGGTAATGTCTAGAGGCGTCAAAGGTTCTTAAACTGACTCTTAAATAACCGTCATCTATATCATCGGGACCAAACTGTGCGCCGTGAGCAAAACCATTAAGTACATCTTCTGCAATTTCCCAACGACGTATATCGAATATGCGTAATCCCTCTAATGCAAGCTCAACACGTCTCTCATTACGTATTTCTTCACGCATTTCCTGATCATTCAAACCGGAAGGATAATTAAGTGCAGCAGGATCAGTAAAACCGGCGCGTTCTCTTAACAAAGCGATGGTTTCATCCCAAACGGTTTCAGAAAACTCACCCAGTTCGTGCTTAGCTTCAGCATACATCAACAAAACATCAGCATAGCGAATAAGCATAAGATTGGTACTTATCGCTAGACCTGCTTCGTGATTGGGATCAAAATATTTTCTAACATAGTAGCCTGTAGAAGTTGTTGAACCACCAGGAGCATACTCATCAGTTCCATCGCCAGGATCTGAACCCGGTTTTATATAAATCGTACTCGTACCCTCTAAATCCTGCCATTGATAATTGTTATATACAACAGTAGCGGTTAAGCGTGGATCCCTATTTTGATAAGGATTTTCTTCAGACCAGCCACTTCCCGGCTCATCAATATCGCTTCCGTTAAGAGTGATATAACTGTCAACCAGTTCTTGAGTAGGAGCAAGCGAATTTACCCGTCCACCAATTGATATAGGAACCATATCAAAAAGTTCTCCCCAGGTTCGATCTAAAGGCGCATATTGAAGACTTAAAATATCTTCAGAACTGAATTGATTTTGATTTGAAAACAAACCCGAATATGAATTGAAGAGCTCATAATCACCCACACTTCCATTCATGATCATTTCGCAATAGGTCACAACCTGAGGCCAATTACCTTCATATAAATGTACTCTTGCTAGGAAAGCTGCAACCGCACCCTTACTTATACGCCCACGTTCTTCATTAGAATAACTGGAATTAACGGGAATATCATCCATAATGGCCGTCAGCTCATCCAGAACAAAGGTCAATACATCTTCGCGAGGAGTACGCGTTATGGTAAGCGCTTCTTCTAGAGAAGGGTCACTCTCCAATAAAGGCACATCACCAAACCAAGTCATCAGATAGAAATGTTGCCACGCTCTTAAAAAACGTGCTTCTGCTTTCATTCTAGTACGAACATCTTCATTCATATCAGGAACCCGATCAATATTCGCCAATAACAAATTGGTAGTTTTAATTCCTGCATATCGATCATCCCATTCTGATTGCATACGACCTAGAGAAGGATCATAAGTCCCTGAAGCAATGGAGGCTGCTCCTGCTATATCGCCTCTACCGTTATAGGCGTTATCAGAAAGCGCTTCATTATAGAAGAAACGCTGACTATTCATCATTTGAGAATAGGCTGTATTTAAAAATGTTTGTGCCTTTTGGGTTGAAGTCCAATAAGTTTCGTCTGTAAATACATTTTCAGGAACCAGATCCAGCTTTTCACAATTAGTAAATAGCAGAGCTAAACTGAGTCCAAAAAGTATTCTGTAGCTATATTTTTTCATATCAATCTCTTATATTAAAATGTAATGTCTAATCCTAAACCATAGTAAATCAGGGTAGGATAAGCACGGGCACTATTAGCACCACTATCACTCAGGTTTGAATCAAATTCTGAAAGTTCCGGGTCAAGCCAGTCAGTTTTAGCTAAAGTGAGCAAATTTGATCCAGACAGGTAAAAACGTGCTTTTTGAATTCCTATAGACTCCATGCTGCTTTGCGGAATAGTATATCCTAACTGTACATTTTTCAAACGGGCATAAGCTCCATCAAATAAATACATATCAGAACCACGTCTATAGTTATTTGTATTTGATTGTGTGCCGTTATTTGCTAAACGCGGAAAGTAGGCGTCAGGATTTTGCGGCGTCCAGTAATCCAATTGATGTGTATACATAGTTGCACCATAACCAAAATGAAACGGTTCTACCTGCTCACCACGCACCATCATGGTTCGTTTACCTACCCCTTGCACAAAAACACTTAAATCAAAACCTTTAACTTCTACATTATAAGTAAGACCAAAGGTGTAGCGCGGAAATGGGTTTCCAAAAATGAATTGATCATCATCATCAATAACACCATCTTCATTTAAATCAACATATTTATTATCACCAGGCACCGGCGAGAGCCCTACAGGCACTGCACTATTTTCAATCTCGGCAAAACTCTGAAAGATGCCTGCCCGCTTCAGACCTACATAAGATCTGTAGGGCAGACCTTCTCTAAGTATAACCTGTAATTCTTCTAGTCGTCGCAAAGATTCATTATCCTGAAAAGCCAGAACTTCGTTCTGAGTATCACCAATATTTGCTGTAAGGGTATGGCTAAACAATTTCCCAGTGTGACGGTATGTGGCCGACAGTTCCCAGCCATAACTTCTAACTTCACCTGCATTAAAATCAGGCAGGTCTGTTCCAAAGACTCCAGGTACTACCGGAGCTACCAATATATCTCTGGTTATTTTATTAAACCAGTCGAATGAAACATAGAGCGACTTGTTAAAGAAATCAAGATCAACACCTAAATTTAAAGTTGCTGCTCGCTCCCATTGCAAGTCAGGGTTAGCAAAATCATAACCTGTACCGCTTACAGCTTCATTGTTATAGGCATAAGCATTTTGAAATGTAAAATAGGTTGTCTGATATTGAAAATCACCTACATTTTGATTTCCTAAAACACCATAAGAACCTCTGAATTTTACACTACCGTAGTTGTCTTTATAATTCTCAAGGAAATCTTCATTAGTCACATTATAAATTAGTGAAGCGGAAGGGAAGAATCCCCATCTCAGATCTTTTCTAAATTTAGAAGAACCATCATATCTGAAGCTAAACTCTGCAGTATAACGGTTGTCAAATGTATAAGAAGCTCTACCAAAAGCTGAATTCAAACTGTTTTTTGATGAACTTTGGTTGGAATTATATGAAGCATCAGTAATAGTAGTTTCACTGATTGGAGTTCCCAAATCAGGGTCTGTGTTAATTCTGAAAATTCCTATACCTCTGTCACTATGGTTTTCATTGGATACTCCAAGCAGAACATTTAAATCGTGTTTATCAGCAAAAGTATTAGTATACTCTGCAATAAACTGGGTATTTAAATCAAGGCTCTTACGCATTTCATCACGTGTGTCCCTGTTTTCTCCATACACTCCTCCAGGAACAAAATCAACTCTTTTAGTTCTTGAATAAAGCGAGTTATTATAAAGGCGACCACCAAAAACACCACGGATTTTAAACTTATCGGTGATAGCGTATTGCAAAGAAAGCGACCCAAATAAATCGTCATTATCGTAATTTCTAAATCCGCCCTGCTCCAAAATCCCTAAAGGATTAAATTGCCCAAGTACAGCATTAGTCAGATAATTACCCTCTTCATCCTTTTGTCTGTAATATAGTGGAGTTCTAAATGCATCAACCATTAAAGTACCTGTGCTAAAAGAGTGGTCTTTTATCTTCTGCTTAGCATAAGCAAGCGTCGTTTCAATTCTGAATTTCTCAAATTCACTGGTCAGATTAATTCTATAATTATAACGTTTAAGACCTTTTTCTGGCCCTACAAAAATGCTTTTCTCATCTGTATAACCTATAGAAGCTCTATAAGTGGTGTTCTCATTTCCACCCGAAATGGCAAAACTGTGATTTTGCATTAAAGCAGGTTGCACAATTTCTTCTGCAAACCACTCTTCAGAACCATTTTCTCTAAATTCACGTATTTCAGCAGGTGTAAAAACAGCACTATTCACACCATCAGAATTAAAGGCTGATTCGTTACGTAGAATGGCATTTTCATAACCTTCAACCGGTCTGGTAAAGAAATGAGGATTGTTCATACCGCTCAGTCCATTGTACTGTACAGTCATCGCTCTTCCCTTGTTTCCCTTTTTAGTTGTAATTAATACCACCCCATTATTAGCACGCGAACCATAAATTGCAGCACTACCTGCATCCTTTAAGACCGATACACTTTCAATATCTGAAGGATTTAAACTATTTAGGTCACCTCCTACTATACCGTCAATAACAATTAAGGGACTATTATTACCCAAAGTACTGATACCTCGTATATTAATATTAAGCGGAGCACCTGGTTCAGAATTGCGCTGTTGAATTGTAAGTCCCGGAGCTTTCCCCTGCAACGATTGCGTTACATTGGCTGAAGAACGACCATCAAAAGCTTCCTGACTAATTTGATCAACCGCTCCTGCAACTCTAGAACGCACCTGCGTCCCATAACCCACTACCACTACTTCTTCCAGGCTCGCCACATCATCCTCTAGAACAACATCGATTTCGTTACGTGCTCCAACTTCCAACTCAATCGTTTTCATTCCTACAAAAGAAAAAACTAATACACTTTCTGGACCAGCTACTGTTAACGAATAATTACCGTCAAAATCAGTTTGAGTTCCATTTCCTGTACCTTTTTCTAAAACGGTAACACCTGGAATTGGAGCAGCATTTACATCAGTTACTACCCCCTGAATCGTCTCCTGAGCATAAGAAAATTGAAGGAATAGCAGTAAAAAAGCTATTAATCCAAACCGCTTCTTATTACGGTTGCAGTCATACACCTGAATACTAAAGTTTCTAAAGGGTAGATTTATTAAGTTTCTTTTTTTCATTGATTACTAATTGTTTTTAACACCGGATTAACATCGAGTAAATATAAGTAAAACGTTTTACCTAACAAATAAATTTAAATAATATTTTGTACATACATAATTACAATAAACCGTAATACTGCATACCTATTCATTCTAAATAGAGACCATTAATCTCTAAAAAGACTATTCCATTTGAAACCAACCTGAGTTAGGTTGATCACCAAGTTTATAACTCAATTCTACACCTTCTTTTAACTTTTGCAGACTAATACTGTTTTTGTGATAAGGATTGCCATCAAGTTCTACATTTTGAATATAGTAGTTATTGGGGCCGTTATTATGTGTGTCTATTATAACGGTACTATCCCATCCTGTGGTAATTTCAATTTTATCAAATAAGGGCGTGCTTAGTTGAAAAGACGGATCTATTTCTACCAGTCCTTTAACATCAAATAATCCCATCGCAGCCATATTGAACCATGCACCCAACTGCCCCTGATCTTCGTCCTGTCCATAGCCATAACCATGCACGGCCTCGGTTCCATAAAAATCATCAGAAATTTTGCGCACCCATTTTTGAGTGAGCCAGGGTTTATTGGTAAAATTAAACAGATAGGCTATGTGCAAATTGGGCTGATTTCCTTGATTATATAAATAATTAAGTCCGGCAAATGCATCAATATCTTCTCCTCCAAACTTGGTTTTTTCCGACACTGTGAAAATAGAATCTAAACGTTTTACAAATTTTTCCTCACCCATCTTCTCCACTAACTCGTGTGGTTGATGGGGTACATAAAATGTGTATTGCCATGCATTACCCTCCTGATAACCAATCCAGGGTTCAAACGGGTCAAAATTGGATAAATACTCACCCTTTCCATCTTTTGGACGAATAAAATCAGTTTTTTCATCATATAAATTTTTCCAATTATCTGCGAGCTGCATCAATTCCTGATATTCCTTCTCTTTTCCTAAAGCCTTTGCGAACTGAGCTACAGCATATGCACTATAACAATATTCTAAAGTATGTGATACGGAAAATGCAGAACCTTCAGGTGAAGTATCCCAACCAGGCTGGTAGACAATATAACCATCATTGATAAAACCTTTCAAATCAGTTTTACCTGCACCTTCAATACGTTCTTTATAACGTGTTTCATTTTCATAGGCAGCTTTAAAAGCTAATTCTACGTCGTAATCCCGTATTCCTGCCTGATAAGCTGAAGCTATGATAAGACTTACAAAATTTGTACCCACACCAGAAACAAATCGAGAATTTGCAAGGCCATCTCCTAACCATCCCGAATTTTTATAAACCGCTAAATGGGTTTGAACTAGGTCATTATAATATTCTGGCCAGGCAATGGTCCATAATTGGGTAAGATTCCAAAAACCTCCCCAGATCGCGTCGGTATTGTAAAAATTGAATGTTGGTTTACCATCATTATCAAGCGGGATTTGACCAACGCTGCCATCATTTTCAGGAAATTGACCGTTTACATCACTAGCTAAACCTCTTCCTAAAAGTGCGTGATAAAGTCCGGTGTAGAACTTAGTCTTATTTGTATTAGAAGAGTCTGTAACTTTAATTTTTGAAAGTTCATCTTCCCATTTTTCTTGTGCATTTACAAGTGCTTCATCAAATGATAGATTTTTAGCCTCGGCATCTAAATTTGCTTTAGCATTCTGGATTGATGTATATGAAAAACCTGCTTTCAATTCTATAGGTTCATCCTGCTCAGTTTCAAATCGTAAATAAAGACCTACTCCCTCACCGGAATTTTGAAGCACATTTTTGTATTGCTTTTCATGAATAAAAGTTCCGGCCTCAACAGGTTTTTTATTGATCTTACCTGCAACGAACATTTTGACTTCAGCGCCCTCCTGATATTTCTGAACATACTTAGGATAGGTAGATACCCAGCCTGTAAAAGTTTGATCTTCTGAATTATAAGACACTTCAGCATTTTTTACATCACCGCTTTCTCCCAACTCATTACCTATATCTAAAATGACATACGCGCTATCACTTGCCGGGTAGGTATATTTATGAAAGCCCACGCGTTTAGTGGCGGTGAGTTCTGCCGTAACATCATAATCCTTTAGCTTAACTTTATAATACCCAGGACTGGCATGCTCCTCATTACGATCAAATCGAGACCGGTAACCGGTATCAGGATTTTCTACATCTCCAGGAATCGTTTTTAACTTTCCTGTCATTCCTGTAAATAAAAAACCTCCAATTTGAAATTCATGCAAGTTTGCAAACCCCTCTATAGTATTATCTCTTGAATCATAACCAGTTGCTTCCCAACCTTGCTCATTTCCTAGACTTCCATTAGTTGAAGGGCCCAATTTGGCCATGCCAAATGGCAAAGCGGCGGGTGTATAAAAAAACCAACGACTATGTGCAGTTCCTATGTTAGGATCTACGTATTCGGAGTACGACTCTTGCGATTGTACCAGACTTACTGTGTTATCAGCATTTTGACAGGAAATAAAAAGTGCCAAACAAACAAATAGTAATTTATACATATATCAATCTTTAAGTTTAAAATAAGTTGAAAAAATATAGAGTGCTGAAATAATCAGAACAAGGAAACTCCATTGAACTCCATAAATATTGGTCAGCACTCCCATTATCGGAGGAATAATTGCCCCACCAACAACCGCCATTATCATTAAACCTGAAATTTCGTTAGCCCGTTTTGGCACTTTACTAATAGTTAATGAAAAAATGAGGGGAAATAAATTACCAGAACTAAGGCCAATTAAGAAAATAAGCGCGAAAGACATATTTGCAGATACCGATAAAACCAGAAGCAGCAATAGTAACGCAGTGATAAGAGAAGACCAAAGCAGAAATTTTAAAGTGTTTATTCTAGCAAATAAGATTGCACCAATAAAACGCGTAATCATTAGCGCTCCAAAATAAATACTAATGCCTAAAGAAGCCTTTTCTAAACTAATCCCGAATTGTTGGGTAAGTAGATTTTGAATATTTGTATTTATTCCCACATCTATTCCCACAATCAGGAAAATGGCGAACACCATAAATGCTACAAAAGGATTCTTTAAAAGCTTTAATGCAGAAGTAAAACTGGCTTTAACCTCTGAAGTAGTCTCCTTAATAGGGGTTATAAGTAGCCAAAAACCTACTATGATGGAAATTAGTCCATAAACCAGGAATACCAGTTTCCAGTCCCCATATTGTGCAACCATAAAAGTTGCAATAAGAGGCCCGAGTAAAGAGCTTATTGCTTTTATAAACTGAGATAAACTCATAAAGCTTGAGAAACGTTTTTCACTAACTACATCCTGCAACAATGGATTTGAAGCTACCTGAATTATCGTGTTACCAATACCCAGAAGTACAAAACACCCCAGCAAAACGGCATAAGAATACACTAAGAAAGGTAAGAACATCCCCAATGCGGTAAAAAATATACCCCATAGCAACACTCTCTTCTTACCCAGATTGTGTTGTACTACAGATACTGGAATTGACAAAGCAAAAAACCATATAAAAACCATGGAAGGGAGCAGTTGTGACATTTCTGGAGAAAGGTCAAAATCCCGTTTAGCAAAACCAGTTGAAACACCAACTATATCCACAAAACCCATGACCACATAAGACAACAGGACAGGAATGATAATTTTACTAGAAGAAACTTTATTTTCCATTACATCAATTTCAAAGTTTCTTTAAGTTTATTATAGTAATTGTCTTCGAGCAAAAGAGCACTGCCGATAATAGCCGCCTGTTCTCCTAATTCAGAAACATAAATTTTCTCAAGAAAAGAGAGTTCCATTTTTAATGTATTCTCAAACAATTGAAATGCTTTAGAGATATTACCGCCCAATACAAGTGTTTCTGCCCCAAAATCTTTTAAAAATGGCTTTAAAAATTCGCCTAGCTTTTCACCAAAATCTTCAAAAACGAATTGAGCATCCCTTTCATGTCGTGCTTTCTGAGCAATTGACTTAACCTCATTTAGCTGCACTCCGCTTATAGCAAAGTAGCTATTAGTAATTCCTCTTGTGGAAAATACCTCATCAGCTAGCTGATTCCTATAATACTGATTGTAAAGAAAGCCTCCCTGAGGGACTTTGGTATCTTCAATAATGGGCTTAGCATTTACAACAAAGCTGGCTCCCAATCCGGTTCCCAAAGTGATTGCAACAACTTTATCGTATTTTGATGCCTGTCCCAATAACGCTTCAGCTATCGAAAATGCTGATGCATCATTTATAAAGCGTACGTTAGAAGGATTAATATTTAGCCGTACTGCTAATTCAGATCTCAGATTTACATTATATAAGGATTGAAACTTATCAACATCCTGTATTTTACTGATTCCATTATAATAATCAAATGGCCCAGGCATAGCAATTCCTATTCCCTTAACAGGCTTATCAATTTTGTTAATTGTTTCTTGCAATGTTGCAGACCATTGAGAAAGAATTTGGTCTTTAGATGCCTTTGGATTAACTCTAGTATGCGTGTAGGTATTTTGAATTAATGCTTTACGCTCAAAGTCAAAAATACCTGCTGCAATATGGCTCCCTCCTATATCTACTCCTAAACTTAACATTAACTTTTTTACCTTATGTTAATCTATTAAACCTCTAAAAACTCAATCGTTATCGATAAAACCATCCTTTATTCTTAAGCAAGATAAAGTCTATTTTAAATAAGCATTTATCACTTTAGCTCTTTCAGACCCGAGATTTATTAGCTTAAAACTTTCTGCCGCGGCAGGAACCACAAAGGTTTCCGCATATCCCAATTTCTGCTCATATCCCTCTTTGGTTTCAATGCTTATCTGTTGACCTTCAACTAACATCATAACCTGACAGGAATCGTGAGTTTGTACCTCTATACTTTCATCAAAATCAAAGCGTCTTACGTCGTAGAAATGATCTGGATGAGTAGGATAGTGATAAACTTCAAATTCATTTTCGCTTTCCAAAAGCTGCGTATTCGAAAATAATTCTTGAGATACCTGCTCTCCTTTAAGGTGAAACTTTAAGTTCTTAAACGCGTGATTGATATTGATTGGACGTGGCTTTCCGTCAAGGTCAAGCCTTAACCAGTCATACATTTTAAACGTGAAAATATAAGGAGTAGCGCTTATTTCTAATACCATATTACCCGAACCCGCACTATGTATAGTGCCATTAGGGATAAGATAAAGCTCGTGCTTTTTAGATTTATGTTGCTGAACATAATCTGTAATTGAAATTTCAGATCCATCCTGCTGACTTTTCTCAAGCGCTGTTCTAAATTGATCAGGATTTATATCCTCCTGAAAACCCAAATAAACACTGGCATCCTTTTTACAATCTAAAATATAATAACATTCATCCTGAGTAATATTCTCACCAAAAACCTGCTGAATATATTCTAGACTCGGATGGCATTGTATAGAAAGATTACCTCCATTATAAGTATCCAAAAAATTAAAACGAATTGGAAACTCATTCCCAAATTTCTTGTAGTGTTCACCTAACACATTCTCTGCTTCCTGATTCATTAAAAAGTCAAATGAAATCTCCAAAAGTTTCTCTTCACTTTGAAAAAGTATGCCGTTTTCAGGGACAATTAATGAAAAAGCCCACGCATAATTGGGAACCTCAGTATTGAGACCTGTAATATGCTCTTTAATCCATTCGCCTCCCCAGGCTCCGGGCTCAAACCAGGGCCGTACTCTAAAGACGGATTTACTCATTGACTTAAGTGCTGTACTTAGTTCAGGCATTAAAGCCCATGAAGGGTTTTCATCGTGCTGCCCATCTACAATAACATCAATGTATGAGGCTAACTTCTTTTTTTCAGCATTGAGTACTATCCAATCAATAAAATAGAAATGCTTATAGGTTTTAAAATCTTCTTTTCGTGAAAATATGCCAAGATTTGTAACGCTGCCAGCACGCATACGATACTGAAGCTCATTTTTAGGTAAATCAAAATAAACTAAGCTACCATCAACATTAGCCAGACTCGCACCACATCCATAAACAATATTAACATCTACATCCTCTTGAACTTGAATGGATCTTAATTTAGAATTATCGAAAAAATCTACAAGATTCAAATCTGCTCGTGTTCCCCATACTGATTCCTCTTCTCCCAAAAAAGGCTCTATCATATTTTGAATAGAACCCTCAGGCTTTAAGCAGGAATCAATATTAATTAGATTTACGCTCAAACCTTTTTCTTTCAGTTTAGAAGCGAATAAGGTTATTATAAGCTCCCAATTTATGCCTGAAAATCCATCTAAACAGATCATTTTTTGATCTGATAAATAATCAGCAAGATCGGCGTAACCCATATTAATTTTACCAGGACCAAGCTCATAGGCTGGATATAAATCAAAATTTAGATTTGAACCCTTCTCGCCCTTAACTTGCGGCATGAGAAACTGACTGGTTTTTCTTTTCAATGGTGCCAATATATCTGTATTACCCTTCAATATTATATATTATTATGTTTATATGTACAAACATAATAATTTTTATCTAGTAAACCACTAGTTATATAAATTTCTCAAATTCTGATCAATAGAGTTATGTGACAATAGTATCAGCGGCTACTTTCAACAGTATAAATAAAGCTGTCAGATTTATAATACCCCAAATTATATTCAATAGGTCTCTCGCCCTGATCAAAAACAAAACGCTTTCTAAAAAGAACCGGCGTCCCTTTTTTAATTTCTAGCTTATGTGATATAGTCTCATCTGCTGCAGTCGCACTAATCTCCTCTTTAGATAAAGACGCAACGATGGAATGTTCCTGTTCAATCATTTCATAAAGAGGTAATTTAAAATCCTCTTCTCCTGTTAATCCTATTCTAGGATGAAAATAAGAAGCAAAATAGACAAATGGCTCTTCTGGCTTACCTCTAACCCGCTCCATTTTTAGAATCTTTTTGTCTGGAGAAATATCAAAAAAAAGAGCAATCTCATCAGTTGGGTTTACCCAACTGATGTTTAGTTCAAAATTACGTATCGGAATGCCCCGTAGTTTCATTTCCTGTGAAAAGCTCAACCAATTATTTGATTTTGAGCTTACAGGTTTAGGAGCAACCTTAGTGCCGGCTTTTTTCTTTCTTACCAGCAAACCTTCAAAAACAAGTTTCTTGATAGCCTGCCGTACCGTAGATCTTGAAATGGCCAGCCTATTACTTATATCTACTTCACTAGGTAAAACTTTACCGTTTTGATATTCTTCCTCTTTGATGAGTTCTCTTAGAAGCTCTTCTACCTGAGCATGAAGTGGGACGGGACTCTTATGATCTATCTGGAATTTCATGAATAAAATCCATATTTTTTAGTTCAACGTATCAGTTTGGATCACTAAATATAGATAATAATGATATGACGTTTTCCTAAATGTCCTAAATGATACCCGAAATCAGATTATTCTCAAATAATCTTAAATAAACTTCATTTTCTTATTCCACCATTAGTTTTTCGTAAAAAACTTTTGAATCTGCTTTAATTTGCACGATGTAAACACCTTTAGAGAATGTTGATGTATCAACTAGCATTCTTGATTTGTTTTTATAGGCCTGTTCAAATACATTCCTTCCATTTAAATCATAGATAAATAAATTAATTTCATTAACTGGTTCATCAAGTACCACATTGAATGCAGCCTCTGAAGGATTGGGGAATAGTTTAACACCCACTCCTTTTTTGAGATCGTCAATTGAAGCCGTTGCCTCTTTCATTGTAATACGGGTTTCTTCATTTACAGAGCGCTCGTTGAGGTGAATATTAACGATTCCCTGCTTCAGCCACCAGCCTTCACCTGATGCGGCTTCTATTTGCGACAATTCTTTTCCATTTAACCGTATAGCTTCCGGTAAAATATTATGTACTTCAATATCATAAGTGCGCGCTGTAACGTTGCCTGTAAAATTACCCAACTGTGCTGGTATGGTTAGCTCCTTATTTGCGTTGTTGTATGTTATTCTGGTAGTCGCATAAGCTCCATTTTTAAAAGCTAATCCTGTACCTGCATCTTCATACATAATAAATTCACCATCTGCTCCTGCATAAAGTTTAATTTGGAGGGTATCCAAAGGTTTTTGTCCCAAATAATCTGAATACGGTTTTAGGGGAATTATACCTCCTGCTTTCACAAATGCAGCCATAGCATTGTAATCGGCTGAAACTGTCTTTACGGTAGGGCCTGTAATTTTTTTATCTGTGAAAAAATTAATCCAATCCCCTTCAGGGAACCATACTTCTGTAGAAGCAACTTCTCCGGGCTTAGTTATAGGTGAAATCAAAATATTTTCACCAAAAAAATATTGCTTTTCGTAGGTATAAGATTCTGATGCTTCAGGATAATAAAAATACATACCACGTACAATAGGCATGCCTCCTGTTGAAGCCTCATGTGCAAGTGAATAGGTATAGGGAACTAATGCATGACGCAGACGTATAAACTTTTTGGCCTGTTCTTCCACCTCAGGATATTGCCAGGGCAATCTGTAGCTGTCGTCGTGATCATCAGAATGTAATCGGAAAATGGGCTGAAAGATTCCAAATTGTAACCATCGAATGTATTTATCATCAGATAGTGTTCTTCCTTTAAAACTTCCCATATCGTGGGAAACGTATGGGATTCCCAAATTTGCCTCCCTAATCGTAAATTTTGATTCAAACTCAAGCAACTCCCAGTCATCAAAAGTGTCTCCTGTAAAATGTAAAGTATATCGGTGATCAGACCATGCCATATCTGGAGGACCAGACTTGCCATAACCTTTGTACCCGTCACCTATGCGTGCAAATGAGAATGGACGTAATCCTCTTTCTGCTCTGTCATTAGCATACAAATGACTCAACCAGGTTTCGGTAGGTAAGCCCTCTACTTCCAAATCTACATATTCATCTACCCAGTCTGGCCACCAAAAATCAACCCCTTGCTCACTAAAAGGTCTATGTAAATCGAAATATGCTTTAGAATGGTTTTTATTACTGTAATCAAAATGATAACGGCCGTCATTATTCTCATCAATGAGCCCCCCTGCGCTTGCATTTGTCTGACCAAATTTTGGGTCATCCCGTTGAATTGTCGCGTGTATATTTAAAGAAATTTTTAACCCTTCATCTTCTGTCCAGTCTAAAAACTCTTCTGGATTTGGAAAAAGCTCAGAATTCCAGTTCCAGCCATTCCATTGGTTTGGTGACTTCCAGTCGGTATCAATAACAAGTACATCCAGGGGCATTTTTTCAGCTCTAAACTTTGGAAGTAATGTTTCCTTATAATAGCTACTTGAATATGGTTCATATTTAGAATACCAAACTCCAAAAGCCCAGCGGGGAAGTAAGGGCGGAGTTCCAGTCAGGTCATAAAAGTCTTCAAGGGCTTTTTGATAATTTGTTCCATAACCAAAGAAATACCCATTTTGATACCCTCCCTGATGCTGGGGTCTGGTAGCTGGCCAACCATCGTCACCCATTAATGCGGTTTTACTATCATCGAGTAAGTACCAGCCTTCCCGACTCATTATCCCATCCCATAAGGGCACTTCGCCAGATTTAATGTCTAAAGACCTCAATCCTCCTCCAAGGTTAGCTTCTCCAGCAGTATCTGCATCTGGAATAGATTCGCCTTCTAAACTTACAGCCAGCCAATCTATATTTACATTACCTGAATCTCCATCATCATAAAGAAGTTTGATGTGATGAGGTCCATTAGTCAACGAAACCTTTTTTTGAACAATTTCCCAGTCGTCCCAGTTAGCAGTTTTAGGTAGTGACAGCTCTGTTTTAACGTCGTCAATGCTTAAACTTAGAGTTCTGGTAGTATGCATACCGTCTCCTCCTGATCCATTTGCATATCTAATGGATACTATATACTCCCCTGAAGATTGTGTATTATCAAAATGATAATTCATAGCGGCTCCTTCAGAACTAATTCCACCTATAAAACCACTTCCGGTATAACCTGAATGGTCTGTATTTATAGACGCTGGTCCTTCTAATACGGCATTTTCGGCCTCATAAACCTCATTAAAATCTGCTATAGGATGTAGAGAAATATAATCTACATTGATGTTATGCGTATCACCAGCATCAGCCACGAATTTCATTAGCGGAGCTCCTTTTGGTAAGCTAATAGGTTGTTGTAAAAGGCCCCAGGTATCCCAGTCTGCCGTAGCGGGAAGCGCGATTTGTGTTTTAACCCCATCTACATAAAAACTCATGGTACGCGTCGTATGTTGCCCGTCTCCTCCGGTCCCATTTCCATATTTTATGGCCAACATATATTTCCCTTCGGGTAATTGCTCTGCCTGCCAGCTCATACCTGCTCCTTCCTGCTCTAATCCCGCAACAAATCCGGAACCGCTAAATCCCTCATGATTTGTTGCAATGCTCGCACTTCCAATCAAATTCATTTCTTCAGCTTCCTGTTTTTGAGCTGAAAAATCAGAAGTCCAGGGTTTTGATTCAACAGTCTGGCCGTTTAATTTTAAGAGTACTTTTAAATTGGTATCGTCAAATGCTCCCGAATTTTGTTTGTACCGAAGCGTCAATTGTTCCGTTTGGATTTCTCTCCATCCATCAACAACTGTAGTTGAGAAAGCAGGTATGGGTAAGTCCAGGTTTGTAACTGTAAATGTCTTTTGATCTTCAAAAATTCCATCGCCTGCATACTCCATTTTGATCAAAGTGGGTGTTAGTACCTGAAATCGTGCCTTCCCTTCTGTAATCACGCTGCTATTTTCATCTGATATGAGGTTAAAATCCCACAACTGACAATCAGCTCCCCAATACGGATATTGTGCTATAGCCGCACCTTCTGCTGAAGAACAACCAGCAACATCGAGTGACATACTGGTAGCTTTAGAAAGTATTTTAAAAGCCCCATTTACACCAAGTGGTATTATTCGGAATTTCTGACAATCACTATCATTTAGATCCCCAGTCGTTATAGGTTGAGTAGGGTTTGCACTGCACGAGGGTACCTCAAGCGCCTTACCGCTTTCTAGAGAGGTTATAACATAAAATCCATCACCAGTAGATGTGATCTTCCATTGCTGACATTGTTCATTTGATAGTGTATTTTGAACGATTCCTGTCCCGGTTTCTGAGTTACAATTCTCTAATTGCAACCCCAAATTACTCTTAACCGAAGAAATTGTATAGATTCCATCTTTAAGTTTATCATCATCAACTCGTTCTAATGACCACTTTTGATTATCCCCTTCCTTGAAAAGACCCTGTACAACATTACCACCGGGCGACGTGCCACCCAACACCTGTATCACTTTGCCACTGCTTCTGGATTTTAATGTATAAAAACCAGACTCACTTTCAGTTACTTTCCATTGTTGGCAATGAGAGCCATTTGGCTTCCAAACTGATATATTCACATTTTCATCAGGCGAACAATTGTTTACATCCAGGACGAGTCCACTTTCATAAGAAGAGATCGTATAATAACCATCATCGGTAGCATTAAACACCCAACGCTGACAAGGATTATCAGTGTCTGTCCAAACTTTTACATTGGTACCAAGATCCAAATTACAATTATCAAGATCCAGAGATAAATTAGTTGAACGCTTGAGCTTCATTTCATAAACTCCGTTCTGTAAGGGGCTGGTTTCAGCAAGAGCAACTTCACCTGATGGAACAATCTGACGCTCACCCTGCCTTATGGGTTGCCCAAATACAGGTAAATTATCTGAAGTCCAATACAATCTCTGTACTCGCACAGATCGCTTGTCATTACAACCACCTTCTGGTACAGCTACTGCATGATATGCAAACCAATCTTCAGTGCCATCTGGAGATTTAAAAAAACAATGATGGCCGGGCCCATAGATCCCTACCTCACTATTTCCCTGAAATACAGGAGCGTCATGCTTAACCCAGGAAGCCGGATCCAGAGGATCACTATCACTGTTCATATAAATCATCCCTAAACGGTAATCAGGAGTCCAACAGCCAAACGTAGAATAGGCGATAAATACACGATTTCCGTGTTTTATTACTTCAGGACCTTCATTTACCTGATCACCCTCCCAGGACGCAGTTGGCTCACTTAGCAAAACCCGTTCAGTCTCTAAAGTCCAGGGATTTGACATTTTTGCTATATAAATATTCTGAGGCTTATGGGGTATGTCGTCAATAACGTCACTCCCAGACCATACATAAAATAAACTTCCTTTATGTTCAAAAACTGTTGCATCGATGGCCCAAACATCATTCAGTGGATCAAAAATTCTATGATTCTCCCAGGTTCCGGTAAAAGGATCCTCTGCTGAATTTTCTATAACATACATACGTTGCTGATCTGTTCCATCCTTAGTAGTAGGATCGGCAGTATAATAGATGTACCATTTGCCATTTATACGAAATATTTCAGATGCCCAGTAATCCCCCGGGGGTCCACCCTGAGCTGGCCCATAAAAAATATGAGCTTTAGCTGACCTAAGTCCCTCCAATGTTTTGGCCCTGCGAGCTCCTACAGCGCCTCCGTACGTTCCGGTTAAGTAATAATAGCCTTCTTCATAGGTAAGAAAAGGATCTGGACTATCACCTATTACCGTATTAAATTGCTGAGCATAACTAGCCATAATGGAAAAAATAAAGACTAAAAGAACTTTTAGCCTTTGGGAGAAAAACGAATTTGATTTGGACATGAGAATATGGTATAAATTATTTTACGTAAGACACCACCGCATTTTACCGGGTTTTCATTAAAATGTGGAAGTATTAAATACGTGACTGGCCCCTATTTTTCAACTACGTGAAAATGGTGAGCTAAGAAGAAAAAGCAATTAAACTGCGGGCAGATATAGGCGTTGATTATATTGATTAATTAATCTCAAACCCGCAGCTTTCAATTGCCTTTTTTAAATGTTCATTTATTTATAAAATGATAAAAACAACAACCCATACTCCATGTATTTTTGGAGTAAGGGTTGTTTGGTTATTTAAAAGTGTAATTAGAGGATTACCAGAAAGGATTCTGAACCAAATCTGGATTAATATCCAGTTCTGTTTGATGAATAGGAATCCAATAATTCTTTTTAGAGAATTGACGTTCCTGATAAGGTGTTCTTATAAAATAGCAATCGGGGTTGCTTACATCATCACAATATTGAGAACCGAAGAAATTCATTCCATAAAATTTTCTATCCAGTGTTTCTTCTCCTATTTTCCAACGTCTAATATCATGATATCTCAATCCCATTTCGCAATTGAGCTCTACACGACGCTCTCTTCGTATAGCTTCCCTCATTTCACTTTGACTCATTCCGCTCTGAAGACCCGGAATTCCCGCACGCTCTCTTATAAGATTAACGTACTTTAAAATGTCAGGATTACCTGGGTCACTTTCATTAAGTGCTTCGGCATAATTTAGGTAGGCTTCACCCAATCTGTAAAGAATCCCTGGTCTATATGGATTTGTTCCATTTCTTGGGTCGTGATCGGGATGTACTTTTTTACGTACGAGATATCCATTTTGTGGTGCATCGTGCGTTGGTCCTCCATCCCACTCATCTTTCATAAATCGCGTAGTACGATTTTCTCTGCGATACCAGGCTCTGTTATATAAAACAGAAATATAGAAGCGAGGCTCGCGATGGGTATACATATTGTAGGTGTCTGGTAGCGTAACCTGTCCCGCTTTACCATCTTGATTTCCCTGAACTTCGATCCACTTCGTATTTCTAAATTCCGCTTCCTGAGAAAATCCTTTTTCAACATAGCCTGAATTAGGATCGTCTATAGGTAAACCATTTTCCATAAAAAATGCATCTACCAAGGATTGCGTTACACCCAGACCTCCATTACCGGCAGTACCTCTGGGCTGTGCATGTTTATCATATTCCCAGTGGTTTACATCAGGACGTGCAAAAAGTATTTCTGTATTACCGTCTGTAGTCCTTCTAAACATCATATTTTGATAGGAAAGAAAAGGATCTATAGAGCCGTCATCATTGTACTCATAGTACAATTCATGCCCAGCCGCGTGTGCTGCATCAATTAACTCCTTGCTTGCCGCTGCTGCTTTAGTCCATTTTTGCGGATCATAGGTACTATTAAAAAGCGGTTCTCCCAAGCTGTTGGTGTAACCCGAATAATCCGGGTTTCCATTTACCAAAGGACTCGCAGCAAATAAGAGCATACGGGCTCTAACTGCTAAAGCCATGATTGAAGTGGCGCGACCAAACTTAGCAGCATCACTATATCTTGCAGGTAATTCTTTGGACACTTCTAACAATTCATTATCAATCCAGGAAACCAATTCATCATAAGGTCTTCTTTCATTTAATAAGTCTTCATCAGCAGTACGTATACCCTCATTGAAAGGAACGGGACCATAGGCTTCAATCAGTAGAAAATTATAATAGGCTATAAGAAAACGTGCTTCATTTATCATAAGCTGCACTTCTTCTTCTGTAACTTTTTGAGCTGGTAATGCCTTAACATTCTCTATGAATATATAGGCAGATCTGATTCTTTTGGGCAACAAATCCCAATAATCGGCATTCCAGTTTGAGGTTGGATTCCAGTCGCCTCTTTGCTTGGCTATTACATCCCAGCCAAATTGTTCCCAACCCGTAGAAGGAGCCATATCATCTCCAAACGCGTCATATCCAATATTCCTTATCATTCCCCAATAAGGATCTGGTACACTGGAGTAAATACCGGCTAACCAATCTTCCGTTCTGGTCTTATCGTTAAAAACTTTCTCTAGCGTAAGTATATCTTCTGGCTTTTGGTCCAGATAATCTGAGCAAGACGTAAATGTCAGTGCTAAGACTGTGACAGTTATGTATTTTAAAATTTTCATAATCTATATTTTTTATTAAAAGATGATGTCTAATCCTAGTGCAATAGATTGCATTGGTGGATATGTAAATCCTGTACCTGTATCAATTTCAGGATCCCAAAGTTTGAAAGAAGAAAATGTAAGTACATTATTACCTCTTACATAAAGACGAGCATTGTTACTGCTTATTTTTTGGGTTAGACTTTTTGGAAATGTGTAACCAAATTCTACATTCTTAAGGCGCAGCATGCTCATATCTCTTAGCCACCAGGTTGAAGCCTTATCATTATTGGCGTTTGGTGAATTAGATAAACGTGGCCAAAAAACATCCTGACTGGGGTTCTCTACCGTCCAGCGATCTGTATAATTCGTATAGATGTTACCTAGTCCCCCTTGACCTGAGCCAGGACTGAAATAATTTCCTCCGATAATTCTATAAGTCTTCGCATTTCCCTGAAAGAATGCACCAAAATCAAAACTCTTGTATTGCATATTAAAACCAAAGCCATATACAATCTCTGGGATATAGGTACCTCCTATAGCTGTTCTATCTAATTCAGTGATTCTCCCATCACCATTAAGATCCTTATACTTAATATCTCCAGGTCTTACAGCCCCGAAAGTATGTTCGGGTACATTGTCATTTAGAATTAATTCATCAAGGTCTGCGAAGTCCTCATTCGTAAAAAGACCATCATCTAAAAGTCCAAATATCTGACCCACAGATTGCCCAGTAGAGGATCTGTTGGTACCTATAATTGCCGCCGGTTCATCCTGTTCAAGTATTTCGTTATGTGCATAACTGAAATTACCCCATCCTCTTATGGAGAAATCTTCATTAAATCTCTTATTTACATCTAAAGAAACTTCAAAGCCCTGATTTTTCACTTTACCATAATTTGACCAGGGATTGTTTACAAAACCGGAAGATCCTGGTACTGTACGTCTTTGCATAAAAATATCATCGCGTATCTCATTAAATACATCTGCTGTAATATTTATGCTTTCCCACAAACCTAAATTTATACCAAGGTTTGCTTTAGCTACGGTTTCCCAGGTTAAATTGGGAACACCATAATCTCCTTCCCAGCGACCTGCTCTCTGGTAATCATTATTAACCCCCCATCTATAGCCATTTGTGTCTCCAATGGTTGTTATATAAGCAAATCTCCGACCGTCTATTTGGTCATTACCCGCAAGACCATAAGATGCTCTTAATTTAAGATTAGATATAGCCTTGGAATCTTTTAAGAAATTTTCTTCTGAAGCAATCCACCCCACTGCTACCGAAGGAAAGAAGCCATATCGTTTTCCTTTCGCAAAATTTTCTGAACCGTTATATCCAAAATTGAATTCAGCAATATATCTACGCTTGTAGGAATAGGAAGCGCGTCCTGCAAATCCTTGATTTCGGTAAGGGAGTCTGGAGCCATCATCATAGTTACGCTGATTATACAGAAGTAACCCGTCAACCTGATGATCTCCTTTAAAATTGTTAGAGTATTCTACTCTTCCTTCTAAATAAACCGCTTTGTTACCCCATTCTGAACCTGTCTCGTAACCGAGAAAATCCTGTCCAAACCTGTACACAATCAAATCTAAAGAACCATCTTCGTTTCTCCCGGTTGCCGGATTGTAATATTCAAGTTGTTTTGCCCGCCTTACACTATTTGCGTTATATCGGTCAAAAGAAAATTTAAATGTGGTAGATAATCCCTGAATTACAAAGTCAAGATCTTGTTCTACAGAAAATAGCGATTCTAATTTACTGGCACTTTGACGTTCATAACCCGTTTGAGTAGCAAGAGCCCAGGGATTTGCTCTCTCTGGCTGAACGGGTATTTCTCCCGAAGAATATTGTATTGGATGTTGATAAGGCGGCGTTTCAAATGCAAGATTTAATAACTCATTTACGTTTTGAGGAGCTCTTCTTAAATCCTGAAGAAAACCTCCTATACTCACTCGAAATAAGGTAGTTGGAGTCATATTCAAATCAAGATTTGAACGCATGTTATACCGGTCAAGATGGGGGGAAGAATCCCATTGCTGTCTGGGATCATTTTCTATGATACCATTTTCACCATAATACGAAGCAACAAAAGCATAGCGCAAAAGTTCAGTACCTCCGGTAACCGTAAGGTTTAGTCGATCACTTGAAGCATTATCTTTTGTAATCTCATCAAGCCAATTGACATCAGGATATAAGTCAGGATCAACACCAGAGCGTATATTATCAATTCGTTCTTGTGAAAAGGGCTCTGTCTCGCCTTCTTCCCTTGCAATAGCGTTAAATACTTCAAGATATTCTGCTGCACCTATAAACTCTGGCAATTGTGTAGGCTGGGTTAAACTGTGTTCGTAACGTGCATTGAAACTAGGCTTAGCGATTTTACCTCGCTTGGTAGTAATCAATATTACACCATTTGCACCACGCACCCCATAAACAGCACTCGCAGCAGCATCTTTCAGAATGGAAAAGGTTGCAATTTCTGCAGGGTCTATGTTATTAAGCGATCGTTCAACACCATCTACTAATACAAGAGGTTGAGAATTACCGGCAAACGAAGAAATTCCCCGAATCCAAAATTGAGAATTGTCAAAACCTGTTTCTCCAGAACGTTGCACCGCAATTACACCGGCCAATCTTCCTGCAAGATTATTACTCAATGAACGTGAAGAACTAGTTTGTAATTCTTCTGGCTCGATGGTGTCAACTGAGCTAATTACCGAATACTTCTTTTGTTTTCCATAACCTACAACTACTAACTCATCTAGGCTCGCAGCATTTTCCTCTAAAGTAATTGTGATCGTTGTTTTTCCATCAAGAGGAATTTCCTGAGTTGTAAATCCGAGATAGGAAATTTCTAAAATTGCATTTGGATCACTTACCGTTAGGGTAAAGGTTCCATCAAATTCAGAAGTCACCCCATTCTCTGTACCCTTTTCAATAATGTTTGCCCCGGGTAGAGGTTGACCATTTGGATCAAGTATTTTTCCACTTATACTAGTCTGTTGATTTGGTATAGTACCAGACACTAATGACTTAGATTTTGACATTATAGTAGTTATAATGTCTTCTACAGAGAAATTTGACGTATTTATTGTCAAATTTTGACTAGTAGAAGTGTTAGCTAAAACTTGAACAAAAGGGAACATAAGAAATAATACAATGACTAGGCTCGTGTTAAGTCTAGTGATAATAGAACGATTATGACCCCATCTTATAAAGTGTTTTTTCATAATTTTCGTTTAATTAATGATGGTTTAAACTAGTTTTAAATCAATTTTCAAAGCCAGAAAACATTGGAGCATTTTCTGGTTTTTTATTGCTTGTCGGTCTGCGTAAAATTGTCTCATATATTGGTTTTTAGTTTTAAAGTGTATTAGATGATCGTTTCTACTAAAACGTTTTATTTGAAATTTTTTAGATATTAAGTAAATCAACTTCCGAATTCACTAGAAATTCGCTGTCGCAAATAGAATTTTTTCAGGGTTATTTATTGTTATTCAGTATCACTCACTAATTATAAGTGTCATTCACCTTTTTTATAAGGTCTACTTCATCCTGTCTGTACGGAGTTCCATCCTTTCTAAAAATATCATGAAACCACTCTGTTGGCTCTGCGCCTGACTCAATAGGTGTATCCCAGGCGTAAATCGTATTGGTTTTGCCATTTACTAAACCCCAGTTTATGGCACCTATATTATACTCTGCAAGCATAGAAAGAGTATTTGAGAATCTGTTGTTTCGGGTACGTGCCATATACTCGGTACAAATCATAGGACGATCGTGCGATTTGAGTAACTCTATGACTCTACGATGCCAATCTGGACTTTCATAATCGTGATAGGTAATAATATCTGAGTGTTGAGCCTGAAAAGCATTTAGTTCTATAAAACTCCAATCCCATAATCCCGCGGACAAAGGTTGTGACGGGTTCACCTCACGTGCCCAAGAAAAAACATTCTTTAATAAGGGAAGACTCTCAGTCTTTTTACCACTGTTACCAGGCTCATTATATAAATCCCATAACAAAACGCGGTCATCATTTTTAAAAGTTGCGATTATATCCTGCACATAGGTTTTGAGCTCAGCAGAATCTGCATTATCTTTTGATGCAGGATAACCAGGGTCCTGCATCCATCCTGAGTTATGCACTCCGGGTTTAGGAGCTCGCTGTTTACCAGCCTTAGGGTTTGGATCCCAAACATCGTCAAAAATAACAAGTATGGTTTTGATCTTGTGCTTGTCAGCAAGGCTTAAGTAGGTATCTACGCGTTTTTTGAAACCTTCAGGATCTACTTTATATGCCAGACTATGTAGATATACCCGCATAGTGTTGAAACCTATTCCCTCTGCATATACTAGCTCACGATCTATAGTTTGAGAATCAAAAGTATCTGCCTGCCACATTTCCAGTTGGTTAATGGCGGTACTGGGAATAAAATTAGCACCGCTCATCCAATCGTGTTTAGCATACCAGGCTTGAGCTCTCTCTTTACTCCAGCGTTCCTGCGCATTTAGGGTGTAAATACCTGTCAAAAGACAGATGAAAATTATAGTAAGCTTATTCATAATATTATTGTTCTAAGGGTATCGATAATAAGGTTTCAGTAGATACAGGTACTCCCAGATTTGGCGTACTGTCATCATTCCAATTTATTTTTTGCATTCTGGGTGATCGTTTTCCTTCGCAGCCGTCACCGGGATTCGCATTAGCGTGATATAAAATCCAGTCTTCGGTTCCATTAGGAGATTTAAAGAATGAATTATGGCCAGGGGCATAAACTGCATTTTCTGCAGATTGCATAAAAATAGGTTTGGCCTTTTTCTCCCAGGCAACAGGATTTAGAAGCTCTCCTCCAGAAAACTCAATAAGGCCTAAAGCATAATAATCTGTCCAACAACCACTGGCCGAAAACACAATAAATACTTTTCCATTATGCTCTAGAAACTGAGGCCCTTCATTTACATTGACATGAGGTGGGTTTTTTGCATCATTAAGATCCCCTTGCTTTTCCCAATTATATGTAGGTTGGGCAATAAGAACTCTATTACCTTCTAGGGTCCAGGGATTTGACATTTTTGAAATATAAATATTTTGCTGTCCATTAATCTCTCCCTCCCAGCCGGACCAAACCATATACAATTGATTATTATATTTAAATACATTACCGTCTATTGCCCAACGATCAGGTTGAGCTGCCAGTTTACCTTTAAATTCCCAGTCTTCACTAAAAGGATCTTTTGTAGCATTCCGAATTGCATACATCCTGTGATTGTCATTATCCCCATCATCTGCCGCAAAATAAACGTACCACACATTATCTATATAGTGAATTTCGGGAGCCCAGATATTATGACTATAAGCCGTTCCTTTAGGTGGCATCCAGATTGTCTTGGATTGAGCATTGCGAAGATTCGCAAGATTTTTAGTTTTATAAAGAACAACTCTATCGCCAACTGTATGCGTATAGTAGTAATAGCCATCTACAAAAATACTATAGGGGTCTGCACCCGAATCTAACACGGGATTTTTAAAACTTTGCGCATTCGAAAACAAACTGAGCAAACAGGTAATTAAAACTGTAATTAGTATTTTCATTTTTTTTATAGTTCGCTTTTAAAAATTATCAAATTGACATTTCCAACGTTGTAGTCAGGTTGTGAAAAAATAAAAGCTAAAGCTTTTTTTAAACCAGGACACATAAAAATATAGTAGTAACCGTTCATTAGATTTGAAACAAATAGTAAATACCCTATCAATTTGGTGTACTATTAAATGTTCCAATAGCTCCTGTAGTAAATCCCAAAAGAGTTAAATTAAATGCTTTCTTTTATGAATTTCTCAATTATTACTGCACTTTATTATTGAATTGATGCCATACAAAAGAGGTTATTTTAATTTAGAAACTAGCAAATACTATGTATCAATCTTTCTACAAAACAGGTCAACATTAAAAAAAAGTTAAAATTAAATCCATAATGAACCATATTGTATAAAAATGAGACGATCAGACTTTAGAGTTTATAAGTTTAATAACGTGCTTTGTAGTATGAGAGGTTTGTGTATTATACTTATTCACTTTGTCCTGTTTTCAGTTTTTAGCCAGAGTCGTTCATTCCGCAACTACCAGGTCGAGGACGGATTATCACACAATTCGGTCATTACAATGTTACAGGATCATAGGGGGTTTATGTGGTTTGGCACAAAAGACGGCTTGAACCGTTTTGATGGATACAACTATAAAATCTTTCAGCACAATCCCCAGGATTCTACAAGTATAGGTAGTAATTTTATTAGATGCCTTTACGAGCATGGAGAGGAGATCTGGGTTGGCACAGATACTGGATTATTTATCTACGATGAAAAAACAGAAGCCTTTAACCTGGTTACCAATACAAAAGATCAGCCTATTCTTGACATTGAAAGTGACTTAGAAGGTAACATCTGGTTCATTGCTTCGGGAAATCTTCATAAGTATATACCAGATTCTTCCAATGTTGAAATTTATGATCAGGCCTATTTCTCATTTCTTACTAAAAACAAGGAAGGGACGCTATTTGTTGCAAGTCAGGATGCAGTCTATACATATGTTGCTGCCAATAACTCCCTTCAAAAATTAGTATTAAATCCAGCGAATTTCACGCAGCCCATCATCACCGAAATCGATGCATCTCTATTCAAAGATCAGCTTCATATTGGTACTAAAGATGACGGAGTTTTGGTCTATTCGTTAACACAACAGAAAACCAGTTCCTTATTTAATAAAGATAGCAAGCCTCTTTTTGTAAGAGACTTTCTGGTTAAAAATAGTGCAGAACTCTGGGTGGCAAGCGAATCTGGTCTGTTTATTTATGATCTTGAAACCCGTGATTATCAAAACTTAAAAAAGAGTTATAATAATCCCTACTCCATTTCAGACAATGCTATTTATTGTCTTGTAGAAGATCTGGAGGGCGGAGTATGGCTAGGCACCTATTTTGGCGGAGTTAATTATTACCCCAGACCTTTTACTCCGTTTAAACGCTATTTCCCTCGAGTGGGTGAAAACTCGATAAGCGGTAACGCGGTTCGTGAAATTAAGGAAGATCAATATGGTAATATTTGGATAGGTACTGAAGATGCCGGTCTCAATAGGTTGAACCCCAAAAGCGGAAAGTTTGAAAATTACAAGCCTCAAAATGAGGGAGGCAATTTGAGCCATTACAATATACACGGCCTCTTACCTCGCGAATCTGAATTGTGGATAGGTACTTTTGAGCACGGCCTTGATGTTATGGATATCAGGACCGGAAATATCATCAGGCATTATGGAACGGGAGTTGAAGAAGGCGGTCTTCGCAGCGATTTTATCTTATATATTTATGAAACTACAGCTCTCGATCTGTACATTCTAACCTCTCAGGGAGTATATAAATACCTTCAGAATTCAGATGTATTTGAACCCGTAAAAGGCTTTCCCGAAACTTATCACTATACTTTTTTACTTGAAGATCACGAGGGAACACTCTGGGCTGGTACGTATTGGGACGGACTATACTATTATAACCCTAAAACAGAAGCAAAAGGCCATTACAAATTCGATCGAAACGATGAAACGAGTATAAGTTCTAACGTTATTAACGGCATTTTTGAAGACTCAAAAAACAGGCTTTGGATTTCTACTGAAAATGGACTCAATCTTCTGGATCGTGAATCTGGCACATTTACCAGAATAAGAAAACATGAGGGCTTGCCAGGCAATGTAACCTATGCCTTACTTGAAGATCAAAATTCGCATTTATGGATAAGCACGTCAAACGGACTTGTTAATTATAATCCTGAAAGCGGCGAGCTTAAAACTTTTACAAAATCAAACGGCCTGCTCAGTGACCAGTTTAATTACAGTTCGTTTTTTAAGGATAAATCGGGTGAAATGTATTTTGGCAGCGTAAATGGTCTGATTAGCTTTAATCCTTCCACCTTTACGAAAAACACGTACAAGGCTCCCATCTATATTACCGACATCCTAATAAATAACGAAAAAGTAACTGTAAATGCATCTGAATCTCCCTTAAAAAAGTCTATTTCTTTTACCCAGGAACTTGAGCTCAATAACGAGCAGTCAACATTCAGCCTTACATTTGCCTCTCTAAGCTATACTGCCCCAGAAATGACCAAATACTGGTACAAGCTCGAAGGCTTAAATGATAACTGGATAAGTCTAGGTAAAAATCACGAAGTGAATTTTACCGAGCTACCAGCCGGAGATTATGTTTTTAAGGTTAAAGCATTGAATAGCGATGGCATTTGGAGTGAAGGGGATGTCAAATTAAGCCTGGAAGTTTTACCTCCATTTTTTGCCAGTAAAACAGCTTATGCTTTGTATATAATATGTATTTTCCTTTTGATTTTTAGTCTTTTAAGGTACTATCACATATACAACAGAGATAAAAACAACCGACGTATACAGGAACTGGAAAATGCTAAAGAAAAAGAAATCTATCAGGCAAAAATTGAGTTCTTTACTAACATCGCCCACGAGATAAGAACCCCACTTACGCTTATTAAAAGTCCACTCGAAAAGCTTTTGAAGAACACCTATAAATCTCCTGAAATTCCAAAAAATCTTGGAATTATGGAGAAAAACACTTCACGACTGCTCAATCTGATCAACGAATTACTGGATTTTCGAAAAACGGAAATGCAGCACGTAAAACTCAACTTTTCAGCTGTCAACATCAGCGAACTTTTAGAAGAAACCTATTTACGTTTTAGCCCCATTATTCAGGAAAAAGGTCTGAATTTTACAGTAATCAAACCTGCTGAAGCCATTATAGCTCAAGTAGATGAGGAAGCTTTCAAGAAAATTTTAAGCAATCTCTACAGTAATGCCGTAAAATATTCGAATCATGAAGTAAGTCTTAAACTTGAGCGTGATGACTCCCATCTTCAAATTACTATCACTAATGACGGAAGGTTAATACCCTACCATCTGCAACAACGTATTTTTGAACCTTTTTATAGAGTTCCGGGTGAAGTAAAAAATCTTGGTACTGGTATAGGTTTATCATTAGCCTACTCATTGACCGAATTGCATCAGGGTAAATTGCATTTTGAAACTCAAAACAACCTAAACACTTTTATTTTACGTTTGCCCCTGTATCAAAGAGAAGCTTTAAGCGCAGAACAAACACCTACTGCTTCACTAAATCAAACAGACACATCTTTAGAAAGAAACTTTAAAAAAAATACACCCTGCCTACTTGTGGTTGAGGATAATCTGGAACTTTCAGATTTTATTTATTCTGAACTATCCAGAAGCTATAATATTATTTCCGCTTCGAATGGATCAAAGGCTCTTGAGCATCTGGAGGGAAATAACATTCAATTGATACTTAGTGATATCATGATGCCGGTGATGGATGGTATTGAGCTCTGTAAACAGGTAAAAGAAAATCCCAAGACCAAACATATTCCAGTAATTCTTTTAACTGCAAAAAGTGCCTTAAACGCCAAAATAGAAGGACTCGAATCAGGCGCTGATGCCTATATTACCAAGCCTTTTTCTATGGATCATCTTTTGGTTCAAATTTCAAATTTGTTAACGAACCGAAAGACTATATTAGATCATTACAGCAACAGTCCCCTCGCCCATTTAAAATCCCTTTCACTATCTGCCTCAGATCAGGATTTCATTTCCAAACTGGATCATATTATTGAGTCCCATATGAAAGATCCCAATCTTAATGTAGAATCGCTTGCAAAATTCATGAATATGAGTAGATCTACTTTATATCGTAAAGTCAAAGAATTATCAGAAGTTAGTCCAAATGAACTGATTAATACGACTAGGCTAAAAAAAGCCGCTTTTTTATTAAAAACCACTGATAAAAAAATCTTTGAAATTGCGGAAGATGTGGGTTATCGCTCTCAAACAAGTTTCGGCCGTAACTTCCAAAAACAGTTCAAGAAAAGTCCGTCAGAGTTTATCAATGATTCCAAACACTAGCATATCAATGGATGTTTGAAATAAATAGAAAAGCATACTAAAATGTGCCTAGCTGAACATTAATAAACCTAATCGATTAATTTTTTTATCCGACTCAAAGTTCCATCCAATTAGTAAACAAGGTCAAGAGACATGGTTATTGAACTAGAATTAGTATCAATTATAAATATTCTTTCTTGCACTAAACTCTTTTATAAAAGAATTATTTCTGAATCTAAAATTATTAAAATGATAAAAAAGCAGATAAGCTTATTGTTAGTCCTACTCTTAAACTTCTTTTTGCTAAAAAGTCACGCTCAGGAAAAAGATAACTATTGGAACATTTCTCCTTCAAAAAGCATTGTTTGGAATGTAAACACAACTGATTCCTATCCACATGCAGATAATATCGAAATGTCTGGAAAAAAGATTTCCGCAATAATTTACTACGATGTTAATAAGGATAAAGAACTAAGTCTAAAGCGTGAAATTATATATCCGCAATTAAGAACTATTGAGGAAGATTGGAGAAAATACCGAGCATATTATAAGAAAGTCTACGCAGATGAAATTGAACCAACAATTTCAAAAGGAGGTTCTAATTTGGTATTCAAAAAAGTCGACTCTGTAAAGATTAATGGTAAAATTACTTTTTACCATACTCCGGTACAGGAGATAATTCTTAAAAGAACCCTGTTTTCATCTATGAATCAAAGAGTATTTGTGGAAAATTGGGAATTAATAAATACGAGTGACAAAATAAAAGAATTACAGATCGGTAAGACAGATACGCTTGATCAACTGAGAGGATACAAGGGAAAGTACACCAGTCATGTTTATAATGATGCTGATAGCACAATTAACCTGCTCCCCCACTCATCTTATAATTTCACGCTCTATTTTTCTGCAGCTATTGATCAAGAACCTATAAAAGGCTTTAAATACGAGGAAATTGAAAAGGAACGGAATCAATTTCTCCAAAAAATTGAAGAAAATCTTGTTTTAGAAACGTCAAATCCTGTAATAGATCAGCTTTTCTATTTTTCAAAAATACGTGCTTCTGAAAGTATTTTTGAGTCAAAAATGGGATTGGTACATTCACCCGGAGGAGGTAATTATTACATAGGTATTTGGGCAAATGATCAGGCGGAATACAGCGGTCCTTTCTTCCCTTTTTTAGGCTATAAAACGGGTATTGAAGCAGCAAAAAATGCCTATCTCATGTTCTTAAAAAATATTCCTGAAGATTCTTCTCCAATATGCTACTCATTTGAGATTGATGGTGAGCTCCCCTCCTGCGGTAAAGACAGAGGAGATGCCGCTATGATCGCATACGGAGCGTCCCAGTTCTTACTACGAAATGCTGATGAAAAGTTTGCCAAAAAGATATGGCCGTTAATTGAGTGGAGCCTCAACTATTGCCAAAATAACAGGAATAAAGAAGGGATTGTTTTATCAGAAACAGATGAGATGGAAGGCAGAATATCTACAGGAGAAGCAAACCTTTCAACAAATTCGTTGTACTATGGAGGACTACTAAATGCCTCATACCTTGCAAAAGAACTTGGTTTTCATAAGTTGTCTTCTCAGTATTTAAAGCGCAGTGTTGAAATGGCTAATGCTATCGAGGAGTACTTTGGAGACAACATAGAAGGCCTAAATACCTATCGTTATTTTAAAGGAAATACCCATCTCAGACATTGGATCTGTTTACCGCTGGTTATGGGAATCGAAAAAAGAGCGGAAGCAACTGCCAATGCACTTCTCGAAAAACTTTGGACAGCAAATGGGGTTTTAGTTGAACTAAATCCCGGCTCAACTGAGCCCGATGTTTTTTGGGACAGAGGAACTTTATATGCCTTAAGAGGAACCTTTAAAGCTGGATTATTTGATCAGTCTCTTAAAAAGTTAGTTGATTACTCAAATAAAAGACTATTAGGAGATCACGTACCCTACCCTATAGAAGCTTTTCCTGAGAATAATATGAAACACCTTTCCGCAGAGAGTGCTTTGTATTGTAGATTAATTATTGAAGGGATATTGTCATTTGAGCAAACTGAGTTCAATTCTTTTAGTATTACACCACAACTAAATGAAGATCTATCCAATTTAAGTCTCAAAAATCTATATATCGGTAAAAACGCCATTTCAATTAACCTGGAGTTGATACAAGATAAAATTGACACAAAAATTTATATAAATGGAGTTGAGCTTATTAACAAAATGGTCAAAGCCGGTGAAAAAGTGACTATTAAAATATAAGTTCAGCTAATATGAACACCCAAACCGATAACTGAAAGTGGGTTAATGAAAAGGCGGAATATCTAAATAGCCTCAATCCCTCCTCCCCTTGCGTTTCTTTCTCCAAATGATGTACAAAGCTATAAGTACCACGGGCAGGATGACAAAAACTATAAGATCAAAGGGTTCGTTGAAATCTACAGGAATGTTATCATCGGGGTTTTGAGTACCCGGTGGTAATTGAAAGATGGTAAAGAAGTTATAATAAAGTTTCATTATTTAAAATTAAAACTTTTACCAATGTAGCTCTATTAAAGAAAGTACAAACTTCAGTCCAGCAAATAAATTTTTAAGCATTCTCTTATTAAAGGCTAGCGGAGACGATATAATCGTTGCTTAGACTTACTTTCAATTAAATGATTCTCGGAACTGTGAAGGTGTAACCGCAGTTTTACATTTAAACAATTTGCTAAAAGATTGCCAATGCTCAAAGCCTATTTCATAGACAATTTGGCTTATGGATTGATTAGTAGTTGATAATTTTTGTTTGGCTTCGATGATCAATTTATCGTGAATATGTTGTTTTGTGCATATTATACCAGGCAGCTCGGGACCAAAATTTGAAATATGTGAAAAAGTAGGCGTAGACATTATAGATAAAAAATACCATTTACTTTACACAAGTAGAAAAAGCTTTTCAGAACTATATGTAACGGTCTCATCCCATTCGCATTCAACAGAACTCTATTTTAAGAAGATGAAACATTCACAGGATTAAGAACTTAATGATTACTATCTTTAGACTACATTTGTAAAATCCCTATATTTTTAAAAATGTCAGAACCAAGAAAAATTTCAGATTACGAGCTATATCTTATTAGCGCATTAGCTCACGGAGCCAAAGTTTCAGATTTACCAGTTATTCTGGGCTATTTTGGATTTAGTGCCCATTCAATGGGAAGCATTGAGAAAAAACTTAAAACCTTACGCAAAAGCCAGGGTTGCACCACAAATATGCAACTGGTATATGTTTTGCGAAAAAAAATTATCGCCGTAGATATTGAGAAAGCGCTGAGCTAATTCAAGATTTCAAATCAAAATCTACTGATTTGGTTTTTTTAAAGCATCTCTTGATTCTTTTTCGATTAGCGTTTTTTCAGCAATAAATCACTTATTTGGTCAATTGATCCATAGTTGCTATTGTTCTAAATCCAGTATGATCTGAAGAAGAATCGAGAGTTTGCCCCATTCGGGCAGAAATACGATAACTCGCACAATAGGATTCATCGCATAAAAACGATCCTCCTTTAATAACCTTTTCCTGTTGGTAGGGGTTTTCAGGATTGTAGGACTGTGCCGGCCCTTTTGGATTGCGCACTACGTTACCTGCAAGGCTCTCGTAATAATTTATAGAAAACCAGTCTTGCGTAAGCTCCCAAACATTACCAGCCATATCATATATTCCTAAAGAATTAGGATCAAAAGAGGCAACCGGAGCTACATAGGAGAATCCGTCTTCTTTCAGATTTTTGTTTGGAAAATCTCCTTGCCAGGTATTTGCCTTTTTAGTTAATTCACTCTCATCATCACCCCAGGTGTAGATCCCACCGTGCATTTTACCATGAGCAGCAGCCTCCCATTGAGCCTCTGTGGGTAACTTACGATTAGCCCACTCACAATACGCCAATGCATCTTCATAAGTAATGTGCACAACGGGATAATCGTCCTTACCTTCAATAGACGTATCGGGCCCCTGAGGGTGCTTCCAATTGGCTTCTGTTTTCCACTCCCACCATTGTGCATAATTTCGTAAATCAGTTATTCCTTCAGCCTTTCTGTTGAATATTAAAGAGCCGGGTTGCAGGATGCTATCTGCCGGTTTTGGAGTTCCGGGAGGTAGATCTTTTTTCATTTCTTCCCAATCTACAGGACGTTCTGCTACGGTTACATATCCCGTTTCATCAACAAATGCCTCAAACTGAGCATTGGTAACTTCAGTTTTATCAATAAAAAAACCATCCACTTCAACCGGGTGTGCAGGTTTTTCACGAGGTAAGGCCAGGTCATCATCCGCAGTTGCCCCCTGTGTAAAACGAATACCCGAAACCCAAACCATTCCTTCAGGGGTTTTTATCGTGTCTGGTTGCTCTACCAATAATTCCAGTTGTTTTTGCTTTGTAGTATTGGAGGTTGTTTTAGTATTTGCTGAATTTTGCTTTTCTTCTTTACACGAAATACAAGCAAGCATCGACCATATTAAAACAGCCAAAAAAGTTCTATATCTATTAAAAGGCATAAAAGAAGTTTTTAATTTTTTTGGGAATATTGAAGTTGATTACTATAAATTTTAAAGGACTATGTATTCTGAAAACTAGGTTATCTATTATTTCTTGAAAAACGCTATTTCACAAATCTACCTGAAATTTAATGTCTTAATTAAAATCTTCAAAGGATAGAAACCACTCGGTCAAGTTTGAAATTATTATTGTTTGATATGAAAACAATCCTGAAGCATTTTGTATAACTCCGGATGCTGAACCCTCATTCTATTGGGTTGTTCAAAAAAATACTCTGATGCCACGGCAAAAAACTCAGCCTCATTGGTGCCGCCATAATTACGTATATCAGAGTGATCTGCATTAATTTCTTCCATTTCTTTATGAATGCGCTTCAACCAGGGAACAACATAACTATGTTCGATCAATCGCTCAGGAACTCCATCTGTAACTCCATCTACCTTATCTATAAGATGTACGAACTCGTGAATCCCCGTATTTTGCATATCGCGCTTGCGTTCAAATCCATCGTGTAAGGCCTTTCGGGATAAAATCATCTGATGTTCAAAACGGCCTGTCCCCACCATCCCAGCTATAAAACGCTCCTTCTCTGAAGAATCATAATTTAAATCTTCATTAAAGTGATCAGGATAAATCAATACCGTACTCAAATTGGTATAATGCCATTCATTAAAAGCAAATACCGGTATTACGGCACTTGCAGCAACCAGAACTGTGTCGAGCTCATCCGGGTCAAAACCAACACCTTCTAGATAGGTTTCACTTAAAAATGTCATCACGCGTTGTTGAAAGCGCTTCTGCTCAGCTTCAGGTAGTTCTTTATAGAAGTGCACGTGATCATTTAAGAGTTGATGCCAATGGACCGGAAAATCTGCTTTTTTTCTCGAGCGTGAACGGCTAAAGGAATAAATAACGAAGCCCATTAAAACTAATGCGACAGGTATTGCAATACTCATAAATTACGAAGTAAATTATCTCAAGGTAAGCTCAGTGAGAGATTTATTAGAAAATATGTTATAGTTCAAGACAAGTCTCGAAAGCATTTAATCTCGATTATCGAGTAATAAGACAAGTTTAGGAAAAAGAACTGTATAAAAATACTTTAGACGTTTGAGCCTTTTAAAATTGATATATAAAAACGACTATAAGAAATCAATTTAAGTAGATTAATTCTGGTAAGTACTGTTTTTCAAAAACCTGAAAATAAAGCCTTTATTAACTTTGAAATCAATTCTTATTTTTATGTTAAATTCTTTTTGGATTTATAAGTCATTTATTGATAAATTGTCACTGCTTTGTAATCCCATATAACACTTTTCTTTGTTCGGTCTGTGTACAGGATAATCATCAGTCTGGGTTTACGTTTGCCAATTCAAAATAGAATACTGGGATATAATCCGGGCAAACTCTGGAATGCTTATGATTAAAAACTTTACTTCCATCTTCTGGACTAACACAGATGCTTCGACTAACCAACTCTATACCTATTTTGGTATAGCCGCTGGTTGCATTCTTTTTCTGGTTATATTTTTTACCTATTATTTTTCTAAAAAGTACCGTGCTAAACAACCGGATGAACTTCCTGAACAGAAGGAAATCAACCATAAATTTGAGTTGTTTATACTTATTCTGGCCATTTGTATTACCGCTTTTTTTCTAATAATGAGCATCAATACGATGCAGCAAATACAGGACATCCCTGAAAACCCCAAACCAGACCTCGTAATTACAGGACACCAATGGTGGTGGGAAGCCAAATACCCGCAAAGTGGGGTTCTTACGGCAAATGAAATTCATATTCCGGTAGGAAAGCGCATTTTGCTTGAGGTTAATTCTGCAGATGTGATTCACAGCTGGTGGGTACCGGCACTGGGTCGAAAAATTGACATGATTCCCGGTCTTAAAAACTACATTTGGCTTTATGCGGATAAACCCAGGGAATATTTGGGAGCCTGTAGCGAGTTTTGTGGTATTGAGCACGCCCGCATGCGAATCCGTGTAGTCGCAGACACAGAAGAAGATTTCAAAAAATGGACCGAAAGTCAGTTAGAACCGGTTATTACTCAAGCTACGCCACTTTTTGATAAAGGAAAAGCGCTTTTTGAGCAAAAAACATGTACCAATTGTCACGGCATAAATGGTACCCCGTTCTCTGAAAATATAGGACCTAATCTAACGCATTTTGGAAGCCGTAAACGCTTCTTAAGCGATATGAAACCGGTCACTCGGGAAAATTTAAAGGAATGGCTTACCAATCCACAAAATGTAAAACCAGGAGTTAAAATGCCTAATTTCATTTTTAACCCAGATGAAATAGAAGCATTGACTGAATATATATACAACCTGAAATGAGTCTTTTTATAGATATTCCTGAAGACGATGATCAACTGCCGGCTCTAAATACCGGTCGCGGTAAACTCATATGGATCTCTTCAGTAGATCACAAGCAGCTTGGGATTATGTATCTCTGGCTGGCGCTATTCTTCTTTTTGATTGGAGGTATAGAGGCGATGATCATCAGAGCGCAGCTGGCCAGTGCTGATAATGATTTAATCTCCCCCGAGCTCTACAATCAAATATTTACCATGCACGGGACCACGATGATATTTTTGGCCCTGATGCCTGCTTTAATTGGTCTTGCAACATACCTGCTACCGTTGATGATTGGAGCAAATGAGATGGCTTTTCCGCGTCTAAATGCCTTCAGCTTCTGGATGACTTGTATGGGTGGATTTTTAATGTATTTCAGTTTTTTTTCAGGTGGCGCTCCTGATGCGGGCTGGTTTAATTATGCACCTTTAAGTGAAAACAACTATTCCTCTACTGCGGGAGTAGACTACTATCTGGTAGGTCTTATACTTACCGGAATGGGCAGCATAGGAGCAGGACTCAATTTTGTTACTACGGTACTCACCTTGCGCTCCCCACAAATGAAGCTGAATATGCTTCCGCTGTTTGCGTGGATGATTTTTATAAATGGCTTTTTATTATTGGCTGCATTCCCGTTACTCAATGCCGGTTTGTTTATGATGCTCATAGACCGCCAGTTTGATGCCCATTTCTTTATTCCTTCCACAGGAGGTTCAGCGATTTTGTGGCAACATTTTTTCTGGGCATTCGGGCATCCTGAAGTTTACATTCTTGCACTTCCTGCTTTCGGTATCATATCTGAAGTGATCCCTGTATTTTCAAGAAAACCCATATTTGGTTACAAATTTATAGCCGCTTCTACCGTTGCCATCGCCCTACTCGCATTTGGCGTTTGGATACACCATATGTTTGCAGCCGGAATGAGTAACACCGTTAACGGATTCTTTGCAGCGAGCTCTATGCTTATAGGTATTCCTACCGGTATCAAAGTGATTAACTGGATTGGCACGATGTACAAAGGCAGTATACGTATGACCGTATCAATGATGTTTACGATGGCCTTCTTAATAGACTTTACAATTGGTGGTTTGAGCGGTGCATCTTTCGCGATTGTTCCCATAGACTGGCAACTTACCGATACCTATTATGTGGTAGCACATATACACTATGTTTTTCTGGGCGGAACCGCTTTTGGGATTTTTGCCGGAATCTTTTATTGGTTTCCTAAAATCAGCGGAAGACATTTGTCTGAAAAACTGGGTAAATGGCACTTATGGCTTTTTGTACTCGGTTTTAATATGACCTTTTTATTACAACACGTCCTTGGAATTTTAGGAATGCCCAGACGCGTATACACCTATCCTGTAGATTTATCGTACTGGGAGGTTTTAAATTTAATTTCTTCTCTCGGCGCTATTTTTATGTTTGCTGGGATTGCTGCTTTTCTGTGGAATATCTACGTGACTCTTAAAAAACCCAGACAAGCCGATGATAATCCATGGGAGGCGTGGACGCTGGAGTGGGCAACCACTTCCCCACCCCAATTGCAAAACTTTACAAGCCTGCCACCTGTACATAGCAGACGGCCTTTGTGGGATCTCAAACATCCTGATAACCCCGATAAAAAATTGAACTGATGAAAGATAAAGGAAAATTACTGGTTCTTTTTTTAATCGCTTCAGAAGCGTTCTTTTTCATCGCGCTGATTATCGCGTATGTTTATTACCGAAATTTCACAAACGCGACAGACACGGTTGCAGCCAATTTGGATGCGATGCGCACAGGTATTTTTACGCTATTCCTTGTAGGTAGCAGCGTAACCCTGATTTTTGGTAAAAGAGCATTAAAGAAAGGAAACAACCAGACATTTAAACTGTTTATGGCCCTTACTATACTTCTGGGAGCTGTTTTTATGGTTGGTCAGATTACCGAGTATATTGGTCTGTATCACAAACAAATTACCTTAAATAAGGATGTTTTTGGTTCAAGCTTTTTTACGTTGACCGGTTTTCACGGATTACACGTAATATTAGGTATCATTGCTTTATCTATTCTCTTTGGAGTTTCATTTACCAAAATGAAGCCCGTTACCCTTGCAGGAATTGAAGGAGTAGATACCTATTGGCATTTTGTAGATGTGGTCTGGATTTTTGTTTTCTATTTTGTCTATATAACACCGCTGTTATGAGTTTTACAGGTTACTTTTTTAATATCGACAACTGGTCTGTTCCGGGATTTCTCGCGGTCATGGTACTGTTTGTTTCCTACTTAATATTTTTTGATACCCGTAAACTTCAAAAGCTGGCCTTTGGTTTGAGCCTGATCCTGATTTACCTGGCTTTAGGTTCACCGCTTGCAAAGCTTACCTCTTTTGGTCTGCACAGCATTGTTATGCTTCAGCACATTATATTGTTGATGATTACCCCCATACTGTTATTAAAAGCTTTACCCAATAGCCTATTACAAAGCAGTTGGTTAGTTTCGGTTTTAAACAAAGTGAAAAATACCTATCTCCTTCTTTGGCTTCTAGGAGCTGTTGCGATGTGGGGCGGTCATTTTTTTAGTGCAGCGCTACTTTCGGCCAAAACGGGTACCGCTATATGTGGTATTAATGCTACCGCAGGCAGTTGGGTAACTGCAATGCCATCCGGTTTGAGTTTTGCACTTTTAGTTATTGCAGGACTCTTATTCTATTTACCGGTTTTCAACCCACTAGATTCAGGCAGATTGGCTCCGTTAAAACGGGTGGTCTATTTATTTACCGCCTGTGTGAGTTGTTCTACTCTGGGACTGTATGTTGTGTTTTCGGCAAATTCGGCCGCTGCGGTAGAAGCAATTCCCATATTTAACACCTTACGCAATCCCTTACCGATGAGTTTACGCAACGATCAGGAACTCGCTGGTATGTTGATGTGGGTGCCGGGCTGTATTCTGTATGTGATGGAATCGGTGAACATCCTGCTCAAGTGGTATGACGGGGAGACGGCAGAAGAATCTACAGTTGCAGCTGTAAAAATTTCAAAAGACTAAAAATGGCAAACGAAGTTTCAAAAGACATTAAGGCACAGCCAGAAAAATTACCCAAACCCACTTATTGGCCCTTTTTTCTGGCTTTGGGAGTTGTATTTATGTTTTGGGGAATTTTGACCTCGTGGATCATCAGCGGCATAGGCCTTATTCTGTTTAGCGTAGCATTAACCGGATGGATCAAAGAACTTTATAAAGAATTACCTAAACAAAACGATCATGGCTTGTAACTGTGAAAACGAAAACCTGGAGGAAAGGCTTAGCAAAACTGCAGGTCGCCGAAGTTTTTTAACCAAAATAAGTGTGGGTATAGGTTCTCTGGTAGGAGCTATACTGGCTTTCCCTTTGATAACAGCAATGCTTGACCCGGTCACGCGTAAAAAGACATCTGCCTGGCGAAAGGTTGGTTTATTAGACGATTTTGAAGTAGGTAAAACCAAAATGGTTTCTTTTGAAAATCCATCGCCGTATCAATGGAGTGGTAAAATTGCCTATTCTGCGGCTTATATCAGACGGGAGGAAAACGATAAATTAACGGCATTTTCTGTAAACTGTGCACATTTGGGATGCCCGGTACGCTGGGAAGAAGAAGCCGAGCTATTCATGTGTCCCTGTCACGGCGGCGTATACTATAAAGACGGTACACGGGCTGCCGGACCTCCTCCGCGTGGCTTATATACCTATCCCGTGCGAATCAAAAACAATAACATAGAATTGGAAACAGAGGCGCTACCCATTACAAATATGTCATCGTAAAGTCTGTATTTCGAGGCTTTAATCGGTTAATTAAATGTTGAAACTAAAATTATTCGTGTGAAAAAAGTACTACACAAACTCGGGAAATGGGCAGACGACCGCGGTGGTTTTAGCGAACTCATGAAACCGCTTAAAACCCACCTCGTGCCACCCGGATCGGCCTGGAATTACGTTTGGGGAAGTGCTACTTTATTCTGTCTTATTATTCAGGTAGTAACGGGTATTGCGCTTAGTTTTTTATATCAGCCTTCTGCAGATGTGGCCTACACTTCGCTTCAATACATAGAGAATCAGGCGTTTTTAGGAAGTTTTATTCGCGGACTTCACAACTGGGGAGCTTCGGGAATGGTTTTTTTAATGGGAATGCATATGATACGCGTCTACATTTTTGCAGCGTATAAATATCCACGAGAAATGAGCTGGATTACCGGCGTATTCCTGATGGCAATAACTATAGTAATGGCGTTTACGGGACAATTACTGCGTTGGGATAATAACGGCGTATGGTCTGCAGTGGTCGCAGCCGAGCAAATGGGACGAATCCCGATCATAGGTGATTCTATAGCCTATTTTCTTCTGGGAGGATCAACTATTGGAGGCGAAACACTCAACCGGTTTTTTGCCATGCACGTTTTTTTGTTTCCGGCCATTCTGTTTATGCTTGTGGGCTATCATCTGTTTTTGGTTTTTAGAAACGGAATTTCAGAACCTCCAAAAATTGGTCGTCTGGTAGACCCTAAGACTTACCGGACCTGGTATGAAAATATGCTTCAGAAAAAAGGTGTGCCCTTTTTCCCGGATGCCATTTGGCGGGACGCGGTATTTAGTGCTTTGGTCTTGATTATTCTGGTGGCGCTGGCGTGGTTTGTAGGCGCTCCCGCACTTACCTCTCCGCCTGATTTGACTAACGTCAATGCAGATCCTAAACCCGACTGGTACTTCACCTGGATTTTTGCACTTTTCGCTCTAATGCCCAGGCAAATAGAGTCCTATGTCATCTTTTTTGGTCCGTTAATTGGCGGAACATTACTTTTTGCCATTCCGTTTTTGTCTAATAAAGGAGAGCGCAGTCCATTACGAAGACCCTGGGCTATCGCAGGAGTGAGTTTTATCATCCTTAGTATTTGCTCGTTGTGGTATATAGGTATACGCGCACCCTGGTCACCCCATTTTGATGCCGAACCGCTTTCAGAATACACAAGCGTTCCTCAGGCGACTGAGGAGCAGGAAAAAGGAATCGAATATTTTAACACAGTGGGATGTCTGTATTGCCATAAGATAAACAGTCATGGCGGTATACGTGGTCCCGAACTTACGCAGGTGCAAAACCGACTTACCCGTGAACAGATCATAATCCGTATTGTAAATGGTGCGGAAAACATGCCGGCTTATGGTGGTGCACTTTCTAAGGAAGAACTCAGTGCTCTTGTCTCTTTTTTAATGGCTGAAGATAAATCAGGAGCAAAACCTCTTTCTGAATAAACAGTCTTAACTATTTTGATATCTGATATTTTAATAGATTAACAAATTTCCTGAGCCTTCCTGAAATAAATAAAATAGGTTTGTTATCTCCTTTTATTTTCAGGATTTATGTCAAATACCCCGGAAAAATCTGCTATTAAAGCAACTTATTTCAGCATTTTAAGCAATACCGTTCTGGCTGCCATAAAATTTATTTCCGGTATTTTTGGTAACTCGTATGCGCTTATCGCAGACGGAATTGAATCTACGGCAGACATTTTTTCTTCTTTCTTCGTCTTAATTGGTTTTAAGTATGCGCAACGCCCTCCTGATGAAAATCATCCTTACGGGCATTCGCGTATTGAACCCCTGATCACCTTTCTGGTTGTTGCCTTTCTGGTCACATCGGCAACCGTAATCGCTTATGAGAGTATAGAAAACATCAGAACACCACATAAAGTGCCGGAAGCCTGGACCCTAATCGTTTTGGCGATTATCATTATCTGGAAAGAAGCTTCCTATCGTTATGTAATCCGCAAGAGTAAAGAGACTAACAGCTCGGCGCTCAGGGCAGATGCCTGGCATCATCGCAGTGATGCGGTAACTTCAGTAACGGCGTTTATTGGTATTTCAATCGCACTGGTATTTGGAAAAGGGTTTGAAACAGCAGATGACTGGGCGGCCTTATTTGCTTCAGCATTTATCCTGTACAATGCTTACCTCATTTTTCGGCCTGCTTTGGGCGAAATTATGGACGAGCATCGCTACGATGACGTAGTTGAAAATATACGCGAGGTTGCTCTTACTGTTGAAGGTATACGCGGAACTGAAAAGTGTTTTGTACGTAAAGCTGGGATGAAATATCTAGTAGAATTACATGCCATTGTTGATGGTGAAATCAGCGTAAACAGCGGTCATGTTTTGGCTCACAAACTTCAGGATAAACTACAGGACAAACTCCCCGAAATCTCTCATATTACCATTCATATAGAACCCGAATGTGAAAGATCTCACGCTCAGAATCTTCGGTAAAACAAAATTTAAAAAAAATCAGTTTTAAATTGCAGCATAAATCTCTGACATTAAATAGGCTGAGCCCACCCACCTTGTTTGAGATTAGCACAGAGCAATAATTTCTATTTAGAATTTATCTAAATAATTTGGACGGTTTAAAAGTGAATAATACATTTGCCAAAACAAATTATTTATAACAAGTCTAAATAAAAACAAATGAAAATTATTCTCACAACGTTCGTGTTGTTTATAGGAAGCTGGTGCTTTGGTCAAACTGGTTCCTTAAAGGGTATTGTCACCGATAATACAGGAAAAACCCTATCTGGAGTAAATGTTATCCTCAATAATACCGCTTTGGGAACTCAAACCAATCCTGACGGAATATTTGAATTTGAAGAACTGCAGGCAGGTGATTATACACTCAGCCTTTCGTATCTGGGTTTTCGCACTAAAAATTTAGAGATAAACCTCAATGCCTCTCAAACTCTCGATCTTGGAAATATTACGCTATACGAAGGGAATGAGATTCTTAATGAGGTTGTGATCGAAGGAACTCGAAGAAATAAATTTTCAAGAAGAAAAACAGCCTATGTAGCTAAACTACCTTTAAAAGATCTCGAAAACACGCAGGTTTACAGTACAATTACTAATGAATTACTACAATCTCAGGTAGTAACCAATTTTGATGATGCACTTAAAAACGCAACCGGTGTTGAAAAACTTTGGGCTTCTACCGGAAGAGGTGGTGATGGTGCCGGTTACTACGCACTACGCGGATTCTCTGTGCAACCGCAGTTGGTAAATGGCTTGCCCGGTCTAACTAACGGAACCATCAATCCCGCAAATATTGAGCGCATTGAAGTTCTAAAAGGTCCTTCAGCAACGCTTTTTGGTAACGCAATAAGTTCATATGGTGGTCTTATAAATGTGGTGACTAAAAAACCTTACCTAGGTACAGGAGGTGAAGTTGCATTTACCTCTGGTTCTTATGGTTTAAATCAAATTGTCGGAGACTTTAATACGCCCCTGAGTAAAGAAAATGATTTGTATTTCAGGTTAAATACAGCCTATACAACTGAACAAAGTTTTCAGGATGCTGGTTTTAGAGAATCATTTTTTGTAGCTCCTTCCCTATCCTATCGGGTGAATAATCGTCTTTCATTTTCTTTTTATGGCGAAATCACCAAAGCAGAGCAAACCAATCCTACCTTTTTATTCTCAAACCGAAGTGCTCCAACTGAAGCGTCAAATCTTGAAGAATTGGGTTATAACAATAAATTATCCTTTACCAGTAACAATTTATCGCTTAAAAATCCAACTCAGAATTATCGTCTCGAGATGGACTATAAACTTTCTGATGCGTGGCAGTCGCAGACTTTATTGTCTAAGAGTACCACTTCTACTACCGGATATTACAGTTATTTATTTGACTATGGGATATTAGAAGGTAATACCTATTCCCGTCTGATCAATAAGCAAAATGCAAATACACAAACCACTGATATTCAACAAAACTTCACCGGAGATTTTAAAACCGGAACGTTCCGCAATCGCGTGGTTGTTGGTCTTGATTATTTTAACGAAACTCAAACGGATAACAGTACGGGATATGTTTTCTTTGGTAATATAAAACCAAACGGAGAACAAGCCAGTCTGGATAATCCCCTAACAGCAGATGTGGTAGAATCAAAGACTTTTCCACTATCGAGCGCTGCTGTTGATGCTGCACTGGCTAATGCCGGTGTGAGCAATGCCAAATCATCGTATTCTATTTTTAGCGCTTATGCTTCAGATGTCATCGATTTTACAGATTTCTTTTCGGTAATGCTGGGATTACGACTAGACCATTTTGATAATCAAGGTAGTTTTTTAGATCCCGATGACGGTTACAATCAGACTACCCTTTCACCAAAAGCAGGCGTTGTTTTTCAGCCTATAAAAGATGAGCTGGCTGTTTTTGCTAACTATCAAAACGGTTTTACCAATGTGGCTCCACAACTGGTAGGAAATCCAGAAGATGGACCGCAAACCCTAAAAACGTTTGATCCTGAACAAGCAAATCAGATCGAATTCGGTATAAAAACCAATTTATTCAACAACAGGCTGAATGCAACACTAAGCTATTATGACATAACGGTTACCGATAGAGTAATCACAGACCCTGATTCGCCCTTCAATAGAATTCAGGGAGGTGAGGTAGTGAGCCGTGGTTTTGAATTTGAGGTAAATGTAAACCCTCTTGATGGTTTAAATATGCGATTAGGATATAGCTATAATGATAGTGAAACCACCAAATCTGATAATGCCAATATCTTAAACAAGAGACCACTTGAGGCAGGCCCAAAAAATTTATATAATTTTTGGTCCAGTTATGAGTTTCAACAAGGTCAGCTTGATGGTTTTGGTATCGGTTTTGGCTTTAACGGTGCCAGTGAGCGCTTCGCGATCAACTACGCAAATACTGGCGACTTTATTTTGCCGTCTTATACGATTGCTAATGCCTCCGTTTTCTATCAGGCCAAACACTATCGCGTTTCGCTAAAGCTGAATAATGCTTTTAATAAAGAGTACTATAAAGGCTGGACAACAATCAACCCGCAACAGCCCAGAGCACTTCTGGCAAATATTTCGTATACCTTTTAAATAAAATAATTGGCCGGAAAAGTGCTTCGTCCACATTTCCGGCTTTTAAATACCACTGAATGTCTTTTAAAAAGTTTGTATTTCAACTTCATAAAATTCTGGGACTGGTAACCGGGGTCATCGTTTTTATCGTGGCTATTACTGGCTGCTGCTGGGTTTTTAAGGACGAGATTGAAGGCCTTAACGACGATTACAAACAGGTAGCACCTCAAAATGAGGCTATGATTACTCCTACAGCCATTAAAGCCAAAGCGAACGCGATTTTTCCTGAGAATACTATTCATGGTGTCGTATACGGCAAAGCCGACGAGGCTATAGAAGTGATCTTTTATGATGCAGAGCCGGAATTTTATAAGAGCATTTTTTTCAATCCGTATTCTGGTGAAACACTCTATCTAAAGGACCATTTGAGTGGCTTTTTTGCATTTGTTCTTAAAGGGCATATGCGACTCTGGTTACCAAAAAATATTGGAGAACAAGTTGTTAGTGCTTCCATTTTAATTTTTATTCTGATAATTATTTCAGGGTTCATTCTTTGGATTCCCAAAAAAAGAAAGCATTTAAAGCAGCGCATTAAATTTGACTGGAAGAAAACCACCAGATGGAAACGGAAAAATTTTGACCTGCACACGGTTGTGGGCTTTTATATCTGTAGTATTGCTTTGGTTCTTGCTTTTACAGGCTGTATTATTTCGTATAACTGGCTTAAATATGTGGTCTATAAAACTGCTGGAGGTGATAAGGTTGCTGCATTCGTTATACCAAAAAACACGGCACAAAACAACGTTACTGAGGGAAGATTAGCCCCGATAGATACACTTATCGTAAAATTAAAGCGGGAGTCTCCTGATGCTGTAGCCTACGAACTGCATTATCCTGCAACAAAGGATGAGAGTATTTATGTCGAAATCACGAATAGTGAAGGCCTTTATTATAACAATGATTATCGTTTTTTTGACCAAAACACTTTAGAAGAATTGGAAACGCCCGGTGTTTATGGAAAATATAAAGATGCAGGAGTTGCAGAAAAAATACTTCGTATGAATTACGATATTCACATTGGAGCCATAGGTGGGATTGGCGGAAAAATAATCGCCTTCCTGGCCAGTTTAATTACCGCCAGTCTTCCCGTAACCGGTATATTACTTTGGTACGGGCGTAAGTTTAAAAAGAAGCGCAGCCATCAAGAGATTTAGCCTTTCTGAAGCGAATGAAAACCGACTTTAGGAGGTTTAAAATCAGTGGAGACTAAAAAGATAAAGCAACACAGACTGCTTCTATTGTACTCCTACTATTATACTTTTGCCTTTATGTAACAGAATTAATCAGGCTTCCGGCAGGGAGATTTATCAATTCTTATAAGAGGGAAACAAAAATTTTCTGTGAAATTTGAATTTTGTACTTGCAATGCAGGGTATTTAAGTCCAATAATCTACAAACAGTTATTTACGATTTATTTAGACTTTTAATGAAGTAAGACGGATAGATGTCATATTTCCTGTAAAAATACTTTGAGAAAGACTCCGAACTTTTGAACCCAGACTCGAATGCTACAGCTTTAATAGTATACCTTCTGAATTTAGGATCATTCTTTAGCCTGTGAAAAGCATAGTCTACTCTTAACTCGTTTAAATACGTGCTAAAATTGGAATTGGTATGCCAATTGATAATTTTAGAAAGGTAATTGGTGTTGGTTCCTATATTATCTGCCAATTTTTTAAGGTTTAAGTTTTGATCTAAAAAAACCTGCTTTTCCTCAAATTCGGAAAGTTTCTCCACTACTGCACTAATTAGGTCATCAGGTAAATCTAAACTCCCTTTTGATAAATCATTTTGATTTTCGCTAGTGTTTATCGCTTTTGCGAGCAAGCTTGCTTCAGGCTTTTCTTCATCCTCGGGCGCTTTAATTAATTTTTCAAACCTGGTTTTTAATGCCCTGGATCTTTGAATGAAATAGAAAGACAATAGTATTAGAACAGCGGCTGCAATAAGCGAAACATAGAGGTATAATTTGGTCTGCTTTTTACTTGTCTCCAGTTGCGAAATAAGTCTGTTTTTGGCATTTAATAATTGAGGAATATCAAAATCTGTATTAATGTTTTCTTTTAAATATCTATAATCTGAATCTAAGATACTGTCTGCGTAGATAAAGTGTTGAATACTCTCTAGCTGCATTTCTTTGTTATTGGTTTCCTCATAATAGTTTATCAAATAAGTATAGCTATCTAGTAATTGGGGAAGCATATAATTTGTCCTGATAAATAAGCTATCTACTTTTTCTAAATACTCAATACCTCTTTGAGTATTTCCTTTTTTGAGGTTAGCCTTTGCTTTATAATAGTATAAAACCGGCAAATTTTGATTCCCTTCATTATTTAGAAAGCTATCCTGAATTCTATCAATAATTTGTAATGAGCTGTCTGGTTTATTATCCAAAAACAAGGTTACTGCCTTATTCAGTTTAAAATGATTTACTTCATAATCATTGTTTTGTGACTGGGCTAATTCGATTCCAATTCTATTGTAATAGTTTGCTGAATCCAGTTGTTTTAGATGATTATATGCATTGGCAAGGCCAAAAATGACATTTAAATAATCAACATCATTAACAGAACCATTTTGAGCTTTAAAGCTTAAATTTTCCTGGTATAATTCTAAAGCACTTTCGTAGTCTTCAATTCGTGCTTTAAGATTTGCCACGCTTTGATTTGCTTTAAAAACAAACTCCGGATTTTGATTTTCAAGAGCTGTTTTTTTCGCCATAAGGTAATTATCAAGGGCAGACTTAAAATTTCTTAAATCATAGTAATAATTCGCTTTAACAAAATAAGAAGAACCCGGCAAATATGGGTTTGGGGATTTTTCAGCAATTTCTATAAGTGAATCCGAATATTTAAGTACATTTTCATTTTTGTAGAAGTAGGAAAGCAGATAATATCCTGTTTTTAGATGTTCAATATCGTTTTGTCTTTTAGCCAAATCGACTAGTGCTAAACTATATTCAATCTTTTCAAGAATATTATCAGTTCTGTTTATTTTTTGGAATAATTGATCATGCGATAGGTTAATAACATCTTCAGACTGACCAAAGATTTGATATTGGTTTATTAAGATTAAAACAACTAGATATCTAATCACTTTGTATTGCGATTTTATAGTATTTAAAAAATTGAGGGCAAATTAGTTCATACACCCTTTTAGAGTACTGAAATATGCTGTTAATTATCAGAATATTCCCGAGTAATAAATCCTGAAAATAACACACCTCAATCTTGAAATACTTTTACCGTTATAGTATTAGTGAATTCTTTAAACCAGGTCGTTATTGACGCCCTGACTATTTTCTAATGTTACCTGTTTGTAGTAATAAAAACTTCAACCACCTAATATACATCGAACTAAAATTCATCTAATACCAGTTATCAGGTGTAGGGTAACCGTAAAAAAAGAAAAAGGGACTTACCTTTCGGAAGTCCCTTTCTTGTAGTGATCGCGACAGGATCTGAACCCATCTGTAAACCCCTGTATTTATTGAACTTAACACGATTGACCCTGCAATTGTTAACCGAATTGTGAACCTGTTTTTAAATTGTTACTTCCGTCAATATTAGATAGTGTAAATATAATCAAAAAAAAATCCATAGCACTTGTTTCGAAAAGGCTATCATTCAACTCAATCTAAGTAAAAATATTCTGATTTAATCAGAGCAAAAACAAATAGCTCTCTTGAAAAAGGAATATTCAAAATTATCATTCTCTAAAGGTGAAAACACTTTAGTTAAAGAACAACGCTAGAATTAGATTGCGATGCAAAAAACTTAATATTGAAATCAACTTTAAGGGGTTAAACCTCAAAAAGCCTTTTTTATCTTTGATACCAAATTGAATTTAAAATCAGTTAAAGATGGAGTATACTGGATGGATAGGTGCTATAATTTTTATTGTTCGTATTTGCTATTGAGCTTGGAATATTTCTGCAAAAAACTATTTATATCACATACTTAATGGTTTAGGAGCCATTTGTCATGTTTTAAATGCCCTTTTGATAAGTGATTATCCAAATGTGTTTGTAAATGGTGTCTGGGGGCTAATAGCCTTGCTGGCCCTCTATAAACGTAGAACTTCAGATAAGCATGTTTCAACTTCTAAAATCCAGAAGCCCTAGACTGTGCTTTACATATAGATTGACTTTTTCTCTGTAAATAGAACCGGATTCATCAAACATTCCCAAATAGTAATAAGCTCCGTCAATCAAAGCGAAGATAACTTCAGTTACTTCATTTAGATTTTCATTTTTGATCACATCATTATCCAGAGCAGTCTTCAATTTTTCTTGGAGTACCTGATGCAATTGCTGCAGGTAAGACTTGAAACTTTCTTTAAACTCTGGAATACGATAAATCAAAGCATAACAACTATAAAAAACCCCGTCATCAAAATATTCGTTCCAGGCTCGCGTAAAAAGGTTTTCTATAAAAACCTCTACTTCTTCTTTAGAGCTCAAAGCTTCATTCTTTTCCGAAGTGAAAACTCGTAAATGCTGTTCCAAAATATACTCATTTAAGCCAATGAGCAGTTCATCTCTATTTTTAAAGTAATGCAACACAAGTCCTTTGCTAATATCCATATGTTGAGCTAGCTTAGCGATAGAGGCATTTTCCAGCCCTATCTTTCTAGATACCTCATAGAATGATATTATAATTTCCTTCCGGCGTTGTATTCCTAGATTCTTTCTACCCATCATTAAAATTTGTCAAAAATAGAGTTTTAGAAAACTTCAAAATACCATTTCATCAAATAACGTAAAGACAACATTTAAGTAAACATTATTTAATTGAACGATTGGTCAATCTATTTTTCAATCCGCATACTTTTGACCCAAACAAAATCAAAGTTATGCATTGTACAAAATTTGTTGGCCTTCTAATTATTAGTCTATGGTCAGTAAGTATAATTGGTCAAGAGACCCAAAATTCCAAAAAATCTAAGAAAGTAGTTTTTGTCATTGTAGACGGCATTGCAGCTGATATGCTAAAAAGCACTCCAACCCTCAATTTAGATTCTATTGCAAGGGAGGGTGCTTATAGTGACGCATATGTTGGAGGGTTAAAAGATGGGTACTCTCAGACCCCGACTATTTCTGCTGTGGGTTATAATAGTTTACTTACCGGAGTCTGGGCTAATAAACACAATGTATGGGGTAATGGAATTAAAGATCCTAATTATAATTATCCTACTATTTTTCGCATTTACAAGGATAATTTTCCAAATGGTAAAACAGCCATATTTTCTACCTGGTTAGACAATCGTCAACAGAGAATAGTGAAATGAAAGATCCTCCCTCGGCGAATAGATTTAATTTACCGTTACTTACCTGAACCTTTTTAATTCTTTTAAAAGAATTATTTTGATCTGTTACATACACATTAAAAGCTGGTATGCTTGAAGGGATCCCATTAACTTCAATTGGTCTCTTACCACCTTTATTTACCAGATGTAAGGCATATTGTCCACGTTCTTTACTTCCAAATGCGGCAGCAGTCAAACTTTCTTGATTTGACGTGACTGGTATACTTCTCAAGCCAGATGGTGTTTTGCCTAATTGTTTGATATTAAAAAAACGTTGGGTTGGCTTAAGTTTATCGTCGTTTCCGTAAATACCTCCTCCGGAAAGCACGGAATAGTCTGAAGTTAATTGCCATTGAAGAATACTTA
>PAPI01000019.1 GCA_002708845.1 Leeuwenhoekiella sp.
AAAAGAAGAGCGCAACGAGATCAACGCCAAGTGGAAGAGTGAAAAAGATGTGGTAGATAATATTCAGAATGCCAAGCAGGATATTGAAAACTACAAGCTGGAAGCCGAGCGTGCCGAGCGCGAAGGAAACTATGGTCTGGTGGCTGAATTGCGCTACGGAAAGATCAAACAGGCGCAGGAAGAACTGGAAAAATTGCAAACGCAATTGGCCAGTCAGGGTGAAAACACCTTGATTAAAGAAGAAGTGACCAGTGAAGACATCGCCGAAGTGGTGGCTAAATGGACCGGAATCCCCGTGACCAAGATGCTGCAAAGCGAGCGTGAAAAACTCCTGCATCTTGAAAGCGATTTGCACAAGCGTGTGGTGGGTCAGGATGAGGCCATAATCGCGGTAAGTGATGCCGTTCGCCGCAGTCGCGCCGGACTTCAAGATCAGAAACGACCTATTGGTTCGTTCTTATTCCTGGGGACTACCGGTGTGGGTAAAACCGAACTCGCCAAAGCGCTGGCTGAATATCTGTTTGATGACGAAAACAACATCACCCGTATTGATATGAGCGAATACCAGGAGCGTCACAGTGTGAGCCGACTGGTAGGTGCACCTCCGGGATATGTGGGTTATGATGAAGGCGGGCAACTTACCGAAGCCGTACGTCGCAAGCCGTATAGCGTGATTTTGCTTGACGAGATCGAAAAAGCCCACCCTGATACGTTTAATATCCTGTTGCAGGTGCTTGATGAAGGTCGACTTACTGATAACAAAGGCCGCTTAGCCGACTTTAAAAACACCATCATCATTATGACCTCCAATATGGGTAGTCATATCATACAGGAGCGCTTTGAGAGCATCAAAGATCCCGAGACCGCGATGGAAGGTGCTAAAGTGGAAGTATTGGGGATGTTAAAGCAAACCATACGTCCCGAATTTATCAACCGTATTGATGATATTGTAATGTTTACCCCGCTTACGCGAAAAGACATCGAGAAGGTGGTAAGTCTGCAACTCAAAGGCGTAACCCGTATGCTGGGCAAACAAGGCATTACGCTTGACGCCACGACTGAAGCCATCAGCTTCCTGGCAGATAAAGGTTTTGAACCCGAGTTTGGTGCACGGCCGGTAAAACGTACCATTCAGAAAGAAGTCTTGAATAAACTCTCAAAAGAAATTCTGAGCGGTAAAGTAACTACAGACAGTATCATTTTACTGGATGCCTTTGATGACGAACTCGTGTTCCGCAATCAAAACGATCTGGTCAATAACGACTGAAGAGCATTAGTTGTCTAATAACTTTAAAGCGATCACTGAAAGGTGGTCGCTTTTTTTATTTAGGGTTGTCGCGTTGATAACTAGTTGATAACGTCATCTGATTTTCTGGTAGTTAAATATTAAAATAATATACTTTTAAAGTTATTTGGTTAAATAAAATTAATTATGGCACAATGTACAGCACCATCAAGAGGACACAGAACAGCAAGTGGACGAGCAAACTGCCCCGCGTGTAGTAATAGATACGGAGGATATAGTTTTAGATATTCATATCCATCTTATGATTACTCTTATACTTCGAGCGGAAAAACATCTTCATCCGGAAATTATAATAGTTCAAAAGGCCGAACTCAAAAAGCTTCTTGGTCAAAATCTGGTTCATCAATTTATTATACGCCAGCGGAGATAAATACACTTACACCGGTCAGAAAAGTTGTTGAAAAAAGAGCTGAAAAACCTGAAATTAGAGATATTTTTCTTTGCCACGCTTGGGATGATAGAAAAGAATCTGCGTTGGAATTATACAACTTATTAGAATCGAATGGAGTAAATGTATGGTTCAGTGAAAAAGATATACAATTGGGAAGTTCATTTCTTCGGGAAATCGATAAAGGTTTAGCAAAATCTAAAATTGGTATTGTTTTAGTAACACCTAGCTTCTTGAAAAGAGTACAAAACGAAGGTGTTGCCGAAAAAGAATTATCTGCTTTACTTGCTAGAGACCAACTTGTACCTATTGTCCACAATACAACTTATGATGAATTGAGATGTGAGCCCATTGTTAGGGTCAAGAAATGGATTAGATACACAAGAAGATACAATGGAAAATATTGCAAAAAAATTGGCTGAATTAATTACTGTGAATGAAGAAACTTCAGTTAACAAATAATTGAGGAAAAAATAACTGTTTTCTATTAAAATTGAATAAGTAATTACTCGTTGCTAAAACCTATAATGGTGGTAAAGTAACCACAGACAGCATCATTTTACTGGATACCTTTGATGACGAATTCGTGTTCCGCAATCAAAAATATCTGGTCAATAATGACTGAAGAGCATTAGTTGTCTAATAACTTAAAAGCGATCACTAAATAAGTGGTCGCTTTTTTTATTTTGGGGCAACGCGTTAATAACTTCGTTGATAAAGCAGGCTGATTTTATTGAAGTTGCAATTTTGAAAGGGTAATTTTATAAGAAGAAAAATATGATGGCATACGGAATTTTAAAAGGTTGTTGTCATATTTTTTGAAATTACTAGTTAGCAAAAAATTCAAAAAACATCGTTTGAAAATACTTTATATTATTGGAAATGGATTTGATTTAAATCTCGGTTTAAAAACGAGTTATAAAAACTTTTACGAATACTACAAATCAATTAAATCAAGTAAAAGCCAGGTCAATATTCTCAAGCAAAATATTTCGAGCAACTATAATAATTGGTCTGATTTAGAATTAGCATTAGGACAGTATACCGCTGAGCTTAAAACTCTTGACGAATTTGATGAAGTTTTTGAGGATATAGGGGAGCAGTTAGCGGAATATTTAAAAAAAGAAGAAAGTAAACTAGACCAAAACACTATCGACAAAGAAAAGTTTTTTGAAAATCTGGTAAAACCAGAAGACTTTTTACCTATTGCTGATAATAACAAGATAAAAACTTTTAAAAATAATTGGTTAAATCATCATTGGTATATTGATATAATGACTTTCAATTACACCACCGTAATTGAAAGAATTATTGGTAATAAAAAAAATATAAAGATTGGGTATCATCCTAAACATAAAGACATAATTACCTTAAGAAGTGTAGACCACATTCATGGATTTGTCGATAAGAATATGGTTCTAGGAGTTAATGATATCTCTCAACTTGGAAATAAAGAATTTCAAAAGAACGAAGATATTTTAGAGGCAATTATTAAAAAAGAATGTAATAAAGCCTATAGACATACAATCGATGACCTTTTTAAAACAAGAATTAAGCAGGCGGATATGATTTGCATTTTTGGTTCATCAATCGGAGATACGGATAATATGTGGTGGGAATTAATCGGTGAAAAGTTGAGCACTAAACCAATACCAGTGATTATTTTTACTAGAGGCGAAGAAGTTATTAATCCAAGAATTGGCTATAAAAACAACCGAACTGAACGGAAAATGCGAAAGTTTTTTTTAAAGAAAGCTAAAGTCGACGAAAACAAAATTGATGTAATTAGTGAGAATATTTACGTAGCACTTGATACATCAATGTTTAGAAATGTCAATAAAGGATAAGATAAATTTTACCACGCGATTGTATCGCGTGGTAAAAATCTTAAAACATCAGGATTATTTCATCATCCAAATTAGAAATAAAACCATTGATAAAACTTAAAAAGGATAATCAAAAATGACCAAGATCTCAAAACAATTATGTGGAGTAGCAGGTGAATATTATGTAGCCGCAGAATTTTCAAAAAGAGGGTATTTGGCAGCAATAACTTTAAGAAATTCAGACGGTATTGATATCCTCGTCAGTGACACTAATGGAGAAAAATCTTTATCAATTCAGGTCAAAACAACACAAAACAAAAGAAAATGGATTCTAACGAAAAAAGTAGAAACCGGTTATTCGAAAAATAAATACTTCGTCTTCGTCAATATAAAATCTGATCTAAATTGCCTTCCAGAATATTATATAGTTAATTCTGAAATTTTGGCCAATAATATTTATCATGGTCATAGACGATGGTTAGAAGAACCTGGTAAAAATGGTAGAAAAAGAAATGATTCAAGTGTAAGGCAATTCGAGCCGAAATATTTTGATCCGTCTGAAATTTTAAACTGGGATCAATTGATTGAAATATTAAACTAAAAGTCCTTATTAGTGCGCGATTGTATCGCGTGATAAGCAGTTAGCATACCGATTTTATAAGGTGCATAAATACGAACGAAATGAACATTAAACTTTCAGAAGAAAAGCATATTGATACCGCACAACTACTGGAATTGTATAAAGCCAATAGTTGGAGTTCTGCTGAAAAGCCGGTAGCACTGAAGAAGGCGCTATTAAATTCGCATACCCTTTTAACGGCCTGGGACGGTGATAAATTAGTTGGACTGGGCAATGCCATTTCAGACGGTTATCTCGTTGTTTATTATCCGCATTTACTGGTTCACCCGGAATACCAGGGTAAGGGAATCGGCAAAATGATCGTAGCAAAATTTCAAGAAATCTATAACCATTTTCACATGCAAATGCTAACTGCAGATGGGAGAGCCATTGACTTTTATAAAAAAGCAGGCTTTGAACAAGCGGGACAAACAGTCCCGATGTGGATTTACAAGGGTAAGGAACATTAGACTACAGACAAGCTGTAGCTAATTATCTCACTGCTAATGGCTTGTTGCCAAGTGATAGTATTGCGTGGTAAGCAGTTAGAAATATCTTCGCGTAATTACTAAATTGTATGGCTAAGATCAAAAAATGAAAAAGCAAACTGAAATTAATCTTACTGATTTAAATCAGCTACGCTCGTCCGGAAAATTCTCTTTGGAACTATATTTTATTCAATCTCTTATCTTTTTGTGTCAAAAAGAATCGTAAAAGTAAAAGAGCAATCCAAAGATCATAGTTTTACCAATCGTGATTTGTTTTTAGTAAATATTGGCAGCGAATTTTTCTCTTATAATTCTGAAACTGAAGTAGCTCAATTCATGCATTGTCTGTCTGAAAAAACACAAACTGTTGAATTAAAAAATTTCATTGAATTAACACTTGGAGATAAAATTGCCAATAAAAAATCGATTAAGAAAAATATCAGAACTAAAGCCTCTGCTACATTCATTCCAGACAATAAAGATTTAAAGGCAGTTCCTACCGAATCCAAATACCTTAATTTTATTCCGCTATATAAAACTGATACGCCTCTGGTTGACAAAAACGATAAATTAGAGGATGTTTTTATCATTGCAGAATTACAAGATCAAATTGAATTATTTGATCGGGTTTATGAACAAGCAAAAATTTATATAACTGATAAAAAGAATAATTCAAAAAGATGGCATTGGGGTAAAGCAAATGCTTCAGGTGCCACATAAATATCTCTGAGGGTAAAGACCCGCTATTGCCGCGCTGCCTGTCCCAATGACTATAGGGAATTGTATGTCCCAGTAGGCCGTTAGAAATATCAAAGTGCAATACCCGCGCGCAAAGGCACAGAAATTATACCCACTAAAAAACGCTTGTATCTATGACTGAACTTATTGGAGATTTTTTTGGTCACCTTTTTAAAGTAATAGGCGCCGCCCTACGCTGGGCTTTTGGTAAACTTAAGTGGTCAAATGGTAAGTCATTGACATTTAAAGAATACCTGTACGGCCCAAATCCAGATCATTCATTTGCAGATGAAGATGAGACAACTAATGCACTAATTGGAGGTATTGTATTTTTCACATTAGTATTAGCTCTGTTAATACTCTTTATCTTGTGATTGAGATTGCAAATCAAAAAAGAAAAATACTCCAAGCACGTGTTTCCGCACCCTATCCCAATGATTAACTGGAATAATATCGCGTGTTAAGCAGTTACAATTACACAACTACACAATGACACGAGGTCAATTTAAATAAGCGCTAAATAGTATTTAAAATCTTAACTTCAATCCCCTCGTGTATTTTAAATTCTATTAAAACCCAAACAATGCTCAAAACATACCTATCAATTCTGGTTTTGCTCCTTGTACTAAGCACCGGATGCGAAAGTCAAACTACGGTCGACTTCCAAATCAAAAACGACACCCCTTTTCAGATTGATTCTTTAAGTATTGAGCACAATCAAAACTTAGAAAAGGTCATAAGTCTCAAACCCGATCAAAATTTGGATTATCAAATCGATATGAGCCACGTTCCAAAAACAGATGGTGCCTATTTAATCTCTTATAGGATAAATGACGAGCGCCGTTTGAAATCATTTGGGTATTATACCAATGGAGGGCCGATTTCTGATCTGTATAAACTTACTATTAAGGCAGATACCATTCTTATAAAAGAAATACGCTAGTCTGAATTTTGTAGCCTACTCTCACGTGATAAAGAAATTATTATACGTTAATCGATATGAAGATGAAAGAAGTTTATTTAATTCTGATGCTTTTGGCTCTTACAGCTTGCAATTCAAAAAAGAAAAATACCTCTTCTTTAATAGAAACAAAAAACACTGAACAGGAAATTCAGAAGAGATTAAATGGTCGGGAAGTTGTAAAAAAATTGGAAGAGTTAAGCTATTTCAATTTAACGGACTCAACAGATTTAGTTGAGGTAAAATCTGAATTTGAAAAAGCCTATACAAACTTAAATTTCTTTCAGGGTCCTGCACAGGAAGAAAGTATGACCTTCAAAGACAATCGCTATTTCTGGGTAGATTGTGAAGAATTATTTGAGATAGGAGGTATCACTACCTATTTAGATCAGGTAAAGCCTACTTTTAAAAAGTTGGGCTTGAAGCTAGAATATGACAACGAACAAAACCAGCAGAATCAAAACAGTTGGAAGCACAGCATCAGACTCAATGGACGGGAATATAGCGCATTTGATGGCCAGTTTTCTAATCAGGATTGGGGAATAGCGTATATAAATTTTCTAAATATGCTCAACTTCGAACTGAAAAAACAGGATAGCAAAGAGCAGTTCTATCCTATAGCTTGTGGTAACGCTGGTATGTTTGTGCTTCTGACTCCTGAGCAATTTGACTTTGTCAAAAAAAATTATCCAAATGACTCTGAGCATCCCACAACGATGACTATCTGGAAACAAAGAAATGGTCTATAACCCTCGTATTCAGGGGCATTACCTGTAACTAAAAAAGGGAGATTACCTCACCAAAAAGGGTTTACCTCTCTGATAATCTTACTTCTAGCCTCATTAAGTTTGCTTAACAGTAATATTCATTAAAACTTTTAAGCTATGCCACATTATGCACAGGGAACTTCAGGATGGACAAAATTAAAAGGGTATCAGGCCTTATGGGATCCTAAAATTGATTTGGGTAAATTCTATTTTACCACCTTTCAGGGAAAACGAGAGGAAACTCCGTATATGACCGCAGAAAATTTCGCCAGGGTTATCGATATCCTTAGAAACGAAACACCGGTATATGGAAACGCCAGTACAGGATCTGTAACCACTCAAGCCGAAGATGTAGGTGAAGAAGAGAGTTAGTAGCAAGAAATGCTCAGATTCGCTTTATCTGCCAACCAGAACTTAAGCTAAGCCTACATTCAACGTGTAGGCTTATTTTTTTGGGTACTGTTCTTCGTTCTTGCGATGCCTGTCCCGACTCTATAGGAGAATTGCATTATATGATTAAAATACACGTCTTACTGATGCAGGTTTGATGTATATTTACATCAAAATCAATACTATGGCACGTCAAAGTATTTCCTTTACAAAACCCAATGACGACTGGTTAAAAGAACAGGTTGAATCACAAGAATACACCAGTAAAAGTGAATTGATCAATGACCTTGTTAGGCAAGCCCGCAAACAACAAGCTGAGATAGACTGGATACGTACAAAACTCGAAGAAGCTGAACACAGCGGTTTTACAACCGATAGTAAACAGGATATTTTAGCTCAGGCTAAGTCTTCTCTTTAAGATGAATTATAGACTTAGTAATACCGCTAAAGAAGATTTAATCCGTATTTATAGGTACGGCGTTTATAAATTTGGTCCTACTCAGGCCGAACAGTATTATGACCGCTTTTTTGTATATTTTGATCGCATTAGTGAAAACCCATACGCTTTTGAAGCGGTAGAATCTATTAGAAAAGGATACAGACGTTGTGTTTGTGGAGTAGATACTATTTATTATAGAATTACTGAAAATACTGTTGAGATTATGACCATTGTAGGTCGTCAGAATATTCAAACAAAGATTTGATAGGATTCCATAAGTTGCCGAATGTTTCAGTGCGCTACAATCGCGCAGGAGCAAAAACATGCTGGTAAAATATTTACTTTTGAAAAATAACCTGGGTTGCAACGCGATGCAATCGTGTGAAAAAGCTATAAGATCATTGAAAAATAAAATGCCTTCTATAACAAAATTTAGAAAGAGACTAATCCTATTTACACTTTTACAACCTATTTACTTTATAACTACACTGTACTTTGATCTTAGCACTCCGGTTCTGGATTTTTCTTTCGTAATTATAATGCTAAGTTTTTACGCCTACTATATCTATTTTATCTGGAGTATTGAGGCGATGAAGAAAACTGATAAAATTTTTGAAACCGTGGTCGCTTTAATATTTGGGGTTTTTGCAATGTGGGCCTGGGTTCAATTTAATAATTTAGAGCTTGATTAATGCCTCGTTGATTCTGGCCTTGTACCATCCATATAATCGCGCAAAACAGAATACCTATAAGTGTTCTTATCCCAAATTAGCTTTTACCCCCTAACCTGATATTTCGGGTCGTAATCAATCATCCACTCGATCCCGTATTTGTCGCGAAACATTCCAAAATAGGAACCCCAGAAGCTATCAGCGAGTGGCACCTCAACCTCCCCGCCTTCAGACAAACCATTATACAGATGGTCTGCTTCTTCTCTGCTGGCTGCACTAATTGAGATTTTACTTCGGTTTTCTTTGGTATTTAACGGTCCAAGGGCAGGATGAATATCACTGGCCATCAAAATATCATCTTTACCTATGGGTAACGCGATGTGCATAACGCGGTCGCCATCTTCCGCGCTAAACGGAAAATCGGGATTGGGAGGCATATCTTTAAAGCGCATCACCATTGCAAACTCCCCTCCAAAAACCGTTTTATAAAATTCGAATGCCTCTTCGGCATTTCCGTCAAAATGAATGTAAGGATTGATTGAAGCCATACTACTTAAGGAATTGGTTGATACTAAACTCAAAATCAGCGAATACCGCTACTCTAAAATACTTAAGATTTTGATACGTCATCTCTTTTTTGAAGTGAAATAATCAGAACCTCTTAAAACAATAAGCGACCCTTTCGGGTCGCTTGTATAACAGTTTAAGAAATTGATATTTAACCTAATATCTTCTCTTCCTGGTCTAAAATCATATACGGCTGGCGGTAATACCGCTTGCCGGTTGCTTTGTACATCGCATTGGCAAAAGCTCCGGCTACCGGAGGCAAACCGGGCTCACCCAAACCTGTTGGAGCAATACCGTTTTCTACAAAAAAGACTTCGATCTCCGCGGGAGCCTCGTTGTTTTTAATCAAGCGATAGCGGTTAAAGTTCTGCTGCATCGCCTTCCCTTTTTCGAAGGTAAGCTGACTGTACAGGGCGTGACCCAGACCATCCACAATTCCGCCTTCAATCTGGTTGAGTGCGCCTTCTTTATTGACCACAATTCCGCAGTCAACAGCTGCCCAAACCTTTTTGATTACGGGGTTTCCATCTTCATCTTTTACCAAATCGATAACCTGAGCTACATAGGAGTTGTGGCAATAATAAGCCGAAACACCCCGGTAGACTCCGTCTATCTCGCTACCCCACTTGCTTTTTTCTTTTACGAGTTTAAGCACGCCGGCATAACGCTCGGCATCATAATCGTTACGCTCCCCTACCGGATTATCAATTGCTTTATTAAAAAGTTCTAATCTAAAATCTATAGGATCTTTACCCGCAGCTTCGGCCACTTCGTCTAAAAAGGACTGTTCGGCACCCGCGGTAAAGTTAGAGCGCGGCGCACGCCATGCTCCGGTGGAAATCGCAGTTTCTATACCGTAATTTTCGGCTTTGTAATTGGCTACCGTTCCTGCGGGATACCGGTTTTCAAAAATAGGACTCTCAGGAATTCCTGAGCCGCGCACTTCAAAAGCGGTCATGTTTTTATCGGCATCAAGTGCTGCGCGGTATTTCAGCATATACGACGGGCGATACGTACCCTGAGTCATATCGTCTTCACGACTGTAAACCAGTTTTACCGGTTTTCCGGTTTTCTGCGAAATGGCTGCAGCTTCAAGACCAAAGTTTCCATACAAGCGACGGCCAAAACCACCACCCATACGCGTCATATCTACATGGATGTTTTCCTCCGGAATATTTAAAAGCGCCGAAGCCGATTTCCTTAAGGATTCCGGGGTTTGAATGGGACCTACCAATTCCGCTTTATCGGCCTGTACATCGGCAAAAAAGTTCATCGGCTCCATCGTATTGTGCGCTAAAAACGAACCGTAATAGCTGGCCTCGACAATTTCATCTGCTTTCGCGAAAGCGTCATCAGGATCACCATCCTTACGTTTCACGTCTCCTTTTTCTGTGCTAAAAACCTGCTCCAGTTTCTCGCGATGTCCGGCAGTATCTTCCAGACTTGCCACGGTTTCCCAGGTTACCTCAACGGCCTTTTTAGCCTGCATCACCTGCCAGGTGCTGTCTCCCACAACCACAACAAGTTCGTTAAATGCATTCACATCAGACCACTGCGGTTTTTCGAGGCTTGTGTTTATGGTAAATACATCGTGAATGCCCGGCATAGCTTTAGCGGCCGTGGCATCAAATGATTTTAATTTTTGACCAAAAGCCGGCGCGTGTATTGGCATCGCGATAAGCGCATCATCACGCATATAATCAAGCCCAAAAAGCGGCTTCCCGGTCACAATACCCATTCCGTCTACGTTTTTGACGGCGGTCCCTATCAGTTTAAAGTCGGCCGGATCTTTCAGTTTTACTTCTTCCGGCACCGGAATCATCAGCGCATCCTGAATCAAATCCTGATAGGCCACAAATTGATTGGTAGGCAGGTGTTTCACCTGACCATCTTCGGTAATTAAATCTTCGATGGGTACATCCCATTTTTTGGCAGCGGCGGCTAAAAATAAGTGCCTTGCCGAAGCTCCTGCCATACGAAGACCATCCCAGCCGCGGCGAATAGACTGGCTACCACCGGCGATTTGACCCTGATACTTGTCGGTATTTAAAGGTGCCTGCTCTACGTGAACCTGATCCCAGGCTACATCGAGCTCTTCGGCTACAATAAGCGGCATAGAGGTTTTTACGTTCTGACCAATTTCAGGGTTGGGCGAGAAAATAGTCACCGTCCCGTCTGTATTGATGCGTATGTATGCGTTGAGATCAAAAGCTTCTTCTGCAGGTTTATTATCCTGAGCCAGACCGCGCAGCCAGCTGAACTGCAACATCAGACCGGCACCACCAGCGGCCGAAACTTTTAGAAATGATCTGCGGTTGTGTTTGGTTTTAATAAATGCCATAGTCCTTATTGTTTTTGCGCTGCCAGAGCGATTGCTTTGTTAATTCGTGTATAGGTACCGCAGCGGCACAGATTGCCATTCATCGCCGTCTTGATCTCATCCTCGTTGGGATTTGGATTGCTCTTGAGCAATGCCGCAGCACTCATAATCTGCCCCGCCTGGCAATAGCCACACTGCGGCACATCAACCTCCAACCAGGCTTGTTGCACAGGGTGGTCTGCATTTTCAGAGAGTCCTTCAATGGTAGTGAGCTGCATGGAGCCTCCTGAAACCGCACTCACCGGCAAGGAACACGAGCGTACGGCACTTCCGTTTACGTGAATGGTGCAGGCGCCGCACTGGCCAATCCCACAGCCGTATTTGGTTCCTACCAGTTTTAAGTGATCGCGCAGCACCCAAAGAATGGGTGTGTCTGCAGCAACATCTACCTGATGCTCCTGATTGTTAATTGTTAAGGTGTACTGTGGCATAATACGCTGTTTTTATCGAGGTTTAAGTTTATCGTCAGAATGCTTGCTTTGTAATCAATGGTGGACTTATTTCATAGCAGAAAAAGCCCAAATTACAGTCCTTTTTTCTAAGGCTGCTCTAAGATACGGAATCTCTAGGCGTTTGTAAAGTGAAAAATTTCAGGTATGACCAAACGTTCTAAAAACCTACTGTTTTATTACAGCTTGCAGAATCTCATCGGGTGCGTCGAGCAGGTGATCTCAGTTTTAAAATTCTGAAAACTGCTGCTGGGCTTTTTCGGATATGAATGCGCCTGGAAATCAGAATCAGGACTGTGATTTATACAAATCCATTTTGAATACTGTTAACTGGTTAGAAGTATTTAAAAATAAATCGCACCAAAATTCTCTATTAAATAGAATCCCCCTTAAAAACCCTGAACTCCAGCAGGCTTGATTTTGCAAAGTCTTGCAGATTAGCTTCGGGCTTCTTTTTAAGATGAAAGTCGAAAAACCTTGTAACCAGATCGGTTACAATTTCGATCCCTTCTTCAGCATCGATGCTTCCGGTGCCCGCCAGTGCCGGAACGGGAACCATAAACGGGATATCCATAAAATTAGGATGACCCGAATTCAACAATTTGGCCTCATAAAAATAATCGGTGCTCTTTTTGTTATAGATGTGGGCGTTGAGATCTTCGTGCTCAGCCGGCCAGTCTGCCGAGATATACAGGAAAGGCTTTTGAAAAACCGTGTCGATCTTGGTACCCCACTGTATTCCGTCGAGATTAGCTCCTGCTTTGATACGGCTGTCAAAAAGGCTAAGCCTTCCTGCCGCTCCCCCACCTACCGAATGCCCAAAAACCCCAATCTGTTCCAGATTCAGTTTATTTTTTAAAAACCCGGTATTATTCCATTGTGGCAAGCGATCTAAAACGTCCTGCATATCCTTTACCCAGCGTTCCTGAATATCGCCTTCAAAATAATCCTGTACGGCATCACGTACAATCTTTTGGCGCTGATCAAAAGAAAGTGAATCACGAAAGGCTTCCTGAATGGGTGTTATGGTTTGCATCTGATCTGCCGCGATTTGCTGCTGCCAGGCATAATCAAAATAGACTTCGCTCCCGTCAGGAAAAGTAGTTCCCAGGCTTTCATAGGTGTGGTTCATATTGATCACGATATATCCGCGGCTGGCGATTTCGCTCAGCAAAGCGTAATAACCGGTGGCTTTAGAGCCGTAGCCGTGTGAAAAAATCAACACCGGAAAGCGGCCTTCAGCAAACGGCGCTTTAGGATGGGCATAGGTTTTTACGTAATCCAGATAATTGAGGGCTGAAGCAGGCAAACCGTATTTGAGGGCAAAGGCATCGCGGCCGGCACCGGGAACATAGGTTTCCGAAGGGGTATCAACAGCCAAAGCCGGATACCAGACTTTAAGCATAAGTTCGCGTTTATCATCAGGATTTTCTGTAATTGGTTCCGGCCGGTTGGTTTTTAAATGAATGTCATTGGTGCCTACGGAGAAAGGTCCACGGGGTTCTGGCAGTTCAAAGACTGGTAAAACCAGAGGCAACAGCCAGGCCGGTACAAGCAGGATTAAAAATCCCAGACTGCGCGATACACTTAGAACAGAAAAACGAAAGGGATTTTCAGCATTTGCAAACCTTATGCGTACCACCAAAATCAGAGTCAAAACATATGCCGGAATCAACTGCCAACGATAGCCTTCAATAACCAGTTGAAGAAGTATTAAAACAATCAGCCCGGCAATCAGGTAGTAGGAGTTGAATTTTCGGGCTAAAAATTTCCAGCAAAAAGGTAGGATTGTGATGCTTATAAGCAATACAAGTTCAAAAAAACGCATAGCACTATTTTATAGGTTTGAATACCTTACAAAGGTATCAGGTAGATTTTGGCTATGCCATGTAGAATCCCGCGCTTATGCGGTTGTTCGTCGCGGAAAATTGTTTTAGTCTTTAGGATGGAACGGCTTATTCACTTCCTTCTAAGCTTTTCTGAAGTTCGGTTCTTAAGCCGTCATCTACTAAATCCTGCAACTTCCCTGTTTCAAACGTGTATTTTTTGATATCGGTAGGCTCGTTGTATTCCGTATAGCGACCATCCTGATTTTTATCTATTCCGAACTGTATAATTAAGTTTTTGGTGTTGTACAGAAAATCATATTTATATAAATCCATTCCGCTTTGCGAAATAGTTTTCAATTCTTTCTGTGCAAACGAATAAATATACAAGGATGAAAGATCCTGTAGGTTTATGACCCCGTCTTTGTAGGTGTCTGAATTAGAAGCCTGAATCAGAATTAAAATATCATCTTCAAAATACTCGGTACGGATGTTATTAAAATTTATTCGCTTTTCAAATAGCTTATTGGTAGTCTGGGATTGTGCATCATAGAGTAGTAGATTATTGAATCTACCATAAAAATTGGCAGAGTATCGCTCGTCTTCATTTTCATAATCATCAGAAGAGCCTGACATTGCATTTAATAATCCTTTGTTAATATCTTCTTCTTCTTCCAAATTTTTATAAGAAACCGGAATCATATAAATAAAATTCACGGTATCAACCAGTTTCGGGTTATTATAAGAGATTACCTGTTGCCTCTTCTTTTTACGCTGCAACTCTTCTATTTTCTCGTCAGATAATATGCCTGTTTCCTCGGGGTAGTTATTTCGTTGCATATCATTTATGGCATACACAAGAAACGAAAAGAGCGCAATTAATAGAAAAATCACGGCAACACTTCCCAGTATCGCTAACAAACGTTTGTTATAAGTTTCCAGTTTCATACTACTACTATTACAATTAAGATTGATCTAAGTCTTTTGCCCTAACTACGATTGTTTTGCCCTAACTATGATTGTTTTGCCCCATAAATCTCCAAGCCTCTGGCGCCTGGCAGTATTTTTTATGGTTATGATCCCAACAATCCCAAAAAAGCTCATATCAATTACATCGCAAAAATGTCTTTTGAAGGATTCGCCAAAAGTAAGTTTACGATTTCTTCCATTTTGCAGGGTGGCTCTTAAGCCAGCTATCGTATTTCCCACAGTTGCTCCCAACCAAATCTCTACACCAATAGTCATCAAAAACCAGAATAGCACCGGTACTAGAGCAGGCAAGCCCTCAATTGAGTAGTTGGCATCTTTACCAGGGGTACCAAACACAAATAAATACGTCCAAAAAAAAGCATAGATCAAAGCATAGTCGATAAGTCCGGCAAGAATGCGATATCTTATATTAGATTTTGGGGGTATTTCCATTGTTGTGCCAATTCAAAACTAAAGGCAAAATATTCTTTATTCTTTGTTTTGAATTATGGAATTCCATAAAATGTTCAATTTTTTCTTTTTCGTAACCAAAGGAATAGTACTGAAAATGCAAACAGCAAGATTATCAACCAACCCCATAAATACGAGGTTGAAGTCACCGGAGATACATCCCCACTAATTACGAAACCCGCCCAGTAGTACGGATGTTTTAAGGCTTCATCTGTAGTGTTTTTCAGGTAATCCTGCTTAGCCAGTTGCAGGGCAACATCTTTGGCTTTGCCCGCTTCCAAATAGCCGTAAAATGCGGTCATAATTTGCGAGGTCTCTCTATCGGGAACCTGCCACAAACTCACCAAAGTACTGGATACCCCGGCATAGTTAAACGCACGCGAAAGGCTCATCACACCATCTCCTTTTTCATACTTTCCGCTACCCGTATTGCAGGCACTAAGTACGGCCAGACTGGCATTAAGTTGTAAGCCGTATATCTCGAGTACGCTAAGCTCTGCATCTGCTTCGGGATCAGTATCAGCAAAAAGCAGACTGTTATTCATCGGGTTGATCTCGTCAAGCCGCCCGTGTGTGGCCAGGTGCAATATGCTGTAATCACCCTGCTGTTCTTTGAAATGAGTTTTGGTTGCCGCAGTACCGGTAACTGCCCTGCCCTGCATTTTTTCGGCAATACGGGTTACTTCTTCAATATTGGTGTTGAGGGAAGCATTTGCATACTCCGGTGCAAATCCCAGCCAGGTGATACCTTGTTTCGTTTTTAGCTTTACCTGCTCATCAAGCAGTTGTAGCGAACCGGCATAACGTATAGGAGCATATTCAATCAGCATTTTACCATTTACCTTTAATAGCTCAAATGGAATACTCCCCAGTACGTCATCACTTATAATCGTGAGTCTTTTCAGAGAGTCCGGCAATTTCGGTAAAAGCATCGCAGAGATAGCATCGATATCATCTCCATAAGAAGCTCTTTCTTTAAGACTCAAATACAAATGCTCCACACGGCTTTTAAGCGCCTGAGCCCCCGTCATTTTTTGTAAACTCACCTCATCTTTGCTTAGCTGTAACAGATAGAGGTCATCATCTGCAAGAAAATAGTCAAGAACCACTTCACCGGGTTCCAGCAAATTCTTTCGGTAATAATCTGAAGTTTCTGATAAAGACAGGGTGCTTGCCTGATAATACTGCGGATAATTTTCTTTTAACTGTGCGTTTAAGGCTTCTTCCTGCCGTTGTAAAGCCAGCTCTTGATCGATCAAAGCAGCTCTGATTTCCGTGGCTTCCTCGGCGTTTAATTTTTCGTTTAGTGTTTCAAGTGCCGATTTAATTGTATCCTGCTGAACTAAAAGCTGCTCGTCTACCCCGTAGGTTTTCGCCAGAGTAGAAGCTTTTAGACCATCCAGAAGAGCTGATCCTTTATTGATTTCCATAAACCGAAGTGCCCGGGTATAATTCTCAGCTGTAGGATGCTCCTGTAGATCTTCATAAATCAAATCAAGGGCAACAGGAATTTGGTCTGAAACCTGATCCCCATAAAAGATTTTGGAAGCATCGTAGGTAAGGGAAGATTTCTGTCGAATCATTTTTTCGATATAGGTATCCAGCTCATTCATAGCTTCTTCTAAATACCTCGTGTCTTTAGTGGCCTCATATTGCTCCTGCTTTAGACTGAGTGACAACATCAGGTTTTCAATATGTGAACTTTCTACTCCCGAAAGTTTAGCCAGGCCTTCGCCACGCTCCTGAAGCAATTGCCGGGCTTCTTCATAGTCTCCCCCGGCAATAAGAGCCCTTATTTTATAAAATCGATTGGCATAAAAAATCACCGAAGTCGTATCCTTGTTTTGCACCAGCAGACTTTTCTCCTCGTCGATATACGGCGTCGCTTTACTGAGTTGATCACTGCCACTGTAAAACCCAATCAACTCGGTAAGAGCAGCCGTATTGGTATAAATACGATCTGTTCCTTTAGCTATATCGAGTGCTTTCTTAAAATAGACCTCTGCGGTATCCAGATTACCGGCCCGTGCTTCCAGCTGAGCCAAATCACCGGTGAAGGCAGCACTTAATGACGATGCTTCCCCATAGACCTCAAGGGTGTTTTGTAAGGCCGGCTTGAGCAGGGCCCGGGCCTCATCAAATTTTCCCTGAGCTGCATAAATACGGGACAAGGATGAAGCCACCAATCCGTTGAGATATACGTCATCGGTTTTGATTACATCCTGAGCAAGGGATTTTGCCTTGAGACCGGCAATCTGCGCTTTTTTAAACTGGGAAGTGTAGAAATAACAGTCTGCAAGAAGGGCGTAGCGCGAAATGAGATAGGGTGTGTTTCCGTTAGCAATCTCGTAATGTTTAGCAGATTCTACAAGATATGGAAGCGCTTCTTCGTACCTAGAATTGGAGTAACTGAGGGCTCCCATATTCCAGGCAATACTGCTTATCACATTACTGTCCTTCAGGTCTTCATCAATTGCCAGATCGTAACATTGCTTGAAATGCCCAATCGCCTTTTTGCGATTCCCCGTTTGATAATAAATGCCTCCCAACATACGGTGCAATTGTACCGGTTCGTAACGGTTTTCTTCTGTAATAAGCTGCAATGCACGGTTTCCATAACTTTCTGCAAGCGCATACTGCCGCAGGTTGTAAAGCATTTCAGTGAGTTGGGCAAAGTATTCTGCTTTAAGGTCTCCTTCCTCCCGCTCCGCTACCAACGAGTCCTGAGCAAGAGCTTTGTGAATATTCCGATTCGTTTCAAAATCTTCCGCTTTTAAGTCATAGGTATTTTTAAAAGCCTGAAAGAGCGGCTGGCTCTTAATTTTCAGAGCTATCTGAGCCGTATCAAATTGTGCAGTTCGCGCTGCAAAAGCACCTGTTGCCAGGCTCATAATACGGGCATGTAAGTAATCCAGTTCGCTTTCAGACGCAGTCTTCAGGTACTGCTTTAGCAGGCTGTCGGCCTTAGGTTTCAGTAAAGATTTGGCTTCGGTGTTATACAATCTGTAGGTATGGTAGGCACGCGAATAGAGCGAATCGCTTTGTGCGGTCAGCTTTAGGGAGAGCAGAACCAGCGCAATGAGTACGGCTGATTTTTTCATATTTTTAACAAAACTCTAAAAATAGAAAAATACCCTTCTCACTCAAATAGAAGTGGTTAAGTTTTACTAAAAAATGTGGTTTTATCGTAAAAAGCAAACTGGTCTGCCTAAGCGTAATAGGTACGCTACGTATTCTTTACTTAATGATGGCGCACTCCTTGCCTTTTGATTTCCAATTAGCATTTCCGGAATGGTTTTCTTTCTATAAGCCTAACGTGATTCAATCATTCCTAAACAGGTTTAGGCTATTGCAGTGGTTAACATTCATTTATCATCTACAGACTGCTTATTGGTCTAACTTTGGAGTCTATGAAAAAGATTACGAACCCCAGCCTGCTGCTGACAGGCCTTTTGTTTTGTTTCAGCTTTTTTGCTTCTGCACAGGATACGCCTAAAGATTCTCCTAAAAAAGGATTTATTACCCGATACTTCAATAAAATTTTTAATGATACCGTTTCACAGGAAAAGTCTCAATTTCTGTTTTACCCGGTAATGGGTGTACGCCCGGAAACGGGTCTTGAATTTGGTGTCGTTCCGCTGATGGTTTTTTATGCAAATGAAGACACTACAAACCGACTAAGCGAATTAAATGCGTATGCGTTTTTCACCTTCAACGGCCAGTATGGTTTACGCATCAACCACGCGATTTATTCCGATAAAGACAAGTGGTTTTTTCTGGGAGATTTAGATTTTGAACAGTTCCCTTTAAAGTATTATGGCATAGGCAACGATGTTCCCAAAGAGAATATTGCACTTGTGGATGCTACTTCCATTCAAATAAAAGAACGCGTACTACGCAAGGTTTTGAATAACTTTTACATTGGTCTTGAAACCGATTTTAGAAGTCTTACCAACGTAAGCTTTGAATCCCCGGAAGACAGCGACGCACCCCTGGATATTGAACTCCCTTTTGGAGCTGCAGGTACGACCAACTTCGGGATGGGAGTGGGTTTTGTTTACGATGAGCGACATAATGTGCTTAACGAACGTAACGCATTTTTTAGCGAGTTTGCATACCTCAATTACAACCCTTTTTGGAAAAGTGATGTAAAATACCAGCTCATAACCTCAGACAGCCGCTTTTTCACTCCGATAGGCAAAAATGATGTACTGGCCGCACAGGTTATCGGTCAGTTTAATTTTGGCGGAGATGTACCGTTTAATCAACTTTCGTATATGGGAGGTGAAAGTATGATGCGGGGTTATTTTGACGGAAGGTTTAGGGACCGAAATCAGATTGCCGCTCAGGTAGAATACCGTTTTTTACCCTTAAAACTGGGATTTACCAATCGTCTGGGAGCAACTGTATTTACCGGTGTGGGTGAAGTTTTTGACGGCTGGAACGAAATCCGAATGAACAATCTAAAATGGTCAGCCGGAGCGGGTGCGCGTTTTTTAATCTTTCAACAAAAAGACATTTACATCCGTTTTGACTATGCAGTTACCCGCGACGGAAACAACTTTTACCTGAGTATTGGGGAGGCGTTTTAGTGGTTCAAACCAATTTATAACAAAGGTCGTAAGATATAAATGGCGAACGTTTCAGTCATGCTGAACTCGTTTCAGCATCACACACGCAACTCTTGCGTTCAAGGCAGTTGCGACCTTGAAATAAATTCAGGGTGACGATTACTTTCGGACAGTTACCTATTATCTTTCACTTTTCACTTTTCTACTATCTAATTTCAACCCGTTCTACTTTTCAAATTTCGTAACTTCGGCTTTCCTCCTACGCGACTAAAATCGGGCACATGAAAATCCTGCATACCGCCGACTGGCATATCGGTAAGAAATTACACAAGCATTATTTACACGCAGACTTTGAGCGCTTTATCAATTGGCTCATTCCGATTATGCGCGAAGAAGAAATCGAATTACTCTTAATTTCGGGGGATGTATTTGATTTGGCCAATCCGTCTGCCGAAGCCCGTCGGCAATACTACCTCGCGCTTAAGAAACTGAGTTCGCTCAATTGTAAAATCATCATTACAGGAGGGAATCACGATTCGCCCACGATGTTAGACGCCCCCCGCGAAATCCTCGAAGCCCTCAACGTTCATATCATTGGAGGTCTGCCGCAAAATCTTACTGACTGTCTCATCCCGGTGCCCAATAAAACCGGTAAAACCGAACTTATGGTCGCGGCGATTCCGTTTTTACGGGATAGCGACCTGCGCGCTGCTGAAGAAGGCGTCACCTATGACAATCGTATTGAAGCCATTCGTAAAGGTATTGAAGCCACGTTTGCACAGGCAGCAGACCTGTGTAATCAAAATTATCCCGATCTGCCCGTGGTCGCTATGGGGCATTTGTATGCCGCAGGCGTCGAACCTTCAGATAGCGAACGCGATATTCAGATCGGTAATCAGGCCGCATTTCAGGCGAGTCAGTTTGGTGAATATTTCAGTTATGTAGCACTGGGACACATTCATAAGCCCCAACGTGTGAGCGCTGCGATTCCTACCTTTTACAGCGGTTCGCCGCTTCCGCTATCGTTTAGCGAACGTAAAGACGAAAAACGGGTGTTAATTTTGGATACTAAAAACGGATTTGAACCTAAAAGCATACCCATTCCTACGTTTAGGTCTTTACATAAGGTGAGTGGCGATCTGGAAACCCTTAAAGCCAAATTAAACGCGCTCACCCCAACCGGGGAATTGACAAGTTTGATTGAAGTCGAACTGCTCGAAGACAATTTTGACGCCAATATAATCGCCCGGCTGGATGAGCTGGTGACCGGCTTTGACACACCCGGTCTGGAAATTGTAAAACACCGCGCGACCTTTAAAAACCGATTGAAGCAAACGGGACAACTTTTTGAAACCCATCAGCATCTGGAAGATTTAAAACCCCAGGAAGTTTTTGCTAAAATGCTGGAGCAAAGCAGTTACGATCCCGAAACCAAAGCGCAGGTGGAGCAGGCTTTTCAGCAGATTGTAGAACAGCTCAATACCGCAGATCCCGCATAGACTATGAAAATTTTAAAAATAGACTTTCAGAATATCAATTCGCTACGCGGGGAGCATCATATTGACTTTACGCAGGAGCCTTTTTTGCAGAATACCCTGTTTGCCATCACGGGTCCTACGGGCAGTGGGAAAACCACGATTCTCGATGTGATTTCGCTGGCGTTGTTTAATCAGGTGCCGCGTCTGGGTAAAATGAGTACGGGCGAGATCCTGAAAAAAGGAGCCATTCTTACCCGCAATCAAAGCGAAGCGTACGCGCGTATCACGTACCAGTGTAAAACCGGAATTTTCGCCAGCACCTGGTCTATTTCTACCGCACGCACCGGTAATCTGCGGGATTATCATATGGAAATCTCCAATCTGGAAACCGAAACCATTTTGGATCTGAAAAAGTCTGATGTTCCTACCAAAAATGAAGAATTAATCGGACTCAGTTACGATCAGTTTATCAAGTCTGTGGTATTGGCGCAGGGCGAATTTGCCAAATTTTTGCAGGTGCCTAAAAAAGAGCGTGGAGCTTTATTGGAAAAAATAACGGGTACCGAAATCTACCGGCGCATCGGGCAGGAAGTGTATTTGAAGCATAAAGAACGTGCAACAGCAATTGAAGCCAAAAAGGCTAAAATTGAAACGTTTAAAGAGCAACTGCTCGATGAAAATAGGTATACCGAAAAGAAGCAAGAAGCTGAATCCTTAAATACTGAAAAAAAGCAACTGCAGCAGGAATTAGAACGCTTAGCCAAAGAGATTGAACTGAAGAACAAGATTCAAAAAGAAGAGCACGAACTTCAAAAAACCACTGAAGAACTCAGTCAACTTACGCAGGAGCAAAAACGATTTGATACCGAAAAAGGAGCGCAACTCAAAAAGCATCAGGAAATTCAGTTGTATGCTGAAGACCTCAACCGCTGGCAAAGTCTACAGGAAAAGAGCGTTGAAAAACAACAAGAAATTACCACAGCTAAAGCTGCAATAAATAAAGCCGAAGCCCAGCGCGAAGTTCTTAAAAAGCAATTTGCAGAAACGTTTAATTTAGCGATTAGTCCGGCTGATTTTCAAGAAAAAACAGAACGCTACAAAGCAGAAGTTCGGCAGCTGATCAATGCGCGTGCTGAGATTGCAACCACCTATAAAACAACCAAAAATCACATTGAAAGCCTTGCTAAGCCGTTAAAACTTCAGGAGAAGTTAGCCAAACCCGAGGCTTTTCAGAAAGAAGTCATCAAAGAGCAGGAAAGTAAGCAAGTGACGTATTCTAAACTTGCTGCCGACTTTGATTTGCAAAATAATTCAATAACGCAGCTTCAGGAAAACTTACAGCAAAAGCTGAAACAATTACGATTGGCAGAAAAGGCGGAAACAGATTTAAAGAATCTTAAAAGCCAAATTCGGGAACGCCAAACGGAGCTTGAGAAGATTGAAAAGGAAAAATCCGGTTTGCCCGATCAACTCAAAGAAATTGGCTCAAAAATCGAACTAAAAGAAGCGCAATTGTTAGCCAAACGAAAAAGCCTGGAAGTCGAGCAATTGCAAAAAAAGCTGGAGGATTACCGCCGGGATTTAAAAGATGAAGAGCCCTGTCCGCTTTGCGGTGCCCTGCATCATCCGTATGCAGAACATCTGCCTGAAGTCGAAAACGGACTTCAAACCGCGGTAACACAACTGGAAGAAGCTCTTAAAAGTCTGAATTCAAAACAGATTGAAATTCAGACTTCATTAAATCAAAAAAAGGCTGATGGCGAAGCCGTAAAAAAGAGAATTGAAGTTTTAACTGACCAACTTAAAACCGCGGAAACCGATTTCAACACCCAGTTTGCAGCCGTACTTAAAGAGCGACAGAATCAATCTTTTTCAGAACTGGAAAAACACCTGGAAGAGCAGGAACAAAAACTGACTCAGGCTAAAAGAGTACAGGAAGAATTGGAGCTACTTCAAAATTTAAAAAAAGAAACGGAAGCTTTATTGGAGTTGTTGACTCAGGGAACCCAAAAAGCCGAGGCCATTAAAAATCGTTTTAACGGAAGCAATTTTGATTCTGAAATCTATACCGCAGAAACTTCGTGGAATCGCAATGAGCAAATCCTGACGCAACAAAATCAGGCATTAAAAGAGGCCGAAAAAACGAATGCATCTTTAAAAACACAAATTCAGGAACTGAGCACTTCCTTACTCGAGCAGCTCAGCCAAAAAGGATATGAAAGCATTGAAGATGCCCTGAAGGAACGATTAGATGCTTCAACCGCTCAAAATTGGACGCAGGAACAACAGCATTTGCAAAACAACGGCGTTCGTTTAAAAACACTGCAACAGAAGCTGATTGACGAACTTAAAACTTTGAAAGAAGCTGCGGGGTCGGTACCGCTTGAGGAATTACTCGCACAACGCCAAACCAAGGCTGAAACGCTTGATCAAAAAGAAAAGCGTGCTCAGGAAGTTTCCCGTGCGGTTTTAAATCACAAGGAAAATCTTCAAAAAATTAAGGAGCTGCAAGAGCAAATTGAAGACGAACTCGAACAATCTAAACACTGGCAAATTCTGTTTGAACTCATCGGCGATGCCACCGGAAATAAGTTTAATGATTTTGCGCAGGATTTAACCCTCGCGCAATTATTACAACTTGCTAACAAACGTTTGGAACAGCTTACCGACCGCTACCGCATCGATCAACCCACAGGCGATGAAGACGATAGTCTGGTTGCGATCGACGAACATATGGGCGGGCAACGTCGTTCTATTAAAACCCTCAGCGGTGGAGAAACCTTTATCCTGAGTCTGGCACTGGCGCTGGCTTTATCGGATCTCGCTTCGCGCAATATTGAAATCAACAGCCTCTTCATCGATGAAGGTTTTGGCACACTGGATCCTGAAACGCTGGATCAAACTTTAGACACCCTTGAAGTCCTGCAATCAGAGTCGTCTAAAATGATCGGCGTAATTAGTCACGTAGACAGTTTAAAAGAACGCATCGCTACGCAAATTCAGCTTACTCAAAACGGGCAGGGATACAGCACCTTAAAGGTGGTTTAATAACATCTAAAATTCCTATTATTCTATAGAGGAAACAATCAGTGTTCAGGCGGTTTCAAGAGGTAATAATCTTAACTTTACGGTAAGAATTTAAAAGAGTAATACCATGAATTTTCACACCCGAAAATGGATCAAACCGCAGGACCTAAACCCCAACCGATCGCTTTTTGGAGGTCGGCTTTTAGAGTGGATTGACGAAGAAGCTGCTTTGTACGCAATCATTCAATTAGAGAATCCGCGTACGGTGACTAAGTATATCAGCGAAATAGATTTTAAAGCCAGCGCCCGGGAGGGAGATATTATCGAAATAGGTCTTGAACCGGTGAAATTTGGTACGGCTTCACTGACTCTGAAATGTGAAGTTCGCAACAAAATGACCCGACAGACCATTATTACCATAGATAAAATTGTTATGGTCGGTCTGGATGAAAACGGTAACGCCAAACCTCACGGTAAGACTAAAATTGAGTATGTTAAAGACAGGCTGGATGACTAATTTTTAAAATCCTTTAAACAAAAAAAGAGACCCTCGCGGGCCTCTTAGGGTATTAATGATATAGGGTAAATTTTAACTTCTACTATAAATCACGTCAGCATCTTTGACGTTTTGGGGTAAATCATTCATTGTATCGTAGTACGCATTTTTATTGTTGTACACACGATCTGGACGTTCACCTACAATGATGTATTTTACACTCATTTCAGGAGCATTCAAATTAACCTGATCCTGAACACGCATGGTCTGATCTTTAATGTCAGTTCCCATATCTTCAAGCTTTGCAATTACATAAAGCATTTTATTGGTGGCGCGCACTTCCTGAATTTCAAGGTCTTTTTCCGTTCCGGTAATTTCAGCTTCCACAACAAGACTTTGTTCTATATTATCTTCGTCAGGCATATTAACATCAATGGTAGGCACTTCAACCTCTTCTTCTTCCATCACCACAACTACTTTAGGTACTTCTACCGTTTCAGTGCGGGTGCTGATGTCTACATCTGCCCAATCTACATCGTATTCCGGTAACTCTCCAGCTTCTGTTTCTACATCAACATCCACCTCCGGAAGTTCTCCAGATTCTTTTTTATTGATATCGCAACTCGTTAATAAGGCAAGTGCTAAACCTAAGGGAAGGATAAATTTTTTCATAATAGTCTATTTTGGTTATCAATTGTTTGAATACAATCTAATGGTTGAAAAACACGATTTGCGTTAACTGCTTCTCAATTGGGTTCATTTTAACCTTAAGAAGCGTATTTGTTAATACTTTTAATAAACTTTTTATTACCAATTGTATAGATGAGTGTATGCTAAAAAATGCATACTTCCTGATAACTAATAAACACCTGCTCTGTTTCAGATTTGATAAATTAGCAGGCTACACACTACTTTTTAATCAAAATGAACAGTATGTTCCCTAAAGAAACCTACGTCAAAAGACGCTCAATACTTACAAACACATTAAAAACCGGAATCATTCTTTTTCCCGGAAATGGTGAAAGTCCTATGAATTATGCCGATAATTGGTACCCCTTTAAACAGGACAGCAGCTTTTTATACTACACGGGAATTGACCACATTCCAAATCTCTATTTTCTAATTAATATTGATACGGGTGAAGAAATACTCTTCGGAAATAATACCACTGCAGAAGAAAAAGTCTGGGTGGGCGCTACGGAAAAATTAGAGTCTTACGCTGAAAAATCAGGTTTTAGTACCGTAAAGCCGCTGAAAGAAATCGATTCCTATTTAAAGTCACACTTGGCTAAAGGGCAACAGGTGCATTACCTCCCACCCTATCGTTTTGAGCAGAAAATTGCACTTAGCGAACTGCTTGATATCCCTGTAAAAGAACTGGACTCCAAAAAATCGGTATCGCTTATCAAAGCCATTGTTGCCCAGCGTGAACGCAAAAGTGCGGAAGAACTGGTACAACTCGAAGAAGCCGTAAACATTACCCGTGCGATGCACAAACACGCCATTGTAAATACGCGCCCGGGAATGACTGAAATGAAGATGGCCGGTCAGTTAAACGGGATTGCGGTAAGTGGCGGTGGCGGACTCGCATTCCCTATAATTCTTACCAAAGATGGGCAATACCTGCACAATCACGCTTCACAAACCGTACTGAAAGATGGTGATCTGGTGCTTTGCGATTGCGGGGCTTACAACAGCATGGGTTATGGGGGCGATATGACCCGTACCTTCCCGGCCGGTAACCATTTTAGTCCGTTGCAAAAAGACGTATACAACATCGTACTCAACGCGCACAATACCGCAGTTGCCGCTTTAAAACCGGGTATTCGGTTTAAAGACGTGCACCTTCTGGCCTCCAAAAAACTGGTTGAAGGCCTTACCGATCTGGGATTGATGAAAGGCAATGCAAACGATGCCGTGGCAGCAGGGGCACACACGCTTTTCTTTCAATGCGGACTGGGTCATATGATGGGCCTTGATATTCACGATATGGAAAATCTGGGTGAAGAATATGTGGGTTATACCCCCGAGCTTCAAAAAAGCACCGAGTTTGGTCTCAAATCTTTACGCCTGGGTAAAGAACTGCAGGAAGATTTTGTACTCACAGTAGAGCCCGGTTTGTATTTTAATCCGTTTTTAATCGATGAGCGCAGAGCCGAAGGGAAATATCTGGACTTTGTAAATTATGATGCAGTAGAAAAGTTTAAAACTTTTGGAGGAATACGGGTGGAAGAAGACTTTGCCATTACCCCTACCGGAAGCAAACTGCTAGGTGAACCACTAGCCAAAACCCCTGAAGAAATAGAAGCCTTACGTAACATTTAAACACTATGAGAAATTTTAAATTACTGCTGTCTCTTTTTATTGCCCTTTCGGCCGGTTTAAATACTACCGCACAGGAAAAAGATCCGGCACGGTTAACCCTTGACCGCATCTACAATTCGGGTGAATTTAACACAGACCGGGCACGCTCAATCTCCTGGATTAACAATGGGGACGCTTTTGTGACCATCGAAAATGAAAACGGTAATGACCAGCTCATCAAATATGAAAGCAAATCAAACGATCGATCCATTTTTCTGAGTGCTGCTGCCCTTACTCCGGAAGGTACAAATCAGGCACTGAATGTTGCTGATTTCAGCTTATCAAATGACGAAAGCAAGATCCTGATTTTCACCAATACCAGCCGGGTATGGCGCTCCAATACCAAGGGAGATTACTGGGTCTATGACTTGGATACTCAAAAAATCAAGCAGCTGGGAACACAATTGCCGGCTTCCTCGCTGATGTTTGCCAAGTTTTCAGACTCTAACGAGAATGTAGCTTATGTTTCGGGCTTTAACCTGTATGAAGAAAATTTTAAAACCGGAGAAGTAACCCAACTCACTAAAGATGGTGACGGGGCAATCATCAACGGTACTTTTGACTGGGTTTATGAAGAAGAATTTGGTGCCCGGGACGGCTTCCGCTGGAACCCCGATGGGAAACACATCGCATACTGGCAACTGGATGCTTCCGAAATTGGTACGTTTTATATGATAAATACGACCGATTCAGTCTACTCCAAGCCCATACCTATTCAATATCCAAAGGTAGGCTACGACCCGTCTTCGGCTAAGATTGGAATTGTAAATGCCGAAACTCAAGAAACAAATTGGATTCCGGTTCCCGGAGACCCGGTGCAGCATTACATCCCGGCGATACAATGGATCAACGACGATTTACTACTGATTCAGCAGCTTAATCGTAAGCAAAACACGCTTAAGATTTACACCTGGAAGCCTTCCACCCAAAGTATTAAAAATGTGTATACCGAGACCGAAGATACCTGGGTTGATCTCCAATATCCTGATGTTTCAGCCAATCAATGGGGGAAAAACGATTTGCTGCTTACCAAGGATAAAGACGCGTTTCTGCGTATGACCGAAAATGATGCCTGGAGACATATTAATAAAATTGATTTTAAAACCGGCAAGAAAACCTTATTAACACCCGGAGACTATGATGTGGCTGCATTTTATACCGCTACCGATAAAAACGTGTATTTTTCGGATTCGCCGGAAGATCCCGCGCAGCGCTATTTGTTTGAAGCATCGCTCAAAGGAAAAGGCAAACCCAAGCGCCTCACTCCTGCCGAATTTAATGGGATCAATACCTACCAAATCGCTCCCAACGGCAAGTATGCCATTCACAACCATACCAATGTAAATACGCCTGCTACTACACGCCTCATCAGTCTGCCCGATCATAAGACCATCAAAGTGCTGGTAGATAATGCCGCCCTAAAAGCAAAACTGGCAACACTCGATTTGCCGGAAACTGACTTTTTTCAGGTAGAAACCGAGGACGGGATCGTCGTTGAAGGTCGCATTACAAAACCTATCAATTTTGATTCTAGCAAAAAATATCCGGTCCTTTTTCACGTATATGGTGAACCCTGGGGACAAATGGCCACCGATAATTTTATCGGGATGTACGATATCTTTTTGGCACAAAACGGCTTTGTGATCATCAACCTGGATAACCGTGGAACCCCTTCTTTAAAAGGTAGTGACTGGCGTAAATCGATCTACCGAAAGGTGGGTGTGGTGAATTCACGCGATCAGGCGATGGCAACCAAAAAACTGCTTAAGGATTGGAGTTTTCTCGATGCAGATCGCGTATCGGTCTGGGGATGGAGCGGCGGTGGCTCGATGACTCTTAATCTGATGTTTCGCTATCCCGAAATCTATAAAACCGGGATGTCTGTAGCGCCAGTAGCGAATCAGCTCTTTTACGACAACGTCTATCAGGAACGCTATATGGGACTTCCGCAGGAAAACAAAGAAGATTTTATTGAAGGTTCGCCTGTTACCTACGCCAAAAACCTCGAAGGTAATCTGCTTATCGTTCACGGTACCGGCGACGATAATGTGCATTACCAAAATATGGAATTCCTGGTGAACGAACTCATTGCAAATAACAAACAGTTTACCATGATGGCCTACCCCAACCGTTCGCACGGTATTTATGAAGGCGCCAATACACGCAGACATTTATATACCTTGCTAACCAATTACCTGTTTGAGCATAACGGGAAATAATAAATACCTATTAAAACTAAAAATCCCGATTATCAAATGATAATCGGGATTTTTAGTTTTTAAATGCTATGTTTAAGCGGCTTTCGCTCCTGCTGTTTTAATAAGCTGGCGCTCTAAAAGCGCTTTCCAGTTATTGGCGCGTTTGAGCTCATAATTTTGAGAAGCATCAATAAATGAATCGTAAAAATTAAGCTCTACATCCGGAGTATTTCCTTCAAAGACAAATTGAAGATCCAGCTTTTCCAGCACCGTTTGTTTTCTTCCATCCACCTTTTTAGTATCTACATACTCCTGAATGACAACCCGGGAAACTAAACTGAGGTCTATCTTTTTAAGCGTTATTTTATCCTGATAATTCTGTGCATAAAGGACAACATTTTTAGCTGCATCTAAAGCGATCTCACGACCAGCCCATTTTTCAGTTTCATTTAGGGTCAATCCCTGTTTTGAAGCTTCTTCTTTAATTTTTAATGCTACTTTCTTTGTGCTACTACCGCCAAAAATTATTAATAAAGCGTAAGGTATTGCAACAAGGCCCACCACTATGGCGAAAACCAAAATCATATCTATTTTCATTGTAAAAAGTTTTATGTTGTTTATTTAAGAGTACGATGCAATGCATCTAAAGATTGACCCAAAACCTTACGGCTGCGTCAATACAAACGGAAAACAAACTAAAACTTAGGGAAATAGATGAAACGGAAAGATCAGCTGTAAACTGCTGAGACCGGGAATAATTAAAGCCGAATTACTGATGTAATTCGATTCTGTAACAAGGTGTGAATATTGATTTGTCGCAGTGCTTTTGTAATTGACTAGCGGCATTGGGGAATTAGCGCCCTCTTCCTGAGGTTGCAACAAAAGTTCTGGTGCATTTAAAACAAACTCCAGCATTGCCAGTCCCTGATCATTTAGGTGACCCAACTCAAGCTGATGCCGTGATCCCGGATCTTCTGCGCGATCGGTTGGCGTATTTAAAGTCAAACCATAAGAAGTGCCGCCCGTTGCAAAAAACAGGGAAAGACCTAATAGAAAAGTTTGAAAAAACGCCTTCATAATACCCTACAAATGTATAGCAGCAACTGTTAAGTTGCTGCTAATTTTTTTAAAAATATTAAATGCTAGTTTGAATATTCCGGTTCTACAGTTGTGTCGGTCAGGGTGTTTACAAAATCGGTAAGCGCCTGTACTTCCTGTGCATTGAGCTGCAAGTTATCAAAAGGCAGGGTCTGATGCGGCAGATCAAAACCAAGACCGGCTCCACCTCCCTTGTTGTAAAAGTCCATCACTTCTTCCAGTGTTGTGTACACTCCGTTGTGCATATAAGGCGCAGTAACACCTGCATTGCGCACTGTGGGTGTTTTAAACATTCCGCGTTGAATGAGTTCTTCATACATAAAGTAAAAACCTAAGTCGTCATCCAATTGTTTATTAGCCGCCGTCTCGGGCACGCCTATGACTTCTTTTTCGGTTTCTGCGAAAAAAGGCGGCACCGTTCCGCTAGTTAAGGGCATAAAGTGACAGGTTGCACACAGGGCTTTACCCATAAACAGATTCATCCCAAGCTTTTCAGAATCACTGAACGTATCTTCCTCGCCTCGCATATTTCGGTCAAATTTAGAATCGAATGCATTTAGTGTCGAAATGTAAGAGGACAGTGCAGCAATCGCCTGATCGTTCGTTAGCTTTCCGTCACCAAATACCTCCCGAAACGCGTTCACATAACTCGAGTCCTTTAAAATTTCACCTGAAAACTCGTGAACATTGCTGTTGAATTCTTCGGCATTGGTAAACACTCCTGAAATCTGCGCCATCAAATCCGGCGCGCGGCCATCCCAGAAAAAGGCCTGCTGAAAAATGGAATTGATAAGCGTGGGCGAATTTCGTTTTAACGAAGTACCAGCATTGCTCACATTAGTCACCAAACCGTCTGCATAAGCCTTATCTGGAATGTGGCAGGTGGCGCATGCCATAGTCCCGTCTTTTGACAATTTCGCATCATAAAAGAGGCGTTCTCCCAATGCAATTTGGGCTTCAGAAGGGTTGCGGTTGGTCACCCTTCTAAAAAATTCCACATTAAACGAATTTTCTTCAAAGAACGTAGGCGCGTCAAAATTAAAAGCCTGACTGTTTACCGGTTCCCAAACAGATGCGGTTTTACGAATCTCAACCCAGGATCGCGTTATGGGATTTAAGTAATCCCGCACAAAGCTAAAACGGTCAAAAGTTTCAAAATCGGTATCCTTTTCTATAAAGCTAACCGCAGCGTCAATTGCGTTTATAAAGTTTTCATTTAACTCAACATCCTTTTCCTTTATTAAATTCTGAAGAGACAGTTCATAAACACTTTTTAGCGACTTCAGGGACTGAGCGGTTTCCTCAAGACCGAGTCCGCTTACCGGCGTATCAAAACCGGTGATGCCAAAACTCAAAACTCGCATCAGCTGCTGATGGGTTGCTATAAAAAAACGTTGTGCATCCAATTTACGCTGGGCGACATTTTTTTGAAGTACGGCAATGAGTCCGCGAGTTAATTTAAGTTCGTGTTTAAAAAGTGCCTCATCATCAGCCCCCTCATAAATAGATTCTTCCAGACGTTGTAAACCAATGGGCTGCAATACGCGCTGGGTATCATCGGTAAGGCGCGGTAGTGCCGGCCCATTAGCCTGATGGCCTACCGGCGGATTAAGGTAGGAAGCGTAGGGTTCAGCTTTTTTAAAAGCTACCCGGGCTTTGATAAAATAGACTTTAGCTAAAGAATCTGAAGAGGTAACCCTGCTTAGACTGTCCAGGTAATCAGCCGTCTCGTTAATCTGCTTCAGATAATACTCATGTGCCGGCTGCCAGTTAACTGCCGTCTCGTAAGTTTCCGGAGTTGTGGTGTTTTCTTTACAAGAGGCCAGAAACACGAAAAGTAATAAGGCTGTAATTCGTTTTTTCATAAAATAAATCAATTCCGTTTTACGGCAAAAACCCCCGGACTAAAAGCCGGAGGTTTTCAGGTTGACTAGTTTGTTTTTACTTATCTGGGAAGACCCTGAAGGATTACGATCTGACCTCCCTGCGTATCTTCAGCACCCTCTAAGGTATGACCGTCACGGCCTGCAAAAGAAGCGTCAGTCCAGTAATGTGGTTGCAGATTTAGGATGAAAGTCCCCGGTACGCCTACTTTATCTGAAATGTCGATCAAGGCTCCATACTCCCCACTAAATCCTGAGCTTCCATTTTCTACCAAATCCTGGCGGATTACAAATTCAAGTACGGGACGTGCATTGTTACCATTTAAGTCTGACTGGTAGATGTAAGCTGCGTGATTTCTGGAAAATGAGTTTGGATCTTCCTGGAAGTACACAAAGTTGTCAGTCACACAAATATTATCTGGACTCTGTAGCAGGGATACATTTCCATCTGCATTGTTAGAATCAGTATTTCCGCTGATGATTTGAGTTAGTTTACCTTCTAACGGATTGTTTTCATCAAGCTCCAACTTGTAAACCGTACCCCAATCGTTATACGTACCTCTTCCGGGACCGCGACCGGTTACTGCAAAAAATACATTTCGGCCTTTAGCATCTGAACCTTTTTGGTAATCCACATCTTCCACACGCATAAAAGCAGAGGCCTGAACATCAACACAAGCCGTTTCCATCTCGTTTTTGGTCATGTCTTTACCATTTACGATCTCAACAAACTCAACATCATAAGATTCTTGAAAGTCCAGATTCCCCTCATTATAAATTTTACCAGCTTCGACCGCTTTTTTACCTCCTGCACCGTCAGCTATTTCTTTAAAGCGTAATACATAGATTTTACCGTTTTCTAAATCGGCATCTCCGTTTTCAGACAAATACATAGTTACCTGACCCTCAGAACCGCTGGAATCGTCGTCACCACCAATGATTACGGTTTTTCCGCTAAAGGCATCTTTAGGTAAAGGAACTGCATTTTCCCAGGAAAATTCACCCAAAGCATCCAGACCAAAATCAGCATCCGGATCGGGAGTCATATACGGGTCGATCCCTTTAACATCGTAATTGATACTTTCTGAAGCCGAAAGGTATAAATCCTGTGAACCACCGTGAATTGCAGCTTCCCACATCGTACCGCTACACTGACGGGCATAATCTGCCACGCTTGAATTCAGTAACCACTCGCCGCTAAGAGGCTTTAGGTTTTTGTCAAGCATAATACGGGATACTGCATAGGTATCTTCAGCATTCACCACATAAATATAACCATCGCTGTTGGGGTCTTTTAAAAAACCGGCGCCATCCTGAGCACCTACCAGTTTAAAGTCGTTGCTCAACGTATCAGACGAACTGATAATGGAATAAGCCTTTACATAGTTAAACTGCGGCATCATCGCCACAAGCGGGGCCAGATTTGATTTGTCTGAAAACATTCCCGGGTCTGGAGTAAAGTCCTCTCCATCTTCGCCATCCTGACCGTCAATACCATCAGTCCCATCTACTCCATCTACACCGTCCATACCATCTTCCACCTCACACGAAGTAAAAACACTCCCGGCAGCTCCCAGAAGCATCAGGTTAAATACAAGTCGCTTAATTGTAATCATCTTTAAAATATTTTTGATTTTTTAGTTTGTTTCAAAACTAGACAGATGACAACCGAGAAAGGTTAATTGAAAATCGTGTTTGGATTACGTTTCTTTAAATTAATTGTTAAAAATGTTACGAAAACATTACTATCTGTACCTGTTCTAAGCAGTTGTGTAAACTACACTAACAATTCACCCCTGATAATCAACACGTAAAGTAATACACATAAAAAAAGTCTGCCCTGATGGAGCAGACTTTTAAATTAACATTGAGAACAGCAGACCTAGGCCTCGCTGAGTATTTGTGCTGCGTGATCTTTAGTCTTTACCTTATTGATAACACGGGTAACCGTACCATTTTCTACAAGAAAAGTGGTACGGTGAATACCGTCATACTCCTTTCCCATAAACTTTTTAGGCCCCCAGACGCCAAAAGCGTTGATGACGGTCTTGTCTTCATCAGCCAGCAAAGGGAAGGGGAATTCATATTTATTTTTAAAGTTACTTTGACGCTTTTCAGAATCTGCGCTTACCCCAAGTATGGCGTAACCTTCGTTTTGAAGTTCTTTATAATTATCTCTCAGGTTACAGGCTTCGGCAGTACAGCCGGGGGTTGAGGCTTTTGGGTAAAAAAATACTACGACCTTTTTATCGGCATAGTCCTCCCAGTTTACCGTGTTCCCATCCTGATCGGTTGTGGTAAATGCGGGGACCTTATCCCCTTCTTTAAGCATATTCATAGCTTTATATTTAGATTATTGTTATTATTATTCAAATTTTAAGGCAGTAAAACGTTCATTTGCCTAAAGAATATAAATTTAAAGATTATGACCAAGGCCGAGAAGATTAGCTTTGTTATAGATACGTTAAAGCGACTGTATCCTCAGATTCCCATTCCGTTAGACCATAAGGATCCTTATACCCTGCTTATCGCGGTTTTGATGAGTGCCCAAAGCACCGATGTCAAGGTAAACCAAATAACGCCCCTGCTTTTTGAGGTGGCAGACAACCCGTATGATATGATCAAACTTTCTGTGGAAGAAATACGGGAGATCATTAAGCCGGTGGGTTTATCGCCGATGAAGGCCAAAGGTATACACGGACTCTCCCATATTTTAATCGATAAATACAACGGAAGGGTCCCCGAAAGCATTGAAGAGCTCGAGCAACTACCGGCTGTTGGCCATAAAACTGCCAGTGTGGTGGTTGCACAGGCGTTTAATATTCCGGCTTTTCCGGTAGATACGCACATTCATAGATTGATGTACCGCTGGGGACTCACCACCGGAAAAAATGTGGTACAGACCGAAAAAGATGCCAAGCGCCTCTTCCCCGAACATCTTTGGAACGACCTGCATCTGCAAATCATCTGGTACGGCCGTCAGTACAGTCCGGCGCGCGGTTGGGATCTGGAAAAAGATATTATTACTGCGACGATAGGACGTAAAAGTGTTATTGAAGAATGGAATAAAGTGAGGAAGTAAAGCCATTGGCTTTTAATTTTTCAAAATGTGGAATTCCGTAAGGTTGAGGTTTTAAGATAAAGTAAATTTGAACTTTATTATTTAAAAACTTGGACTAGAAAAAAAGATTAATGTTTTAACAAGCATCAAAGTAATGAAACCTGAACTGTCAAAATGGAAAATAGAAAGGGAAGAATTATCTAATGGTATTTGGAAAGTGACTTTAATACATAAATTAGGAGCATCTGTACAAAAAATCGGAGGAAATTTAGAACAATTAGAAAAAGAGGTTGAATTATCTGCATCGGAAATGGATAAGCAATTGGAACAAAATAGCAACATCCACTAGTTGCTATATTTTTATTTGTTCTCACCTACTCGTAAATTTCAAATTATCAAAACAATGTCAGTAAAATATCGAATGAGAATAATAACGACATTAATATTAATCGGGATTTTGATTATTTCTTGTGACTCAAAAAAACGTACTATTCTTTCTAAATCTAAGTTTTTAACCGATTCAATCTACAGTGATAATTTGGGTGAATTTAGAAAATACAATGTTTACCTACCAAAAGGATTTAATAGCGAAAAGAAGTATCCTATTTTATATGCCACTGATGGAGGATCAAGCTTAACTGAAAAGAAAAATTTATTTGATTCTTTAATTGATAATAACACCATAAAGCCTATAATTTTTGTGGCGAGTTTTGCTAATTCTAAAATAGCAGATAGTACGAGTACCACAACTGGCGACGGTAAGAAAGTATACTTAAGCTATCGCAATTTTGAGTATGTTGACCGGAAACCAAAGCGACCAGAAGATTCACTTTTGGTCGATAGATTTCAAAATCACAAAATGTATTTTATAGATGAGTTGATACCTGAAATTGAAAATAAGTATAATCAGGATATCAATAAAACTGACAGGTATTTTTACGGAGTTTCAAATGGTGCCGGTTTTGGTTTAAGCTTACTAAATGCCAATCCTGACCTTTTTGGAACCTATATATGTTTTTCAGTTTTTGGAGGTGATATCCAATCAAACACCTGGGCTAAAAACATTAAATATCCCAATTTGTATTTAAGGTATGGAAGCGATGAGTTTTTCGGACTCAAAGAAGATGCTGAATTTCTAGAATCAAAATATGCTGAGTCGAATTCGTTCATTGAAACACGTGAGTATGAAGGAGGTCACAGTAATAAATTTTGGAAGGAAGAATTTGCAGAAGTACTACCAAGAATATTTAAAAAAGAATAATAATCCGTGCCTTATTCTCTAGAGCAAGCATCTTGCAATTATCTCCTTAAAATAATTACAGATTTTCAATTGAAATTTCAACTACATTAGTGCCCCAGAACACTAATCGTTGAACTTTAATGAAAACAATTTTTACAAGCTTATCCTTTTTACTTTTAATGCATTACAGCAGTCTTAATGCACAACAAATCACTACTTCCGGAGGTGCTAAGTTTCTGATCGAAGCCGGTGGTGAATTTGGCGGAGATGAAATTCTAACCGTCTATTTTGAAGATGGAGATGATCAAAAAATGCACGCCGGTCAGGGTGGTTATGTGGCTGTAGGCGGCGAATTCCATTTTAGAAATTTACGGGCTTTTATGATGCGCGGTACCGTAGGTTATAAATATGTGACCACTGCTGCAGACAATGCAAACATCAAGCTTACCCGCATTCCCATAAACCTGCTGGGCTATTACAGGATTAATGATGACTTTAGACTGGGAGCCGGGCTTACCACCCATCAGCTCATTCGGTTCAAAGGCGACGGTTTTGTACCTGATGCCGATCTTAGCAGCAGCCTGGGTGGCCGTTTTGAGTTTGGCTGGCGGTGGGTTGCGCTAACCTATACGGCGATTAACTATAAAAATGAGTTTGACTACAGCTTTTCGGCCAATTCAATAGGTTTGGCGATTTCCTTTACCTTTCCACAGGATTAATATTAAGTTGTATAAAATGTATTTATTCCTTCGGCGACGCCAACAAAAAAGACCCGCTAAACAGCGGGTCTTTCTTTTAATTGAGGAGCGATTCCACCTTTCCAATTGAGGTATTCATAACACTTAAGGCTTTCGAATAGTTTAATATTCGATTTACTGTTTCCTTAGAAGGATTCAGGTTTTTTCGGTTTAAAGAAGATTTCTTAGAGTAAAGGTTTTCCATGTACTGTGGTTTAGTTTTTAGTCTTACTAGAACGCACAGTCTTAGGTTTTATTCTGTTCTAATTTGTTAAAATTATATTGTTTTTTTCAATCACTTTTCGCAGGTTGATCAGTGCATAGCGCATGCGTCCCAAAGCGGTATTGATACTTACATCGGTGCGCTCCGCAATTTCCTTAAAGCTCATATCCTTATAGATACGCATCACCAGCACATCACGCTGATCCTCAGGTAATTCATCAATAAGCTTACGCACATCGTTTTCCACCTGATTTTTAATAATACGTTTTTCAGCATTTAGATCGGGGTCACCCAAAACGGAAAAAATATTAAAATCGCCTGTGTTGTCAAACTTGGGCATACGCTTATTTTTACGGAAGTAATCAATCACCAGATTGTGCGAGATACGCATCACCCAGGGCAAAAACTTACCTTCCTCATTATATCCTCCGCGTTTTAGAGTACGTATGACCTTGATAAAGGTATCCTGAAAGATATCTTCAGTGACATCCCTGTCGTAAACTTTTGAATAAATAAAACTGTAAATGCGTTGTTGATGTCTCGAGATGAGTATAGAAAGTGCGGCTTCATCGCCTTTAAGGTAGTTGCTGACCAAAGCAGCATCAGAGATTAACATATCTTCCATAAAATTACTTTTTGTAGGTTATAATGATCCGTTTATAGGATCGGGGTCAAAACTTTAAAAGTAATTTTCGGATATAGGCCTTTGGCTTAAATGTTAATATTGAGTCAAATATAACAACTATTATTCCAAATAAACAAACGCTCCTCAACAATTTTAACATTAACAGGACGTTGGGCAAAACTTTGCGCCTTTATGCTTCCTATAAATTATCTTTGCAATCCTATTTCAATTGCTATGATCGTAGACGTTTCTAAAGCTGACCCTAAACAGAATATCATCATTAAAGGGGCTAAGCTGCATAACCTTAAAAATATTAATACCATCATCCCGCGCAACAAGCTCGTGGTGATTACCGGTTTATCAGGTTCGGGGAAATCAAGCCTTGCGTTTGACACCCTTTATGCTGAGGGGCAACGCCGCTATGTAGAGAGTTTATCATCGTATGCGCGTCAATTTTTAGGTCGTCTCGACAAGCCTAAAGTGGACTATATAAAAGGTATTGCTCCGGCAATTGCCATTGAGCAAAAGGTAAACAGCACCAACCCGCGGTCTACCGTGGGCACTTCTACCGAGATTTACGATTACCTCAAACTGCTGTTTGCCCGTATTGGTAAGACCTACTCTCCCATCTCAGGCGACGAGGTTAAAAAAGACACGGTAACCGATGTAGTTGATTACATCAAAAGTTTTGAAGAGCGCAGCAAATTACTATTACTCGCTCCATTTATTGTAGAGGAAGGCCGAAAGATCGAAGAAAAACTCAACATCCTGCAGCAACAGGGTTACGCGCGTATTAAAGTTAATGATGAAGTCGTACGTATTGAAGAAGCCGGAAGCATCACCTCAAAAGACAAACTTTTTCTGGTGGTAGACCGAATCATTACCAAAGATGACGAGGATTTTGAAAACCGACTCGCTGATGCCATACAAACAGCCTTTTTTGAAGGTAAGGGCGAACTCTTTATCGAAGATCTGGCGACCAGCAAGCAGCGGCACTTCAGCAACAGTTTTGAACTGGACGGCATGCAATTTCTGGAGCCCAATGTTCATTTATTCAGTTTTAATAATCCGTACGGTGCTTGTCCTACCTGTGAAGGTTATGGGGATGTAATCGGCATCGATGAAGATCTGGTGATACCCAACACCGCGCTTTCGGTTTACGAAAATGCCGTGTTCCCGTGGCGAGGCGACAGCATGAGCTATTACCGCGACCAGTTGGTCAATTCGGCTTACAAATTTGATTTCCCCATACACAAACCGTATTTTGAACTTTCTGATAAGCAGAAAGACCTGTTATGGAACGGTAATTCGCATTTTGAAGGTATAAATCAGTTTTTTGAGTATCTGGAATCAAAAGCTTATAAAATTCAAAACCGGGTGATGCTTTCGCGCTACCGCGGAAAAACCAAATGTAAAACCTGTGGCGGCAAGCGCCTGCGTAAAGAAGCCAATTACGTAAAGATCAACGGTACTACCCTAACCGATCTGGTTGCCCTTCCGCTCAACAAAGTGGCTGATTTTTTCAAAGAACTGGAACTGAATGAACACGATGCCAAAATCGCAAAACGCCTGCTCACAGAGATCGAAAGCCGCCTTGAATTTTTGGCTAAAGTAGGACTCAATTACCTCACGCTAAACCGAAAGTCCAACACGCTTTCCGGTGGAGAATCACAACGGATTAATCTGGCCACTTCGCTGGGAAGTAGTCTGGTGGGATCGATGTATATTCTTGATGAACCCAGTATTGGCCTGCATCCTAAAGACACCGAACGGCTAATTGAAGTGCTTAAAAACCTGCGCGATCTGGGCAATACCGTGATTGTCGTGGAGCACGACGAAGACATTATGAAAGCCGCCGACGAGATCATAGATATAGGTCCCGAAGCCGGTACCTACGGCGGTAACGTAGTGGCTACGGGTACCTACGACGACATTCTCAAAAGCGACTCCCTAACTGCCAAATACCTCAACGGGGAAATGGAAATCAAAGTTCCCGCAAAACGAAGTACCTCCAAGTACTATGTAGATGTTATCGGCGCACGTGAAAACAACCTAAAAAATATTGATGTGCGCTTTCCGCTTGGTGTTTTTGTTGCCGTAACGGGAGTTTCGGGTAGTGGTAAGAGTACGCTGGTAAAGAAACTGCTCTACCCGGCTATGCTGAAGGAAACTGGTGGTTATGGTGAGAAAATGGGTCAAATGACCGGAATCGAAGGCAAATTTGATAACATCAAGAATATTGAATTTGTAGATCAGAATCCCATTGGTCGGTCGTCACGTTCTAATCCGGTTACCTACATTAAGGCTTATGATGATATCCGTTCGCTCTATGCAGATCAAAAGCTGAGTAAGATTCGCAATTTTCAGACCAAGCATTTCTCCTTTAATGTTGATGGCGGGCGTTGCGAAAACTGTAAAGGGGAAGGCGAGGTTACTATCGAAATGCAGTTTATGGCCGACGTGCACCTGGAATGTGAGGTATGTAAAGGCAAGCGTTTTAAAAAGGAAGTGCTCGAAGTCACCTTTGCCGATAAAAACATCGACGACATCCTCAATATGACCATTGATGATGCCATTGAATTCTTTACCGAAAACAAGCAGGACAAAATTACCCGTAAACTCAAACCCCTTCAGGATGTAGGCCTGGGTTATGTAACCCTTGGGCAGAGTTCGTCTACTTTATCTGGGGGCGAAGCGCAGCGTATTAAATTGGCGTCCTTTTTGGTAAAAGGAACGACCAAAGAAAAGAATCTCTTTATTTTTGACGAACCTACCACCGGATTGCATTTTCACGATATTCAAAAACTGCTGGCGTCTTTTGAAGCCCTGATCAAAAAAGGGCATTCGATTCTCGTGGTGGAGCACAATCTGGATTTAATAAAATGCGCGGACCACGTGATTGACCTGGGTCTGGAAGGTGGTGAAAACGGTGGCCACCTTATCGCAGCCGGTACTCCGGAGGAAGTAGCTAAAAACAAAAAATCCTATACCGCACAGTATTTAAAGGAGAAGCTTTGAACCTCATCCCCCCCTTCTTTTCCGAAGCTTCGGGAGGAAAAGGGATCGTTTAATTAAATTTCATTTAAAATGGCGCGTATTTAAATGACCAAATCTTTATTTTCCGGAAGATTAAATCCTTCAGTTTAAAAATAAATTTAAAAAGAATTCAACAGGTCAATAACTAATATTAATTTATTAACTATCAAATAATTAAGTCTCATTTTAAGCTTTCCGCGTAAGCGCAACAAACAGCCATTTTCATTTTTGGCACGCACTTTGTTTTATACTAATCGTAATCAGATTGAAAGTTGAAAATTCAATCGTAAAATGCAGAATTATGAAACGTATAGTACTTCTTTTAGCAGCGTGTTTCACATTTGGAATTGCTGCGCAGGCTGCAGAAAATCATCCGCCACGTAAAGTAGACCGTAGCCGGATTGATTTAAACCGAAACCTTATGCAACCCGTTGTATTTATTGAGAACGGTATTGAGTTTCTGGTTTACCCTGATGGAGCGCTTGATTTTAACGTCACGCCTTCTTCGGTACGCTTAAACGGGCAGTACGTACGTGAGATTTATAACCCGGGACGTTATGATGTGTACCGCACGGGTAACAATTACCGAAGAGGCTATGTGCAGTATAACCGAATGGGATTGCCTGTACAAATAGGTCGCTTGAGCCTTGATTACTTAAGAGATGGACGAGTTGCCCGTATCGGCAATATCCCCATCAATTATAAAAAAGGACGCTTAGACCGTATCGGAAACTTAAAGATGCATTACGACCGTAGTGGTCGCATCTATAAGCAAACCGGTTTTATTGATAAATACAAAAGAGCAGACGATTGCGATATGGGCAGCATCAAAATCATTGGTGACCGCAGTCGCAGATCGTAAGAAATAATCCGGAAACGGATATAATGTTGATTTTTTGGTTGGTTAGTTGAAAATCCCTGGCAGATTCGTTTGTCGGGGATTTTTTATGCCGGCCTCCTGAGCATTATTTCTTAATTTTGCCGCTATGCACATTCAAGACACCATTGCCGCATTAGCAACCGCTCCGGGCGCAGGAGCCATCGCAGTTATACGCGTTTCAGGAACAGATGCGATTCCTGTAGTTTCTTCGGTTTTTAGAGCTAAAAGCGGAAAGGTTCTGGCCGATCAGGAGAGTCATACCCTGCATCTGGGAAATATTGTTGATGGAAGCCGAATCATAGACGAGGCTCTGGTTTCTTTATTTAAAGGAAAACGCTCGTACACCGGGGAACCTACGGTTGAAATCTCCTGTCACGGAAGCTCTTATATTCAGCAGGAAATTTTGCAATTGCTGTTTAGAAAAGGGTGCCGAGCTGCCAAAGCCGGAGAGTTTACCCTGCGCGCGTTTATTAACGGCAAAATGGATTTGAGTCAGGCAGAAGCCGTTGCAGACCTGATAGCCAGTGATAATGCCGGGGCACACCAGATCGCGATGCAGCAAATGCGAGGTGGATTTTCTAACGAAATCGCTCAGTTGCGGCAGGAGTTGCTCAACTTTGCTTCGCTAATCGAACTTGAGCTCGATTTTGCAGAAGAAGATGTGGAGTTTGCCAACCGGGAGGAATTTCAGAATTTAATCTCCAAAATCACACGGGTTTTAAAACGCCTGATCGACTCGTTTGCTACCGGAAACGTGATCAAAAATGGGATTCCCGTTGCTATTGTGGGCGAACCCAACGTAGGGAAATCTACCCTACTCAATGCCCTGCTCAATGAGGAGCGTGCCATCGTGAGTGACATCGCCGGCACTACCCGCGATACCATTGAAGACGAACTTTCAATCGGTGGAATCGGATTCCGCTTTATAGATACCGCCGGTATCCGGGAGACTACAGATGTGATTGAAGGCCTCGGAATTAAAAAAACCTTTGAAAAAATCAGTCAGGCGCAAGTGGTGCTTTATCTTATAAACGCTGAATCCCCCTCAGCCTTCGGCAGCTCCCCCAAAGGTGGAGCATTTCCCCTGCTGCGTCTGGAAATTGAAAAAATCAAAAACCGTTTCCCGGATAAGCCTCTGGTTCTCGTCGCTAATAAAATGGATCACCTCAACGCGGAAGAACAGCAGACCATCCATAATCAACTTTCTGAACTCATACCGGAAGATTCAAAATCGACCGTTTTACTCATTTCGGCCAAAACCGGTACGGGTGTTGACGAACTCAAAGAGCAGCTCCTGCAATTTGTAAATACAGGCGCTTTGCGTAACAACGAAACCCTGGTGACGAATTCGCGTCACTATGATGCGCTTCTAAAAGCTTTAGAAGAAATCGAAAAAGTACAAATGGGAATCGACGCCGGACTAAGCGGTGATCTACTCGCTATCGATATTCGCGAGGCTTTGTATCACTTTGGCGAGATCACCGGGCAGGTGACCAACGACGAGCTGCTGGGTAATATTTTTGCGAATTTTTGTATCGGGAAGTAACATTTCTAGCCTTTTCAAGTCTAACTAAAAGACATTTTTAAGAGCTACAGCAGCAAATTATCCTGATGAAAAAAAATTATTTCGCACTAATTCTGGCAACCTTCTTTTCCTGTACAAACCATAAAGAGGCTTCCGATAAAAAAGTAGATACCCCTGTTGTTGAACGCGAAATACTTACTCCTGAATTTCAAACGATTTTGGATTCAGCAGGTGTTGAGGGCTCTATTCTAATCTATGATTTGAAGAATGACACCTACTATTCGAATGACTTTCAATGGGCCACGAAAGGAAGATTACCCGCTTCTACATTTAAGATTACCAATTCGATCATTGCGCTGGAAACCGGAGTTGTTGAAAACGACAGCACCCTATTTAAGTGGAATGGAGAAAAAAGAAGCTTAAAAGTTTGGGAGCAGGATTTAATACTCAAAGATGCTTTTCATTTTTCCTGTGTACCCTGTTATCAGGAAGTTGCTCGAAATATTGGTGCCCAACGTATGTCTGCATATTTAGACAAACTTGAATACGGAGCGATGGATGTGGATTCTACAAACATTGACATGTTCTGGCTCGAGGGTGGCTCCAAAATAAGTCAATTTCAACAAATAGATTTTTTAAAGAGATTCTACAAGTCGCAACTACCCATTTCTGAGCGTACGGAAAAGATCATGAAACGAATGATGATTCTGGAAGAAAATGAAAACTATACACTACGCGGAAAAACAGGTTGGTCTATACGAAACGGGAATAACAACGGTTGGTTTGTGGGATATCTCGAAAACGGAAGCGACACCTATTTTTTTGCTACGAATATTAATCCCAATGCTGATTTTAATATGGATTTGTTCCCGATGATTCGAAAAGAGGTGACCCTGGAAGCTCTACGAAACTTGAATCTGATGGGCTAAAATTCAAAATGTCTGTTGCTAAACTGTGTGCAGCTTTTCAATTTTTACTTTATAAATGTTGTGGCTAATTTGAGCACGTAAAGAAAATTATACAATGGCAAAAAACAAAAAACTCCAAATTTTTAGAATTCTGTTGCTTTTAGGCACAGCAATCTCTTTATACTTTGTTCCGTGGCCTATAGTTATTGCCTGGATTAAACCCCTTCCCGATACCGTACAGCAGCAGGTTGATCTGGCAGCAGATTATGGATTTGATGGTATTGTTGTTTGTGTAAACAGGACGGGAAACCAATCGGAATTTTATACTTCGGGGTATAAGAACAAAGAAAACAAAATACCCGCCGATCCCAATGCCCTATTTAAAATTGCCAGTGTAAGCAAGTTGTATAATGCTGTTGCTGTTGCTAAACTAGTGCGCGATGGTAAATTAGATCTAGATCAAACGCTTGCCCATTACTTACCCGAATTGAAGGACAAAATAGCCTATGCTGATCAAATCACCCTGAGCCAGATGGTAATGCACAGGAGTGGTATCCCCAACTTTACGGATACCTACATGTATTGGGCAAACCCCAAAGAAACACCAGAAGAGCAACTTGCACTGGTTTTAGATCAACCCGCAAACTTCAAACCCGGTGAAGATTATGAGTATTCTAATACCAATTATCTATTGCTTGGCCGAATTATGAATCGGGTTTTGGGCTATGAGAAATTTCAATACATCAAGGAAGAAATTTTAAATCCCCTTGAGCTCAAACATACTTTTGGCTCCATCAAAGATGTAAATAGTGAAGATGTGATGAGCGGATACTACGTGGGCTATGACGCCGACTTAAAAACAGACAATGTAGGCTCAATACTGGCAACAGCAGAAGATTTGAGCAAATTTATAAGAGCTCTGAACGATGGTTCCGTTTTTAGAGATCAAAAGGAACAGGAACTATATGCTTCCATTTATAAATTTGAGCATACGGGCTTAATACCCGGTTACCAAACCATTGCCAGGTATCACAGGGATATCGATGTTGTAGTAATCCAATTTACAAACACTGTGAATTTTGAAGGATACAACTGGAATATGTCTGAATTGATGTATAGTCGTATTGTCAAGTTGCTTAAATAAACCAGTGACAGCCAGATGATAGATTGTGATATTAAGAATTTCTGAGAATTTACATTTAGCGTTCATTCATATCCTTGCATAGGTTCTTTTCCGTATGCTTAAATAAGTGTATATTACACATTAATATAATGTATCACCCATTTTAAGATGTTCGTCGCCTTAGATTTGATCTGAAACCGAATATAAACGCGGCCTTACAAAATTGAGAATCCTATGAAACCTAAAAACATTTACATAGCACTTACTTTTCTAATGACACTTTTGGTGTTTGAATCTGCCCATGCGCAGAAAAGCATTCCTCAGCGTCCCATTATCCAGACCAGTTATACAGCAGACCCCGCTCCCATGGTTTATAAGGACACCGTATTTTTATACACCAGTCACGATGAAGATGATGCCATGGGATTTAAAATGAAAGACTGGTTGCTGTATTCATCAACCGATATGGTAAACTGGACCGATCACGGCGCAGTGGCTTCTTTGGATGATTTTGACTGGGTGCCCTATGATAATGGTGCCTGGGCGGTACAATGTATTGAACGCAACGGGAAGTTTTACCTGTATTGCCCTATGCCAGGCGGAGTGGGTATCGGAGTTTTGGTAGCCGACAGCCCCTACGGACCTTTTAAAGATCCTTTGGGTAAGCCGCTCGTTAAAAACAGCAATCACGATATAGACCCTACCATTCTTATTGACGATGACGGACAGGCGTATATGTATTGGGGAAATCCCAAAGTCTATTATGTAAAACTCAATGAGGATATGATTTCCTATTCGGGAGAGATCAATGTAGAACCCACAACTCCACAGAATTATCAGGAAGGCCCCTGGGTTTGGAAGCGAAATGACAAGTACTATATGTCTTATGCGTCTACCTGCTGCCCGGAAGGTATAGGCTATGCAATGAGTGACTCCCCTACCGGACCCTGGGAATATAAAGGTATGATTGTAGAATCTTCGGAAAAAACGCGTGGTAATCATCCCGGGATTATTGAATTTAAAGGGAAATCCTATGTTTTCGGCCACAGTTATGACCTCCTTAAACAACGAACACCCAAGTTCTATGAACGCCGTTCCGTTGATTTGGATGTTATGAAGTATAATTCAGATGGTACTATAAAAAGCCTCGACTATTTTTCTGTAGCAGGACCTGAGCAGGTAGGAACCCTTAATCCCTTTCAACGGGTTGAAGCCGAAACAATGGCCTGGAGCGAAGGTGTAAAAACCCGCTTTGAAACGGAATGGGAAGGTGATTTTGATTGGGACAGAGGTAAAAAAATCGCTGATCGCTGGTTTCTAAGTGATATTCATAACGGCGATTATATACAGGTTAAAGGTGTTGATTTAGCGGATGGCGTAAAATCTGTTGAAGTTAGTGTTTCCCCTATTAATGGAGGCACGATTGAAATACTTGCAGATTCTAAAGAGGGCACCCTACTTGCTAGTGTGGAAATAAACGACGGCAGACAAGAAGGCTTATGGAAAACCATAACCGCACCGGTAAGCACTCCGCTCACCGGAATACACGATTTATATTTTGTTTTTAAGGGCGAAAAAGATTTATTCTATTTTGACTGGTGGAAATTGAACTAATGTTTTCCAAAACGAATTTTTTACCTGCCTGATGCTGATTTCTGGAAGTGTTTTCAAGTTAGAATTTATAGTTCATGCCCACTCTTATACCTTAAATCCTTCTCAAAAGTTTTAGGAAAATTAAGCTTTAAAGAATCAAATCAACTTATAAAGTGTCGTAACCAGACTTCCTTTGCTCTCGGGAGCGGAAAGCTTGAGGAGTTGCTTGCTCTCTTGTACTTTAAGGTTGAAAGGAGGTGCCAGCAAATCAACTCCACTCTGCTTTTTAAGGCGGATGCCCTGCCCTGAAATGATATCTTTATTAGGTTCAAAATCACAATCTGGAAGATGCTCGGTAAGGATTACATAGGTATAGTCGTACAACTTACCCACAATGGCCTGAATCTCGGCGTTAGAAAGATGCTGCAACACCTGCCTTAAGAGCGCGCAATCTCCTTTAGGTAATGGGTCTTTGGCTATATCTAAGACCCCAAAGCTTAATTGCTCACTTTGGAAGCGCTTTTTATTACGGGCTATTAAATCGGGAACAATATCTATTGCCTTATAGCTAGAAGTATAGCTGACCAACCGGCTCCCTATGTTGAAATCCCCGCAACCCAGATCACATACAGTCGGGGGTGTTTTAAAGCTTTTGAAAAAAGTGCATACCACTTCTACATAGGCCTGTACCGTATTGGGGTCATGAGATCCGACTCCAGAATAAAATGCGGTTTGCCCTCCACCCCACAGATTCTTTTCATAGACCTGCATCATCGCTGCTTTGGTAGGCCAGGGAATTTTGGAGCGTTTCTTCATAGCTGCAAGATACCATTCCTCAAGAAATCGAAATTCTGTGATCGGATAATTCAGAATTCATCAAAATGGGTTTAAGCCAACCAGATACTAATCAAGAAAAAGTTTTGATTTACCTGTTAGGTTTTGTGGATAAGTAAAGGCAAACTGGCTTTAAAGGAGAGAATTTAACCGGGAAAAAGAAAAAATGCTTACTATACCCAAGAAGAAACTCTAGTTGAAATTCTCAAAATATTGCCGGATTTCTACTTTCCACAGATATTTCCCGAATTTTGAAATTCCGGCAGGAATTTCTGAAGCATTTTTCTATAGGCCGGGAACATCAAAGAGTATTCAGAAGACGATACGCTTCAGCTCGACTATTTAAATATAAAACACCGGTACATGTTAGCAAATTAAAAACCTTAAGCTAATTTAAAGCACCCTCCCCCCTGATGTGATTTTTAAAAGGAAGCTTTCTGCAAGGCATTTTTATCCATAGACATTTGATTTGTGTATAGCTATTTTTAAAACAAAAAGCCAAACAGATTTACTGTTTGGCTTTGTTTTATTGTATCGAAATCGTATTCTATTTATTTTCTGTAAGCGCTACATTCTGAATAGTACCTTCACTGGAAGAATCTGAAGTTCGTTCGGCTACCTGATAAGAAACCTGAAATTTTTTTCCTTCAAAATTTCCATTAATTAAGTCAACTGGCAATTTTTTACTACATTCTAAAACCACTGCTTGAAAATCGGCATCAGTAAAGAAATAATATTCTCCTTCGTATCCATCATAAGTAAGTTCCTGATTGACTAGAGTCGCGTTATATGTTTCAAGCGTTTCGGAAGTTTTCGTATCTTCTGTATCACTGCTAACTGGTGAAAAAGAAATGGTAATGAGGCTTATAATGCTTATTAAGAGTTTCATAATCTTGTAATTTATACTACTAAGATAAGCAGCATATCCCCCATTCTAAAGACTCTTAATTATACTTTAGCATCAAGTGCTAAAGCATTCCCAACATATAGGCCAAATACTTTAGGACTTCTAATATCATTAACAAAATAAATTTAGTAGTAAATAAACCTGAGGTCTCCCCATAGCTATCGGAAAGGAGTACTAACTCGTTGCTAAAACCGCGGAAGTTACCTTTCGACGGAAAAAATCGTGATTTGAACAAATAATTCGATTCCCCTAAAAAAAAGGGGGTTTTCTTAACTTAAAAGACTCCGACTTTCTTGTAATTTAGAAGAAATTGTTTTGTACTTCCCCTTTTGTTTTTCCTCTATAAAACATGAATGAGACTCCTAAAATTGCAGTATTAGACTATTAACCATTCCATATATTCATCAAATCAACAGGTAATGAAAAAATTTTACTTTACTCTCGGAATGCTTTTCTGCGGGACTTTCATATTATCTGCACAAACGAATACCAGTGTGCTCACACAAAATGGAGATGCTAATTCGGCTTATTCTATACAAAGTGGAAGTCAAAATATTCTGGACGTCAGGCAGGATGGGGCTACTAACTTTACAGATTCAAGACAAACCGGCAGGGCTAACGATGCCGATATTGATCAGGTAGGCTCCAATCAGGATTCGTACATCAAACAAATTGGCAGAAGTAACGAGTATCGCACCTCTCAGGTTGAAAATGGAAATGATAACCTCTCTATGGTGCGCCAGGAAGGTGTTGAAAACTATGGCGGCCGTGGAAACGACTGGGGCACCTACCAGGCAGGGTCCCGCAATTTTTCGGAAACCTATTCGATAGGAGATGCCAATGGCGCCGCAACCATCCAAAGAGGAACCGATAATAAAGCTTCGATTTTACAAAGAGGTGATCGAAATATTTCTACCTATTTGACGAGTTGGAACTGGGGTATTCAGCAAATTGGTAACCGCAACGCAGCAGATATCGACCAGATTGATGATGATAATACCGCTTCTATCGAACAATGGGGCGATGACAATGCCTTTCGCATCACTCAGGAGGGCTTTGTAAATACTGCCTCCTCCTATCAATATGGCAATCGCAACATGGCCGGGGGTTCTGCTTTAAACTGGGGAATTTTACAGGTAGGAAACAACAACCGGGCTACCTCCAGTTCTGTGGGCGACGATAACAATTCGGGTACCTATCAGGGAGGGGATGACAATACCTCAACTATCGTACAAACCGGGGATGGCAATATTGCTAACGGCCTCTCCCGGGGTGGTTTTGGTACCGATCAACGAGGTTATTACAACAACTCTGATTTAGTTCAAATTGGAAACTCCAACAGCGCTTCTACAGATCAGCAAGGTAACAGAAACCAGGCCGATGCCTATCAGCAGGGAGCGGGCAATAGAAGTTCGGTTATTCAGGAACGTTTAACCAACGATTCTGATGTTGACCAGTTGGGTAATTTAAACGGCTCTGCTGTGTATCAATTTGGAACCTCAAACCGCAGTATTGTTTTTCAGAATGGAACCGAAAATACCAGTGATGTCGCCCAGACCGGACTTACGCATTTGAGCACAGTTACTCAAATGGGCAGCCTGAATGCTTCGGTAGTTAGTCAACAAAATTAAAATCCGCTGACGTCAGGAAATTTAGGAAAGAGTGCTTTTTGAGCACTCTTTTTTTTGTACCATCTTTTTTATTCGTCTTCGTATCTCGTACCTTTGTTTTACTGATACTACAACGTTATAATTAAACTAAAATTCATGAAATACCCGCATTTACTTTATCTGATTTGTTCCGTATTTGTTTTACCGCTACAGGCACAAAAAATCAGTTCACCTGATACTAACTTCCAACTTAATTTCACCCTTGATCAGGGCAAACCCACCTATTCCCTTTCATATAAAGGCAAAATGCTGGTAAAACCAAGTCATTTAGGTTTTGAATTGGCAGATGCTGAAGATCTTACCGACGGCTTTACGCTTGCAGGTGAAGAAACGGATTCAGTTGACGAAACCTGGAAGCCGGTTTGGGGCGAAAGCAGCAGCATTCGCAACCACTATAATGAATTACTGGTGATGCTAAAACAGGAGTCCACAGATCGCATGATGAACATCCGCTTCAGGTTGTTTGACGACGGACTCGGATTCAGATACGAATTTCCAGAGCAGGATAACCTAATTTATTTTGTCATTAAAGACGAAAAAACTCAGTTTGCCATGAACGGCGATCACACGGCTTGGTGGATTCCCGGAGATTTTGATACGCAGGAGTACAACTACACCAAAACTAAAATTTCGGAGATTAAAAATTCAGTACAGGGAGCTTTAGAACGAAACGGGGCCAACGCTTCAATGACGCCCATTTCCGATTCTACAGTACAAACGGCGCTGATGCTCAAAACTGACGATGGTATGTACCTCAACCTGCACGAGGCCGCTTTAGTGGAATATTCGGCTATGCACCTCGATTTTGACACCGATGCCATGACATTTGAAGCCCATTTAACACCTGATGCCGTTGGGAATATGGCCTATATGCAGGCTCCGCGAAACACACCCTGGCGTACCATTATTGCCGGTGAAGAGGCAGGCGATATCCTCTTATCAAATATGACCCTCAATCTCAATGAGCCTACCGAATTTGAAGACACCAGCTGGATCAAACCGGTAAAATATATTGGCGTCTGGTGGGAAATGATTACCGGTAAAAGCAGTTGGGCCTACGGAGATGTACCCAGTGTACAACTGGGTGTAACCGATTTTGAAAATCTAAAACCTACCGGAAGACACGCAGCCAATACGGCTCACGTAAAAGAATACATTGATTTTGCTGCTAAACACGGTTTTGACCAGGTACTGGTTGAAGGCTGGAATGTAGGTTGGGAAGATTGGTTTGGAAAATCTAAAGACTACGTATTTGACTTTGTGACTCCTTATCCGGACTTTGATGTTATAGAATTACGCGACTACGCAAAAAGCAAAGGCGTAAAACTGATGATGCACCACGAGACTTCAGGGGCGATACGCAACTACGAGCGTCATATGGATACGGCCTATCAGTTTATGCAACAGAACAATTACAATGCGGTTAAAAGCGGTTATGTAGGCGATATTATTCCAAGAGGAGAATACCACTACGGGCAATGGGCAAACAATCATTATTTGTATGCGGTAGACAAGGCCAAAGATTATAAAGTAATGGTAAATGCGCATGAGGCGGTTCGTCCTACCGGTCTGCGACGTACCTATCCCAACCTCATAGGTAACGAGTCTGCTCGCGGTACCGAGTATCAGGCTTTTGGCGGAAACAATCCTGATCATACCACCATCCTTCCGTTTACGCGTTTGATAGGTGGCCCAATGGACTATACTCCGGGAATTTTTGAGATGGACGTAAGCAAATACAATCCGGACAACAACTCGCATGTAAATGCCACCATCGCCAATCAACTCGCTTTGTATGTCACAATGTACAGTCCGTTGCAAATGGCAGCTGATTTACCGGAGACCTATGAGAAATTTATGGATGCCTTTCAGTTTATTAAAGATGTGGCGATTGATTGGGATGAGACGCTGGTTCTTGAGGCTGAGCCGGGAGATTTTATAACCTATGCCCGAAAAGCAAAAAATTCGGAGAACTGGTTTGTTGGACGTACCAACGATGAAGAAAAACGTACCTCAACCATTTCGTTTGATTTTCTTTCGCCTAAAACCCAATACATTGCCACGGTTTATGCCGATGCACCCAATGCGGATTATAAAACCAATCCACAGGCATATACAATTACTAAATATGTAGTAACGTCAAAATCGAAACTGAAACAGGTTTGTGCTCCGGGTGGCGGTTATGCCATCAGCATTATGCCGGTAGCGGACAAATCGGAAATCAAAGGCTTGAAAAAGTTGTAAACAACACAGTTAATTAGCAGAGCAGCTCAAAGTACGTTTTGGGCTGCTTTTTTTTGCGCTAAAGCGAAAAGTACAACAGACGCCTCAACTACATTTTTTTACAGGTGCTTTCAGTTTGACATCCTTCTGGTTTTATCTGGATTGAACCAGAGTAGATTTGAAAAAGATTTACACTAAAAAAATACACGTAATTATATTAAAATCAATTAATTAAATACTTTCAGAAAACTAGAAAAAAACTCAAAATAATTTTTAGTGTTTTGTTGCACGACTTCGTATTTAAATTATATTCGCACGCATTTTTAACGCAAAATAACCTTATACTATGAAACGCATTTTTTTAGCTGTTTTTGCTTTGAGTTTAATGATCACTGTTTCTTCTTGCAGAGAGTCTGCTGAAGAGAAAACAGAGGAAGTAATGGAGGAAACTTCTATGGAAGCTGCTCCGGTTGAAGCTCCTGTTGAAGTAGAAGTAGAAGAAGTTGAGGAAGTTGTAGTAGACACTACTGCTGCTCCTGAAGTTCAATAATTCAGATACCAAGACAAAATAAGCCCCAAGCTTAGAATCAAAACCCTGCCGCGTGCAGGGTTTTGTGTTTATTGGCACCGCCAAAGGAGTTCAATACCGCGATACTTGCCGTGAATTTGAACATTTTTTCTTAAGAATACTTCGTAGGCTTGCCCCGGGGTAGTTTACTTAAAGTCCGTATTTAACCGCCACGGCATCCGCGCAATTGATGCCGTCTATAGCGGCAGACATAATTCCACCTGCATAACCGGCACCTTCCCCGCAGGGATACAAACCTTTGATTTCGATATGCTCCAGAGTCTTTTCATCCCGGGGAATAGCAACTGGTGAAGAGGTACGACTCTCCGGCGCGTGCAACACAGCATCATTCGATAAATAGCCCGGCATTTTTTTACCAAAGGCGATAAAGGCTTTCTTTAATCGGTTTGCTATTAAATCAGGAAGCACTTTGTTTAGATCGGCACTTACAATTCCGGGTTGATAGGAAGTCTTCGGGAAATCTTTCGACTTAGTGCCCTTTACAAAATCAGTCATACGCTGTGCAGGTACCTGCTGGGTTTTTCCGCCGGCAATCCAGCAGGCGTGTTCAACCGATTTCTGAAAATTGAGACTTACAAAAGGATCCTCAGGCGTGTAACCCGGTAAATCTTTGGGCTCCACACTCACCACAATCCCAGAATTCGCATAGGGATTATTACGTTTACTGGGACTCCAACCATTGGTCACCACCTCATTTTGATCGGTCGCGCAAGGAGCGATAATTCCACCCGGACACATACAAAAGGAGTACACCCCCATCCCGTCAACCTGCTCTACCAAACTATACGAAGCCGGTGGCAGATAGGGGTTGTCGGTCTCCCCGTGGTATTGAATGTAGTTGATCACTTCCTGACGATGCTCTGTCCGCACCCCAAGTGCAAAAGGTTTGGCTTCTATCTTTACTCCTTTTTCGTGCAGCAAATAAAAAATATCTCGTGCCGAATGCCCGGTCGCAAGAATAACCTCTCTAAAGTCGTATTTGATCTTGTAGTTAATTACGAGTCCGCTGATTTGCTGGTCTTCAATCAGCAAATCGGTAAGTTTTGAATTGAAATGCACCTCACCCCCAGCCTCAATAATGGCCTCCCGCATAGCTGTGATAAGTTTAGGCAATTTGTTTGTTCCTATATGCGGATGCGCATCTACCAGAATATCTTCATCAGCCCCAAAATGCACCAGCCACTCCATTGCTTTTAGCACATTGCCGCGCTTTTTAGAACGGGTATATAATTTTCCGTCAGAATAGGTACCCGCGCCCCCTTCACCAAAACAGTAATTCGACTCCGGATTGACCAGTTGCTCTTTATTGATTTTTGCCAGATCGCGCCTGCGTTCCCTAACGTCTTTTCCGCGTTCAAAAATCACGGGTTTTAGTCCGGCTTCAATGGCGCGGAGCGCTGCATACAACCCGGCAGGACCGGCACCTATAATGGCAATAGCGGGTGCGGGTCGTACATCTCTAGCTATAAACCGACTGAGTTGTGCTTTAGACTCCCCCTTTTTCCAGATTTCTACCTGCAACTGCAGCTTTACCGGCCGTTTACGAGCGTCAATAGAGCGCTTGCGGATGCGCCAGTCTGCCACCTGCGAAAAAGGAATATTAGCCTTTTTTAAGGCTTGTTTGATGATATACTCGTTATTTTCAAGCAACTCGGGCCTGATCGTGATGGCGACTAATGTACTCATACCGCAAATATAGGCTGTTGAAATCTTTAAAATACTACTAAATGATGCTTATAGAATCGTTAAAGCAGATTGGAGTGAAGACAGAATTAAGCATTTTCGTTAAAACAACCTAACCTTAACGTATATGCGTATCCTTTGTCTTAGCCTTCTGCTTTTAACTTCAAACCTTTTTGCTCAACAAACCGAATCTCCATACGAATTAAGCTGGGGTAAAGATGCGACTTGGCTGGGTCTGGGTTTGGCCGGTACGACTGCGGGTTTTTTGATTATTCAGAATAAAGATCGAATCGATGAAGAAACCATCATGAATCTGGATGAAGACAACATTCCGTTTTTTGACCGCTGGAATGCCGGTAATTACAATGAAGACCTCAGCAAAATAAGCGATATCCCTTTTTATACCTCGTTTGCGATCCCAATCGCTATGCTCTTTACCAACGATCAAAGCAATCATACCGGGCAAATCAGTGTGATGTATCTAGAATCTCTATCTACCACAGCAGCCTTGTTTACACTCTCGGCCGGACTTACCGATCGTTTGCGTCCTCGTACTTATAATGAAAGCCTTCCAATTGATCAACGTACCGAATCTACCAATACCCGTAGTTTTTATTCGGGTCACGTAGCCGCTTCGGCCACCGCCACCTTTTTTGCAGCGAAGGTATGGACTGATTTTAATCCCGATATGAAAAACAAATGGCTGGTCTGGACGGGTGCTGCCCTTATCCCTGCAACTATAGGAACACTGCGGATGGAAGCCGGAAATCACTTTTTTAGCGACGTTATATTGGGTTATGCTTTGGGAGCCGCCAGTGGTATTTTAGTGCCTGAACTGCATAAGAAAAAGTATGAGAACCTTTCGTTTAGTCCCATAATGGGGAATGATTTTCAGGGAGTTTATTTGAGTTATAAGTTTTAAACTAAAAAAATAAGTATTAAAAAAGGCTTCAGTGATCTACTGAAGCCTTTTTTAATACTTATAATTGAAATTTACTCGTAACTAAATGTCGCCTTTTTTAAGTCCATAGAATTGGTGCCAATCATCACCTCAAAATCTCCGGGTTCGGTTTCCCAGATGTTATTTGCACTGTAAAATTCCAGTGTTTTTGAGGTAATTTCAAAAGTCACCGTTTTGCTTTCGCCGGGTGCCAATTCAATTTGTTTAAAATCACGTAGCTCTTTAATAGGTCGCGTTTTGCTGGCGAAAAGATCGCGTATATACAACTGTACCGTTTCCTTTCCTGCAACATCGCCGGTATTGGTTACACTTACCGAAGCGGTCAGCGTTCCATCAGCATTCAACGTTTCTGCACCCAAGCTGATGTCGCTATACTCAAAAGTGGTGTAACTCAATCCAAAACCAAAAGGAAACAAGGCCTCAATCGAAGAATCTTCATATCCTGAATAAAAAATCAAATCACTGCTGGGACGACCGGTATTTTTACGGTTGTAATATAAGGGCTCCTGCCCCACATTGCGTGGAAACGATACCGGTAGTTTTCCCGATGGATTGTAATCGCCAAATAATACATCGGCAATCGCATTACCCGCACGCGAACCTAAAAACCAGGTTTCTAAAATGGCAGGTACCTGCTCGTTGGGTTTGCTTAGGTCAAGCGGTCTACCGTTCATCAATACCAAAACAATATTCTTATTTACGGCCTGCACGGCATCCAACAGTTGTTGCTGTACTCCGGGCAGTGTAATATCGGTATAACTGCGTGCTTCTCCCGTTTGGTATGAATCTTCACCCAATACCATCACTACAACCTCTGACTTTTCTGCCGCAGATACCGCTTCAGCAAAGCCCGTAGTATCGGTCTCATTGATTTTTAAAGGCTGAATGAAGGCGCGTTCGCCTACAGCTAAATCAGCACCTTTGGCGTAATTGATTTCAACCGCATCTCCCAGTTTATTCTGAATACCTTCTAAAACCGAAACGGCTGAATTGGGCACAGCCTGCGCTCTCCAGTTTCCTAAAGGCGAATCTTTATCGGCTGCTAGCGGACCAATAACGGCAATGCTTTTTACAGAAGTTTTCAGTGGAAGGGTTCTGTTTTCATTCTTCAACAACACAATAGATTTACGTGCAATGTCTTCAGAAGCTTCGAGGTGAGCTTCGGTATACAGGTTTTCCTTTTCGCGTGTTTCATCCGAATATTTATACGGATCTTCAAAGAGTCCGAGGTCAAATTTCACCCTTAGGATTCGGCGTACGGCATCATCCAAAAGCGCTTCGTCAATGCTTCCGTTTTCAACTAAAGGAACCAAAGATTCTTCGTAAACCAAACCTTCCATATCCATATCACTTCCGCCTTTAACAGCAAGTTCACCGGCCTGCATTTTGTCTTTTGCATAGCCGTGATTGATCATTTCTACGATAGATCCCCAGTCTGAAACTACAAAGCCCTTGTAATCCCAATCTCCTTTAAGCACTTCGCGCTGCAAATACACACTGGCTGTCGCGGGAGTACCATCAATTTCGTTAAAACTATTCATAAAAGTGGCCACACCGGCTTCGGCAGCAGCTTTAAATGGCATTAGGATCGAGTTTTGTAATTCTGATATCCCAACGTTTACCGTGTTGTAATCCCTTCCGCCTTCACCATAACCGTAACCGGCAAAGTGCTTGGCACAGGCTGCAATACTGAATACATCAGCCAGATCATCGGTTTGAAAACCCTTAATACGCGCAACACCAATGACGCTGTTTAAGTAGGGATCTTCACCGCCGCCTTCCATAATACGTCCCCAGCGTGCATCTCGGGATACATCTACCATAGGAGCAAAAGTCCAGTGCACCCCGGAGGCTGCAGTCTCAACAGCTGCGATGCGGGCTCCGTTTTCAATCGCTTCCAGGTCCCAACTTGCGCTTTCGCCAAGTGGCACGGGAAACATGGTTTTGTAGCCGTGAATCACATCGTATCCAAAAATCAAGGGAATTTTTAGTCGGGAATACTTCATCACATTTTCCTGAGCTTCGCGGGTGCCGGCGGCAGTCAATACATTAAGCATAGATCCCACCTCGCCGTCGCGCAGCTTTTGCAATTTGGTGTTCCCATCAATCTCTGAGGGAGCCCCGGTCAAATCAAAACTCCCGTTGTATTGAACCATCTGACCCATTTTTTCCTTAAGAGTCATCAGGTTGATGATTGAATCAATTTTCTGCTCGGTTACCGGGTTTAGTTTATTTACCCCCTCTTGTGCTGTAGAAAACTGTGCAGCAAAAGCCAAAACCATAAGGGATAGCAGCGCTTTTGTTGTATTCATAGTATTAAAATTTAGGTTTTGAAGGAGCTGACCTGTAATCGCATCAGCTCCTGAATAAGTATTTGCTTTTAAATGAATTTTCTATTGAGCGGCAGTAACCGATACATTATCGAAATATACCACGCCATTACAAGAGTCTGCGCCTCCGCAAACTACCTCAATAAGCAGCGATACTCCACCGGTCACATCTGCGGCTGTTGTAAACTGAAAAGTGTTTGTATTCCAGCTTCCGGGAGCCACGTTAATACTACCCAAATTATGCAATACGGCAGCCTTGCCTTCGGTAGCACTTTCTGAAAAAGCCAACACGTTTACTACAGCACCATCAACCAGCGCTTCTACTTTTGAGTCTAAAGAAACCGAAAGCTGCTGATTGCCCTGAATACTTCCTACTCCAAAACGCTCCTGCTTGATACCCGGATTATTTTGTTTTCCACTCTGTACTCGGGCTGATTGGGTACCGCCCTCTGTATTGTTCTCTGCAGTAGAAACACCTGAAGAGCCGCCATTACTGGTGTCTACATCAAAAAATAGCCAGGCAGTTTCTCCATCTTCAAAATCGCCATTGGTGATGAAGTTTTCGGAAGTGCCACCGCCTCCGCCACTTCCTCCGCCTCCGGTTCCTGCGTCTGCAGTAAGGGAAACATTGTCAATATTTACAACACCTACGGCCGCACCATTATCAAAAAGTACACGCGCATTAGCGGCACCAAAATTGGCTGCTGTAAGTGTAAGGGTAAAGGTTTTCCGCTCAGTGGTAAGATTTACGGTTTCCGTTGTATTTGAAAAATCGCCGTCACTCAATCCTATACCAGCGATAGTTGTTCGTTCACGATCAGACCAGGCATCAAACGTAAGCGTATAGGTAGTTCCCTGAACAATTTCGAGCTTTTGGCTCAGGTTTACCGCAAATGCATCACCCGCGGTCATAACATTCACTGAATAAAAGGTATTTCCATTTTCGGTTGTAGTGGGTGCAGGATCAGTTCCTACTCCAACCGTCCAGGGACTGGCTCCGTCTTCAAAATCACCGTTAACAAGTAATCCGGAATCGAAATCGCTTCCACCTCCACCACCAGAACCGGCAGTTTCCAAACGCAGATCATCCAGATAATACGTGCCATCTGTAGTTATATCCTCATCAGCCTGATTGTTATCAGGTTTGATTACTAATTGGTTATATGCTGTAGGTGCACCCGGTAAGTTCGTAAAGGTAAACTCAACTTCGGTCCAGGTATTTGCTTCCGGAATCGTTACAAACACCGGAGCCGGATTACCGGTTACAGGAACGGTTTGAGGATCAACCGCAAGCTCAAATCTAAAGACCACATTGGCTTTAGTAGAATACACTTTTAGTTTAAAGGTGTTGGTTGTGGTTAAATCAAAATTAGGATTAAAAGTATTTTGAACACCTGCAAAGAAACTTGATCCGGCCGGTTTGTCTACCCGAAGTACATATTCTGAAGTATTAATGCCTGTCTTGCTCGGGTTCTCAGCTAGGCCTGAAGTAATCCCATCTCCAAAATTATTGGAAGCTAAGAATGTTTCACAACCTTCAAAATTTAAAGGAAGTGTGGTTGCTGCAACCGGCGTATCGGTACAACCACCGGTACCAGAACCACCTGTATTGCTGTCGCTTCCGTCACCACCCTCGAAGAGGGAAATATTATCTAAAACCACTACACCGATATCTGCACCCATATCAAAAAGCACCCGGCTGTTTGCACCGCCAAAGTCAGCAGCACTCAGTTGCAAGGTAAAAGTCTGGGGTTCTGTGGTTAGATTGATTGCTGGTGCCGTGTTTGTAAAAGGCTCCTCGTTAAGACCAATACCCGCCAGTATAGTTCTCGCGCGATCTGATGAAGCCGTGAACGTCAAAATATAATTGGTACCCTGAGTGATTTCAACAACCTGACTTAAATTCACATCAAAAGGGTTTCCGGCTGTTTCGACATTTACAAAATTGTACGTGTTATCTCCTTCAGTTACCGCATTGGCACCATTACCAATCCAGGGTTCAATTCCTGCCTCAAAATCACCATTTACCAATAAACCGGAATCAAAAGGCGGTATTGGAGTTTCAATCTGTGCGATATCATCTACATAAAACGTAGCCGCGGTGTTGCCCGGACCGTCTGCGAAAATCGTTATTCTTGAATAGCTCGCCGAAGAATTAAAATCAAACTGAAGGCTCTCCCAACCGCTACCACCGTGGTTTGCAGTAACCTCAACATCTGCACCGGTGCCCTGCTCTAATTTAAGTAAAACCGGAATGGCCGTCTCAGACCAGAAATTCATCGTGATGGTTTTTTCTGTGGTAAGATTAACAGCCATGCCCAAATCAAAGGTGATTCCTTCAAACTGGTTGCCGGCATTAACGATTTCTCCTACCTGAGAAGCGGTATCATTGGAGCCCGAAACATCAGGATTGGCTACAATCTGGAAGGTTGTTCCATTAAAGGTCTCCACATTATAACTTACGTTAGGATCATCAAAAGTCACCGGGAGGTTCATAGGCAACGGAATATTAATCACCAACATATCTGAAAAGGTATCAGAACCACCCGCAGCGTTTTTAGCCGTCAGGGTCACTTCATAGGTACCCGTACCAAAGGCCCGCATAGGGTTGATTTCAGATGATGTACGCCCGTCTCCAAAATCCCAACTGTACATAGAGGCTTCTTCTGAAGTATTCAAAAAGGTAACTGCCCCGGTATCCTCATCAAGGGTATAGGTAAAACCGGCCGTAACTTCGGGTAAATCTGCATCCTCCTCTTCGCAGGATACGAAAGCAACAAGGCTTAACACAACTGCCAGCACACCGGCAAATCTTATATTCTGTATAAATTTTTTCATAATACTTAGTTTAATTATTCGGTATGTTGCTTTGATATACGCGTACGTAATCAACAAGCATGGTTTGAGGAAAAACAGTTTCTGCGTTGGGCGAGCCTACAAAGCTTCCGCCAACGGCGAGGTTGAGGATGATGTAAAAATCGTGGTTAAACACCCACTCGCCAGGAACATCGTCAGGTGTGATCTGATTATAAAGCACATCGTCTACGTAAAAGTTGATATACTCAGGTCCCCATTCAATTCCAAAGATGTGAAACCCTGTATCAAAACGATCATTCTCGAGTTCGTAACGCTTAGAGACCGACTGTCCTGCAGAATATCCCGGGCCGTGAACGGTTCCCAGAACTACGGTAGGTTCCTGACCGCGATATTCCATAATATCAATCTCCCCTATTTGAGGCCAAATCTCTCCCGGGATGTCAGAGCCTAAAAGCCAGAAGGCCGGCCAGATTCCCTGCCCGTAAGGCAGTTCAATGCGTGCTTCATACCGGCCATAGGTCCGTTCAAACTTGCCTTTGGTAAGCAAACGTGCAGAAGTATATCCTGAACCTTCGTAATTTTCTTTGCGAGCGGTAATAAGCAAATAGCCGTTTTGAACGTTGACGTTCTCACTGCGACTGGTGTAGTATTGCAATTCGTTGTTACCCCAACCATTTTCACCTGTGCCGATGTTATAGTTCCAGATTTCAGCATTAGGCGCACCATCAACATCAAAGTTATCTTCGAGAACCAGGTCGGTGAAGGTGACCACGGTTTGCTCTTCACTGGTAGAGCAGGACGCAAGAACCAGCAGTGTACAAAGCAGCGGAAGCTTTGCTGCTAAAACTCTGAGTCCGCGTTTTAATCGTTTCTTATTTTTCATATTCAAAATTTTATTATCTGTAGAAGTATATATTGTCCACAAGCAGTTCGCTTAGGCCTTCGCTGCTTTGAAAGAGGATGAGCCCCAGATTGCTTCGGTTAGAAAGTGCTGTAAAGTCAGTAAAAGGAATGTCTACTGAAATCCACTGTCCGGTCTGTAAACGGTCTGCAGGGAGTTTTATACGGGATACCGTGTCGTCCCCTCCGCCGGTTACGGCATCACTACCGTAATCCTGTAGTTCAATATCGATAAAGCTATTGTCATTAAGGGTAATACTTTCGGGGATATACAGATCAACATGCAAGCCCGTCATTGCTGAAGCATTCACCCGACCAAATTGGATTCCTACGAAATTCAGATCGGTATAACTGATGATGCGGTTACCGTTGATGTTTAAATCATCTCCTCCCAGAGTGGTCTGAAAGGGTTCAAAAAATCCGTTATAGAAATCGACATTCACATTGGTGTACGCATCGCTGTATACCGAAATCACATCGGCAGCCGGACGCGTAGGTACCGGTGCCAGTTCAAAAGCTCCGCCTACATTTAAGGTAAGCGAACCTGCAGCACGTACACCACCTAACAGCGCCGTAATGACCGCAGTGCCTTCATTGAGTGTAGTCACGACACCCTGCTCATTTACTAAGGCAACACCGGGGTTTGAAGTTTCAAACGTAAAATAGCCGGGGGCTGCATTTACGGTTTGGTTTATACCATTAGCCAGATTAAAGGTTTGGGTTAGACCGGTTATAGGAATCGTAATGTCTGTAAAGGTTGATTGCTCAACGTCTTCACCATTAAGAATTGCCGGTCTGGGTTGAGCTACAGTTCCTAATTTTTCGAATTGAATTTCATCAACCCAAAAGGTATAGCCATCACCATCTTCGGGGCCTTCAGAATACCAGAATAATCCGCTTTCTGCAACCAGTTTGGAAGGGTCAGGAATGGGGATGGTGTATTTTACCCAATTGGTACTAATGCGCAGGTTGGTTTTGGTTACCAAAAATTTATTTTCGCCAAAATTGTTACCAAACCCAATCTCATTTATAGTCGCTGCCTTGGTGGCTTTCGCCCAAAAGGTGAGCGCATCATAACCGGAAAGGTCACGCGGACTATCCGTAGGAAAAACAGCACCTGCATAGGCTCCTGCGGGATCTCCAAAATTGGGAACATCTATACGCATTGAGGCTTCGCCGTCGTAGCTTACGTCAGCATCTACCGTAAAGGCATCGAGTTTTGATCCTTCAAACGGGAAGTAATTCAATCCGGCGGTGAAGCCATCCAGAAAAACATCGCCGTTACTGGCATAAGTTGCAAATTCAACATCGTCTGACAAGGGACGTTCACAGGCGGTAAAACCTATTAAAATACCTGCGCATATGAGTTTATATATATTCGTTTTCATCATCTCTCTATTTACCAATGTTGATATGTATGTATGTTCTGATCTCCCATTCGTTTCCGTCAGGGAATCCTACCGGACTGATCGTGGGTTGTGTAGCAAATTCTTCTCCCTGTAGTGGCGCATAACGGTTAGAGAATTCATTAAGTGAGCGCCAGGTTCCGCGAACACCGATGCGGGTATTGGGCAGAATAAACCAACTGGGTTTACCCAGTGTTGTTGACACATCAAGCATCAACTGCACCGGAAAGGTCAGGTTGAAATCACGGTGATAATCATAAGGTCCCCAGTCGTTAACTTTAAAAGAATGAATAAACTTAAACTTGTTGTAAATCACCCGAATATCCCCACCAAAGCGTTCAATAAGCCGCGGGTCGCTACCGCGCGCCTGAGCGTTACCTAAATACATATTGGCAATCAAGCCCAGATTAGGTGCTGCTTTTGAAACGATACGGCTGTTGAACTCCCATAAATCTTTTGCAGGTACCGAATTGGGGAACGCAAATGAAGTACGATTGCCGAGAAAACCAATAGCCGCATCCATTGTGGTGGGCAGATGGCGGTAAACAAAACCGGCATTAAAGGCTAATTTTGCGTCTTCCATCTCATCGTTATCCCAGGCGTACATCCAGGTTCCCGGCGTAGGGTCAAAGGTGAGCAAAAGTTCTCCTGCAACCGTTTCCCGGTTTTCACGTACCGAAAATGGATCGTCCTGAATGTTACGCAAACGAGCCGGAGCAGGCGCATCATTAGGAATCGCTTCTACCAAAGGTTTTTGCCAAAGGAAGTTGGGCGCTATGGTAAAGTTTCCGGTTAAAAAGGTAAAACCGGTAAGCACGTTTGTAATGTTTCCACCTCCCACATCTTTCAATCTCCAGCCGGTAAAGGTCTGGGTTTGATCAAAACCGCTGCGTGCTACAAGCCCCATGGCCGATCCCTGTGCGTACCAGTTGAAAGGTCCGCCGGAAAAGGTGATTTTTGCCTTAGCACCCCAATTGTCCATGGAGTTGACCTTGTCGGTATACACAATATAATTATCGGGATTATCGCCTCGCACTACCTGAAATTCGCGTCCGTTAAGCGGCTGTCCTGCCCAGATGGCTCCGGCTTCAAAACCGAATTTACCCAGCGTGGTTTTTCCCTGAAGGGTTACCCGTCTGGTTTTAGGCTGCGGGATCGCGATCGAACTTACTGTGGTGCCGTAATCGTCAATATCTTCGTGATAGATTGCAGCGACGTCAAAGTTTTTGAACTGCTTATAATATTTTAGAAAAACAGCCGGGTTAGCACCCCACCATAATTGCGGACCAAAAGCTACTTTAAAATCTTTAAGCGCTTTTTTACCATCTACTTCAAAACCTAAAATCTCCCCGTTATAAATATCGAGATTGGGACCGTAATTCGCTTCGGGATACAAACCAAAAAAGTCGCCTTCATAACCCCAGTGGTAGTGCCCGGTACGGTAAAAACCACGTAAGTCAAAATATTCGGCATTCCACTCATACTCGGCGCTGTAGATCTGAACCCGGTTAGGATCTGTATCAACAATTACCCCATCTGGAGTATTAATACGACGCGGCCGTGCCCGGTTTTCGTAGAAAATTTCATCTATGGGATTTTCAGCTACATTGCCCACAATGTTGAAATTCACCTCTGCACGCATATTGGCTGTAGGGTTTCCTTCCACTCCCACATAATAGGATTGCATATGGTCAAAGCCCAGCTCATCAGGGTACATCATCGCATCAGGGTCTGCATTGCGAGGGGTAGTAATGAGACTTCCGCCGGTGTTGAAAGTGGTAAATTCGGCTCTCAAGTTACTGAGTCTTACTTTGCTGTTGAGTTCTACACCTAAAGCTGCCTTATCGCCACGGGCGCGGAGTACCGCGTCCATAATTTCAATATCTTTAAATGCTGTAGAAATACTTGCCGCAGTCATTCCGCCGGAGTAAGGATTCAGACTATGGGCCTCTTTCAATACATAATAAGCAGCCCGCGGATACAAATCATACAGACCGCGTTCGTTCGTAGGGCCTTTGGCACAGATACCAAACCACTCTTCGTTCATATTGTTTTCGCCATCGCGGAAATCAAAGGCATAGCCCCCGTTAGACCAAGATGCGTTATTATCGTGTACCGAAAGATTTTCGGTCTGACCGTATTTCCACCAGCCGTCGCTAAACTGAAAGGTAAATCCACCGATAGAGTTACCGGCTTCGCCCATACCCGAAGCATTGGCATAAATTTCTTCCCAGTTGCTTTTAAGGTATTTGGCCTGCGCTTCCTGATCTTCCTGATTTTCTATTGCATTAAAGGCATCAGAACCAAATTCGGTAAACATAATTGGCATGTTGAGTTCGTCCCGTACGCGGGTAAATGCATCGCCAAAAGACATCCCGCGATACACGTTTGTACCAAAGATGTCCACGTCTTTACATTCCTCTTTGATGATTTCCAGAAAGAGTAAATCGCCATTACACATCGCCACCGGATGACCGGTATCAATCGCTTTCATAGCTACGGCAGCCTCGTTAAACAATTTGTACATCGCCTCTGCACGTGTGGTAGACTTGCGGTCTTCAAAGGGAATATCTTCAGTCTCAGCTCCGTCCCAGAACAGGCCGTAGTTGTTTTCGTTACCCAGGAGAAACATCAAAAGACCGCGGGTGTTTTTGTATTTCTGGGTCATTTCGGTTACTTCTTTAAGCAGCAACTCCCGGGTTAAGGGATTGGAATATTCGGTATTGGGCACCCACTCCCCATTCAGGGTAAGTCCGTAACGTCCAAAAGAGTGATTGAGCATCGTATAAATACCGTAGTTGTCGTAGATATAGGTGATCCATTTGGGTTGAATCCCGGTATACTGTCTGATAACATTAACCCCCATATTTTTGAGTAGCCCCATCTCTGAATCGAGAGCCGCAATAATGATATCATCAGGCTGATTCCACAAACTGTAGGAGAAATTAGTGCCTATGGGAAAGTAATCCCAGTTCATCCCATTTATCATAAATGGTTGGTCTTCTACCAGCAGTTGCATACCCTCTGCATTTTTATCAACCACGACTCGCTGAGTCTGACTGATCAATGCGGAACTGTACAAAACAATAGCCAGTGCAAGTAGTTTTTTGTAAATCATAAATACATAGTATTAGCCGTGTTATCCTTTTAAATTTAGTATTTTAAATGCTCTTATTTCCTTTATTTCAGCGGTTTAAACCGGTATTTTAAGCTCTTGTACCTATAAACTTAATAAAAAACTCCGCAAACGTTGTAGTCAGTACGTTTTCATAAAATGTTAAAGTTTTTACCTCCCTTACATTCATCGGAATTTCTGGGTGGTTTTTATACCATTTTACGCGCTGCAGACCCTATTCCAGCTCATAAACCCGTACATAGTCAATGCTGAATTCCTGTGGAAAAATGGTATCGTCAACATCGGGTCCACCAAAGTTGCCTCCAATGGCCAGATTCAGAATAAAATAGAAGGGCTGGTCAAAAGGCCAGACAGCTTCGGTTTTATCCTCGGGATTAAAAGTGTACACCAATTGATCATCTACAAAAAAGGCAATTTTTTCAGGCGACCATTCTGCTGCATACACGTGGTAATCGTCTTCAATACCTGGGAATTGAGTCTTTTCGGTATTGATGGTATTGCCGTGACTGTCAAGCGTATGTAAAGAAGTGAATATCTCCCCAGGTTCGCGACCTACATACTCCAGAATATCAATCTCGCCACAAGCCGGCCAACCCACTTCGCTGATGTTTGCACCCAGCATCCAGAATGCGGGCCACAAGCCGTGACCAACAGGGAGCTTGGCCCGGGTTTCCATACGGCCGTATTGAAACTCCTGTTTGTCTTTTGTAGTGATTCGGGTAGACGTATACCTATCACCATCTTTTTTTGCCGTGATGATTAACTTACCATCTTCGAGCCGGTGGTTGTCTTTTGTATATACCTGCCGCTCGTTATTACCCCAGCCACATAAATCAGGACAACCGTCTCCCAATTCGTAATTCCAGGATGACTCGTCGAGGCTTTGCCCGTCAAATTCTTCAGCCCAAATGAGTTTTTGGTTTTGGGCATTGCCACCAAACGTTGTAAACAACGCAAGCAACAGGGTTAACTTTAGTGTTTTCATAAAATCTATTTCAATAAAAAAACGCTCCTCAGCAGATAAAAACCGTTTGGGGAGCGTTTTCTATTTTTCGTTTAATTCACAAAATGAGAATCAGTTATGATTCTGTATTCTTATCAGTCACGCTGATAAACTCTTACATAGTCTACTTCCATACTTGACTGCTCAAATTCTGTAGCCACATCTCCTCCAAAGTTTCCGCCCATAGCCACATTGAGAATTACAAAGAAGTCCTTGTCAAAAGGTTTGCTTGAGTCGTTCTCAAATATGTGGTAAAGCTCATCATCAACGTAGAAACGAATCTGAGTTTCGGTCCATTCGGTTGCATATATGTGAAACTCGGTTGAAGCGGTAGGCACTGTGGTGCTTTCGCTCACTCCATTAGCTCCAGAATTTTCAGGAAAATGCAGGGTTGAGAAAACGGTGTTTTGCTCACGACCTACGTGCTCCATAATATCAATCTCTCCAGCTGCAGGCCAGGCATTGGTCTGATAATCGGCCCCGAGCATCCAGATTGCAGGCCATGTACCTACGCCGGTAGGTAATTTAGCTCTTACTTCTACTCTACCAAAGGTGAATTCCTGTAAACCTTCAGACTTGATGCGTGCCGAGGTAAACGGCTGACCGTTAAACTCTTCGCGTTTTGCAGTTATTTTAAGCATTCCGTCTTCAACAATTACATTTTCGGGACGGTCTGTATAATACTGTTCTTCATTATTTCCCCAGCCGGCCTGACCAACACCCAGATCGTAGGTCCAGTTTGCGGTACTTGGAGCTCCATCGGTATCAAATTCATCTGACCATAACAAATTAGGGAACGAATCGGTCTCTGCTACCGGACCTGTGCTTTGTACCGGTTTGGTAGAGGTGAAAATCTGGTACCAGGCTAATGCCGGATCATTACCCTGAATAGCCCGGGTAACCATTCGGTTTTCGGTAATTGAAAGAATCTCGTACTGGGTTGTCCCGATGTAGTAGCCCATAAAACCACCATCATTGAAAGTCATTACTGTACCGCGTTTACGCTCTGGTGCCACTACAGACTCTGAAGGACCCAAAGTCACTGTTTGCGTGCCACCGGAAGTGGTATCAAATTCATAACACTGATCATCTGGAGATGTCCCACCGGCTACACTGGCGTAACTTCTGTTAAAGAAAGTAGCACCGTTGTTGTCGTACAGGTAATTGAGATTTTCCCCATTTGTAGTGCTGAAAATAAATTCATCGTCATAAGCACAACTTGCCGCATCAAAATTGAGGGCGAAAGGCTCAGAAAACGAAAAGAAAAACCAAAAGTAATTCTGATCTTCATTATCACTGTTAGGTCCCACACCCAAATGATTGGGAACATCTGCCGCCCAATACCATGTTTTGGTTGCCGGATTCCCGGTTGCCGGGTCGTAACCTGTTAACAATTCGACCGCTTCAAAATCAGAAAAATCGCTTTCTACCTCAACTTCAACCAGTTGCGAACTGCTTACGCCGGCCTGCCCGTAGGCAATAACAGTTACACTATAGGTATTTAAACCGGTTTTAGTAAATCTCTTGGTGTAGACTCCGCTGGGTGCTACATCTGAAGACCCATCAGGAAACACAAAGCGATACGTAATCGCATTGTCTGCCATAGCGGTAAAGGTTACATTACCCGAACCGTCTGTGCTTATGTCTGTACTTACGGTAAGGTTTTGCGGCACAACTACTGACTCTAAAGTCGCGTCGTCGTCCTGGCAACTAAACGCCAGAAGCAAACTCATTACCGTGAATAATTTTAAAATAGCTTTCATAGTTTATTTTTTTCCTAGTTGTGGAAATACACATTATCAACAAACACCGTAGCCTCACCTGCTGGGCCTGCAGAGTAGATTAATTGTGCTATATGCTCACGTGCAGCCAGACCTGTAAAATCTGTAAGGGGAATATTTAAAGTAACCCAGCTGTTCCGTACAAAATCTCCGTTATCAAAATTAAGTGTAATCTCGTGCTCACTATCATCACCACCATCGTAGGTACCGTTAGGACCAAAATCAACCAGTTTGATACGTATTTGAGTCGCATCACCAGTCCAGATATCGGTACTGAAATGCGTCATAGAAGTAGCATTAATTGGTGTGGCTGGTTCTGCCCCTACAAAGTTTAAGGCTGAATATTTTTTGACCGCATTACCTGCAACAGTTATGTCTTCCAGTGTCGCAGAAGACCAATCAGTTCTCCAGGTTGCCATTGTTACATCTGAATATGCGTCGCTAAAAAGGGAAAGCACATTTGCCTCAGCAAAAGCAGGTGTTGGCGCTGCATTTTGCGGACTGTCTGGAGCTGAAGCATTAGCATCATAGAAGATAACATTATCAATATATATGGTTGCCTCACCAGCCGGGGCTGCTGAGTAGATAAGCTGCGCTATATTTCCGCGATTCTGAAGACCTGTAAAATCAGACAACGGAATATCTAAGGTTACCCACTCAGACTGCGACGGATTTTCAATCACAATCTCGTGTTCAGAATCATCACCTCCCTGATAGGTTCCGTTTGGACCAAAGTCAACTAATTTAATTCTAAAAATGGTTGCACCATTAGTCCATATATCTGTTCTGAAATGCGTCATCTGAGAAGCATCGATCTGAGCTACGGGTTCTGCTCCAACAAAATTAAGAGCTGAATAAATCTTAACGTCATTTCCATTAATGGCCGATTCTTCAAGAGCGGTATCAGACCAATCTGTTCTCCAGGTTGCCATATCAATATTGGTATATGCATTGCTGAATAGCGAAATCACACCACTTTCCGGCTTATCAGGAGTCGGAGCTGCACCCTGTGGAGTAGTCAAACCTCCCGTTTGCTCAATATCATCAATATAGAAGGTTCCTGCCAAAGTACCGGGACCATCTATAAAAATAGTCATCGCAGTATATTGTCCGGTAGGGACAAAAGCCTCTCCTACACCCTGATTACCATCTATGTAACTTTTAATGGCATCTGTAGCAAAATTAAAGCTTAGTTCTTCCCAACCCGTACCATTATGTGACTGGCTAACCTCAGTTTGACGCTCTCCACTCACACCTCCTTCAAATTTCAAGAGTACAGGAGTCGGAGTGTCTGACCAAAACTTCATCGTAATGGTTTTATCTGCACCGCTAAAGTCTACCGGCGTTCCCAGATTAAACGTACCCCCTTCATATTGTGCTCCGCCATTCTTAATAGCGCCTACATTAGAATCTGAAGTATTAGCACCAGACTGATCGGGATTTGCAACCACTTCAAAAGTTACTCCGCCAAAGGTTACGAATTCGTAATTCACATCGGGATTGTCAAAGGTGAGGGGCAACACCATAGGATCAACCGCACCTGCTACCAAAATCGATTTTGTCAGCTCGATTGTATTTACTGAAGCTGCTCTAGCAACCACTCTGATGTCGTAAGTTCCCGGTTCTGCGTACTCATAAACAGCAGATTCACCAGCCATAATCGTCATCGGCTCTTCATCGTCGCCTAAACCAAAATACACGTCAAATTGTGCTGCATTGGTAGCTTCAGGAGTTACGGTAAGTTTTAAACCACTTACTGAAGTGGTGAACTCCAGGTTCTCTGGAGCTGTAAAAGAAATAATGAGATTTTGATTATACTCACTGGTTAATCCCGTAGCACCTGTTGCCACAATCTTTACAAGGTATTCACCTTCAGTATAGGTAAAACTTGTTGATTCTCCTGCGTTAATTGTTACCGGAGTATCTCCTTCAATACCAGATGTTATGGTAAATGTTGAAGCTCCCTCCCCTACAGGAGTGATGGTTACTAAACCTGAATCATCCTGAGTTATCTCAAAATTGGCGTTTAAATTTTGAGGAGCAGATATATCATCAAAAGCGTAGTTGGTGATGATATCATCCTCACAAGCAGTAAACGCGGTCACTACCGTAAGAACTAACACTAAAAGTTTAAAAATTTTCATCGTATTCTGGTGTATTAATTAGTATCCTTGATTTTGTTCCCATCGGTTTCCTGCTAACTCAATCTCAATTGAAGGAATGGGGAATAATTCGTTTTTATCTGGTGTAAATCCAGGTATTTCATCTGCTGCGCGACCGGTACGAACAAGGTCGAAGAAACGGTGTCCCTCACCTACCAACTCCAGTCTGCGCTCGGCATAGATAAACTCAGTGAGTGCTGCGCTGGTCGCCACGATGTCGTGATCAAGATCACCAAAAGCTCTGCGTCTTACGCGGTTTAAATATTCCTGTGCTAAAACATCGTTAGGATTGGCCTTACGATTATGCGCTTCTGCAGCCATAAGCAATACATCCGCAAAACGGATAGACCGGTAATTATTAGGGTTAGTAAGGTTTGCATCTCCCAGATTGGCATCACCTTTACGTGGCAAGTATTTTCTGTTGAAATAACCCGTATGCTCATAGCCTTCATTATAGGTTGCTCCTGTACGTGCAGCAAAAGCTTCAATATCTAAAATCGCGTTATCCTGACGGGTGTCACCGGGTTCGAAGGCATTATAGGCCTCGGCAACCGGTACATTAAAACTGAACCCACTGTCAAATTCTGGTCCGGAATAGTTTCGGATACCATTAAAACCTACGGCTACATTACCTTCACTACACTGCAAACAACCAAAACCGGCTCCTTCTTTATCAGTATACTGTACTTCAAATACCGACTCTACGCTGTTTTCACCTTCCTGAAGAAATAAAATGGAATAATCATCTAGCAAATCATAAGGCCCTGCGATTACCTGATCAAGCGCATTTGCAGCTTCGGTAAATTTATCCTGATAGAGATAAGCTTTACCTAAAAGCGCACGTGCTGCTCCGCTGGTAATTCGACCTTCCTGAGCCTGAGTGGCAGGAAGATTCTCTGCTGCATAAATCAAGTCCTGCTCAATCTGTGCGTATACCTCTGCTGCCGGAGTGCGATCTACATTAAACTGATCTCCGAAAAGCAGACGCTGATCAACTGCAAGCGGCACATCACCAAACCATTTTACCAGTTCAAAGTAGTAATAGGCTCTTAAAAATCGGGCCTGGGCTATGATTTCGTTTTTTCCGTCAAAATCAATTTTATCCTGAAACTCCAGGATGTAATTAGCCCGATTAACTCCGCTAAACATCCAGCCCCAGATATCGCGCAATTGCTGATTGACCGGAGTATGGGTCATATTGTCAATTTCCTGTATACCCGGGGTATCGGTAGCGCTTTCGCCACCTGCCAGGGTGTTGTCTGATGCAATCTCCCCTACCAGAACATTGAGGTAGGTAGCCTGCAATAAATCATAAGCTCCTACTAATGCCAGTTCATAATCTTCCGGAGTATTGAAGTAGTCCTCCGAATTTTCATTTATAGGCGCTACTTCAATAAAATCCTGTCCGCAGGACACCAGGGTCATTACTGCCGTAACGGCAAGAACTATTCCTGTATATAATTTTGTGTTTTTCATCGCTCTTCTTTTAAAATTTGAAGTTAAGTCCGGCTGTATAGATACGCGGTACCGGGTAGAATCCCTGATCAATACCGCCACCTATAGGCGCTCCTGAAGTTGCTGAAGGGTCAAAGCCCTGATATTTGGTTAGCGTAAAGGCGTTTGCCACAGCCACGTAAAAACGCAACTTGCTAATGCCCAACTGCTCGATGGCCTCATTGCCTAAACTATATCCCACCTGCACGTTTTGTAATCTCAGATACGAACCATCTTCCACATAAAAATCGGAGAACAGCAAGTTTGAATTGGGACCAATTGTCACCCGTGGATAGGCGTCTTTAGAACCTGGGCCAATCCATCGGTTAAGCACATAATTGGTTTTATTGGTCAGGTTTTGATTACGGTCATACGCTCGTATAATATCATTTCCAATTGATGCATACGCATATGCTGTAAAATCAAAATTCTTATAATTGAATCCAAAATTTAATCCCATCGTTACATCAGGAATTGGGTCTCCTAAATTTACCCGATCGTCCCCATCGATGACTCCGTCACTATTTTGATCAACGTAACGTAAATCTCCAAGAGTTGCGTTTGCCTGTGTGGCGTGTGCATCAACTTCTGCCTGGGTCTGAAAAATACCGTTGGTTTGTAAGCCGTAGAAGTAACCGATTGGAAAACCGGCTTCCATACGTGCCGGAGCTTCCTGGCCAAAACCAAAAGAACCGCCCGGTATAAATCCGCTTTGATTACCTACCTGAAGCACCTCGTTTTTAAGGGTGGTAAAGTTGTAACCAATATTGAAATCGGCATCATCGCTGATGATCTGGTTGTAGTTGATTGAAAATTCAAAACCTTTGTTTTCAACGCTACCGGCATTTACAATAGGCGCAGAAGATCCCGGAGCGGTCACACCCAATATTCCGGAAACCTGAGGCACCAATAGCAGGTCTTCTGTGCGCTTGTTGAAGTAATCTGCAGTTATTCTTATTGATGAACTGAAGAGCTCAAGATCAAGACCTATATCGTAGGTTTTTTGACGCTCCCATTTTATTTCAGGATTTGAAAGCCGGCCTGTGGCTTTACCAAAAACCAACTCGTTATCAAAAACATAGGTTCCCTCTCCATCAAGTGTAGACACAAAAGCAAATCCCGGAATACGGTCATTACCTAATAAGCCGTAACTACCTCTCAACTTGGCAAAATTTATAAGTTCGCTATTGAAGAAATCTTCATCACTCAACACCCAACCTCCTGATAAGGCATAGAAATATCCGAATTTATTCTCCGGGCCAAAGTTGGAAGAACCGTCTCGTCTCAGCAAAGCTGAAAGGAGGTATTTCTCTTTAAAGTTATATTGCAAACGAGTAAAATACGAGAGTAAGCGCTGATCGAATTCATTGGGACCCCCAGTTATAGTACGTGCATCAATAACCTCTTCTGCACCTTCAAGTGTTGCTTCGGCAAAGGTATTACCCGGTACACCACGACCGGTGAAATTGTAAAACTCCCCACTGGTTCTAAAAGCCGACATACCCAAAAGAGCCGTTATGTTGTGATCATCTGCAATGGTATTGGTATAGGTCAACAGGTTATCCCAGGTATAATCTCTAAAGAAACTATCATTTACAAAATACTCATTACGTCCCAGGTTGTTAAACACCTTACCGTCACCATAATTTAAACCGGAAGGGTTGAAAGATCGGTTACGCACTTCAGAATAGTTGAACTGATAGTTTGACTCGATTTTAAAATTGTCTAAGAATTCATAAGATAATCCTACAGTACCGGTAATTTTATCAACCTGAGTACCATTAAAAGTATTGGCAATCTGTGCCACCGGGTTGATCACTTCATTACCTAAACCGGTCGCCAGTGTAAAGTCACCGTTAGCGTCATAAACAGGTCTGGTAGGATCCATATTTACGGCATTAAACAATACAGAACCTAATGTGTTTTCTAATAAAGTACTTCGATTGGAATTGGTATAAATACCCGAAGCTTTAAATTTTAGATTATCGGTTATATCGAGATTGTAGCTTCCGCGCCCAGTAAATCGTTCAAAATTCGCAGCGCTACCACCTACAATACCATCCTGATCTAAATAGCCCAGACCAATGGAATATGTAGAGTTTTCACCACCTGCATAAACCGTGGCGTTAACATCAGACAACAAGGCTTTCCTAAAAACCTCATCCTGCCAATCGGTTCCCATACCCAAATTTCTCAGATTTGGGAAAGGTGGCGCCTGATTACCGGCAGCGAAGGCCTCATTAATAATGGCACCGTACTCGGTTGCATTTAATACAGGAAGCTTTCGGGTTGTTTCCTGCAGACCCACATACGAATCAACATTTACTCTGACATCTGTATTCTTTCGTCCTGTTTTGGTAGTGATTAATATAACACCATTAGCAGCACGAACCCCATAAATACCAGCAGTCGCATCTTTCAAAACATTAATGCTTTCTATATCATTTGGGTTGAGCACACTTAAGTCTTCAATTACTGCTCCATCAACCAAAATGAGAGGACGGTTATCTCCATTAGTAGAAATACCTCTAATGTTAATAGTTGAAGCACTACCCGGAGAACCCGATGTAGAGCTTACGTTAACCCCAGCAACTCTACCTTGTAAGGCTTGTTCAATACGCACCGGGTTTTGCTCTTCAATGGTTTCTGAACCTACCACGGCAACAGCCCCGGTAACCTCTTTACGCGTTTGCGTACCGTAACCTATTACCACCACCTCTTTTAAGGCACTGGCATCTTCTACAAGTTGAACGGTGATGGGATTGGCACTCGTAACGGTTATTTCTTTAGGTTGAAAACCCAAATATGAAAAAACCAGCGTACCGGATTGCGGAACTGAGAGGCTAAATTCACCGTCGAAATTTGTACTGGTACCTCTTGCTGTTCCTTTAACAATAACATTGACACCGGGAAGTGGCATTCCCGTCATATCTGTTACTGTTCCTGATGCCTGAATTTGATCACCGGTCTGCGCGAGAAGTCCCGATGAAAACAAAACAAGAACCATTAAGGATAATATTGATCTCATACATGTTTAATTTGAAATCAAATCTACCCGCAAGCATTAACAATTCCTTAGAATTTGCCTTTACAAAAAATCAACAAGTGCTATTGAAATCAGGTTTAGTGAGAAAAACTCAACGCAAACGCTTTCGTAATAAGGCTTCAGAACAGATGTTAAAATTAGGAGTGTGCAGTCGAAAAACACTAAAAAACACCACATTACGGAGATTTGTATAGGTAATGTTGAGTTCAAAATCAAACTTGTATAGGTCAGTTAGATGGAAAGTATATACTCAACAAGGCCATCTTCACGCTCCAGGTCCATTTTTTTACGCAAACGATATCTTTTGATCTCTACGCTGCGTACTGAAATATTGAGTAAGGGAGCAATCTCTTTTGAAGTCAAATTTAAGCGCAGGTATGCGCAAAGTTTCAGGTCATTTGGAGTGAGTTTGGGATGCAGGCGTTTGATCTTCTTGAGGAAGTCTTTATCGGCATTATTGAAGGCTTCTTTAAAAAATTCCCAGTCCTTTTTAGGGTCGAGATTATTATCAATGATTTTAATAACGCTGTTTTTGTTTTTCGGTTCCGTCTGCTCCAGCTCTTTTTTGATGGTGCTCAACAATTCATTTTTCTTAACCAGATTCATAGTAGATGCTGCAAGCTCTCTACTCTTACTATCTACATCCTGCTGTAGTTTTTCGTTTTCAAGTCTGATGATTTCTCGCTGCTTCTCTGAATTAGCCAACTCAATTTTACGATTATTGATGTCGATGAGCCGTTGTTTTTGTTTTCGGTAGTGGCGCCGGTTGTAAATCTGAATTCCTGCTAAAAGCATAAACAATGTAATGATATACAGTACGATGGCCAGTATTGATAAATACCAGGGTCTTTTTAAAGTAAAGGGATAACTTATAGTATTTTCTGAATAGGATTCCCCAATACGCGCTCTTACTTCAAAAACATAATCTCCGTGCGGTAGGTTTTCGTAGGAAACCGAAGCCTCAGGTGACCAGGAAGACCACTCATCATAGTAGCCCAGCAAACGGTATTGATATACTACTGCCCTAAATTTATCATACTGTGGCACGCTAAACATAAAGCGAAAATTGGACTGCTTATTAGGAAATGACTCTTCGACGTCTTGAATTATGAATTGTAATCTTCCATCACGGGTGCCATTCTCTACCCCTCGCAAGCGTAGGGTAAACCCTTCCTCGCGGGTCTCATTTAAATCGAAAAGTGTATAGCCGGTTGAGTTACCCAGAAGATATACATTATTGCCTATGGGCGCTATATTCTCAAATCCCGGAATATCCCTACGGGCTTTTGCCGGTAAAGCAAAACGGTTTATTTCAAACTCATTAGCAAGAATCCCCGGCTTTAAAAAACTTATTTCCTGAGAATTAAAAGCCCATAACCGGTCATTCTCCCGGTCGTAAGTAAGCTTGCCGGTAGTATAGGTACCACTTTCAAAAAAACTTTTGGTCAATAAACTGTCGAGCTGAAAACCTTTGGTCTGCTCGCTAAGCTCATAAACACCCAATTGACTTACGTAAAACAAGCGGTCCTTATAGGGAGTTATACCAGCTTTCTCTGCCGGAGGTAATTCTGAAATTAATTCGTAATTAAGGACCTCGGTAAAATTTTCGTTTACAGTAAGTTTAAAAACCCCTTTATACTCGTGACTAACGTAAATCGCCTGGTCTGCCCCCATCCCAAAATACCTACTTGAGATATCAAAACCAGAGATTTTGTTACGCAATTGCCAAGCATCCCCTGTTTTTTGAAGAATGTAAAGTCCGCTGTAATTTCCTTGCATGGCTAGTCCACGAGCTTCATCAAGCCACTGTACCTGCCAGGTTCCCGGTATTTTGGCGAGCTGTGTAACTCGGGCTTCATTCACTAAAAAAGTACCTTCATGATGACCGCAGAACAGATCATCTCCCAGTTTATCGAGGCTCCACACCTGTCCCTTAGTGCCGGGAATCAATTGATAACTCGCTGTTTTATCCTGAACATTGCGATAAAACAAGCCCTGATTGGTGCCTAAGTATAAATAGTCTCCCACCCGAGCTGCGGTGTAAACTGAACCCAACTTGCCGGCGTTATCTTTAAATACTTTAAATGCGGTACTGCTGTTGATGACGCTTACCCCATTATCAAGGCCCAGCCATACGTTAGCATCCCGGTCTTCTTCAATATAGAGTATTGTATTATTACCAAGGCCTCGTTGCTGATTGAGAACATATTCAACATTAAAAGACTTATCCAGGTGAATAAGACCTGATGAAATTGTACCCACCATCAGCGAGCCATCTCTAAGGCGTTGACAGCTGTAAATAACCGCATCCTGTATAGACTGGGGTATCGGCAAAGCGTTCACTTCATCATTTTGCAGACTGAAGAATCCCGATCGTGCCATAATCATCACATACTGATCTTCTTCTTTAAAAAAGCCTACCAGCACATCATTTTTTAAAAAAGAATCCTCTGAAATTAATACAGCCTTTCCTTCCTGAAGCTGAAAAAGGCCCTGCCCTTCCAATTGAAAATACACCGATTTATCAATCTGGAAAGCTTTGGTGATATTCCCTTCAGGTGCAAAGATCTCGATGCTCTGATTCTGTGTATCGTAGCTGTAGATGCGGTTTAAAGACTGAAATAAGACTAGATTATCAATGGTGAATATATTCCAGAATTGTTCATCTTCCACCAGCTTCAGCTCCTCATTCTCAATTAAAGAATGGTATTCCAGAAGTCCTTTTTGATCGGGTTCCCAATAGCCAAATTCCATATAGGCTCCCGTGTAAATGCGATCACCACTAGCTTCAACCGCTCTGATGATGGTTTTATTGGGCGAATCGTAAACCCGCCAGCGCGCACCGTCATATTCCAGTAAACCTGAGTTGTTAGCTACATAAATAAAATCATTGGCTCCCTGTGTGATCGCCCAGTTTTGATTCTCTGCAGCATAGGTTTCGGGAGCGAAGTTTTGAACAGGAGGTAACTCCTGCCCCAGCATAACGGGCAGAACCAATAGATAGCAACAAACAAAATGCAGAAATCTCACCTGAGTAGTGTTTTTAAGCAAGATACTTAAAACCGAAGCCAACTTCTAAAACTGGTAGCGGTAGTTAAGCCCGATTCCCAAGTTTTCTTTAGATAGATTGCTGTAATCTACCCCAAACAACCCGGTGAAACTTCCAAAATTACTGGGATACGTAAGCTCCAGAAAAGAATAAATGGCTTTTTCAGAAACGGGATAAGGTCTGCCGTAAGTACCTAAATTCTTTACGTAACTTACTTTACCCTTAAAATTAAATTTTCCCAGACTACCAGTGGCTCCAAGGTGGTGAACATAAAAACGGTCATTTATGTTTTTACTTTGAGGATTAACCCGATCAGGAATTATAAAAGGTAAACCAATGATGCGGTTGTGGTATTGCCAACCGGTGTTGTAAATCCCGTTCCAGAAATAACTATCGCTACCACTTATACTCCCTTGTGAAGGATCTTTTGAAAAGCGACCGCTCTGCGAAACGGTTTGCACATATTCATAAATAATAGCGTCTATGAAGCCCCAATTTTCAGGCTCCAGATAAGCGCCCCACACCCCGTCAGGAAAATTGCTGAGTTCTATACCTGAAGTATCCTCAAACAGCGACTGATGATACATTCTCAGGTAAAAATTCTCACGGGTGAGGTCGTAGGCGAGTTCATAAGACCCCAAACCATTACCTAAGGAATTTACCTGCTCACCATCAAAAGAGCCAGCACTACTTGATCCCTGCCCAAAAAAAACATCAATAAAATCTCTGAATCCGGAAGGTTGTTTCCCAAATCGAGGATCAGGTGAAGTCCCACCAAATTGCACATAGTGCTTCATACTTCCGCTCAGACGATCACCCGGTGAAAAGACCAAAGCCAGTTCCAGACTCTTGTGGTGCACCTGTGCATCCTGAACCACCCGGTCATCTCCTAAAAAGTAATGCCCAAAGGTTGCTTTAGCTTCAAACCATTTAAAAATCTTAAACGGCTCGGTCATTTGTATATACACTCCCGGTAATGCACGGGCATTGTTGCTCCAAATGATATCTCCGCCCACACTAGAAATTCCGCTAAATTTTTCATCGCGGTGCTTAACACCCACGTCTGCTTTCAAGATTTTCCACTGATAGGTACCGTAAAGCTGATCTACTATAACCCCATCATAAAGTCCATCTTTATAAAGCAGTCCGCCTCCAAGTTCAAAATGGCTATTCTCATTCAGCGTATTTTTAGAGGACGTTTCTGCCAAAGCGTAAAAATTTGTTTGCTCATCTACACGACCTTTTTGATTGGCATAAAACCAAAAGTTATTGGTGTCCCCGCTTGAGGCCATTCCGCGTAGCTCAATAGAGGTAACCAGGCTATCTTGTGCCTGCAGGGAAGCCATTAGTATAAGATTTAGATAAATAAAAAGCTTTTTCATAATTGCTTAATTTAAAGTTACCAGGAGGCGGTTAAACATTTTAATCCGATCAATAAAACGTACTTTTGCACAAAATAAACCGGCAGTATGTTTTCCATATTCAGTTCAAAAAAACTTCTAGCCTCCAGGTTGGGCGAATTTACAGATATTCACAATCATATACTACCCGGAATCGACGATGGGGCTAAAACACCTGAAGATTCCCTGCAATTGCTTAGCCATTTTAAGGAACTTGGAATTACAAACCTCATCTGTACACCCCATACGATGAGTGATTTTCATCCTAATACCCCAGAAACCATTACAGATGCCAAAAAGCGGCTTCAGGAATTTTTAGCCGAAAAAAGCCACAATGAATTTCAGATTCGGGCTTCGTCTGAATATATGATGGACAGTGCCTTTACCGATTTGCTGGAAGCCAAAATCATACTACCTCTTAAAGATCAGTTTGTACTGGTCGAAATGTCTTACCTGCAACCTCCGGTAAACCTGCGGGAAATTTTGTTTAAAATAGGCAATGCGGGTTTTATTCCGGTATTGGCTCACCCGGAGCGTTACGCATTTTACCACAGCAAATACAGCACCTATACTGAGTTGAAAAGTATTTGCAAATTTCAGCTTAACGCGCTCTCAATAACCGGTTATTACGGTCCCGGCATCGCCAAAACCGCATTAAAGCTTCTGGAAGATGGCATGTTTGACTTCTTAGGTACCGATACGCATCATATGCGCCACATTGAAAATCTGAAAAAGGCGAAATATTCGGGAAAACACGAGCAGGCACTTGATCGCATTATTAACAATACTACGGCTACATTCAGTTGAGTTTTAGGCTGAAGTCAGTAGCTTAAGAAGGCGGTGTGCTTCAGCTACCTCATAGTTTTCTGCGGAATGAATACAGTTCTGAAGCACTGTTAAGTCAAGTGTAATTTCCTCTGTATTAGTTACGCGAACTAGAGGACCTGCGGGCTCTGCACATCTGATTTCGGTGGAAGCTCTAAGTTCTTCATTTTCTTTTTCTGAAGCAAAAAGCGGCTCGTAAGTGATGGGATAATTTTCAAGATTAAGTCCAAAAGATTCCAATACACGTGCTGCCACCTCAGGAACCGTAAGCAGTTCATAATCGTTTGGGATATACACTCCCGAAAGCGTATCACCCATCAAAGCATCAAGCATAGGGATCAGTTGATCGGATTGCACAAAAGCCCTTCTCGCCTCTTTTCCCCTTATAATAAGCGGCTGTTGCTTAGCAATACGTGCTTCAAACAGAGGCACTACAGAACCTGACGAATTATAAACATTGCACAAACGCATGATGTGAATCTGTATGGCCGGGTTTTCCTGCTGGCGGATTAGCGCGTAGTCTTCAAAAAGCTTTTTGGTCTGCCCCATCACGCTCTGTGGATTCACCGCCTTATCTGTAGAAATAAAGATGAACCGCGCAAGTTGATGTTCTATTCCAGCATCCAAAACCAGTTTGGCCCCGTAAACATTCGTATTTATAGTTGCACACACATTAGTCTCGGCCATAGAAACGTGTTTGTAAGCCGCGGCGTGAATCACTGTAGTGGGTTTAAATTCCCTAAACACATAGGAAACCAGGGCTGCATTGCAAATACTGTCAATAAAATAAACAACGGGTATTTGCGGAGCGATTTCACGGAGCTCCAGAAGTAAACTGTGCAAAGCCGTTTCTGCGATATCTACGAGAATGAGCTTTTTTGGATTACGTTTAGCAAGACCTAAAGTGAGTTCGCGGCCTATACTTCCTGCTGCACCGGTGATAAGAAAGATTTTTTCCTGTACTAATTTTTGCTTCATAATCAAGTCGAAAAATACGCAATTAGCGTTTCCCGAATGTGTTTTAATTCGGTTTTTGTGAGTCCGCAACCGCTGGGTAAACACAGTCCGTTGCGCCAGAGCGTTTCGGCGGCCTTATCTCCAAAATAATGCTGTTGCTCATAAATCCCCTGTAAATGCAAAGGTTTCCAGGGCTGCCGACTTTCGATTCCCGCATCTTTGAAGTGCTGCATCAGGCCGGCAGGTGTGAATCGACTAGCCGGATTTGTAAACCGTAGCACACTCAACCAATAATTGGCGAATGTGTCGGTTGTTTCATTTACCAATTCAACGTCAGGTAGATTCTCGAAAATTTCAGTGTATAAGCCGTGTAAATTCCGCTTTGCGGAAATCCGGGCTTCCAGAGATTTTAACTGACTGATTCCTAAAGCCGCATTAAGACCCGGCATCGCATAATTATAGCCAATACTATCGTGATCAAAACCCTCCTGCCCAATTTTGGCCTGACTAGCCAAATGCCTCGCCTGCTTTGCTTTTGTAGCATCTTTACAAATCAATGCCCCACCCCCGCCGGTGGTGATTATTTTATTTCCGTTAAAGGATAAGATTCCAAAATCACCAAAAGTTCCGCAAGCCTGACCTTTATAGGTACTTCCCAGCGCTTCTGCGGCATCTTCGATAAGCGGAATCTCGTATTGCCGTGCAATCGCAGCTATTTCGTCTAGTTTACACGGGATTCCGTAGGAATGCACCGTGAAAATTGCTGCAGGCTTTTTATTTTGACTTAAACAAAATTGAATGGCTTCGCGCAACGCATCGGGATTGAGATTGAAGGTTTCGGCCTCACTATCCACAAATACGGGAATGGCGTTGAGATAAGCAATGGGATTTGCAGTTGCCACATAACTCATCGTCTGGCAAATCACAAAATCTCCCGGTTTTACATCAGCAAGAAGGAGTGACAGGTGTAAAGCAGCAGTGCCTGTATTTAGGGCTACGACTTCGCTTTTTGTATTTAAACAATCTCGCAAATGCTGCTCAAAAGTCCCCACAAAAGGACCTCCGGCGGTGATCCAATTGGCTTGCAAAGCCTCTGTCACAGCCGCAGTATCCCTTTCGTCAATAAGCGGAATAGAAAGACCTATTTTTGAAGCTTTACCCATAAACACTTGGAATTACTTTCCTTTTTTAAACTGTTTTACTAAAGTTCTAAGATACACGTGGAATCCAAACCAGAGCGCCAATTGCAGAACAAAATACACATAAATCCCGGTTACCGGGACAAGATACACAACTCCCAAAACCTGAATAAGCGTTGCCATAAAAACCAGAAGTGCGATAAAGGCAGGGCGGTATCCCAAACGTAACAAAACAGAATAACTGTGGCGCTTGTCCCGCTTAAACAAAGACTCCCCTGCTTTTAAACGCAACAAAAAAACCCGTAGGGTATCAAAAATAGGATACCAAAACAAGGCAATTGCAATGGGTAAGCGCTGGCTATAGGTTTCCAGCCAATAGTTTGTGATAGAAAGATCAGCTTCGATAAACTTGATGAGCAACACGCTACACAATAAGCCCAAAACTAAAGACCCACTGTCTCCCATAAATATTTTTGCAGGTTCTTTATTGAGCATTCTAAACGCAAATACCGCAGCAACAACTATAAATAGAAAGGGATTGAAGAAAGGAATTTGAAAAAACAGCATTCCTAAAATTGCCGTAAGCGCCACCAATGCTGCAAGTCCGTCTGAACCGTCAATAAAATTAAAGGCGTTGGTACCAAAAGTAAGAATGACAATACTTGATAAAACACTCAACCAGTAAGGCATCAACATAAAACGATCTTCAAACAACACGGTTTCTAAACGTACTTCGGCAAGCACAACCACGGCGCTTATGATAAGCAACTGGGCGATAAGTTTAGGCAACCACCCCAATGGTTTTAGATCATCAATCAATCCTAGAATAAAAATACCTGTCAGGCCTAAAAAAAGCCATTTTTCACTTAAAAGAAAATCGGTATAAAACCAGACTGAAGCACCAAAAATTCCCAGAACCAATGCAATACCTCCGGAAGCCGGGACAGGATTTTTATGCAACTTTTTTCCACCTACAGCATCGCTAAAAAAATCTGCCAGTCGGGTTTTGTAAAGCAGGGTGCACAAGGCATAGGTAAGCACAAAGGCTATAAACGGCGGTAATAAATTATCTAAAGAATAGGGCACGTATCAACTTTATGGTTTTCAAATATACGCAAGGCCAGAACAAACCGCTTTAGAATTTAAACCAAATGAAAAAAGCCGCCTGATGGCGACTTTTAATATTCTGTATTTCTACAAATCTTAGGATTCTAAACTGGCATCAAGCGTAATTTCTGCTTTCAGTAGTTTTGAGATCGGGCAATTTTCTTTGGCTTTGTTGGCCAGCTTTAAAAATTCTTCTTCGCTGCACTCCGGTACTTTTCCGGTTAAGGTTAAATGTACCTTGGTTACTGCACCGTCTTCAAAGGTTACTTTAGCCTCTGTGTGTAAGTTTTCAGGATTGTAATCTTCTTCACCTAAAAATGCAGACAACTGCATCGTGTAACATCCTGCGTGAGCAGCACCAATTAATTCTTCCGGGTTTGTACCTTTTCCGTCTTCAAAACGGGTAGCAAATCCATATTTTGCAGCATCAAGCACTCCGCTTTCGGTAGAAATAGTTCCCATTCCGGCTTTGATTCTTCCTTTCCAGTTTGCAGATGCGTTACGTGTAAATTTCATAGTTGTAGTATTTTTTCGTTTGGTTATATCTAAAATTACTCATCAGACAACGCTTCTGCAACATTTTAAACATAATTTAGCTTTTGAAACACCAGTATTAACGGGCTTTAACAGCTTTTTGGCTAACTTGCAGGTATGAAGACAGCGACGGTTTCTCAACTAAAGAAAGAATTGCAGCAACGGGATGAAGCAGACCTGCTTGAAATCTGCCTGAGACTGGCCAAATTCAAAAAAGAAAACAAAGAACTGCTTACCTATTTACTCTTCGAGTCGGATTATGAAGCGGGGTATGTGGAGAGTGTAAAGGAATTGATTGCAGAACAGTTTGAGGCTATAAATATCAAGAATTATTACTGGATGAAAAAAGGCATCCGCAAGATTCTGAAGGAGACTAAAAAATATGCGCGCTATTCAGGTAACAAAGAAACCGAAGTAGGGCTTTTGCTATTTTTCTGTGAACAAATGAATGCAGTGCGGCCTGCCATTCGAAATAACAATGTCCTACGCAACCTGTATTTGCGCCAGAAAGAATACATCGCCAAAAAGATCGAAGCGCTGCACGAAGACCTGCAGCTTGATTATACTAATGCACTTGAAAAATTAGACTGATATGACCACGTTACAACTTGACAACCTCAAAGTACAGATAAATAAAGGTTCGCTGGTAAGCTTTCTCGCCAATGACCACGAATACATACATCAGGTAGGCAGTCCCGGTTGGGGCAAGTCTGACGACGAAATGTTTCCTATTATTGGCCCAACCGATGAAGCCGGATTTAAAGTAAAAACCCCGAAAGGCGAAGCCATTCTGGATCAACACGGGCTCTTACGCGAACTTGACTACACCTGTATTGAGGCTACAGACACCCGTACAGTTTTTCAGAAGACCTACACGGCCAATACACCCGTAAAAAACTCAAAATATCCTAAAAAATCGAGTGAAGAATGGTTAAGCTGGCCTTATGATTTTCGGTTTCAGAAGCAATTCAACCTCAAACAGGACGAACTGGAAATTGAATTTATAATTACCGGCCCTGAAGGTATGCCGTTTATGCTGGGCTATCATCCCGCATTTAAATTACACGGCGAGAATCCCGTAGTATCTACTTCTAAACAAGAAATTCCCCTTAAGGATATTCTGGCAGTAGGTAGCAGAGCCTATGAGGTTGCAGACTGTTCCGAAATCATGCTTAAAGATTCAAAAACACTCCGCATTAGTTCTCAGGGGTTTGAAAACTTTATGCTGTGGACCGAAGTGACCAATATGCTTTGCATTGAGCCTGTAAGCTTTTATCCCTATGCTGTTGAGCAGCAAAATCTGGATAAAGGCTTTAGACAACTCATAAATGAGCCGGCACGGTTTAAGGTTACACTTTCGGTTTAGAATTACAGTAAGGCCTCCCGCAATATCGTTACGGGATGCAGTGCCTCGCGCTGGGTCCCGTCTTTAATCTGATGCCTGCAACTGGTACCCGGAGCAACGATTAGCGTGTCTGAAGGTGCCTTACGCACCGCCGGGAAAAGCGTCTGCTCCCCTATTTGCATGCTCAGTTCGTAGTGTTCTTTTTCATACCCAAAAGAACCAGCCATCCCACAACAACCCGAAGGTATAATTGTAGGTTTATAATTTTCCGGGAGATTTAGCATGGCAAAAGTATGCTCCATCCCGCTCAGGGATTTTTGATGGCAATGCCCGTGAATCTTAAGTTTTTTTGGCTGAGTAGTAAATGATTTGGCGGTGATGTTACCCAGCTTGATTTCGGCTGCAATAAACTCATCGATGATGAACACGTTATTCGCCAAAATTTTTGCTGTTTCCACATCTTCACTTAGCCTGATATATTCATCCCTAAAACCCAATATAGCCGAAGGTTCAATCCCAATAAGTGGGTGCTCTGCATCGACCAAATTTTTAAATGCATTGATGTTTTTATCAGAAACCTTAGCGGCTTCCTTTAAAAAACCTTTAGAAATCATGGAACGTCCACTCTCGGCGTGATCTACCGTGCGCACTCCATAATTGAGGCGTTGCAACAGTACAATCGCGTCTTCACCAATTTGTGCATCTAAAAAGTTAGTAAACTCATCTACAAAAAGATAGACCGTCTTGATTGGCTTTTTAGGATTAAACGCACGTAATTTTTTAATGCGACTGCGTAAAGTTTTTTTAGCCAAAGGTGGAAGGCTTCGCTCAGGGGCTACCTCAAGTGTTTTCTTGATGAATTTACCGGTAAATTTACTAGCGTATAAACCGTTTGTAACTCCCGGTACGACCGAAGCAAACCGGTTTAAATAGCTGTTAAAAGCGAAAGCACGTGTACGAAGGGAGCTTCCGTTTTCTTTTTTATACTGGTATTCAAATTCAGCCTTTAAAGCCGCAACGTCTACGTTACTGGGGCATTCGCTGGCACAGGCTTTACAGCTGAGACACAGATCAAAAACCTCCTTCAATTCTTTGTGATTAAAGGCATTTTTACGGGATGAATTCGTCAAAAATTCACGCAATGCGTTGGCTCTACCGCGGGTTGTATCTTTCTCGTTTCGGGTAGCGCGGTAACTAGGGCACATCGTACCACCGGCTAAAGGCAATTTACGACAGTCGCCACTTCCGTTGCATTGTTCTGCCGCGCGTAAAATGCCCTCGGTATCTGAGAAATCCATTAGGGTGTCCACCTCCGGTTCATCGCGATCAGGCGTGTATCTCAAATGGGCATCAAGGGGTTGGGCATCTACAATTTTCCCCGGATTAAAAATACAATCCGGATCAAAGGCATTCTTCACAGCTTTAATTCGCTCGTAATTCGCTTTCCCCAGCATAAGCTCTACAAACTCGCCACGTACGATACCATCGCCGTGCTCTCCACTCATAGAACCTTTATATTTTTTTACCAGTTGCGCGACAGCAGTTGTTATCTGTCTGAATAAAACTATATCATCGCTATTTTTTAGGTTGAGAATGGGTCGCAGGTGCAACTCACCCGCACCGGCGTGCGCATAGTACACGGCATCCTGTTTAAACTCCTCCATCAGCGCGCTAAATTCTTTAATGTATGGTGCCAAATCTTCAAGCGCGACGGCAGTATCTTCTATACAGGCCACAGCTTTGCGATCGCCCACGATGTTACCCAGCAGGCCCAGACCGGCTTTACGCAACTCCAGCGCCTGATTGATTTCGGGTCCCTCGAGCGTGGGATGCGCATAACTCAGACCGGAGGCGTCCAAAGTTTCAATAAGTTTAAGAGCCTGTCTGCGCGCGGTATCTAAATCTCCCGCACGTACCTCGAGCATCAAAATAGCCTGAGGATCGCCTTGAATGAAAAAGCGATTTTTCTGCTGTTCCCGATTGTTTAGGGTACAATCTAAAATTACCTTGTCCATCATTTCACAGGCATACAAATTGTGCTTCATAACCGGCACAACCGCTTCCAGACATTCCCTGATGGTTTTAAAATGTGCTGCAACCATCACACCCGCAGCAGGCTGAAGTTCATCAAGTTTTAGCGTGATTTCTGTAGTAAACGCCAGGGTACCCTCGCTACCGGCTAGCAGCTTACACATATTAAAAGCTTCGGGCTTATTTGAAAACACCTCATTATCTAAAAGCGAATCCAGGGCATAACCCGTATTACGCCGGTGAATTTCAGGCTTGGGATAATTGCTTTTGATATCTTTCTGAGCTTCTTTGCTGTGGAGTTGCTCATAAATGGTATTGTAAATATTCCCTTCAAGGGTGTTTAGTTTTCGCTTTTGCGAAAATTCTTCAGGATTAATACTGTTGAAAACCGCTTCGCTTCCGTCGCTCAAAAGTGTTTTTAACTCCATCACTTTATCACGCGTTACACCATATTGAATAGAAGTTGTCCCGGAAGAATTGTTACCCACCATTCCGCCGATCATACAGCGGTTAGAAGTGGAAGTATTCGGACCAAAAAACAAACCATGCGGCTCCAGAAAACGGTTTAACTCATCGCGAATAACCCCGGGCTGAACTGTAACGGTTTTCTCCTGCTTATTGAAGTCTATAATTCGTGTAAAATGTTTAGACACGTCTACCACAATACCATCTCCCACGCACTGCCCGGCCAGAGATGTACCAGCCGTTCTGGGAATGAGTCCCACCTTATGCGATTGTGCAAAAAGAATGAGTTTTTTCAGATCCTCTTCGGTTTTGGGGAATGCTACGGCGAGAGGCAGGCGGCGATACACCGATGCATCTGTCGCGTATAAATTGCGGTGCAATTGATCTTGCACCAGTTCTCCTTCCAGAGATAGGGCAAGAGTATCCAGAGCTTCGTCAAGACTTGTAATCATAGGCTAAAGGTACAATTATTAACGGATTCTGATATTAACAGAGTCTTAGGTAAGCTTAACAAAATATTGGCGCAACCCCCATTATAACTTGTACTTTCTAAAACTACATTTGCATCAACCAAGTATTAACAAACACGTATTTATTATGAAAAAATTATTTATAGCTTTTGTTTTAATTGCCGGCTTTTCATTTAGCTCACAGGCTCAGGAAATCGCAGACAACGCTTTAGGTCTACGTCTTGGAGACAATGACGGTTTTGGTGGGGAGATCTCTTACCAACGTGCCTTAGGCGGAAACAATCGACTAGAGCTTGATTTAGGCCTGAGAAGTGGTAATGATTTCGATGGTTTTCAACTTGCAGGACTTTATCAATGGGTATGGAATATAGACGGTGGTTTTAATTGGTACGCCGGTGCGGGTGGTGGACTTGCTTCTCGTGATTATAATAGAGGACCTTACGAAGATGATACTGATACATACATATTTGCTGCTGGTGATATAGGTATCGAATACAATTTTGACATTCCATTAATACTTTCTTTGGACTTTAGACCAGAATTCGGTTTTGGTCGCTACGACAATGATGATTTAGATTTTGATATTGCATTAGGTATCCGTTATCAATTCTAATACAAGATAAAATCATACGTAAAAGGCTGTCATTGATTTGACAGCCTTTTTTATGCTTTATAGTTTTCGTCTAAAAACTAAGAATGACAGCGTATTATTTGCTCAAGGAAGGCTTTTTCTTAATAGCGATACGCTTAATAGCTTTGGCATAGACTTCTTCATACAAAGGCACCACCTTTTCTATGGCGAAGTTTTGCGCCTGCTCCTTGGCCTGTTTTTTAAAGTTTTTGAGTCCGGCATCAGTACGTAAAATGGTGAGGGCATTTGCAGCCATATCGCTTGTATCACCCACATCGCTTAAAAATCCGGAAAACCCGTGAACATTTACTTCAGCAAGACCACCTGCATTTGACGAAATTACCGGAACCCCGTGCGACATCGCCTCAAGTGCGGCAAGACCAAAACTTTCAGCCTTTGAGGGCAGTAAAAACAGATCTGAAAAGCACAATATTTTTTCAACTTCGTTACTATTTCCTAAGAATACTACTTTAGAAGCAATGCCGAGTTCGCTTGCAAGATCTTCAGCAGGACCGCTCTCGGGACCGTCTCCCACCATAATGAGTTTAGACGGAATATCCTTTTGAATCGCATAAAACGTTCGAATCACATCGGGAATGCATTTTACTTCTCGCATATTACTGATGTGCGTGATGATACGTTCATCTTCGGTAGCCATCAACCCGCGCTGGCAATCTGTAAATGTATTTTTGACTGTAGCCAAATCAATAAAATTTGGGATTACCTTTATTTTGCGCTTGATGTCAAATAAACGATTTGTGTCTTCTTTCAGACTTTGAGAAACAGAGGTCACAACATCGCTTTTATTAATACTGAAGGTTACCGCAGGTTTGTAAAACGGATGGTTACCAACCAGGGTAATATCAGTACCGTGAAGGGTAGTTACCATAGGAATACTTATTCCCTCCTGCTCCAGCATTTTTTTTGCCATATAACCTGCGTAAGCGTGCGGAATGGCATAGTGTACGTGAAGCACATCAATTTTATAGCCTTTGATAATGTTTACCAACTTGCTTGAAAGCGCCAGTTCATAAGGCTGAAAGTGAAATAAGGGATATTCCGGTACATTGACCTCGTGGAAGAATATTTTCTCATTGAGCAAGTCTAGCCGCACGGGCTGCTTGTAGGTTATAAAGTGAACTTCGTGACCCCGCTTGGAAAGCGCGATTCCCAATTCGGTTGCGACAACACCGCTTCCCCCAAAAGTGGGATAACAAACTATAGCAATTTTCATCGCCTAAAATTACTCAATAATCAGACGGCACAGATTGCAAAAGCTTTTTTTTAGAAATAATTAAGAAGTAGCTAAAGTATGATAGCCTCCTGAATTACCTCCTGAATACGGGTTCTTAAATCTGAAGTAATCAATTTTCGGTTTTCTGCGGTGGGGAAGGTACGGTTGGAGAGAAACACGTAGATAATTCCACTCTCGGGATCTGCCCAGGTAAATGTCCCAGTAAATCCTGAATGCCCAAAACTGGATCTTGAAACACATCCACAGGTAGGACCTACTGTTCCCAGTTGGGGCTTATCAAAACCTACACCTCTTCTTACATCATCCTTGCAATAATAACACGTATTAAAGGCTTTCATCGTATTCTCTGAAAAATACCGTTTCCCGCCATAATAGCCATTTTGCAAATACATCTGCATCATCTTGGCTACATCATTAGCATTACTAAAAAGTCCTGCGTGACCGCCTATATTGTCTTCCATTGCGGCACCCATATCGTGCACATAACCCTGCACCTGCTGCATACGCCAATAGGTATCATTTTCTGAAGGAACAATTTTAGCTTTTGAAAGTCTGGAGAGCGGTTTGTAGCCCATTTCATAAGCTCCGAGTGGCTGATAATATCTTTTTTGTGTAAGGGTATCTAAATCAGAACCTAAAGTGTCTTCCAGATATTTTTTGAACAGGAAATAAGAAAGATCACTGTATTTATAAACACGTCTGGAAAGCAAATCTGAATCAGCAATGGTTTTTATAATACTATCGGGATAATCATTACGCAGGTATAAATCTTCGGCTACCTTAATGCTGAAATCATCTTCAGGACGGGTGCGGTAGTAGTTTTTAGAAAGTTTGCCGTTGTCATCAAAAGTCGCGGTATAAAACGGAATCCATGGTTTTAAACGCCCATAATGCGATAAAACTTCTTTTACGGTAATATTTTGTTTGTTGGTTCCTTTTAAGACAGGAAGCAAGTCACCCAGTTTGTCATCAAGCTTAAGCATCCCGGCATCGTACTGTTGCATCAAAAGGGGTAATGTTGCCAGTATTTTAGTCATTGAGGCCAAATCATACACATCATCCAGAGCTACGGGTTCTTTTTTTCTATAGGTATGATAACCGTATGCTTTTTCAAAAATGACTTTACCATGACGTGCCACAAGCACCTGTGCTCCGGGAAACATCAAATCAGTAAGTCCTTCACGCATGAGTTGATCAATACCCTGCAATTTCCTGGAATCCATCTGCTCCTCTTCCGGAATGCCATATTTTAAACGACGTAAAGTTCCAGTCTCATAACTGGTATTTATTTTGAAGTTGGGTTCTAAAGACACCGGAAGCTTCCCTTCGGCACCTATCGCTCCAAAAATGAGTTGGGCGCTCAACTGCTGTGCGATACGGCTGTTCTGATATGACAGCACTACACCCTCAAGATTGGACACCTCTTTTAGTTTCAGCAAGGCATATGGGCGCACAAATACATCAAGTACCGTAGGTTTACTCGCTGCAATAGCTTCAATGGTTGCAACATCCTGTGTTGTAAATGAAAAGGATTTCCAGGGGGTTTCGTTAGAACGATGGAAGCCAATAATTACGTAATTAAATTTTTCAAGCTTTTCCAGAAGCTCAGCGGAACTACTTCCCGTTACCTGAGTTACGGCTGCATACTTTCGCATAGCCTCGTAAAAAGGTTTACCACTGTCATCACCCAGCTCTACATAGGCAATTTTCTTGTCATCCAGATCTTTTACGGGAAGTATAGCACCATCATTTTTTAAAACAGTTAAGGCCTGAGCCATCGCTTTGGTGTAGATCACATCATCTTCCGGTTTGTTTAAATCGGCATACAGGTTTTGCGTATCAACCGGCTTGTAATCATTAAGCCCCACTTTAAATTTGGCAAATAAGATTTTCTTTACAGACCGGGCAAGTCGGTCTTCGGAGATGCTTCCATTTTTAAAAGCTTCTTCAATTTTTGCTGCGGCTTTAGGTACATTTTCACTGATAAGCAAAATATCATTTCCTGCTAAAAAGGCTTCCAGATCGATATCTCCAGGCTCTTTAAAATTAGCAGCTCCCTTCATATTCAAAGCATCCGTAAAAATAAGTCCCTGAAAATCGAGGCTATCTTTTAGCAAACCGGTTACTACCTTTTTAGATATGGATGTGGGATATCCTTTGCGACTCTCCAATGCAGGTACATTAAGATGTGCAACCATAATACTGGCAATACCCGCGTCAATCAAAGGCTTATACGGATACATCTCAATAGAATCTAGGCGTTGACGCGAAAAAGGTATCGTAGGTAAGGTTTTATGCGAGTCCTGATTGGTATCGCCGTGACCTGGGAAATGCTTGGCACTCCCTAATACTCCGGTGCTTTGCATTCCTTTTAAAAAGGCAATACTTTTCTGAGTAACATTGTTTCGGTCTTCACCAAAAGAGCGATTACCAATAATCGGGTTTTCAGGATTCACATTGATATCTACTACGGGCGCAAAATTGATATGAACACCCAGGCGTTTATTGTGCAAACCTATTTGTCTCCCGACTGCTTCAACAATTTTATCATCTTTAATCGCACCCAGAGTCATATTCCAAGGGAAAGCATAAGTAGAATCAAGACGCATAGCAAGTCCCCATTCGGCATCCATTGCGACGAGCAACGGCACTTTACTGGCAGCCTGAAATTCGTTATTGAGTTTGGCCTGCCGCATGGGACCACCTTTAGAAAAAATTACACCTCCTATATGCTGGTTGCGAATTAATGATTTGATCGCATCAGTTTTGCTTTTGGGATCACTAGAAAAAACATCTACCATAAAAAGCTGACCAATGCGCTCCTTCAGGCTCATAGCATTATATACGCTGTCAACCCAGGCTTGTTGTTCTGAGAGTTCTTTTGCTATTAATGGATTTTTATTCTGTGAAAAAGCCTGAGAACTTATCAGAACAATAAGCATCAGGAAAACTGATTTATGCAGCATAGCTTTTTTATTTAAAGAAACGGTTATGCCAGCTTTCTATTGCAGGAACTTCCCAATGTTCCTCATATTCTTCAACGGTATTGACCAAATTATTGAAAACTGTGGTATTCTTACCTACAGCACCGTCTTTAGCCATCTTTTTAAAGTCTGCCAAAGGTTTAAAATGCAAACGATCATTTTGAATGTAGGTTACATTCATTTTATCAAGAAGTGAAACTTCGTAGTCATTCTCCAACTTTTGTATAAAACGAACCTGAGCATCTATAGAGCATCCGGAAGCAGCATTCAAATTTTGATCCAGGCCAATTACAATAAAACGGTCGTATTTAATCTCAAATGCCGCATTGAGGTTCGCCCCGTGAGCCGTCCACTGTTCGAGAAAAATGGAAAGTTCCTGATTTAGTTTGGGTAGTTCTTCATCGGTGAATTTACGGTCGCTCTGATAAATCCAGATGCGTGAATTTTTAGGTAATTCCTGAAATTGAATAAGCATAAAGTTTGATCCTGAATATGATCACAAACTTAAGGTTTATCACAAAGTTGTTGAGAGAAGAGAGTGTTAAAAGGCTCTAAAAACCAAAGCCTTTTCCGGGATTATTTATTCGAAAAGGTAAAAGAAGAAATCAAATCTACAATTATTCGATATGAGAAATCACAACCCATTTGCTCGTGGGGCCATCATATACCATTTCGATCATTCCGCGTGCTGAAATATTAAAGGAAGAGCCGGTAAGGGTATCTACCTGATTGCCGGGAAGCGATAAATTACTCATATTAAGAATAGTGAGCGTGCTTTTGTCATCCTGGTACAGGTATATATGACGGCCATCATAGCCGCCCTGTATACCGGTAATTTTAATATTACCTGGTGTATTGATGAGTTTAATGACTATTTTATCTTCATTAGCTTGCCCTGCACCTATTTTGAGGTCTAGATTATTAGTGATTCCTCCAGGAAAAACTACGATATTTTTAAGGTCTCCGACGCCCATTGTATAATAGCTCGAACTTCGCATAGATATGCGACCTTCATTCAAAACCAGATTCTGACCCAGATCAATGGTTGTGAGTACTCCGTTTTCATCTGCGGCGACCAATGCATCTACATTTTTATCAATAATGGCAGACTCTACCATTATGGTACCATTAACATCAAGCATTTTGGTAGGCTGTGTCGTACCAATCCCTACCTGAGCCTGAGTTGCAAATGATACTGTTGCCAGAAGCACTATACTAAATAGCTGTATTGTTTTCATAATTTGGGGTTATTATGTGCTATTCCTGAAACTTGATGATAAACCAGCGTCCTAAGCCGTCATCACCACCGTTTTCATCATAAACCAATTCACAAAACCCCTGTCCTGATGTGGACCTTGAAGAATTAGCAAGGGTTAGAATTCTATTCTGAGCCGCAGAGCCTTTATCGTCTTGCTGAAAACTCATATTCGCAGTACCAGCGTTATAAATAATAACACGACGACCATGGCTGCCATCTTTAAGTCCTGTGATTGAAACCTTGCCACCCGTATTAAAAACAGTTAGAAGCGTAACATCCTTATTGGTCCCATTGATATCTAAATCAAGATCGTTGTAAAACCGGTTACCTCCGCTGTTTTTGTCAGGAGTCACAGTGTCTAAATCATATTCTCCTAGAGATAATTTTGTTGGCGTAAGACGAATTTCTTTCTTGTTGTTTTCTTTAATGATGCCTCCACCTAATTCTGTTTTTCGAAGCAAGCCATTTGAGGTGGTACCAGTAAGATCGAGACCGTTAGAAGAAAGGTCCCGCACCCTAACATTACCATTAACATCTAACTGATGTTGTGGGTTTGAAGTGCCAATACCTACCTGAGCAGTCAGAAGACCACTTCCTAGAAATAAAATTCCATAAAAAAAGAGTAATTTTTTCTTCATACGCGGATGTTTTAATCTCTAAGATTGACCAGTAGCCATTTGTTAATTGTGCCATCATAAATGAATTCTGCGACACCTTTACCACTTAGTCCCATACTTGAACCATTAGGTAAAATAATTTGATTCTCATCACTTGAAGCTGTTGCACCGTTTGATCTGTCAAGAAAAGTAACGTTAACTGTAGATTCATTCAAAACATAAATATGTTTACCGTCTATACCATCCTGAAAACCGCTTATACTGTAGTTACCCGAAACATCATTAAGCCTTACAATAGGAGTCATTTGATGCACTCCATTTAAGGCTATATCAAAGTCGTGGTAAACATTACCACCGCTCAAAGTATTTGTAGTAACCGATAAATCTTCGATATTGAGCAAGTCTGCACCTGAATCGTTTATAATGGTAAGCTCATTATTAATAATCCCAAACTCATCACCTAAATCGACTTCACCAAGAATACCGGTATCACCAATACCAACTACCCGCTTAGGCTGCACGGAAGTATCTGGAATATATTGCATTGCTCCAGCCACGTGCAGCGTTGCCTGTGGATTATTAGTTCCAAAACCCACTCCCTGAGCGGAAATTTGATTGGTGCTAAATAGTATATTTATAACACAAAATACTATTATAAGACAGTTGTGATTTGGGGTGAAATTGCACATATTCTGTTAATTACTTTTACGAATATAACAAGAATAAAAGTCTAAGTACTAATTTAATCGATTAAATACATAATAAACATTAAAATTTAACTTTATTAAATTTTAATGTAAGTTTTTAACCTACAAAAATCATGTGCTTCATTTTATACATATAAAAAAAGCATCGCTTTCGCGATGCTTTCTGGCTTTGTTTATGCTTTAAAACAACAGGCTTATAAATCATCTGCTGCTGCAATCATTTCTGCAATATCTAGAACCTCGATTTCAGACTCCCTTTCCTTGTTTTTAACACCATCAGTCATCATGGTATTGCAAAATGGACAACCTGCCGCAATTATTTCAGGTTTTGTTTCAAGAGCCTGCTCGGTTCGTTCAATATTTACATCCTTGTTTCCCGGTTCTGGTTCTTTAAACATTTGTGCTCCACCAGCACCACAACAAAATCCTTTGGTTTTACAACGCTTCATTTCTACCAACTCCACTTCCAGCTTTGCGAGAAGGTCTCTTGGAGCTTCATAAATACGATTAGCTCTTGCTAGATAGCACGGATCGTGAAAGGTTATACGTTTACCTTTGTACTTACCGCCTTCAACTGTGAGGCGCCCTTCCGAAATAAGCGACTTCAAAAATTGTGTATGATGCAGTACTTCATAAGTGCCTCCCAAACCAGGGTATTCATTCGCGATGGTATTGAAACAATGTGGACAAGCGGTTACGATCTTTTTAACCTCGTATCCATTCAGTACTTCAATATTGGTAACAGCCTGCATTTGGAATAGAAACTCATTACCCGCCCGTTTAGCCGGGTCTCCGGTACAGCTCTCCTCAGTTCCCAGTACTGCAAATTCAACACCAGCTTTTGCCAATAACTTAACAAAGGCCTTGGTTATTTTTTTGGCACGGTCGTCAAAACTTCCGGCACAACCCACCCAGAATAAAACTTCAGGGGTTTTTCCTTGTGCCATAAATTCTGCCATTGTAGGAACCTTGATCGCTTCTGCCATAAAATGATGCTCTTTTGAGTTAGTCTTTAAATACTTCTATGGTAACGTCTTTTTCTACCAAATCAGTGAATTTACCTTTATAACGGGTAGCACGCACCAAGTGATTATCTATCCAGTGATAGTTACCACCTCTGGGTTTACCCATCAATAAGCTGTGGTAATTGAAACCGTGCTTATCAAGCCAGGCTTCGGTAACTTCACGATGCTCTTCGGTACGTGAGGTGAAAAAGCAAATTATATGACCTTCGTCATACCACTTATTTAAGGTTGCCAAAGCATCCGGAAAGGGCTTACAGGTGGCCATACGCTCAGGTTCCTCATTTGGCACATCTTCAGTAATGGTACCGTCTATATCAATGAGGTAGTTTTTTACACCTTCCGGCAATACAGGACTTACGTGCTCCCCGTCCTCCAATTTTTCACTTAACATTTTGTCTACTTCCTCTTTTTTCATGAGATTCAAATTATAAAATTATGGTTGGTTGCTAGATTTCGTTAATCCAGTTCGCACGGTCCATTTGATTAAAGGGCCATGGGGCTGCATTGTTTTCGATGTTAGTCATTGCATTATTAAGATCTGACGGTGCTGCACTTTGCTCCATAACCAGATATTGTCTCATATCCATTATTATTGAAAGTGGATTAATCCCCACCGGGCATGCTTCAACGCAGGCGTTACAGGTTGTACAAGCCCACAATTCCTCACGAGTAATATAATCATCAAGCAATTGCTTTCCGTCTTCTTTAAATTCGCCTTTATTGGCATCTATATTTTTACCGATGTCTTCAATACGATCGCGTGTTGCCATCATAATGCGTCGCGGAGATAACTTTTTACCGGTCTGATGTGCCGGGCATTCGCTAGTACAACGGCCACATTCCGTGCAGGTATATGCATTTAAAAGTTGCGCCCAGCTTAAATCTGTAGCCTCACTGGCTCCAAACTTTGCAGGAACGTCATCAGCTGAACCTTCTTCTGGCATCGCATAGGGATCAGCATCAGGATCCATCATCAACTTCACCTCATTCGTAACAGCTTCCAGATTATCAAATTCTCCCTGAGGTTTAAGTCGGGCGAAGTAGGTGTTGGGAAATGCTAACAGAATGTGCAAATGCTTAGAATAATACAGGTAATTGAGAAAAACTAAAATACCTAAAATATGTATCCACCAGGCCGCACGCTCAATCATTATGACTGAGGCAGTATCCATATTTTCAAAAAGAGGAGCGATAAACTGGCTTACCGGAAACGCACCTACAACCCCTGAAGCCTGAGCGTAATGATCTGCACCTCGCAGCTGCAAACTCAAATCTGCGGCATTCATAGTAAGAAAAAGCAGCATTAATACAACCTCAAAATACAGGATGAGATTGGCGTCAAGTTTTGGCCAACCCTTCAATTCTTTATTGATAAAACGTCTGATGTGCAGCAGATTACGACGTATCCAGAAGATTATAACACCTACCAGAACCAATAGCGCAAAAACTTCAAAGACTGCGATTAAAAAGTCGTAGAAGCTGCCAAGAAAACTGAAAATACGATGTGTCCCAAAAATCCCATCTATTATGATTTCAAGCACTTCAATGTTGATGATGACAAAGCCTAGATAAACCAGCACGTGAATGATACCTGAAACCGGTCTGCGCACCATCTTATATTGCCCTAAAGCAATCTTAGCCATGTTTTTAAAACGCTGTGGCTTATTATCGCTGCGATTTTCGTCACGACCCAATTTTATATTACGTATGAGTTTTCTGCAATTGAAAACAAAAAAACCTACTCCAGCAGCCAGGGCTAGTGTAAATAAAATATTAGGTAAATACTCCATCGGGTTTATTTAAGTGAGTCTTTCGGCTCCTCATACGGACCGGGGTTTTTGCCAAAAACAGAGAAATGTACGTATCGCTTGGGGTTTAATTTTATGTCCTGAAGCAACTCCTCCATCTGCTTGGTTGCGCGCTCCATGTTATTATACATATTCTTATCATTGATAAGCTGACCCAGAGTACCATCTCCCTGCTCAATTTTTGCAGTGATGCTTTCAAAGTCTGCAACCACACGCTCCATTTTTCCTACGAGTTCATTAACGTTAATCTGTGATAAGCTGTCACTCACCTTACTAAAGTTAGAGGACATATTATCAAGATTTGTAAAAGTACGGGATAGTTTCTGATCATTATCAGCTAATAGCGCATTGAGGTTTTTTGATGCTTCTTTAAAATAGATCGCTGTCTGACTGATGTCGGCTATGGTTTCTCTTAAATTTTTTCGGGTAGGCTCATCCAATACATTAGATACCCCGGTAAGAACGGAGTCTGTACTGTTAATTACAGATTCTACCTTGGCCTGCAATGGCGTAAGACGCTCATTTACCAGTTCAAAAATACCTTCATCAATAGTCCCCTCAAGAGTATCTCCTGATTTTGCTACTTCCTCACGATCGTATTCGGGAACGATAGATAGGTTTTTACCTCCGATCAATCCCCCGCCATAAATCTGTGCCTTACTATTTTTTGAAAACTGAAAATCATTCTGAATATTGAAGGTAACGAGGAGGTCTCCTTTTGAATCGGCAAAATCTATAGATAAGACTTTACCCACAACAAGACCATTAATAGTGACATTAGAACCTGGAGAAAGCCCTTCTACATTGTCGTAGATAGCATAATAGGTACGGTCGTTATTGAGCAGATTGTTACCCTTAAGGAAACTATAGCCAAAGATCAATAGAGCTATGGCTACAACAGCTAAAAGACCTGTTTTTACTTCTCTAGAAATGTTCAATGCACTGAATTTTTGATGAGCTTCAAATTTAGGAATAAAATCTCTTGGGACTTAATCTGCTAACTTTTATTTATAAAATCGTTAGCGTTTTGTTTTATACCATTTTTAAAGGCTACAATATAAGCTGTTTTGTATCCTTTAGCCTGAGCTTCACTCAATTTACGTTGGATCTCGGTATAATTTGAAGTATGCCCGTAATAATATTTGTACAATTTCCCTTCCTTTTCGCGCTCAATCGGGGAAAGCCCTTTGAAGTTGTAGGGTTTCGTATCAAGACTGCGACTACTGGCTGCTATTTGAACCCGAAAAATTGCATTTTCAACCACGACATCTTCAACCTGAGCTACGGGTAACTCTTTCTGAATAGGTAGAAAATCATTTGCCTTTACGTGGTCTTTGTAGTCTACAACTGCACGAGCGATTGAGCCAGCTATTTCCTGCTGACCTCTTGAAGAGTTTAAATACCTCCCTTCTTCCGTATTTGTGATAAAACCGGTCTCTATAAGAATACTGGGCATTACGGTCTGATGTAAGACCACAAAACCAGCCTGCTTTACACTGCGGTCTTTTCGTTTTAATTTCTCTCTAAAATTATCCTGTACATAACTCGCCAGCTGAATGCTTTGATCTAAAAATTCCTCCTGCATCAATGTAAGACCTATAAGAGACTCCGGAGCATTTAAATTATACTGGGCATACTTCTCCTTATAATTATCTTCCAAAAAGATCACTTCGTTTTCAGCTTTAGCAACTTCCAAATTTGTTTTGTTGCGGTGCAATCCCAATACATAAGTCTCTGCGCCAGATGCCTGCGAATGATGGGCATTGCAATGTATCGAAATAAAAAGGTCTGCCTTGGCCCGGTTTGCAATATGACCGCGTTCTTCAAGACCTATAAATACATCTGTTTTACGGGTATAAATTACTTCAATATCCCGGTCACGCTTCAACTGATCACCTACAAGCAGTGCAATTTTAAGAGCAATATCCTTTTCTTTAATTCCACTCCCGGTATTTTTACCGGGGTCGTGCCCTCCGTGACCGGCATCAATCACCACTACAAATTTCTTATAATCAGCGGGTTTGAGATTAGCGTAACTTGTTTTCGCATAAGCGAAAACTATAAATACTAATACGTAGGTTATAATCGTTCTCATATTTGGGTAACGTCAATTTTGTTGGGCTATTTTACACACATTCTAAAACCTGCACTTTCATTTTGCAACGATGAACGTGCATCATCAGCGAGGCTTTTCTATTTTACCAGGGTTTGCCTAGGGCTTCTAAAAAATAGATGTAATTTTGGCACTTTGAATTTTGCCCTTACATTTACAAAAATAGTATTAATCCCATTGCAAACAAAGATCCTCTCAGTACTACTGGTTCTAGGCTTAGGCCTTATAAGCTGTGGGTCTGTTTGGTCTCAGGAACTTCCCGTTAGCAGCCTTAACACCATACCTGCAGACACCTCAGAGACTGATAGGCTTATCCCCAAAGGAACCCTGTTAAGCGAACAAAAACCTGAAGCTGTTCAGGACAGCACCGCTAAAGACAGTATTGTAGCCCCAAGAGAGTCTCTCTCCGATATTGTCAAATACAATGCCACAGACTATAGCCGCTACAATCGTCGGGAAAACAAGCTCTATTTATATAATGAGGCACAAGTTAATTACACCGATATCAATATAAAAGCCGGGCAGATTGTTGTTGATAACAATACTAATACTGTTTTCGCCAAAGGAATCCTCGATTCTACCGGCACCTACACGCAGGCTCCGGTTTTTGTTCAGGGACCCAACACCGTAGAGCCAGACTCTATCAAATACAATTTTAAAACCGAAAAAGCCCTGATCTATGGTTCGCGTACCCAACAACAGGAATTCTACATCCGTAATGAGGTGAGTAAACGGGTAAATGATTCGGTTGTTTTTATGAAAAATGTACGTTTCACTACCAGTGAAAATGAGGATGACCCCGAATATTACTTTTACGCCCGGAAAGTGAAATTCGTACCCGGCAAAAAAATTGTTACCGGCCTGGTCAATATGTTTGTCTATGATGTCCCCATACCACTAGGAGTGCCTTTTGCTTATTTCCCAATGGAAAAGGAAACCAGCGTTTCCGGCTTCATTTTACCATCTCCCGGTGAAAACAGAGAACGGGGGTATTTTTTACAGAATGGAGGTTATTATTTTGCTATAAACGATTATGTTGACCTCACGTTGCAGGGTGATTATTATACAAACGGAAGTTATGCATTACGCGGAAGCAGCTCGTATCGTAAGCGTTATAAATTTAGTGGTAATGTAAACATCCGATTTGAACGCTTATTGGCCAGCGAGCGTGGGTTTCCTGATTTTTCAGAAACCAATACTTACAACATTCAATGGTCGCACAGTCAGGATACCAAATCAAGCCCCAACAGTCGCTTTTCGGCATCGGTAAACCTGGGAAGTAGTAATTACTTCAGGCAGTCTACTAACATTGACAACGTAGCCAGCCGTCTTACCAATACTCTGAGTTCATCTGTGTCCTATTCTAAGACCTTTCAAACTGTGCCACAGGTAAACCTGGCTTTAACGGCAAGACATTCTCAAAATACGCAGACGCAGCAAATTAATATGACGCTACCCAGTTTACAGGTAAACGTTGATCGTATTTATCCTTTTGCACCAGCTTCAGGAACGAAAAAAGGTATTTTTCAAAATATTAACTTCAACTACTCGGGAAGTGGTGAAAACCGCATACAAACTACAGACAGTTTATTTTTTACCGCTCAGATGTTTCGGGATGCCGAATTGGGAATTCGTCACAGCATACCCATAACAACCAACTTTAAACTCTTTGATTACCTCAGTGTTTCGGCCAGTACAAATTTTCAGGAAAGCTGGGTATTTGAGACCATCAATCAGCGATATGATGTGGAACAGCAGGCAATTGTTAGAGACACTGTAGGTGGTTTTGACCGGTTTAATACGTATAATTTCAGTACAAGTATTGGTACAACCCTATATGGTCAGTTTAACTTTGGCGATGATAAAAAAATTCAGGCCATACGCCATACTGTCAAGCCTTCGGTATCTTTCAATTACAACCCGGCATTTGACCAGTATTACGAGACTTTCCTTGCTCCGGAGCTTGATGACCCAAACGGCCCATTAACCCGTGAAGTGACTTATAGCCGTTTTCAGGGCGGTTTTTATGGTGCTCCCAGCAACTTTCAGTCTAGCGGAATCAGCTTTAACGTTAATAACACCATTGAAGCCAAAGTACGTGACAAAGATTCAACCGCACTGGAGCCTAAAAAAATAGACTTACTGAGTAACCTGGCCATTTCAACCAACTACAACTTTTTGGCAGACAGTTTAAAACTGAGTCCAATCAATGTTCGGGGAACGATACCCATTATTCAGAGCAAACTCAGTGTAAATTTTAATATGACTCTGGATCCCTACGCATTAAATAATAACAACAGACGTATTGATAAGCTGAATATTGCAAATGGCGGAAGCTTATTTAGGCTGACTAATGCCAGTGCCAACTTTGGATATTCCTTTAGCAGTAAAACCTTTGGGAAAGAAAATGACGACCTTGAAGGTGAGGATACACAAACTGCCCGAAACGGAGCAAGACGCGATAACTTACTGGGGGAAGACAGCAGGCAATTACAGAATAAGTTTAATGACGCCGAGGGTGCCGATGAAGATCCGGAAGAAGATCAGGAACTGTACAATTACAAAATCCCGTGGAACTTGCGGGTAAACTATAATGTAAATTACGGCAACAACGCAAGGCAGAATATGATTACTTCCCACGCCATCAACTTTAGCGGTGATGTGGAACTGGGCGAAAAATGGTTTGTAGGAGCCTCCTCAGGTATTGATGTTACTACCGGAAAGTTTACCCCTACCCAATTGCGCTTTGCCAGAGACCTGGAAAGCTTTAATATGACCTTTGCCTGGACGCCATTTGGAACCTATGCTTCGTGGAACTTCTTTATCGGAATTAAATCGAGCGTGCTTAGCGATCTCAAATACGAGCAGCGCCGAACTCCAGATCAACGTCTATAACAGGTAAACCTGAAATCAACTCACTAAAATCAATACAAAATGAAAAAAATAATCAGCACCTCAAATGCCCCAGCACCCATAGGGCCTTATAATCAGGCGATCTTTGCCGGAGACACGTTATACATTAGTGGTCAAATACCTCTTGATCCAAAAACCGGCGAACTCGTTAGCGGAGATATAGCAAAAGAGACTAAAATGGTGATGAAAAATCTGGAAGCCATTCTTACCGAAGCTGGCCTTAACTTCGAAAACGTAGTGAAAAGCTCTATCTTCTTGAGTGATATGGGCAGTTTTGCAGCAGTTAACGAGGTGTATGGAAGTTATTTTAATGAAGAAACAGCACCTGCGCGAGAGACTGTGGAAGTAGCTAATCTTCCGAAATATGTGAACGTTGAGATCTCTATGATCGCTATAAAATAGCACTCGTTTTTAACGCACAAAAAAGCCCGAAACTCAAGAGTTTCGGGCTTTTTATTTTATAAAGTAGACGACAGGCTACTTGACCATCATATAGTTCTTGTGATACGATACAAGACCTTCAATAGGACGTTTCAGCACCTTACCGATCTTCAAATCGTATTCTTTAAGCACAGCTTTCAGTTCATCCTGCAAGTAGAAGGATATGGAACCTACAAAGTGAACCGGAATTTCCTTAGCGTTTTCAAACTGAAGTACCTGGTGCTCTATAAATAATCTAAAGCCTTTGCGAATAAGCTTTTTGCAGTAATCATGATCTTTGTTAGTTATCACAAAACGTGCAAACTGCGCCAAATAAGTATTTGGATTCGGCATTTTATATAAATGATTCTTTATACTTTCGGCAGTAAGATCAAATTGCTTTGCAAACTCGTAAGCCAGTTCTTTTGGGATTTTATTGAAATGAAAATCTCGCAGTAATTGTCTTCCGAAGTAATTACCACTTCCATCATCCATAAGGATGTAACCCAATGAAGTTACTTTTTGCTCTATATCCTTACCGTCGTACAAACTGCAGTTAGAACCGGTACCTATGATACATACAATACCCGGCTCGCCTTTTTTAGTAGTAGCATAAAGAGCAGCATAGGTATCTTCTTTAATATCGATAACCTCAGCCTTATCAAAGAAATCTTCAAAAACACCTTTTATAAGCTCTTTTGGCTTTTGAGTTCCACAACCTGCACCGTAAAAATGAACGTGCGTCACGTCATGACGGTGTTTGTACAACTCGTAATTGTTGATGATGCGCTCGGTTAGAATTTCAGCAGACAAAACCTGTGGATTTAACCCAAAAGTTTGTGTTTGAAACATCTCGTTACCTTCAGCATCAAGGGCTATCCAATCTGTCTTGGTCGACCCGCTATCTACTAATAATATCATGTGGTAAGGGTTTAAAAAAACCCTTTAAGCCTATACAGACTTAAAGGGTTGAAACTTTTATTATAGTGAATTAACGTACTCAGCCAAATCTACTAATTTGTTTGAGTAACCAAATTCGTTGTCGTACCAAGAAACGATTTTGAAGAATTTAGAATTCAACTCAATACCAGCACCTGCATCAAAAATACTGGTACGTGGATCGCTAACAAAATCCTGTGATACTACATCTTCTTCAGTATAACCTAATACGCCGGCCATTTCTCCTTCAGAAGCAGCTTTAAAGGTCTTTTTGATATCCTCATAGCTAGTTTCTTTAGATAAACGAACGGTTAAATCTACTACAGAAACATCTACGGTAGGTACTCGGAATGCCATACCTGTAAGTTTTCCTTTCAATTCAGGAATAACTTTGGTTACGGCTACGGCGGCTCCTGTACTCGCTGGAATAATATTTACCATTGCAGAACGACCACCTCTCCAGTCTTTCTTAGAAGGACCGTCTACTGTCATTTGAGTAGCAGTAGTTGCGTGTACCGTTGTCATTAAAGCTTCATCAATACCGTAAGCATCATTTAATACTTTAGCCAGAGGAGCCAGACAGTTAGTAGTACAAGAAGCATTTGAAACGATATTATCGCTTGCTTTAACGTCTTTATGGTTAACTCCCATTACAAACATGGGTACATCTTTAGAAGGCGCAGAAATCACAACCTTTTTAGCACCTGCCTGAATATGATAGTCAGCAGTTTCCATTGAGGTGAAGATACCGGTACACTCGGCAACAACATCTGCACCAACTTCATCCCACTTTAAGTTTTTAGGATCGCGCTCTGCAGTAATACGTACGGTTTTACCGTCAACCACAAGATTACCATCCTTTACTTCTACTGTACCGTCAAAGTTTCCGTGTACAGAATCATATTTTAATAAGTATGCAAGGTGTTCAACATCTAACAAGTCGTTGATCGCCACAACATCTACGTTGTCACGCTTAACGGTTGCTCTAAATACAATACGACCAATACGGCCAAAACCATTGATACCTAATTTTAAATTTCCCATTTTTCTAGTGTTTGGATTTGTACTATGCTTATGTGGTCATAATTTCAGACACGCGCACAAGCTCTTTATTAATATGTGATTTTCCTTTGATGGCTTTTTCTATAGGATACAGTACCATTTTTTCGTGCTGTATTCCCACCATATAATTGCTTTGTCCTTCAAGTAAAGACTCTACGGCTTTTACCCCCATACGGCTGGCAAGCACGCGATCGTAACAACTGGGAGAACCCCCACGTTGCATATGTCCCAGAACAGCAACCCGTACATCATAACCCTCAAGGTTTTGATCTACATAATCCTTAAGTTCAAAAACGTTTTTACCGGTTTTATCCCCTTCGGCAACTACAACAATACTGGAACTTTTCCCACTTGCTTTACTTCGTAATAAAGATTCAAGCAAACGCTCAAGACCCAGATTCTCTTCAGGAATCAAAATCTCCTCCGCTCCGGCACCAACGCCTGCATTGAGGGCAATGTGACCCACATCTCGGCCCATTACCTCAACAAAGAATAGTCTGTTATGTGAACTGGCCGTATCACGAATTTTGTCAATAGCCTCAACAACGGTATTTAGTGCTGTATCGTAGCCCAACGTGCGGTCTGTACCACTAATGTCATTATCAATGGTTCCCGGAATACCAATTACCGGAAAATTGAATTCTTTATTGAAATAGAGGCCACCGGTAAATGTACCGTCACCACCTATTAACACAAGAGCATCAATCCCGTTTTCTATAAGATTATCGTAGGCTATCTTGCGTCCTTCCGGTGTTCTGAAACGATCTGATCGTGCCGATTTAAGCATTGTTCCGCCCCGGGTGATGATATCGCGTACACTTCGTGCATCCATCGGGTGAAAATCACCATCTATCAGACCTTCATAGCCTCTGTAAATACCTACACAATCTACTTTGTGATAAGCACAGGTACGTACGACTGCACGAACCGCAGCATTCATCCCGGGAGAATCTCCTCCCGAAGTTAAAACTCCGATTTTTTTAATTTTTTGTGTCATTTCCTGTAGAATGAAAGGTAAAAATAGCAATTTCATTGCCTTTTAATAAGCCATTGGCAATGAATTTAATCGTATTCTCAATTTCAATCGTTATCGTTAATAACTATTTTTATTTGAGGGGTGTTTTTTTAGAAATAATGATCTGAAATGAGTCTTTTTGAGAGTTTAAAAAAGAAATAGCCTTCAAAATATCATATTCTCAAAGCCACAGTCCGAAATAAATCAGTCTAATCCCTGATACGGGATCTCCGAATCTGGTTGAATGATCTTGATTTCTTCTTCAACTTCCCGCATCTTGCCTTTAAATATTTTCCTGATGAGTTCTTTGAATGTATTGAAATCTACCGAGTATGACAGACCGGCTCCCTGTGTATACCCTTCATTATTGCGGGCAACAAATTGAATATCGGTCTGACGGTTAAAAATACTGGCGCGCAATGTTCCATCCTCGTTGAGCAAGAAGTTAACCTCTACGTCACCTACAACTGCCTGTTCGCTGATACCGCCCACCGGCACCCCTACTTTACCATTTATGATGACTCTATTAGATATTTGGGTTGAAAGTGTAAATCCAAAACGCCCCGAAGTCTGCAGATCAGGACGGTTGTCTGCCTGCACATAATCTAAGCCTACATTAAACTTACCGTCTTCGTCCGATAACAGATCGTTAAAAATACCTGAAGCCGTCTCAATAAGGTTACCATAAGCAGCCGACTGCGCATCAATACCATTCTGGCTAAAGAAAGATCCCTGAGTAACTAAAGAGAATGCCTGCAACTCCCGTGTCGCCCGGTTGTCTAACCTGTAAGCTAACTCAGAAGTTACAATAGAACTCGTGTTAGGGAACTCAAAATCAAAAGTAATCTCTGGCTGCATCAATTCGCCATCAAGATTAATAATCACATTTACCGGAATTTTGCGGTTTATAGAAGGGTTTTCCAACAGAATGGAAGGATTTGCCTGTGTTTTGTAGACTGCGCTGATGTCTAGCAAGGCTTCGGTAGGATTTCCATCCCAGCTTATTTTTCCTTCCGGAAGGATGTCAAATTGTTTCTGCACTACCCCGCTGTACCTGAAGTTGTAAGTTCCTTCATAGGGCGTAAAGTCACCAAACATATTAAACTTACCGTTGGTGTTAATTTGAATAAGCAAATAACCCGCACCCCTGCCTTTCAAAGTACTTCCATTGACCTCATCGACCACGATTTCCACTTCGGCATCACGGGTAACCTCCAGATCAAAATTGAGCTCTAAACCTTTAATCTCTTCGATTACGAGCTCATTACCCTGCATACGGCTTTCCTTTTCTTCCGGACTTAAAAAATAAATATTACTGCTGTCTCCAAAAGATTCTGTATCGCTTAGAGGAATTTTAAATACCGTACCACGCTCTGTAGTAGCGGTTACATCAATGACTAACTCGTCTGTAGGTCCTTTTAGTGTGGCTTCCCCACTCATAAAACCGGTACCGTAATAAAGAGCTAAATCATCCTGCTCAGTATCCAACACCAGCAAACGATCTGTATCTATTGACAGATCGAGTTCCCAGTCTCTAAAATACTGGTGACTTATAGTACCACTAAGCGTTCCTTTAGTGTTGTATTTGGTATCGCTTAGCGACACATTGTTAAACCGGAAATTCTGATCATTAAGGGTCACACGTGCCGTACCAGTAAAATCATAATTGGTATTTAAATAAGGTATTGCCAGACCTGCGTTACGCAGCAGCAGCTCCCCGTCTACATCAGGGTTGCGGTAATCTCCAGTTACCGAAGCCCGGCCGCTGGCCAGGCCTCTTATTTTAGATATCACATCTCCTCCCAGTGGACTAAAAGCCTCAAGATTCAGTTTTCGCAGCTGCACGTCCAGATCAATAGAGGGGTTATTTGTGCTTACATCAATGGTTCCTAAAGCAGAAAGCGATTGCACTTCCTCGTTAGTAAGGGTAGTGTTGATTTTATAGTTAGTAAGACTCTCATTGCCCGAAATGGAGAGATCCAAATCACCCATCAGAATGTTATTGATGGTAAAGTTTGAAATATCAACCGTACTGCTGGGCAGGTAAACACCATCTTTCTGTAAAATATCCAGGTTTCCGTTAACAAGCCCCTTTAAATCCAAGCTATCAACATAAGGCGTGATGTGCGAAAGGCGCACCTGCTCAAAATTAGTTTTGATATCCTTATAGGTTGTATCCTTTATTTGCCCGCTAAGGCTAATACGCTCTTCATTGTGCGATAAAATCAACTCTTTAATATCAATGTCTTTAAAATTGTTATCAAAGACAATTTTATTCTCTTTATTATCGGCTTCATTTAAAAACCAATCATTGTTTTTAAACTTAAGACTGCTACGCTTAAATCCTACTACCGAATTGTTGTCTTCATTAATGGTATGATAAAAACTCAGATCAAAGGCATCCTGCTTTTGAGGCCCTCCTTTAAATTCAGATCGAATGAACAGCGTATCCTTCAGAGTAACGTTAATTAAATTGAAATCACTTACACCATACAATCCGCTACCTATGCTATCTGCTTCAATGAACGTATTGAAAAGTGGATTTTTATTATCTACCCGCACATTGACCGATTCGGCCAAAATACCGAAGGCTTTAATTTTTGGAGACCGAAAGGTTAGCTTAAACTCCGAATCGTCAGATACCACACTACCCCGCACAAAGGTGTCGGGTTCAAGTTCTATTTCCGGCACCAGGATTTCAACAATCTTACTGTAGATTTTGATGTCAAAATCCATGAATTGAGCCGTTGTGATTTTTGTTGGTTCATAATTGGTATACAGGCTTCCAATTGCATTTCTGAACAAGGCCTTGACATCGCCTATTTTAAACTGACCTGATATCTGCCCCGAAATAATATCAGGTGAATTGATGGTAATGGTACGTATGCCGCGTCTAAAACCTGAAGTAATTAAAAAGTCCTGAAACTCATACAGGTCGTTGCCATTTTCAAAACTGGCATCGGTAAACAAAATTGTTCCGCCTGTATCATCAATGTTGGTCCCGCGCATATCCATCGCGACATTACCCTTAAGTACAGCAGAAGAATCTTTTAAGAAATTGAGCTTTCCGAGATCAACACGGGTAATATCTGCCGTAAAATCGTAGGTGTGTATTTCTTCGGAAATATCAATAAGTCCATCAAATGTAAACTGTGCATTGGGATCGTCTACCGTCAGGTTACCATCAAAAACCGGATTTCGTAAGTTTCCAGAAACAGTAATTCCCTTATAGGTGTAGCCTTTATATCGCAATCTGCTAATATTTCCGTCTACACTGGTAGCAAGCGTTTCTGCCTCGAGCCCTTTACCGTCAACAGTAACATTAAAACTCGCGGTTTCTAACAGGGGATCTTTAAATAATCGCCCCAGATTAAAGCGTTCCCCGCGCAATGAACCGCTGTAGGTGGCCTGGCCTATATTTTGGAAGTTTCTAAAATCAATATCGGTTTGTAGAAAGCCGAGATCGGTTTGTACATCAGCATTTGCGTAAACCGTATTTTCGGTTACCGTGAGTTTACCCTTTAAATCTGCAGTGCCCAGACGCACCAGTTCGGGCGGAAGACTATTGCCCAACACATTGGGAAGCAACCGGGTAAGATCAAGATAGGAAGTCTGTAGCGTGCGGTAATCGCCATCTATACGGAAGGTGTTTCCGTCTGAAAGCAGGCGTTCAAAATGTACATTACCCAAAACCCGACTGTTTTCAATACCTCTTAGATTTAGGTTTTGCACCCTGAAATCATTGAGTGTACCAGTCAATTTTCCGGAAAGGTCAATGCGATAGCCGCCTCCAAATTCAGCATAGAAGGCTTTTAAATCTGTTGTAGCGATTTCGCTTTGCTTAAAGTCTGCCGTGATCTGCACCAGATTATTGAAGTCAGAAAAAGCCTCATTGCGGGTATCGAGTTTAAGGTCGCCACGAATCATCGAATTTTCGGTTTTAAGGGTCATGTCTTTTAAAACAATCTCATCAGGATTGTACTTAAAATCGGCCTCAAGACCCCGCACGTGGTAACCCTGAGCAGCATCAAGGTTTAGTTCTTCAATTTGTGCTGTGACTTCGACATCATCAAGCTTAAAATCACTGGCAACCAAATTCAAATTGGAGAAATTTACCAAATTGGGATCATCCCGGTTTTCATCGATAAACCGGAATTTCATATGCTCTAAATTAACTTCAGAAGATGATAATTTGAAAGGAGTGCCAGATGGATTACCGGTATTGAATTTCTGCGAAAAAATATAGAGATTATCGTTTTCTTCACCTTTATACTTGCGTACATTCATCGTTCCGTCCGAAATAGTCACATCCCCAAGGTTGAGCCGGTTATTAAGCAGTTGCTGAAGACTAAGAATACTGGTTTCTACTGTTTCGGCAAAAATGAGTGTGTCGTCGTGATGATCTGCGATATAGACCTCATCAAGCACGGCATTCCCGTTATACTTGATACGCACACGCTCTACCGAAATATCTGTCCCGTACTTTTCATTGAGCGAATTGGTAACCTTACGTGCCACTGAAGTCTGTACACCGGGAATGGAGAAAATAATTAGAAACAAAGCAAATGACCCTATTGCGATAAATAGGACACGTCTCAGTATTTTTCTAAATTTTCTGATATGTTATTAAGTTTTAACTTTGCCAATCCCGGCAAAATACAAATTTAGTTTACCATTTGTAGCCAGGCTTTTGAACAGCTTATAAAAGTCTATTACTAAAAGCCTAATTTTGGGTAAAAGTACATGAACAATCCCTATGCCTAACGCAGATCTTACAAAAAATAAAACCTATATTCTCGCTATAGAATCGTCCTGTGATGATACGGCAGCAGCTGTACTCGACAACGACAAAACCCTCTCAAATGTTGTGGCCCGCCAGGCCGTTCATGAGGAATATGGCGGCGTAGTGCCCGAGCTGGCCTCGCGTGCACACCAGCAAAATATTGTCCCGGTAGTACATCAGGCTCTTAAAAAAGCCGGAATTACCAAAGAAGACCTAAGCGCGGTAGCGTTTACAAGTGGCCCCGGCCTTATGGGTTCCCTTCTTGTAGGCATGTCGTTTGCCAAATCACTTGCAATGGGCTTAGACATTCCACTTATCGATGTAAACCACATGCAGGCACATATTCTGGCGCACTTTATAGACGAGGCAGGCTATGATAAACCAGAATTTCCGTTTCTGGCGCTGACCATTTCCGGAGGACACACTCAGGTGGTACGGGTAGATTCCTATTTTGATATGACCATCTTAGGACAAACCCTTGACGATGCTGTAGGTGAAGCCTTTGATAAAAGTGCCAAAATCCTGGGACTGCCCTATCCCGGCGGACCTTTAATTGATAAATATGCGCAAAGCGGAAACCCCAAAGCATTCCCATTTACCAAACCGAAAGTAGGTGGACTTGACTTTAGCTTTAGCGGACTCAAAACCGCAATTTTATATTTCTACCAAAAAGAGGTTGCAGCAGATCCTGATTTTGTTGAAAAGCACCGGGATGACATTTGTGCTTCCATACAATATACCATCATCAACATTTTGATGGATAAAATCAAGAAGGCTGTAAAACAAACCGGAATCAAACGGGTTGCCATTGGTGGCGGCGTTTCAGCAAATAGCGGTATTCGCAAGGCTCTCAAGGATGCTGAAGCTAAATACGGGTGGAAAACCTTTGTGCCCAAATTTGAATACACTACAGACAATGCTGCGATGATAGGAATTGTAGGCTATTTAAAATATAAAGATGAAAACTTACAGGGCTCCGGTTATGTAGAAACCCAAGCCAAGGCGCAATCCCGACTTAAATTCTAACTATGCAGCTTTTTTACAATCCGGATATTGCGGCAAATGCCCAAGAGGCAAAGTTCCCTAAAGATGAGAGCAAGCATATTGTAAAGGTACTGCGCAAGCGCGAAGGAGATATTCTCGACATCACAAATGGAAGCGGTAATTTTTTTAAAGCCGAAATCACTCAGGCGAGTCCGTCAAATTGTAAGGTAAAAATCCTCGAAGTCACAACGGAAAAACCCTTTGACTATCACTTGCATATGGCTGTAGCGCCTACCAAACTGAATGATCGTTACGAGTATTTTCTTGAAAAGGCTACTGAAATTGGTATCTCAGAAATAACTCCTATCATCTGTGATCACAGCGAGCGCAAAGTCATTAAAGAAGATCGCTACGAGCGTATTCTGCAAAGTGCGATGAAGCAATCGCTTAAAGCATACATTCCCAAACTGAACCCTGCGGTTTCCTTTTCAGAATTCATCGAAGCGCAAAAAAACACAGAAACGGAACGATTTATTGCCCATTGTGAAGAAACCGACCGGTTTTCTCTGAAGCAAAAACTAAAACCCAAAATGGATGTCCTAATCCTGATAGGGCCCGAAGGTGATTTCTCTACAACTGAGATTGAATTGGCTCTAAAATCGGGCTTTCTACCCGTGATGCTGGGTGAACAACGCTTACGTACCGAAACTGCGGCTGTTGTGGCTACTCATAGCGTTGCCTTTGTGAATGAGGTTTAGGGTTCAAAATTCAAGGTTCCAACTTCAAACTTTGAATCTTAAATCTTGAATTATCAAACTAATTCATCACCTGAACCAGTAATTCTTTAAGCAAATCTCCCTGAGGTACATTATACGCCCCTACCCCTTTGCTTTTTACATCTGCGGTACGCAAGAGGTTAATGATGTGACTTACTTTTTTCATCGGGTAATTACGCGCCGCATCTGTATACTGACTCACGAAATACGGATTCACCTTTAAAGCTTTGGCTACCGATGCTTTGTCTTTACTAGGCAAGCCGTGGTAAATCAACAGGTTTTGAAAAAAGCTAAACAACAGCGCAATGGTCACCACCATCGGGTTGTCTTTTGGGTTTTGAGCAAAATAATTGATTATACGATGCGCTTTAACCACATCCTTATCTCCAATCGCCCGTTGTAACTCGAAGTTATTAAAGTCTTTACTGATCCCGATATTCTGTTCCACAGCAAGCGGCGTAATCGTACTGCCTTTCTCCATTATGAGTTGCAGTTTTTCGAGCTCATTGTTGATTTTTGAAAGATCGGTCCCCAGAAACTCCACCAGCATATGAGCTGCTTTGGGTTCTACAGGATAGCCTTTGCTTTGCATTATCCGGCGTATCCAATCGCCAACCTGGTTTTCATAAAGGCGTTTGCTCTCGAAAATAATCCCATTCTTGGCGATATTTTTGTAAACTCGCTTACGCTTGTCAAGCTTTTTGTATTTGTAGCAAAAAACCAAAATAGTAGATGGTTGCGGATTTTCGGCGTAAGCTTCCAGCTTATTTTTTTTGTCGTCAGACTGCGCCAGGATTTCCCGGGACATATCCTGAGCTTCCTTAACAATCACAACCTGATGTTCGGCCATCATCGGGAAACGCTTAGCCTGAGCAATCACATCATCCAGACTCACATCACGACCGTAAAGCACCATTTGATTGAAGCCACGCTCTTCTTCGGTTAATATTGTTGAAGCAATAAAATCAGAAAGTTGATCAATGTAATACGGCTCATCACCCATCAAAAAATAGATGGGCTTGTAGTTTTTATTCCTAATGTCTTTTACAATTCGGGTAACTTCTTCCACAGATCTGATTTTTACTGCCGCAACTAAGACCAGTTGCCGGGCAGACTGCTATTTGGAGCTTGGTATACTTATACGGGATAATTACCTTTGCCGGGATGCAGCAACTCAACTTCCCCCCGTATACCTTCAGGCTCAAAAGTAGCGAAAATAAACCGCTTATATTTGACCCCATCCGTAAAAAATTCGTCGTCCTGACCCCAGAAGAATGGGTTCGTCAACATACGGTAAAGCATCTTCAAGAAGCTTATAACTATCCGTTGAGTTTGATCAACGTGGAGAAAGAACTTAAGGTTAATGGACTCTCAAAACGTTATGATGTTGTTGTTTTTGAATCTGACGGAAGCATCAGGCTTATTGTTGAGTGCAAAGCTCCTAAGGTTATTATCAATCAAGTCACTTTTGACCAGATTGCCCGATACAACCTCACCCTGCAAGCTTCCTTTTTAATGGTTACAAACGGCTTGAATCATTATTTCTGCCAGATGGACTACGAACAGAAAAAATATAATTTTTTGCCGGATATTCCGGTTTACAGCCCGTAATTTGCCGTTGTGAATATCGCGATTGTCATACTCAATTGGAACGGCAGACATCTGCTTGAAAAATTTGTACCTGTAGTGCTTGAACATAGTGCTGAGCAGGCTACTGTTTATGTTGCAGACAATGCTTCTACGGATGATTCTGTTGCATTTTTGGACGAAAACTTTCCGCAGGTAAAAGTTATTCGCAATACGACAAATGGGGGATACGCAAAAGGCTATAATGAGGCCTTGCAGCATTTAAATGAAGACCTCTTCATCCTGATGAATAGCGACATTGCAACATCAAAAGGCTGGCTTGGGTCCATTATCAAAAACTTTGAAGAAAACCCGCAACTGGGTGCTGCTCAGCCTAAGATTCTGGATCTTAAACGCCCAGATCATTTTGAATATGCGGGTGCTGGCGGAGGATTCTTAGACTATTTTGGATATCCGTTTTGCAGGGGGCGCTTGTTTGATACGCTCGAAAAAGATCAAGGTCAGTACGACGACACCTTACCGGTATTTTGGGCAAGTGGGGCTTGCCTTGTCGTTCGCAAAAAGGCCTTTTACGAAGCCGGGGCTTTAGATGAAAGCTTCTTTGCCCATCAGGAAGAGATTGACCTGTGCTGGCGCATACAAGCTGTAAATTATAAGGTGTATCATATAGGCAGTAGCCAGGTTTATCATCTTGGTGGAGCAACGCTCGAACAAATGAATCCCCAAAAGACGTTTTTAAATTTTAGAAATAACTTAATGTTACTGCTTAAGAATGTGTCAGGCTTTCGGGTTTGGGGAATACTGTTTTTAAGAATGTGCCTGGATGGTATTGCCGCCATTAAATTTTTAGCTCAGTGGAAAAGCAAACATTGTTTTGCCATTATACGTGCTCATTTTGCTTTTTACTCTAAAATAGGGAGCGTATTGAAGCAACGTCGAAAAACACCTAAAATCAGAAGGTATTCCATTACAAAATCAGTCGTGTGGCAGTATTTTGTACTAGGAAAAAAGTATTACAACGATATCTCCAGAAATTACTAAAAGTATTGTTAAGAATCTGTCATTGGATAGGTTTTTTAATATTTTTGTTGTTACCGAATACTAAAAATTAACAACACGAATTATGAGAAAAATGATGATAGTATCTGCCTCTGCGTTGATACTGCTAAGTTCTTGTGTGTCTCAAAAAAAATACGCTGCTTTAGAAGCCAAACAGCGTGAGACTCAAGATATGTTAAATACAGCAACTGTAAAATTGAACTCGTGTCTGGCGACAGAAGAAAGCCTTCGCGATCAAATAGCAGATTTACGTAAGACCAATACAGATCTTATTAATACACAGGGTAACCTGACCACACTATCTGCTAAAGGTGCAGAAAACCTTGAGAAATCTTTGGAGCAAATGAAGGAGAAAGATCTTCAGATCAAAGCTTTCCGTGATGCTCTTAACCGAAAAGATTCTGTAACGCTTGCTTTAGTTACCAGTTTAAAAGGAGCTATTGGCAACCTGAACGACGAAGACATCGAAATCAATGTTGAGAAAGGCGTTGTTTATGTTTCTATTTCTGATAAATTACTTTTTAACAGCGGTCGTTGGGATGTTACCAACCGTGCAAAAGAAGTTTTAGGCAAAGTAGCTACAGTAGTGAAAAATAAGCCTGAAATTGAATTTATGGTAGAAGGTCACACCGATAGCAAGCCTATTAGCACTTCAGTAATTGAAGATAACTGGGATCTTAGTGTGAAGCGTGCGACTTCTGTTGTACGTATTCTTCAGGAAGAATTTGGTGTACCACCAGAGCGTATGGTTGCAGCAGGTAGAAGTTATTATGTACCTCTTGCCAGCAACGATACTGCTGAAGGTCGTGCTCGTAACCGTAGAACCCGTATTGTAGTATTACCAAAACTGGATCAATTCTACAAAATGATTGAAGACGGAATGCCGAAAAACTAAGAAAGATTAGTCTTTTGAACAAAAAAACCCGGTCTATATAGACCGGGTTTTTATTTTATCATCCTTTCAATTCATTAATTATTCAAGGAAGTCATAATCTCTTCTTCGGTATGGATAAAAACTAATCGGTTTAATTTTAAACCGTATTTATGTTTTCTAAATGGTTAAGTCTCCCTTTCCTTCCCGTATTAATACGGCTTCACCACTCGTAAGGTCAATCACAGTTGAAGGAACGTTACCGCCGTATCCTCCATCAACCACCGCATCTACCAGCTTCTCCCATTTTTCAAGTATTAGCTCAGGATCTGTAGTGTATTCGATTACTTCATCTTCATCACGTATAGAAGTAGAAATAATTGGGTTACCCAATTCTTTAACGATCGCACGTGCTATGGCATTATCGGGTACCCGTATACCAACCGTTTTTTTCTTTTTAAACACCGTTGGCAGGTTGTTATTACCTGGCAGGATAAAGGTATAAGGTCCCGGAAGGGCTCTTTTTAGCAGTTTAAAAGTTGGTGTATCTATTTGCCTAACGTAGTCTGACAGATTGCTCAAATCTTCGCAAATAAATGAGAAGTTGGCTTTATCAAGTTTTACCCCACGCAATTGCGCCACGCGCTCCAGAGCCCGGTTACTGGTTATATCACATCCTAAACCGTAAACCGTATCTGTAGGGTAGATGATGACGCCATCATTTTTAAGAATTTTGACGATACGCCTGATCTCCTTTTCACTGGGATTTTCTTCGTAAACTTTGATAAACTCTGCCATAGTCTTAGGCTTTTTGTACTTCGCTTTCCAGTTTTAAAACCTTAGCCCCATCTTCCTGTTCAATATAAAGAGCTTTATCGCCTTCTTCACCTTTTCGGGTGATTTCTGAACCGTCAATGGTTTTAGTTACTTCTTTGGTATAGGTCTCTTTTACAGTACCAGTTGCTGTACCGTTACCCCATTTCCATTTTACATCGCTTCCTTCTCGTATCATGTTTTTCTTTTAAAAATAAATGACTTCAGGAAAATAAGCCTGCACACTAACAGAAGATTAACGTTGCTAAAAAACAGAAATTAACTTGCCCAGTGTCTGTATTTATAAAGCAGTTTGGCCACGTTAGCCTCCCAGGCTTGTTCTTTTTCTCGATCAACAGAGTGTTTAGTTTCCCGATCAAAATCTACCTGCATCGCCTTTCGGGCCTTTTCTATCTTTTGATAAATAGCCTGTATTTCGGCTTTTGAATTGCGGGTGAATCTATACTCGGCAATGGTTTGACGTAGTATCCGCGCATGAAGTTCGGAGATATCAAAGTGCGTCTGTTCGTGAGCCAGTGTGGTCTCATTAATCAGTTTGGGCACATACCAAGAAAGATTCGGATAAAAATTTGCGTAAACCTTAGACGCTTTTTTAATGAGGTAGCCCCGAGAATTTATAGCATAGGTATGACTGATTCCTGTGTTAGCAGTAGCTGCATATTTGCTGCTGCGGTCTGGCATTCCTCTAAAATCAGACCACGTAAGTCTCTTAGTAGGGTGCCAGCTAAAGCGTACGTTTTTATTAGGAATTCGAAAAACCTCATCGCCCAAACGGATTTTTTCAACTTTAGCATCCTGTATTTTGCCGGCATCAGAAAGTCCCACTTCTCCTAAAGGCAGAAGTTTGAATACGATTGAAAATACAATTATACTAAACAGGCGTATCACGTTTTTTGCTTTTTCTTTTTAGCTGCGGGAAACAGGATGTTATTTAAAATAAGACGATATCCCGGACTGGTAGGATGTAATCTTAATTCCGTTTTGGGATCACCTACACGATGCTGGTAATCTTCGGGATCATGGCCGCCATAAAAGGTAAAAAAGCCTTTACCTTTCACCCCGTGAATGTAACGAGCCTCTCCATTCGCTTTATTTTCGCCCATAACCAAAACCTGAGGTTTGATCTGTTCAGCATTATACGCCGTTGTCTGCCCCATAAAACCTTTGACCAAAGCTGTATGGTTTTGGCACAACATCGTAGGCACGGGATCCCATTTTGCCGAAAAGCTTTTCAGACTGAAATAATCAGTATCCGGGTTTACCCTCCGGTAAGGTGTGGTGTCAATACTTGAAAATTCATACCGTGCCGGATTTTTTTCAAGCATAAAGTCCTGAAAGGCAAAGGTGCGCTCAAAGCTGATTCTGCTTTGATAATTAGGGTCTGAAGCATCGCCATCAAACATGGGCTCGCAAATATCTACCCCTTCAGCCGAGAGGGCTATATCAAAACTGTCTGTAGCACTACACATCGCAAACATAAAACCGCCACCAATCACATAATCACTTATTTTATTAGCAACAGCCAGCTTTTCCTGAGAAACCTTATCATAACCTAAGTCTGCGGCTAAAGCTTCAGCATCCTGTTTGTCTTTGATATACCAGGGAGCTGCGCGGTATGAACCATAAAATTTACCGTACTGACCGGTAAAATCTTCGTGATGCAGGTGTAACCAGTCGTAAAGCACCAACTCATCAGCAAGGACCTCGCGATCGTAAATTTTGGTATAGGGTATTTCGGCATATTCTAAAACCATAGTAACCGCATCATCCCAAGGTGCATTTCCATCAGGGGTATAAACTGCGACTTTGGGTGCCTTTTCAAGGGCCACAGCTTCCATATTTTGAGACGGACTTTCTATTTCGGCCAAAATACTTTCGGCCTTTGCATCGCTTATCACTTCAAATGAAACGCCTCGAATCTTACATTCTTTCTGTAACTCTTCGGTATCCGGAAGCAAAAAAGATCCGCCCCGATAATTGAGCAGCCATTTGACTTTTTGTTGTTTAGCCAACGTCCAATAGGTGATTCCATAGGCCTTAAGGTGTTCTTTTTGACTATCGGCATCCATAGGGATAAGCACATAAGAGGCCATTGCAGGTAACGTAAATGCAATAAAGAATACGCCAAATACAAGCGCTTTAACTAGTGCTCGAGTAGACATATATGCGAAAGTAAATTTTGTTTTCATAGGCGCTGCTTAAAGTACAACGTTGCAAAGAATATGCCTAGTATCTCTTAAACAGATTCATTTCTAGAATAACCATTTGTATTGTTTATTATTTGAAAAGCTTACCGATGCGTATGCGGTGATAACGCTGAAGAATAACCGGATACGCGTTACCCAAAATATTGATTAAAAACGCAAAGATAACAAGCCAATAATAGTTGAAATATAAAAGCATTACACAGGCGATTAGAGTCACGATGAATGCTGCCAGATGTCCAAATTCTGATTGTTTAGTCTGATAGATAAAGTTTCTGATTCCTTGTCTTGTACCATTAAAGTACTTTTTTCGATTTTTTCTGCTACCCCAGAAAAACAGTAAAAGAGCTTTTCTAAAAAGATCGACCTGAGCAAATACATAGATTTTTTTTAGTCTTACCGGATTTTGAATTTCATAGTAGGTATTCGATAAAAATTTGTGAGTAGGGTATATGAAACCTAAAAAAGCGAAAACTCCGGTAATAAAGAGACTCAGCAAAAAGGCAAAAATAAAATGCAGGGACACTGAAAACGTATTCGGATCACTACGAATCAAGGTTTCCACAAAAAAATAAACCTGATAAGCCAGAAAAAAAGCAAAAAGCGTAAAAGCAATTTTTTTAATAAGATTCATGAGCTATTGAAATTCAGATTTTGAAAATAAAAAAGGAAGCCGTTTCTAGCAGCTTCCTTTTTAGTTATATAACCAGTCTAAATTGAATTAAAAAGGAACCTCATCTTCCCCATCACGGTCAAAACCGCCATCGTTCATGCTACTTCCAAAAGCCTGATCCGGGGTAGGAAAAGTATCGGGTCTAAAGGTATCATCGTTAGCTGCCGCGTTTTGATTCATCGCAGACTCAAACTGATACGGCGTGCTAAAATCATCGAGGTTATCAAATTTACCAAGGTGACCAATAAACTTAAGCCGTATGTTCTCAAGTCCACCATTACGGTGCTTGGCTACAATAAATTCGGCCTGGCCGTCAGTTGGGCTGCGTTCTTCATCATCCCATTCATCAATTTTATAGTATTCAGGACGGTAAATAAATGATACGATATCGGCATCCTGCTCAATCGCTCCAGATTCCCGAAGGTCAGAAAGCAAAGGTCGTTTACTACCACCACGAGTCTCCACCGCACGCGATAGCTGCGATAGTGCAATTACTGGCACATCCAGTTCTTTTGCCAAGGCTTTAAGGTTACGCGAAATCATCGAGATCTCCTGCTCGCGGTTTCCGTTTTTCTGGCTACCTCCCGCGGTCATCAACTGCAAGTAGTCAATGATAATCATCTTTATACCGTGCTGTGAAGCAAGTCGGCGTGCTTTTGCGCGCAGGTCAAAGATGGAAAGCGACGGCGTATCATCAATAAAAAGTGGAGCCTTCTCCAGACTTTTTACTTTTACGTTAAGCTGTTCCCACTCGTGTTTTTCAAGCTTTCCAGTACGTAATTTCTCTGAAGAAAGTCCGGTTTCTGAAGAGATCAAACGGGTAATCAACTGTACCGAAGCCATCTCGAGTGAGAAAAATGCAACCGGTATACCCTGCCCTACTGCGATATTTCGGGCCATAGATAGCGTCAATGCGGTTTTACCCATACCCGGACGTGCCGCAACTATAATCAAGTCACTGGGCTGCCAGCCGGAAGTTAGTTTATCGAGACGGTCAAAGCCCGAAGGGATACCGGACAAACCTTCTTTATTCGAAATTTCTTCAATTTTCTTTTTAGCCTGAATAACAAGACTCTGCGCTGTTTCTGAACTTCTTTTTATGTTACCCTGAGTAACCTCATAGAGTTTACTTTCAGCATTATCTAAAAGATCAAAAACATCTGTTGTCTCGTCATACGCTTCTTCAATAATTTCATTAGAAATTTTAATCAAGCTGCGCTGAATGTATTTCTGCAAAATGATACGCGCATGGTATTCAATGTGCGCAGAAGAGGACACTTTTTGGGTAAGTTGAATCAAATAATAGTCGCCACCTGCCTTGTCAAGCTTGGCCATTTGTTTTAATTGCTCAGAAACGGTTAATAAGTCAATAGGCTCACCGTTTTCAAAGAGGGATCTGATAGCGTCATAGATGTGCTGATGGGCATCTTTATAGAAAACTTCAGGACTAAGAATATCGATGATTTCATCTACACCTTTTTTATCTATCATCATTGCTCCAAGAACAACTTGCTCTAAATCAATAGCTTGTGGCGGTATTTTACCCTTCTCAAGGGCAATAACATCATTAGAAGGAATTATATAGTTAGGTTTGGTCTTTAGATTTTCCATTAAGGCGAATGTAAAAAAAATGTTAAGGGCAGTTCAAGTTTTTTGACCAGTCGTTGTTCACTACAAGTTAACAATATGATTGTTGATAACTAAATAATCTTGTTAACAACCATAAAAAAATCCAGAGTCAAAAACTCCGGATTTTAATGACAAGTGATGTTTAAGTCTTTTAGCCTTTGAATACTCCCATTTCAGAATATTTATCCATACGGTTTTTAATCAAATCTGCTGGTGATAAGTTTTTAAACTCATCATAGGCTTGTAGAATCTTTTCTTTTACCGTATCAAATGTTTTTTGACGGTCGCTATGCGCTCCTCCAAGAGGTTCTTTAACGATCTCATCAATAAGTTTTTGCTTCTTCATATCGGTTGCGGTAAGCTTAAGCGCTTCTGCAGCCTGCTCTTTAAATTCCCAGCTTCTCCAGAGAATAGACGAGCAGGATTCCGGCGAAATAACCGAATACCAGGTGTTTTCAAGCATAAGCACTTTATCGCCCACGCCAATTCCCAAAGCACCTCCACTCGCGCCCTCTCCTATGATGCAAACAATAATAGGCACTTTTAGCCGTGTCATCTCCAAAATGTTTCGGGCAATGGCTTCTCCCTGACCGCGCTCCTCCGCTTCCAGACCGGGGTAGGCGCCTGGGGTGTCAATAAAAGTCACTACCGGTAAACCAAATTTTTCAGCACTCTTCATCAAACGAAGTGCCTTGCGGTATCCTTCCGGATTTGCCATACCAAAATTACGGTACTGGCGTGTTTTTGTATTATATCCTTTTTGCTGACCAATAAGCATAAAACTCTGCTCGCCAATTTTACCCAGACCTCCTATCATCGCCTTATCATCCTTAACATTGCGGTCGCCGTGTAATTCTAAAAAGGTATCACCACAAATGGCTTTGATATAATCTAAAGTATAAGGCCGATTGGGATGACGCGAAAGCTGAACGCGCTGCCATGGCGTAAGGTTTTTATAAAGATCTTTCTTGGTTTCTTTAAGCTTTTTCTCGATCTGTTTGCAGGTATTGGTGACATCTACGTCACTCTCCTGCCCTATTAGGGTACATTTTTCGAGCTGTTCTTCAAGCTCTTTTATAGGTTGTTCAAAGTCTAAATATTCCATTAGGGGAAGATTTTAGTTAGCTGACAAATATAGCGTATTTACTCGATACTAGAGAAGGAATGCTTACTGGCTTATCTCCGGAAAATTTCAAAATAAACCTCAAAATTCCTTCTTAATGTTATGCAAAGGTTCAAAAAAAGAGCTACTTACAAAAACGATTTACTGTTTTGAAGTTTGCGCTGTTGTTTTTTACGCTCGCGGGTTTTAAAAATTCCGTTTAAAATAACCGTAATCAAAATCAAAATTGCACCCAGATAAAAATCGGTATGCATGCGCTCTGCATCACCTAAAATGATAAAGGCCAAAATGATACCATACACCGGCTCCAGATTTGTAGTAAGCATTACGGTATAGGGTGAAAGATTGCGCATCACCGTTACCGAAGCAATAAAAGCATAGGCCGTACAAACAAGAGCCAGAATACCCAAATACCACCAGTCTGATACCTGAAGGTTGAAAAAACCGGAATTAAAACGGGAAGTTAAAGCCAGAAATAGGGTAATGCTTCCCGCGCCCGCGAGCATTTCAAAAAACGAAATCTTGACCGGATGATGTTCCTTTACCAGCTTTCCGTTTATCAAGGTAAAAAAAGCCGCTAGCAAAGCGGAAAGAAGCGCGACAAGTATTCCGGCGGTGTATCGGGTTTCCACATTAAATATCATATACAAACCCACGATGACCAGGAGACCAAAAAGTATTTCGTAACCAATAAGCTTTCGCTTATAAAATATGGGTTCAAGAATGCTCGTAAAAAAAGCTCCCGTACTCATCATCGCCAGGGTAACCGAAACATTAGCCATCTTGATCGCTCCAAAAAAAGTAATCCAGTGCAGTGCGATAAGTATACCTGCTCCCATCATCAGCCCTAAAACTTTAGGATTTGTGCTTAACGGGATTTTCTTGAATTTCAGGTATCCAAAAATAGCCAGACTGGCTAAACCCATTCGATACCAAACCAGTTCTAACGCTCCTATACTGATTAAAGCTCCTAAAACAGCTGTGAACCCCCAAATAAAAACAATGAGGTGTAAATGCAGGTAATCTTTGAGACTAGCGTTTTGCATAATTGAGCAAATAAACCGCCAGAATTCCAAAAAGCACATTGGGTAACCAGACGGCTACCATAGGCGAAAAATCAGATTGCTCTGAGATGGTGCCAAAAACCTTATCGAAGAAAATAAATATAAATGCAAGTGAAATACCCAAGGCCAGGTTAATTCCCATACCGCCACGGCGTTTCATAGAAGATACGGCTACCGCAATAATGGTGAGAATGTAAGCGCTCACGGGTAAACTGAAGCGCTTGTACAACACCACTTCATAGCGGTTAATCGCTGAGGAGCCCCGCGCTTTTTCCTTAGCGATAAATTCGCGCAGACGAGGTGTGGTTAGCGTTTCGGCAATATACTCGAGTGGGGTCAGGTCTTCCAGATCAAAAGAAAATGTGGTATCAACTTTAGCCTCAGAAATCAAAATATCTCCTTCTTTTCCAATGATTCGTTTTTTATACTGATTAAGGCGATAGACTGTATCTTCTGGAATGTAAACAATACTGCGTGCCTGTATTTTGTATTTAAGGGTATTGTCTTCAAAATGCTCAAGTGTAAAGTTTTGCCCCATACGCGTCGATGGCGTAAACCGGCTTACGTAGATGTAATCATTATCATTAATCTGCCGGTAAACATTACTGGTTTCGCGAGCATCTTTATTGTTTTTTAAATACTCATACGAGAACTCATTGAAGCCTCGACTGGCTGCAGGAGCCAGATAGGTTCCCAAAATATATGCCCCAATACATACGATTGTCGCACCTATTATATAAGGTCTTAAAAAACGGTAAAACGAAACTCCACTACTTAGAAAAGCAATGACTTCGGTATTATTGGCCAGTTTAGAAGTAAACCAGATCACCGAAAGAAACAAAAACAAAGGGAATAATAGATTGGCGAAGTAAATGGTAAAATTGAGGTAATAAATGGCCACCTCACTAAATGGCACCTCATTAGCCAGCATTTTATCAATTTTCTCTGCAAGATTAACGGTTATCCCAATAGGAATAAACAGCAACAGCATCGTGATAAAAGTACCCAGATAACGCTTTAAAATGTACCAGTCTAAGATTTTCATCTAGAGTCTTTTATCCATTTGTTTTACCATCTTTTCTTTCCAGGCATAAAAATCTCCGGCCACAATATGCTTGCGTGCTTCATGCACCAGCCACATATAAAACCCGAGATTATGAATTGTACCTATCTGACGGCCCAAAATTTCATTAACACTAAACAGATGCCGCACATAGGCTTTAGAATACGCGGTGTCAACCCAGGTAGTTCCATCGGGATCAAGCGGTGAAAAATCGGCCTCCCATTTTTTATTTTTAATATTTATCGTACCGTGTTGGGTAAATAAAGTTCCGTTTCGGCCATTACGCGTAGGCATCACACAATCAAACATATCAACTCCTAACGCAATATTTTCTAAAATATTGATCGGTGTTCCCACTCCCATCAGGTAACGCGGCTTCTCTTTGGGAAGAATATTGGTTACAATTTCGGTCATGGCATACATTTCTTCAGCGGGTTCGCCTACAGATAGCCCCCCGATAGCATTACCTACTGCACCGGAATTGGCGATGTATTCTGCAGATTGTATACGCAAATCTTTATAGGTACTTCCCTGTACGATAGGAAAAAACGCCTGGTCATAACCATACTTCACCGGAGTTTTAGCCAAATGATTGATGCACCGTTCTAGCCAGCGGTGCGTCATATGCATCGAACGTTTCGCGTAATTGTAATCGCAAGGATAGGGCGTACATTCATCAAAAGCCATTATGATATCGGCTCCTATGCTACGCTGAATTTCCATCACACGCTCTGGGGTAAACATATGAAACGAGCCATCGATATGCGATTTAAACTTAACCCCTTCCTCTTTGATCTTTCGGTTTGCGGAAAGAGAATACACCTGATACCCACCGCTATCTGTAAGAATATTACGGTCCCAGTTCATAAACTTATGGAGTCCGCCAGCTTTTTCTAAAATGTCAGTTTGAGGCCGCAGATACAAATGATAGGTATTCCCTAATATTATATCAGGGTCAATGTCCTGAGTAAGTTCGCGCTGATGTACACCTTTAACCGTTCCAACTGTGCCTACCGGCATAAAGATGGGGGTTTCAATGGTTCCATGGTCTGTTGTTAGCGTTCCTGCCCGGGCTTTACTGGCAGCATCGGTACTTACGAGTTCAAATTGCATATCCTGAATTAGAGGGGCAAAGATAAAACTATTTAATAGATACTTTTGGCACCAAAAAATGCTTAATAAGTGTAAAATATTCACTTATAGCGCGTATCTTCTTAAATTTCCCTAAAAACCACCGGATTAAGTGGCTTATTGATTGTAATACCTGTTAAAAATGGGTATTTTTGACCTTCAAATTTTAACTCAATCAACATGCCAAACATTAAAGAATTAGAAGATTTTGTCTCACAGGTACGCAGAGACATCGTAAGGCAGGTACATAATGTAAGCTCAGGACATCCCGGAGGTTCGTTAGGATGTACTGAATTTTTCGTAGCCTTATATCAGGAAGTGATGAAACGTAAGGAAGGTTTCGATATGGATGGAAAGGATGAGGATTTATTCTTCCTCTCAAACGGTCACATTTCTCCCGTTTTTTACAGCGTTTTGGCCCGTTCGGGTTATTTTCCTGTAGATGAACTCAATACCTTTAGAAAAATAGATTCACGTCTGCAGGGACACCCTACTACACACGAAGGCCTACCCGGTATTCGCGTAGCTTCCGGTTCGCTAGGTCAGGGAATGAGTGTGGCTCTTGGAGCAGCTCAAACTAAAAAACTAAATGGTGATGATAATCTGGTTTACTCCCTTCACGGTGATGGTGAACTGCAGGAAGGTCAAAACTGGGAAGCTATTATGTATGCCGCTGCAAATAAAATAGACAACATTATCTCAACCGTTGACCTTAACGGCCAGCAAATTGACGGAAGCACCAATGAGGTTCTCAACCTGGGAAGTGTACGGGCTAAGTTTGAAGCTTTTGGCTGGGATGTACTGGACATCGAAAAGGGTAACGATATGGAAGCCATTCTTGAAGGTTTAAAAGAAGCTAAATCACGCACCGGAAAAGGTAAACCTGTTTGTATTCTTCTACACACAATTATGGGACATGGTGTTGACTTTATGATGCAAGGCCACGCGTGGCATGGTAAAGCTCCTAATGACGAGCAGCTTGAGAAAGCTTTAGCTCAAAATCCGGAAACCCTTGGAGATTATTAATCTTCAAACAGGCATCCTTTAATCAAGCTATTAATCTTAAAATCAATCCCACTTTAATACTCGTATTATCTTAGGGACACTTACTATGAAAAAATTCACAAACTCAGGAAATATAGATACACGTTCAGGTTTTGGGGCCGGAATGGATGAGCTAGGCAAAACCCACGAAGATGTGGTGGCGCTATGTGCAGACCTTACCGGATCGCTTAAACTGAACGACTTTGAAAAAAATCATCCGGAACGTTTCTTCCAAACCGGAATCGCAGAGGCCAATATGATAGGTATGGCTGCCGGTATGACCATTGGCGGAAAAATACCTTATGCTACCACCTTTGCAAACTTTGCTACCGGTCGTGTTTACGATCAGATACGCCAAAGTGTTGCGTATTCTGGTAAAAATGTAAAAATATGTGCTTCTCACGCCGGTTTAACCTTAGGGGAAGATGGAGCAACCCACCAGATTCTGGAAGATATTGGCCTTATGAAAATGCTTCCCGGGATGACGGTTATTAATCCATGTGACTTCAACCAAACTAAAGCCGCTACTATGGCCATCGCAGACTATGATGGGCCGGTTTATTTGCGTTTTGGTCGTCCAAGTGTTCCAAATTTCACCGAAAAAGACGGAAAATTTGAAATTGGCAAAGCACTTCATCTGGTTGAAGGTTCTGATGTAACTATTCTCGCAACCGGTCACCTGGTGTGGCATGCCCTTGAAGCTGCCGAGCAATTGGAAGAAAAAGGAATTAGTGCCGAAGTGATTAACATTCACACCATTAAGCCTCTTGATGAAGAAGCTATTTTAAATTCGGTTAAGAAAACACGCTGCGTTGTGACTTGCGAAGAGCACAACTATTTAGGTGGTCTGGGCGAAAGCGTTTCTGGTGTATTGGCTAAAAATGACCCGGTTTATCAGGAATTTGTTGCAACAAACGACACTTTTGGTGAATCTGGTACTCCTGCCGAATTGATGGAAAAATACGGTCTTGATACTAAATCTATTGTAGAAGCCGTTAATAAGGTGCTGGCTAAGAAGTAGGCACTTTGAATTGTATATTCCTAAAAATGCCGCTTCACAGCATCAACCAAGAATATCGGAATCATTTTTGATTCCATCTAATTTTAACTGTCCGCAAGGGCACAACTTAATTGATATGAAGAACGCATTTTTAGGAATTTTTTGTTTAGTCGCGTCATTAACTTACGCGCAATCAGACCCTGGCTTTGGTATCAAAGCAGGTCTTAATTATGGTGCCACCGGCGACATCAGTAATGATGTAGAAAATGCTTATGAAAACCCGGACCGGGATTTAGGCTTTCACGTTGGCGTATTTGGGCGTACCGGTGAACGTCTTTATTTTAGACCCGAATTGGTGTACACTAAATTAAAAACAACTTACAACAGCGATGAGTTTAGTGTACAAAAATTGGATGCTCCGCTGTTAGTAGGTCTTGAAGTTTTTGGCCCCATAAACATTTTTGCAGGTCCTTCACTACAATACATTTTAGACACCGAATATGAAGGTATTGATTTGGGTGATGTACAGGATGATTTTACAGTAGGTCTCAACTTTGGTGTAGGCGTTGCATTAGGAAAACTGGGAGTTGATTTGCGCTATGAGCGTGGCTTCAAAGATAATGAGGCCCAGTTTTTAAGCACTAACGGAATCATTACAACCGATTCACGCATTGACACCAGACCTGATCAGTTGATCATCAGCTTATCGCTCAATTTATAAATAGAGAATAATTTATACTAAAAAAAAAACCGCTACTGAAATGAGTAGCGGTTTTTTTTTAGTTATAATATATCTAATCAATTATCAGGATCTAAATAATCCGGAGTGTCATCATTATTAGAATCTGTAAAAGTAATGCTCCCATCTTCGTTTATTACAATCTCGTCACGAGTTAAGATACCATCACCATCGTCATCTGCGTCCTGAAAATTTGGTCTTCCATCTCTATCCGTATCATCCTCTGCTTCAAATAGATAAAAATTGTTATTAACATCTTCCAATGCATTTGGAATCCCATCTCCATCTTCATCGGTGTCTTTGACTATACTGTATAATTTAAAACGAAAAACTAAATCTGAATACGCCGGTATTGAGGTCGTAGGATTACTAAAATACCCAAGACCACTGGGAATAAATACTGCCCCTACACCATAATCAGTCCCATAATTGAAACTTCCATCTTCGTTTTGGGTAATCCCTTTCCCAGCTTTAAGCTCTTTTAGACCGTTTCCAAAACCAAAAATAGTTTCCGGAAGATTTAACCAAATAGGAGTTGTGGTCCCGTCAAACTTCCTTCCGCCTACGATATTACCCCGATAATTAACAAAAGTAGAATCAGCAAAAGTGGGCTGTGCTCCTTCTCCTTCCTTAGCTTCCAAAACGTAAAGGGTATAGTTTACCTCCTGATAATTGTATTGCGTTGATTTTAGATTAGGATGATCAATCAGTGCTGTTTTATCGGAATTTTCACCGGCTATCGTGTCAAAAACGATGTCATAATTAAAATCAGCCGGTGGATTTTCAAAATCCTCGTAGTTATAAAAATGCGTCTCTAAATAAGCTTCTAAATTTGCTTCACTTTCCTGCTGTACTTCACCACGATCTCGGGGTGGCTGTATGGTTGGACCATCATCGTCTTTTTGACAAGAGACTATAAATAAAAGCCCAAGAGCAGCAAAAACCGTATTTTTCATCATATTCATCAATATCCTTTTAGGTCGCGCAAGATACAATTTTGCGCTATTTTTGTTGTGTAAAAACGAGCTTTAAAGCAATAGATTATGCGAGTAGATAAATATTTATGGTGTGTACGATACTTTAAATCCCGTTCTATAGCTACAGAAGCCTGTAAAAAAGGACAGGTAAAAATGAACGATGTTGCAGTAAAACCTTCCCGCGAAGTTTTTCCATCAGATACCATACAAATACGTAAAAACCAAATCGATTATATTATTGAGGTTTTAGATCACCCCCCCAGCCGGGTGGGTGCAAAACTTACCGGCCTTTATTATGTAGACCGCACTCCGGCTGAAAATCTGGAAAAATTGGACTTGCTTAAATACTCTAAAGATTATTACCGCAAGAAAGGTACCGGCCGACCAACTAAAAAGGACCGCCGCGATCTGGATGATTTTTACGAAAATGACGACTTCTTTGAAGACTAATCTAAACAAAGCCTATTGGGAATCGCGTTATCAGCAATCTCAAACGGGTTGGGATATTGGCTATGCCGCTCCTGCCCTGATTGAATATGCTAATCAACTCCCATCAAAAGATCTGCGTATTTTGATCCCCGGAGCCGGTTTTGGTCACGAGGCTCAGGCACTTTTAAATGAGGGATTCAATAATATAACGGTAATTGATCTTTCCGGCGCTGCTTTACAAGATTTACAGAAACGTATTCCTGCTACAGACTGCTTAAAAATGATTGAAGGCGATTTCTTTGAGCATTTAGGTACGTATGACCTCATCCTCGAGCAAACCTTTTTCTGTGCTTTAGACCCTAAACTTCGACCCAAATATGCCAGCCACGCGTATAACCTGCTGGCTTCGGGCGGAAAACTCGCTGGTTTGTTTTTTGATTTTCCGCTTAGTGATCAGGGGCCTCCATTTGGCGGTAGCGCAAAGGAATACCGGGATTTGTTTTCAGAATACTTCCACATAAAAACGCTGGAACGCAGTTATAATTCCATAAAACCCCGGGCAGGAAAAGAACTCTTCGCTATCTTTGAAAAATCGGAAACCTTTAACGACAGTCTATGAAAACGGCCGTACAAACAATTCTTACTCACGAGGATATTCAACATAAAATACGCCGCATCGCCTATCAAATATATGAAAGCAATGTTGACGAAAACGAGATTATTCTTGCGGGTGTTGCCTTAAACGGTTATGCCATTGCCGAGCGCCTCAAGCCTATTCTTGAAGAGATTTCAGATATTAAGTGTACGCTGTGTCGGGTTACAATGAATAAAACCGCACCCCAGGGTACTGTTCAAACTTCACTTGATACAGCAGCTTACGCTAATAAATCTTTGGTTCTTATAGACGATGTGCTCAACTCCGGTACCACGCTCATTTACGGCGTGAAGCATTTTCTGGATGTCCCATTGAAACAGTTTAAAACTGCTGTACTGGTAAACCGAAACCATAAAAAATACCCGGTTAAGGCCGATTATAAAGGTATTTCGTTAAGCACTTCGCTTCAAGAGCGGGTTAAAGTACGTTTTAAGCCCGAAGGAGATTATGCTATTTTAGAATAGAGCTGACTCCAATGAAAGCAGGGACTCTTCCTGTGTTTGACCTTGAGTGCGCAGCATTACATCTGCCTGATTGTAATAAAAGCTACGCTCAAATAGATGCTTGCGTACAAACTCCTCAAGCTTCTCCGGGCTGTCCTGATGTTTTAAAACAGGCCTGTAATCACGCTGTTTCCACAATCGGGCTGTCAACTCTTCAACCGGTACGTTGATGTAAACCGTAGTACCTGGCGCTTCATTAATACGTTGCATTGCGTTTCCATAGCAAGGCGTTCCTCCTCCAAGACTTATTATAGCGTCCTGCTCCTCGTTTAAGAGCTCATCCAGATATTTGGACTCCTGCTTTCTAAAGTAGATTTCTCCTTTATTTTCAAAAATATCAGGTATAGACCTTTGTTCCTGCTCCTCAAGGTATGCGTCAAAATCGATAAACCTTAAGTTCTTTTTTTGTGCCAAAGCGCTACCTAAAGTAGATTTTCCGCAGCCCATGTAGCCCATCAAATAGATTTTCATACTGGAATTATTCTGATTTTCAGAGACCTAAATATTCTCTGAATAATTTCTTCAAATTTATTATAAAAACCCTTGGGCAGAATAAAAAAATGAATGTATATTTGCAGCCGCATTCAGGGAAAGACTTGGTAGCTCAGTTGGCAGAGCATCTCCCTTTTAAGGAGAGGGTCCTGGGTTCGAGCCCCAGCCAAGTCACAAAATAAACCAGATTTATAGTCTGGTTTTGTTTTTTTAAATAGTTTTGAATTAAACGAACCCGGGTGCTGAAATTGGTAGACAGGCACGGTTGAGGGCCGTGTGTACTTCGTACGTGTGGGTTCAAGTCCCATCCCGGGTACTACCGAAAAACCCCGCAAGTAAACTACTTGCGGGGTTTGTTTTTCTTATTTTAAACTAAATTTCTAAAACTGCTTAATCGCATCTTCAATTCGGGTATCTCCTTCGATCATTTCAAAGACCGCATTCTGAGCAACATCGTCATTTAAAACGTGTACCAAGGTGTACGCCACATCGTCTCGGGTGATTTCACCATAATCTACTTTCTTTGAAGCTGTGATCTCACGCGTCCCAGAATCATTGGTAAGCGAACCCGGCCGTACGATTGTATATTTTAGCCCACTCTTCATCAAATGCTCATCTGCATTTTTCTTGGCTTCCAGATAATGCTGTAGTTTATCGCTGCTTGACGGGTCATCAGCATTTATGGAGCTAAGCATCACAAATTTTTTAATTCCTGCATTTTTGGAAGCGTCCATCAAGCTTTTTGCGCCTTCCTGATCTACAGCGGTTGTTTTTTCGGGTCCGGTACTTCCTCCGGAACCGGCTGCAAAAATCACTTTATCGATTCCTTTTACAACCCCAGATAAATCTTCTTCAAGATCTCCCAGAACCGTATCTATATCCTGAATTTCAAATTGTTTTTGCTGTTCGGCTTTACGCACCATAGCAACAGGATTAAAATATTGGGATTCTTTTAGATAGGTGACAATTTTTTTTCCGGTTGTTCCATTAGCACCGGCTACTAAAATATTTTCTTTACTGGTTTCCATAATTTATTTTTCTATTAATTGAAATTAAAGAGATTCAGGCTCATACTAAAGAAGATTAACTACCATTAACGCCCGTTTGCTTCAGAATTAGTATACTATTAAGATGGCGTTAAAGCCTTTCATCAAAAGAGTGACAACTCCTAATTTTGTAATATGAAAACAAGCTTTGGAACTCTTACCGACTCTGACACTCCCGTACTCATCGATTTTTATGCGACCTGGTGTGGACCCTGTCAAACCCTTGCTCCCATTTTACAGGATGTAAAAGAGGATTTGGGCGAAAAAGTCAAAATTGTCAAAATTGACGTTGACAAAAATCCTGCTATTGCTCAAAAATTTCAGGTGCGTGGTGTCCCTACCCTGATGCTTTTTAAAAACGGAAAACAACTTTGGCGTCAAAGCGGTGTACTTTCACGTGCTGACCTGAAACAGGTTGTAGTGCAACACAGCAGTTAAATCATAAAACATCACTCATCCTGAAGCTATGAATTTAGAAATCTGGCGTTTACTTTTTGACTTTGGGATGGTTGTTTTAATCTGGCTGGTGCAGCTGGTTATTTATCCGGGACTTTGCTATTACAGCACTTCTGATGTAGTAAACTGGCATCAGAAATATACTCCGCGTGTTTCTTATGTGGTTATGCCCTTAATGGTAGGGCAATTGGTTATTGCCATCATACAGGTGACCAAAAGTGCCGAATTATATACTGTTTTTAGCCTAAGCGCTGTACTTATCCTATGGCTTTCTACTTTTATACAATTTGTACCCCTGCATTCTAAAATTTCCCAAAGTCAGAACTGTGACGGAATTCCACAAAAACTCGTAAAACGCAACTGGCTGAGAACCATTTTATGGACATTAGTCTTTTTCTGGAGTTTATATTTCATTTAGATTTTAGTTTGCGTATTATCTCGCTTTCACCTCAATCATTGCCAGTTCCAATGCTTTCTCATATTTGCGCAGGGTTCGCAGTTCTTTGGTATTAACCAGAGCCAATGAAAGACCTTCCTTTCCCGCACGTGCGGTACGACCACTTCTATGTGTGTAATAAGCTTCCTGATCTGGCATTTCATAATGAATGACAAAAGAAAGATCTTCAACATCAATACCCCGGGCCGCAATATCAGTCGCAACCAAAATGCGCAGGTTTTCATTTTTAAAGGCGCGCATGGTTTTATCACGTTCTTTTTGCAACATATTTCCCTGTAAGGCTTCGGCAGCACAGTTTTTAGCCTGTAATTGTTTGGCAAGCTTAGATGCTGCTGCTTTGGTTCGGCAAAAAATGATACCGCGCTCTTCTTTTCGGCTTCTTAAAAAATCAAGCAAAACAGGAAGCTTGTCGCTATCATCACAAATAATAAACTGGTGTTCAATTTTTTTATTGACCACATCACGACTTACCTGAATGCGATGGGCATCTTCAGCCATATGTTGATTAACGATCTGTCTTATTCCAAACGGCATCGTTGCCGAAAAAAGCCATTTGTTACGGATTTGATTCAGTTGGGTAAGAATCGCATCAAGCTGATCTTTAAAACCCATACTCAGCATCTCATCAGCCTCATCCAATACTACCGTATCAACGTGTGACAGATCTATAGCTTTACGCCCAAGCAAATCAATCAATCTGCCCGGCGTAGCTACCACAATATGCGTAGGCCTGCTCAGATTCTTAATTTGAATGTCTATTTTCTCACCTCCGTAAACGGCTTCGGTGAAAATTTTATCGGTGTATTTGGTGAATTTAAAAAGTTGCTTGGCCACCTGCTGACTCAGTTCGCGAGTTGGACACAGAATAAGAGCCTGTATCTGCTTTTTTTTAGGATTAATACGTTCAAGGATTGGCAAACCATAAGCTGCGGTCTTTCCGGTACCGGTCTGAGCCTGACCAACCAAATGAACATCTCCAGAAAGCAAAAGCGGAATTACCTGCTCCTGAATTGGCGTAGGTTCAACAATGCCCAGTTCATTGAGTCCTTGAATAAGCTTGCCCGATAAGCCCAAATCTTTAAAACGAATTGCCATAATATGTGTTTAAGCGGCAAAGGTACATATCAATGGCTAGTAACCCGCATAAACTTCAAGTTCACCTCGATAAAATTCAATTAAACTTTTAACTTTAGGAGAAAAAGAAATGATTCGACTTATACTGTTTACAATTGCAGGATTTTTAAGTCTGCAAATAAGCGGCCAGGATAAACCCGCCTACCGCATATTTGATGCTAATGGTAACCCCATTTCGTATAGCGTAATGCTAGACAGCCTAAAAACACAGGCTGATGTTATACTCTTTGGCGAACTGCACAATAACCCTATCGCCCACTGGCTTGAACTGGAGCTTGCTAAAGACCTCTCAGCTAGCCGCAACCTCACTTTGGGAGCCGAAATGATAGAAACCGATAATCAGGAAGCTCTAAGCCTATATCTCAAAGACAGTATTGATTATAAACAATTAAGCGAACGAGCTCGTTTATGGAACAATCATAAAACCGACTACCAGCCGCTTGTTACGTTTGCAAAACAAAACAAGACAGACTTTATCGCTACTAATGTACCCCGTCGCTATGCTGCACAGGTTCATCAGCATGGTCTTGAAACTTTAGACAGTATAGCTCCCGAGGAGAAGCAGTGGATCGCGCCTTTGCCTATTGCTTTTGATGCTGATTTACCCCGATATCAGGAAATCTTAAAAATGATGGGCGATCATGGCAGTCCCAAACTGGTGATGGCACAAGCACTTAAAGATGCTACGATGGCGCACTCTATATTGCAAAACCGTGGAGAAAACGGATTGTTTCTTCATTTTAATGGAGCGTTCCACAGCGATTTTCACGAAGGAATTCTTTGGTATTTAAAGCTTCAACAGCCTGATCTCAATTATTTTACGCTGAGTACAGTTCTTCAAGACGAACTTTTTAATCTGGATGATGAGCACCTCAATCGCGCTGATTTTATTATCGTAGTGGACGCAGATATGACTTCTACCTACTAAACTGTTGATTTCGTGCTTATGAAGCAACTCCTACACTACAACGATTTCGGTTAAATTTTTTATAAGAACCGATAGAATGATAGTAATACTACTATTTTTGCGTTTAAAATAATCAGGTATGGATGCATTACTTAAAAATCTGAAAATTTCGATCAACGAAAGTATTTTTCTGAAAGATCCCGAGTCCTCTGATTTAGGCAAGCGAATTGTTAAACACGGAATCATATTAATCAATGAACTGGGCTTTGACAATTTCACCTTCAAAAAACTGGCAGCGCATATTGAATCTACCGAAAGTTCTATATACCGCTATTTTGAGAACAAACATAAATTTCTAATCTACCTGACATCATGGTATTGGGGTTGGAAGGAATATCAGCTGGTTTTTGCCACCAACAATCTTACCGATCCTGTTGAAACCCTGTTAAAGGCCATTGAGATCGTTACCCGCGAAGTTGAAGAAGACCAGTCTTTTAACCACATTAACGAAGTTATTCTCAATAAAATTGTAATTAACGAGTATTCCAAATCCTACCTTACCAAGGAGGTAGATGATGAAAATAAGGATGGCTATTTTGCTATTTACAAACGGCTTTCAAACCGTATCAAAAAAATGATTTCAGATGTTGACTCCTCATACCCCTACCCTGCAAGTCTGGCTAGCACCATTCTTGCAGACTCGCTGCATCATCATTTTTTAAAGAATCATTTTTCCTCGCTTACAGAATGTGACGATGAGACTTCACCTTCTCATTATTTCAAGCATCTAATTCTAAACCTACTTAAATTTTAATATATGGCTAAAGAAGTTCTATCAGCCTGGCAACGTTTCATGGGCCTTTTGAAACTCGAGAAGAAAGACTTTTTGCAAGTCTTGTATTATGCCATATTTGCCGGTATAGTAAGCCTCTCGCTTCCACTGGGAATACAGGCTATTGTAAACCTCATACAAGGTGCACAAATCAGCACCTCGTGGATTGTTCTTGTGGTTTTAGTGACTCTCGGTGTTGCTTTTGTAGGTGCGCTTCAGGTTATGCAGATCCGTATAGTTGAAAACCTGCAACAAAAGATATTTATGAGGGCCTCTTTTGAATTCACTTACCGGTTTCCTAAAATCAAAATGAGTGAGCTCAACCGGTATTATCCACCCGAATTGGCAAACCGCTTTTTTGACGTACTTACCGTTCAAAAGTCTCTGTTCAAGCTCGTACTTGACTTTCCTGCGGCTTTGGTACAAATTATTTTTGGACTTATTCTCCTGTCTTTTTACCACCCTTTCTTCATTTTTTATGGAGTTTTGTTGGTTTTGCTCATTTACCTGGTTTTTAAATTCACCGGTAATACCGGCCTGCAAACCAGTCTTACCGAATCTAAATACAAATACAAAATCGCTCACTGGATTCAGGAAATAGCCCGCACATTAGTGAGTTTTAAACTTTCGGGAAAGACGAGCCTGGCCTTACAAAAAAATGATGCTTTGGTTAACGATTATCTGGACGCTCGTGAAAGTCACTTTAGAATTTTACGTATTCAGTTTATCCAAATGATTGGTTTTAAAGTACTGGTGACTGCCGGACTATTACTTATAGGTGGTATTCTTGTACTTAACCAGCAAATGAATATTGGCCAGTTTGTGGCTGCGGAAATTATTATCCTGCTCATCATCAACTCGGTTGAAAAATTAATTCTGGGTCTGGAGAACTTTTATGATTTGCTTACTGCGCTTGAAAAAATAGGCCAGGTCGTAGATAAAGAATTGGAGTCTCAGGAACTTTCTAAACCTTTTGAACCTAACCAAAACATCGGTATTGAATTGAAGGACGTGAGTTATAAAGACCCTCACGATGACAAAAAAATACTTAAAGACATTAATTTTAAAGTTAGTCCCGGAGAGCGCGTTCTCATTTTGGGTAAAAATGGCTCAGGTAAATCTACATTGCTTAAAATCATTGCAGGCATTCTGGAACCTACCTCCGGCTCTTTTTACATCAATGAAAAGTCCCTAAAAGGCATAAACCTGAATCATTACCGCTCATTCTTAGGCCAATCGCTCCCCGAGGAAACACCATTTGAGGGAACCATCAGAGACAACATTACTTTTGGAGACACTTCTATCCCACTTGATGATATTGACTGGGCTATAGAAAAGGTAGGCTTACGGGATTTTGTCAAAGAACAATCTAAAGGTCTGGACAGCCTTATCTATCCGGAAGGGCAACGCATGTCACGCACCATTGGTAAGAAAATTGTCCTGGCACGAAGCATTGTTCGCAAGCCTAAACTCTTAATCTTAAAAGAACCTTTAGACAAGTTTAGCAAAGATGAAAAAGAACGCATTGCCAATTTCCTTTTTGATAAATCAAACCCCTGGGCCATCATTGTTGCCAGTCAGGATGAGGCCTGGCAAAACTGTTGCGAGCGCACAGTAGTTTTAGAAAACGGTAGAATATCCCAAAATTAAGAGCTATGCTTAACATCTCGAACAACAAGCTTCACGATAAAGTCGATATTTCACAATATGAGGCTGCTAAAAAAATTCTGGGTAAAAAGCACTACACCTATTTCAACCGCTTTTTACAGGTTTTTACTGTAATTCTAATAATTATCTTGTTTCTGCCCTGGACACAGACTATTCAGGGCATAGGCTATGTTACTACCTTGACACCGGAACAACGCCCGCAAACCATTCAATCTCCTATACCGGGAAGAGTTGAGAAATGGTATGTGCGCGAAGGAGATTCGGTAGCAAAAGGGGACACCATTCTCTTTATTTCTGAGGTTAAGAATGAGTATTTTGATCCCCTATTGGTTGAGCGTACTGAACAACAGGTGCGGGCTAAAAGCAACTCGGTGCTTTCCTATTCAGAAAAAGTACTTGCATTATCAAATCAGATTCAGGCATTGCAGGCTGAACGGGCATTAAAATTGGAGCAGGCTGAAAATAAGCGTATACAGGCACTACTTAAAATAAAAAGCGACTCTATAGACTATGAAGCTGCAAAAACCAATCTGGCCATTGCAGAACGTCAATATGAGCGAACATTAGGGCTTCAGCAGGAAGGGCTTAAAGCGGTTACCGATGTTGAAGAAAAACGCTTAAAACTACAGGAAACTCAGGCAAAACTGATTTCGCAGGAAAACAAATTACTTGCCAGCCGTAATGAACTCATCAATGCTCAAATTGAAATTAATCGGGTAGGTGCAGAATATACTGACAAGATTTCGAAGGCTCAAAGTGATCGCTCTACGGCGCAATCCAATCGGTTTGATTCGGAGGCAGCAGTAAGCAAGCTTGAAAACGACAGAACCAATTATGAAATACGGAATGACATGTACTACATCACGGCACCACAATCCGGGTTTATTAACAAGGCCATAATTGGCGGTGTGGGTGAGACATTTAAAGAAGGTCAGCAACTTGTTGGGATTATGCCTTCTAAATATGATCTGGCTGTAGAAACTTTCGTTCGGCCTATCGATTTACCGCTGATTCACGTAGGTGAAGAAGTACGAATACAATTTGACGGGTGGCCTTCAATCGTGTTTAGTGGGTGGCCGTATAATTCTCTGGGGACTTTTGGTGGTAAAGTTGTAGCTGTAGAACGCTTTATCAGTAACAATGGTAAATATCGCGTTCTTTTGGCTCCAGATCCTGATGAAGAGCCCTGGCCTGAAGCTTTACGTGTGGGCTCTGGCGCCACGACTCTGGCATTGCTTGAAGACGTGCCAATCTGGTATGAAATGTGGCGAAAACTCAATGGTTTCCCACCCAACTATTACACGCCTGAAAAAGCTGACATTCAAACCGAGAAAAAGAAATGAAAATTTTAATTCGGCTTATTGTTTTACTCTGTTTTGCAACCAGCCCATTGTGGGCTCAGGAAGATACGTTGACTACTCTGAGTTTTGAAGAGTACCTCAATCTGGTACAGCAAAATCATCCTTTAGCACGACAGGCTTACCTTATTGAACAAACCGGGGAAGCCAAATTGCAAAAGGCGCGTGGCGGTTTTGATCCCAAAATAGAAGTAGATTACGATCAAAAAGTCTTTAAGGATACTGAATATTATGATCTGCTCAATGCAACTTTTAAAATACCCACCTGGTATGGTATTGACTTAAAAGCCCAATTTGAACAGAATGAAGGGTATTATTTGAATCCTCAAAACACGGTACCTGAAGACGGATTGTACACAGCCGGTATTTCAGCATCTTTAGGCCAGGGTTTGTGGATTAACGAACGTATGGCAACCCTAAGACAAGCCCGCTTTTACAGAGAGCAGGCCCGCGCTGATTTGCAGCTCGCTGTAACTAATGTGCTCTACGAAGCCGCATTGGCCTACTTCAACTGGTTACAGGCCTACCAAAAAGTACTGCTTTACCAGCGCTTTTTAGAAAACACCACAGAGCGTTTTGTAGGTATAAAAACCAGTGCACTGTCTGGTGCAATTCCGCTTATTGACACAACAGAAGCTAAAATAAGCGTTCAAAGCCGGGAATTAAGTCTTCAGGAAGTACGCCTTGATTATCAAAAAGCCAAGCTTGAACTGGCTAATTATCTTTGGCTGGGTAACAACATCCCTGTAGAATTGCAGGATGATATTTTTCCGGAAGGGGAACTTAGTGATATAGTAAGCAGAACGCTTCAGATTACTGATTTTGACCTTCAAGATTTTCAGCTGGAAACCCACCCTAAAATGCGCTCGCTCAATTATAAAGTGCAGGCTCTGGAAGTTGAAAAACGCTTAAAAGCCAACAAGCTGCTTCCGGTTATAGATGTCAATTACAATTTTATCACCTCAGAACCGCGCAATCTAAATTCGTTTTATACGCAAAATTATAAAGCCGGTTTACGATTTAGTATGCCCTTATTTCTTCGGAAAGAACGTGGAAATCTTCAGCTGGCCAAACTAAAACTTCAGGATGGTGAGTTTGATCTTATCAATACGCGTTTGACTCTTCAGAATAAGATAATAGCGGTAAACACAGAGCTTGAAATTTTAAAAGAACAGCAGGACCTCGTAGAAGATTTGGTTATTAACTACACAACCATGCTTGAGGCCGAATTGCGCAAATATCAGGTGGGTGAAAGTTCAATATTTCTTATCAACTCGCGGGAATTAAAGCTCATAGACAGTCAGCTTAAAGCAATAGAAGTCACAAACAAGCTTTACAAGGCTAAAGCCCAACTCTTCAAAACCCTGGCAGCAATCCCTGAGTTGGACGAGGAATAGTGTTGAGACAATTGATTCGCTGGCAGAGTTTCATTTTCCAAAATTGAAATAAAACCTTTTTCGAATAAGAAATGCTGTGCGTTTTTAGACTTTAAGTTAAGTCAGAGTAGGTATTCTTTGTAACTTTACGCCCTCAAAAAAACGACCTGATGATTATAACCAAAACAAGGGAAGAACTGGAACTGATGCGTGAAAGCGCTTTAATTGTATCTAAAACGCTAGGTGTTCTCGCTTCAGAAGTTAAGCCTGGTGTTACCACTTTAAAACTTGATAAACTAGCCGAAACCTTCATACGCGATCACGGTGCCGAACCCGGCTTTCTTGGCATGTATGATTTTCCCAACAGTCTCTGCGTAAGCCCAAATGAGCAGGTAGTACACGGGATACCCAACAATAAACCGCTCCAGGAAGGTGATATTATTTCAATAGACTGCGGCGCCTATAAAAATGGTTTTTACGGAGATCACGCCTACACCTTTGAGGTGGGTGAAGTAGATACCGAAATCAGAAAACTTCTTCAGGTTACTAAAGAATCTTTATATAAAGGTATTGAACAATTTAAAACCGGTAACCGTGTAGGTGATGTGGGTTATGCCATTCAGAAATATTGCGAAGACCATGGTTATGGTGTAGTACGGGAACTTGTGGGTCACGGTCTGGGAAGAAACATGCACGAAGATCCCGAAATGCCAAATTACGGGAGAAGAGGTCGCGGCAAAAAATTTATAGAAGGAATGGTTGTTGCCATTGAGCCTATGATTAATATGGGTACACAGCGCATTAAACAACATCGCGATGGGTGGACGATCACTACACGCGATAACAAACCCAGTGCCCATTTTGAACACGATGTGGCATTAATAGATGGTAAACCACAACTTCTTTCAACTTTTGAGTATATTTATGATGCATTAGGCATACAAAGCGATGAAGAGGCCCCGTTCAAAGCGCAACCCACATTCAATTAACAAAAATCACATTGCGCTATGCAGTTAGAAACCTGGAAGGATTTTCGTGAAGACGACTGGGATGAGGCATATACTTTAGGACTCTCCAACTATGGTCGCGCACGAAGTTATGTTAGAGACCCCCAAGGTATCCTTATCAAAGGGGGAGTAATAAACGGATATATAACCGTTAACGTGAAGCTTAAAAATGGCAAAAGGCGTAACTTTTACCTGCACAAACTTTTGGCTAAAGCCTTTTTGAAGCCCGGTGAAAATGAGAAAGCAGTACTGCATCTCAATCACGACAAGACTGATAACCGTCTTGAAAATCTGGCCTGGGCGACGCATAAAACACGTTATGCTCATCAAAAAACAAGTCCGCTTGACATAAAGAGGCGTACCTCGGGCGAGCGGCACTATACCAAATTGAGTTATGCCGAAGCAAAAATCCTCAAGAAAAAATTGCTGGATCCCAATCGGCGTACACGGCTCAAAGTATTGGCCAAGCAGTTTGGCGTTTCAGAAATGCAATTACACCGCATCAAAACCGGAGAGAATTGGGGAGATCTTCAGGTATGACTGGTAGCATTTTTAAACGGATTTTAAATACAATACCGCGACCATTGCTTATACGCCTCAGTTATGTGGCCAGACCTTTTTTGGCCTTAATGCTGAGAGGCTCACGCTATATTGATCCTATTGACGGCAAATCGTTTAAAAAGTTTCTGCCATACGGTTATGGTAGGCCGCGTGAAAATGTACTCTCCCCTTCTACCCTTTCATTAGAGCGACACAGATTACTCTGGTTATATTTAAATAACGAAACAGATTTTTTTAAAACCTATCATAAGGTTTTACACTTTGCCCCTGAACAGGCTTTCTACAAAAGGTTTCGAAATCTTAAAAATTTAGAGTACACCACTACCGATTTGTTTTCACCTCTAGCAGATGTAAAAGCAGATATTTGTGACCTTCCCTTTGATGACAATAGCTATGATATCATTTTGTGCAATCATGTGCTAGAGCATATTCCTGATGATACCAAAGCTATGCAAGAACTTTATCGTGTTCTAAAACCCGGTGGAATGGCCATCTTGCAAATCCCCCAGGATTTATCCAGAGAACACACCTTTGAAGACGATAGCATTACAGACCCTGAAGAACGAGCAGCTATATTTGGGCAGTACGATCACGTACGGGTCTATGGAAGGGATTATTTTGATAAGCTACGCGCTATAGGATTTGAAGTTCAAGAGGTTAACTATACTGCAAAACTTGATAAAAAGCTTGTAGACAGCTATCGTCTGGCACCCGGTGAGATTTTACCGGTTTGCTATAAACCCACTTCATGAAAAAAATTACAATCGTCATATTCATGGTAATTTTTGGTGTTTTAAACGCCCAGAATGCCAACGATTGTACTGATGCCATAGTTCTCTGCGGAGATACGCCGGTGGGTATTCAACCCAGCGGAGTGGGTTTTGATGAATTTAGCCTTCCTGGTAATAACCCACCTCCCTGTTATTCATTTAACAATCAAACTGCATGGTTTAAAGTGGAGATTGATCAGGGAGGAAGTTTTACATTTGATATTATCCCCGAAAACCCGAATGACGACTATGACTTTGCAGTTTACGGACCGGTGCAAAATTGTCAAAATCTGGGAAATGCCATTCGCTGCAGCAGTACACATCCTCCTTCGGCAAATGTTGATGCCAATACGGGTCTCAATGACACGGAAACCGATACGTCAGAGGGACCGGGATCTGATGGTAATGGCTACCTGAAAGCGATTGATGCCAGTCCCGGAGAAACCTACTATATCCTCATAGACCGGGCCAGTGGCTCTGCGGGTTTCGACATTGATTTAACCGGAAGCGCCACAACCCCCCAAACTACGGGTTACAATACCCCAACTGATTTTGAAATCTGCTCCTCCTCAGGAACAAACACCTATAATCTTAATATACAGCGTGACCAGATTTTGCAGGGTTATCCAGATACCCGCGTAAGTTTTCATAACGATCTGGGGGATGCAAATTTGGCTACTAATGAGCTGGGCGATCTGTATACCAACACCGTAGACCGCGAGACCCTTTATGCACGAATCTACAGTTCGCTAAATTCATGTTCAGAAATAGTTCCTTTTGAAATCAGTATTGCGGCGTCGCTAGTTAATGATAATCCGGGATCGGTTTTTATATGTGACGCGAGCCTAAATCAAAACTACAATTTACTGTCATTGGGCAATCAAATAATACAATCACGTGCAGACCAGCAAATTCATTTTTATCAATCTCAACAAGACCAAAATGCCGATCAAAATGCCATTCAAACCTTAGATTTAAGTAGCTCCCAGACACCGGTCTATTATCGCATTAATAGTACAAACGGTGACTGCGTGCTACTCGATATGCTGACTTTTTATTTAACCGAACCACCAACACTCGTTAAACCCTCAGTTCTGGATGTTTGTATAGCAGACGAAACGAGCTTTACTCTAAATTTAGATCTAAAAGCCAATGAAGCTTTAGCGGGGCAGGATATTGCATTATTTAGTAGACGGTATTATGCTTCAGTAAACGACCGGGATCTCGATCAAAACCGTCTAAGTTCAAATTTTGTTACTGAAGCGATCGCACGTGAGATTTTCATGCGAATAGTTGATAATCGTAGTGGCTGTTATTCAGACACTACTTTTGAAATTAGGTTTAACGAAAATCCTGATTTTGAATTTCCGGAAACACTGTACTATTGTACAGATACACAGGAACCAGTGGAGTTAATCGTATCCCCCGGGTTTACCTATTACGAATGGAGCACCGGTGTTGAGGGCTCATCTGCAAACAGCATTGTGGCCGATACAACTGGCGTCTATGAAATAACGGTTTTCAATGATGCGGGGTGCTCCACAACTCAATCTATTCAGGTTCTGCCTTCCGAAAAGGCTATCATTGAAGAAGTAGAAGTTACCGGACTTAATTATCCCAACAATGAAGTAACTATCCGGGTATCAGGAAATGGTGATTATGTATTTTCTTTGGACCAGGGACCTTTTGTAGCCAATACTGTCTTTACAGGACTGTCAGCAGGTTATCATCAACTTGCCATAAGAGATCAAAATGGTTGTGGTACAGTAGAGACGCAGCCTTTTCTAGTTCTCGATTACCCCAGATACTTTACTCCCAATGGTGACGGGATTCACGATACCTGGCAGTTAATTGGTCTTGATGAATATCCCGGCGCTCAACTACTAATTTACGACCGTTTTGGAAAACTTCTAAAACAAGTACAGTCATCTTCAGATGGTTGGGACGGTACATTTTTAGGGAAGCTATTAAAACCTGATGATTACTGGTTTGAACTTCAATTGCCAGATGGCATCGGTCTTAAGGGGCATTTCAGCCTTATTTATTAGGCTCTATGAGATAGGGTTTAAAACGCTCAGAAACAAACACAGCTACAGAGTCCTCAGATTGGCTTGAATACATCAGGAAAGCAGCAAGTTCTTTATTTTTAGCAATAACAGCCTTAGAACGCTCTAAGCCTAAAGCCATAAATGCTGTTGCCCATGCGTCTGCTTCAGCACAGGTTGACGCAATGACCGTTGCGCTTAAAACATCGCTTTGTTCGGCACTACCGGTTATGGGATTAATGGTATGTACGTACTTTTTCCCTGTAATGGAGTCCTGACGGTATTTACGATAATTTCCCGATCCAGCCATTCCTTTATCATTCAGACTTACAGCTTCGGTATACGTACGCTGTTCTACCGGGGCGTTAATATTCTCAATACCCACCCGCCAGGGCTGATGTTTACCTAAATTCTCTCCTTTCGCCAGAAGCTCTCCACCGAGTTCGATGAGATAATCCTCTACTCCGTTTTGCTCTAGCATTTTCCCGATGCGATCTATACAATAGCCTTTTGCGATACTATTAAAATCGAGATAAATATGTTCGGTATTTTTGTGAAGTTTACCCTCTGGCGAAATACTCAATTTATCTAAACCTACATATTTCATCAAGGAGTCAATAGACGTAGAATCTAGCTCTTTTAATGGCCTGTCTGGCCCGAAGCCGTAAGCATTAGCCAAAACCCCAACCGTTGGATCATAATAACCATCTGTGGCTTTATATACTTGTTGAGCCAAGGCAAATACTTCTTTAAACATCACATCAACCACAACAGTTGTATCGCCCGCGTTAATTCTCGAAATGTCTGAATCAGGTTGATAAGTACTCATAGACTTATTGATCGCCGTAATAGTAGAGTCAAATTGCTTAACGAGGTCAAAACGCTCTGGCGCATAAAACTGCAACTGATAACTGGTGCCCAGCGCCTGCCCGTTGTAAACGACCAAATTCCGTTCTTGCTTGCAGGACACTAAAACGGATAGAAATAGGGTAGCCAATAACAGTACTGGTATTGATTTTAAACTGAATTTCATAAATCTAGAAAAGTGATTATAATACTTCTTGTAAACCATTATATACTTGGGTATAGGCCGCCCCTTTCTCAACAGGTTGGCCGTAGTCTTCGGCACTTCCCAAACCAACACCTGCATAGAAAGTTCTGGCATTAAACTTCTCGGCATGAGTTTTCATCTCGCGCATAAAGATGGGATCATATGCATTAGGATCATCAGGATATTGCAAAGCCCTGACAATTACAAAATGTAATTTCTTGTCTTTTAAAGCTACAAACTGTGGATTGCGCTTAAGCTGGGAGTTAACGCCTAAAAATTCAAATCCTTGTGCCTCCAGGTCTTTTCCCACAATGTTCATCGCAAGATTATGTCGTTCCTGTTCGTTAAGAAGTTCTGCCATTGTGCAAAGATACATCGCGGCAATTTCAGACAAAAAAAAGCCGCTACTTTCGTAACGGCTTTTCTAAAATTATTTTTCTGGATTATCCTCCAAAATCATCAAAACGGATGTTCTCATCAGGGATTCCAAAATCTTCTCCCATCTTTTGAACCGCCTTGTTCATAAGCGGAGGTCCACAGAAATACAATTCGATTTCTTCCGGTTCTTCGTGCTTGCTCAAATACTGTTCAATCACAGCATTGTGTACAAAACCAACGAAACCATCACCGGGACTATGAATATCTTCTTTAACCTTCCAGTTGTCTTCTTCTAAAGGTTCTGAAAGTACAAGGTAAAACTTGAAGTTTTCAAATTCTTCTTCCAAATCACGGAAGTGTTTCAGGTAGAACAACTCTCTCTTAGAACGACCACCATACCAATAGGTCACTTTACGACCGGTCTTTAGCGTTTTGAATAGGTGATACAGGTGCGAACGCATAGGCGCCATACCGGCTCCACCACCTACGTAAAGCATTTCAGCATCAGACTCATTGATGAAGAACTCACCATAAGGACCTGAAATTGTTACTTTATCTCCTTTCTTTCTACTGAAAATATACGAAGAAGCAACACCAGGATTTACATCCATCCAGCCGCCTTTTGCACGGTCAAAGGGTGGCGTTGCGATACGTACGTTAAGCATAATCTCACGCCCTTCTGCAGGATAAGAGGCCATAGAATAGGCACGCTCTACTACTTCATTATTTTTCATCACAAGTGGCCAAAGCTTAAACTTCTCCCACTCTTCCTGAAATTTATTTGGATCATCGTGCTCTTCAGGGTGTGCGGTGATATCCATATCCTCAAACTTCACGGTACATTCTGGAATTTCAATTTGGATATAACCTCCAGCTTTGTAGTCCATGTCTTCAGGAATTTCAACAACAAATTCCTTGATGAATGAAGCTACGTTATAGTTACGCACAACAGTTGCTTCCCATTTTTTAATCCCGAATACTTCTTCCGGAATGGTAATTTCCATATCCTGCTTCACCTTTACCTGGCAAGCTAAACGCGCTCCTGCGGCTAACTCTTTACGGGTAAAATGTGGAGTTTCAGTAGGCAATGCCTCACCACCACCTGAAAGTACGTGACACTCGCACTGAATACAGGTACCACCACCACCACAGGCAGAAGGTAAAAAGACTTTCTTTCCACCCAAAGTTGAAAGCAATGAACTTCCTGAGTCTACCTCAACCTTCTTCTCACCGTTTATTGTGATGGTCACAGGACCCGAAGGTGATAATTTTTCTTTTGCAAAGAGCAGTAGACCAACCAATACAATGGTCAAAACCAAAAACGCTACTACCGTTGCTGCAATAACTCCTCCTGTACTTGCTGCTAAAAACATATTATTTATTGTTTAGTTCTTGTGATACTTCAGCCAAAGGTTCTTCAGCATCTTTATCCTGGGTTATCGTTTCGATTTGTGCGGCTTCATCCGTTTTTTCGGTCTTCTCCTCACCTCCGGTTAACATTCCTCCAAAACTCATAAAACCTATCGCCATAAGACCGGTAATAATAAACGTAATACCGAGACCTCTTAAAGGCGCAGGTACGTTTGAATACCGAATCTTTTCGCGAATAGCAGCAATGGCAAGAATGGCTAAAAACCAGCCAATTCCTGAAGCCAAGCCATAGTTAAAAGCAAGACCTAAAGTTGCAATGTCGCGAGACTGCATAAAGAGTGAGCCTCCTAAGATTGCACAGTTTACAGCAATAAGTGGCAGAAAAATACCTAAGGAAGTATAAAGCGCCGGAGCAAACTTCTCAACTACAATCTCTACGAGCTGTACCATTGTTGCAATTGTAGCGATAAACAGAATAAATGATAGGAAACTCAAATCATAATCTGCGTATTCAGCTCCTAACCAGGTTAATGCACCGGGTCGTAACACGTACTGATCCAGTAGCCAGTTCATAGGCACGGTAACAGCAAGTACGAAGATTACGGCAGCTCCAAGACCTACAGCGGTTGAAACTTTTTTAGACACCGCAAGGTAAGAACACATCCCTAAGAACGTGGCAAATACCATGTTGTCTATAAATATTGATTTAAAAAATAACTCTACGTGTTCCATTTTTCTTTTATGAAAAGTTAGACTTGAGTAAAACTCAACCCGTAATCTTTAGTTTTCTTCGATTAATGCTTTATTTCTAGAGCGTTGTACCCAAATAATGATACCCACAACAATAAGTGCCATTGGAGATAACAACATAAATCCATTGTTCTCATAACCTATAGCATAGAGTCCGGTTTTAGCGATTGGGTCACCCAAAACTTTAAATCCTAATAAAGTACCAGAACCTAAAAGCTCTCTAAAGAAACCAACGATAACCAGAATAAGCGCATAACCCGCAGCATTACCAATACCGTCAAGGAAAGACCTCCAGGGCCCGTTACCCAGGGCAAAGGCTTCAAAACGCCCCATAATAATACAGTTGGTAATAATAAGACCCACGAAAACCGAAAGGGTTTTACTCAATTCGTATGCAAAAGCTTTAAGAACCTGGTCAACAATAATTACCAAAGCAGCAACAACTACCAGTTGAACGATTATACGTATTTTAGAAGGAATGATATTTCGCATCAACGAAATCACCACATTACCTACACCCAATACAAACATTACCGAAATTCCCATTACGATAGACGCTTTCAATTGTGCGGTAATCGCAAGTGCAGAGCAAATCCCCAATACCTGAATGGTAATTGGGTTATTATCTGCCAGCGGATCGAGGATTAAACCTCTGTCTTTTTTAGATAGTAATGCCATAATTATATTTTTAAGTCTTTTAAGTAAGGAATGTATAGTTTAACGGTGCTGTTTATCATTGCCGTTACACCATTACCGGTAATAGTTGCACCCGCAAGGGCATCAACTTTACCATCATCTTTACGTTCGTTAAGCGGGTCGTTATTTCCTTTAGCTACGGTGATTCCTTCAAACTCAGTACCGGCCATAATCTCTTCTCCGGTAAAGTCATCCATAAAGTAACGCTCTTTAATGTTCGCACCAAGACCTGGAGTTTCCCCTTTGTGGTCAAAGTAAACACCTTGAACTACATAGTTTTCATCTAAAGCGATAAAGCCCCAGATTGCATCCCATAGACCTTTACCGTACATAGGGATGATGTAATAATCCTTGCCTTCTTTTTCACCAACAAAAAGTGGAAGCTTACGCTCTGACATATCTTTTGCTAGTTGTTGTTTCAAATCGATCAAATAGGCCGAAGAATCTTTTTCAATCTTCCCATTCTGAATAACCAGTTGCTCTTTGATGTATTTACCAAATTCTGCTTCTACCTTGTCTGTAGGAATAAAATTCACAGAACCTTCAACATTCTCATTGATGCCCATTGCATACAATATGTTCTGTTGCTTTTCGAAGCGCTCATTTTCAGTAATTGCTGGCTTCAAACTCGAAGCGGTAAACGCCAGTAGCGATCCTACAACAAGCACCATTACTACTGCAAAGATTACTGTGTAACTGTTTTTATCTGTATTTGCCATAATTAAGCAGTTTTTAATTTTAGACGTTTCATACGTTGTTTAACGTTTGCCTGTACCACATAGTGATCAATAGTTGGCGCAAAAACGTTCATTAGAAGAATCGCAAGGAAGACTCCTTCAGGATAGGCCGGGTTGAAAACGCGAATCATAATCGAGAAGAACCCAATTAAGAAACCATACCAGTATTTACCAGTGTTTGTTTGCGCACCCGAGACTGGATCAGTAGCCATATATACGATACCGAATGCTATACCACCAATGATAAGATGCTCCCAAAAAGGCGTGCTCATCAAGCCATAGAACTTGCTGCCTTCTCCTATCCATCCCTGATCAACTACTCCGTTGAAAATCAATCCCATAACCGCAGCTCCCACCACAGCACTAAGAATAATTCTCCAGCTGGCAATCTTGGTAAACATTAAGAAAAGTCCACCAATTATAATAAGGAAAGTTGATGTCTCACCCACAGAACCGGGAATAAATCCGAAAAACTTATCGGCAAAGTCATAAACGACTGAATTGTTTTGCGCATAAGATCCTAAAATGGTTTCTCCAGAAAAAGCATCAGGCGTACCTGCTGCAGCTTTAGCTCCGTGAACCCAAACCTTATCACCACTCATCCAGGTAGGATAAGCAAAGAATAGGAAAGCACGAATAGTAAGTGCAGGGTTTAAGATGTTCATCCCGGTACCTCCAAAAACTTCCTTACCGATTACCACACCAAATACCACAGCAACTGCAAGCATCCAAAGTGGGATATCTACTGGTACGATTAGAGGAACAAGCATCCCGGTTACGAGATAACCTTCTTCAACTTCGTGACCTTTTATCACTGCGAAAACAAATTCTACTGCCAGACCTACTCCATAAGAAACAATCACAAGCGGAAGCACTGTCCACGCTCCCATAATAAAATTGTCCCAGGTAAAAAAGTTGCCAAACAAGCTGGCCTCACGTATCACACCTTGAGCAGCATCAATTGCTGCATAGTGCTGATACCCCGCATTAAAAATACCCCATACCAAAACTGGCAATAAGGCAATAATTACGGTATTCATCGTACGTTTTAAATCATCAACGGCTCTGATGTGTCCACCACTATGGGTGGTTTCATTAGGAGTATACAGGAAGGTATGCAATGCGTTAAACGCAGGTGCCATTTTCTTACCCTTAAAATCCTCTTTGATACTGTGTAATTTTTCTTTTAATCCCATAGCTATTATCCTATTTCTTCGTGCATTAAATCTAGTCCTTTACGAATGATTGCCTGGTGTGGTTGTTTAGATACGCATACAAATTCGGTTAACGCAAAATCTTCAGGCGCTACTTCATACATACCTAAAGCTTCCATAGCATCAAGATCTTCTACCATACAGGCCTTAAGCAACTGCAACGGGTAGATATCCATTGGGAAGACTTCTTCGTAGTTTCCGGTTACCACAAAGGCACGATGCTCTCCGTTGGTGTTGGTATCCAGATCATACTTTTTATTTGGGAATAACCAAGAAAAAGTAAGAGCTCTTGAAGATGATATTTTATTGAACACGGGTTTATTCCATCCAAAGAATTCATAATCGTCTCCTTCCGGAATCACTACAAATTCATTGTGATAGTATCCTAAATGTCCGTCTGCATTAACCTGATCACCGGTAAGTACATTACCTGAAATCATACGCACGTTATCGCCGTTAATTCCGGCAGAATAGGCAAAAGTGGAAACCTCTGCCCCTATTTTAGTTTTATAATACTGTGGTTTCTTAACACTTGATCCTGAAACACTAATAACTCGTTCAGCATTAAACTTCCCGGTTAAGAATAGCTCTCCAATAATCGCAAGATTCTCTGGAGTAACCGTCCATACGGTTTCCCCTTTATTTACCGGCTGAATCTTATTGATCTGCGTACCCACATTTCCACTTGGATGAGGCCCTGTAACGGTATGAAGCTCTACATCACTAAGACTATTAAAAACAGAATCCGAACTTTTGGCAACACTCAAATGAATCTTACCTGGTGTAAGTTTTGCCAAAGCCGTAACCGCAGCCTGCAACGCAGCTTCCTTACCCTTAAGACTAAAATTGTAGTCAGGAGCCAGAGGAGAACTGTTATGCCCAGAAACAAAAATTGCCTCGGGAGTAGTATCTACCGCGGCAATAATATCGTAAGGACGTTGCTTTATAAAAGGCCACAAACCGGCTTCGAGCATACGTTCTTTGATAGCTTCTGCATCAGCACTATTTACATCAAGTTTTGAAAACTCATGGGTAGTTTCTGTTCCATCAGCTTCAATAACCAAATGCGTGATTACACGCTTGGCTCCTCTTCTGATTTCGGTAAGCGTACCGCTAACCGGTGAAACAAACTTAATACGCTCATCTTGTTTGGAGTAAAAAAGCGGCTCACCCGCTTTTACAGCAGCTCCTTCTTTAAAAAGCACCTTAGGAGTTACAAGATGAAAATCTGAAGGCTTGATCACATAGGTTCTTGATTTGGGGGCATCGGCAATAGTTTTCTCTGCCGCACCTACCAATTTTATATCAAGACCCTTTTTGATCTTAATGTCTTTTGACATAGGAAGTATATGTTAAAGTTTTTTTATATCCCCAACCCAGTATATGCTCGAATTGAGGTGCGCAAATTTACAAATTTTACATCCTTATTGCACAAATACCGGTATAAAATTATTGCAGTGATTTACGAGTGAACTGCATTAAGCCCCAGACTGGCAAAAACACACTTGCTAACACCCTATTGAGATTCTCTAAAAATAAGGCACTTTATTTGCTAGCTTTGTCAGAAACCAGTATCAAGGCTCAATGAAAACGTTTTCGATAATTTTTGCTCTACTTCTCCACTTAAATAGTATTGCTCAGGTTGCCGTGGAGATGCCCGCACCACCCTACATTAAAACCGTTCAGTTTTACGGGAATACTGCTCAAAGTCAATTACCCCTCATTCAGCTGGGCACTCCTTTAAGACTTAGTTTTGATGACATTATTGGTGATGAATCGGACTTTTATTACACGATCACCCATTACAATTATGACTGGACTCCATCTGTACTGGTCAAAAATGAATATATAGACGGGGTAGACGATGTGCGTATTATGAATTACACCAATTCGGTAAGCACCTTACAGCTCTACACGCATTATGAGTTGATCATTCCCAATCAATTCACAACGGCCATTACCAAAACCGGCAATTACCTGCTTGAAGTCTTTAATGCAGATGAAGAGCTTATTTTCTCCCGGAAATTCATGATTTACAATCCCCTTGTTAGTGTTGGTGTCGAGGTATTACGAAGCAGGAATCTCGAATATATTGATCAAAAGCAGGTCATTAACTTTTTTATAGACTCTGGTGATAATGTTTTAATTAACCCTAAAAACACGGTAAAAACTTTAATTATTCAAAACAACAATCTTAAGAATAGCATCGGCAATTTAAAGCCACAATACAGCATTGGGAATCGGCTTGAGTATCGCTATAATGATGAGGTTTCGTTCTTCGGCGGCAATGAGTTCTTTGATTATGACAACAAAAACATCAGGACGGCTACAAACCGTATTCAATTTGTTGACCTTCAGAATTTATACCATAATTACCTTTACGGAAATGTTACCCGAGCAGACCTCGAGTACACCTACAACCCTGATATTAATGGCAATTTCGTCATACGCACAATGCAGGGCTCAGACCCGCGTGTTCACGCAGAATACGCGTGGATTCATTTTAGTTTAGATCACCCCCTGCTTCCAAAAGGACAAGACATTTATATCTATGGAAATTTTAACAATTACGATCTGGAAGATGCCACCCGAATGTACTACAATGCAGATACCGGAAGATATGAAACGGCGATGTTGATGAAACAAGGCTATTACAACTATAAATATGTAGTGGCAAAAAATGGAAACCGACTTGAAGAAAACCCGGTAAGCGGTGATTTCTGGCAAACTGAAAACGAGTACGATGTTTTAGTGTATTACAGACCTCCCGGTGCGCGCTTTGATGAACTCATAGGAGTGGGCAATGCATTATCTACAAATATTTCTAATGTTAGACGTGATTAAAAGAGGTCATAGAGCATATATTAACAGATTTATAATACCTTCGTTGTAAGATATTATCAACTCTTTTTTCGTTTCAATCCTGCCAACCTTTGCAAAAGCCAGTTGAACAAAAACCTAAAGTCCCTATAAAATACCGAGGCTCAAGCTGCCTCAATTGTGAACACTCCCTTGACTTAAGTGACCGGTATTGTCCTTATTGCGGGCAGATTAATTCCATTCAAAAACTCTCGTTATCTACCTACTTTAATGAATTTATAGGCAGCGTATTCAACTACGACTCCCGATTCAGATATACTATTAAAGATCTTCTTATACGCCCCGGAAGCATTACCCATGATTATGTGAACGGTAAACGTTTAAAATATGCCAATCCGTTTCGGTTCTTCCTGAGTATCACGATTATCTTTTTCCTGTTAAGCAGTCTAATCAATTTTTTTGAAGGAAACGAAAGCAACGGAGGACATTTGAAAATGCGCGAAATCTTCAATACTTCAAGCGAAAATGATTTGGATATTATCCCAAAAGATTCTATTGCATATTACCGGGATAACAACGCCACACTGCAAAAAGACACGCTTATTGACCTGCCTTTTGAATACACCGTGTACGAAGAAATCGAAAAAAAAGGAGCTTATGTGCGTCTCAAAACCAAATTAGGAACCTTTACCGATTTTAGCGCCTATACCGAAATAGACAATGCCAGTGAGGGATTAGACAGCCTTCAATACCCGAAAACCAAATTTAATCTCTGGCTCTACGAGCGTAGTTCAAAAATCAATACAATCCTGGACGATCCGGTAGCTTTTTCTTCATATGTACTTGAAAAAATACCCTTCTTTTTATTCTTTTTTGCACCGGTATTTGCTCTGGCTTTTGTTCCATTATTCATTAGAAAAGAATCTTACAGTGACGCACGTAGTACCCTTAAAAATACTTCTGTTGCTTTTTTCAGAAAACTGTTTAAAATACCTGTTTTAGGACCACTGGTTTTAACGATCTCTGCATTAGTGCGACGTTTCTTTAATCTTAAAACGCGTTTCAATTATATTGAGCACGTCATATTTATATTCCATATTTTTTCTTTTGTCTTTCTTGGACTGCTTATTCTGGCAATTCCCGATGTAATTTTGGGAGCCGAGGTCTTATCTTCCCTGTTCATTATCTTTATTTGCCCATTCTATTTTTATAAGGCCTTACGCAATTTTTATCGCGAAAGCAGGCTGCGTACAATTCTCAAATTTCTAATACTTAATTTTGTATTTTTAATTGCAATGGTATTTGGTATGATTATTTTCTTAATTGTTTCGGCAGCAACTTATTAATAATGGTTGAGCAAATAACAAAAGGCATAAAAGTTTCGGTAGAAACCCATTTTGAAGGCGCTTTTTCAAAAAACAGCGAGGTATTCTATGCTTTTGGCTACACCATTACCATAACCAATAACAGCAGTGACACGGTTAAATTACTCAGCCGCTACTGGACCATCTATGACTCCCTTAATGATATTGAGCAGGTAACCGGCGAAGGCGTAATCGGCAAAAAGCCCGTGCTTAAACCTGGCGACCACCATCAATATACTTCAGGCTGCTTACTAAAATCCCCCTTTGGAGCGATGAATGGCTATTACACAATGATCAATTTCAGCAATTCTACCCAATTTCAAGTTGTTATTCCAACCTTTAAGCTCAATTCAAAATTCAACCTCAACTAGCTGAAATTCAACATCTTTAAGTATTAACATTTCTTACCCATATTCTTAACAATACTGTTTACCTATTCTTAGGGCGTGGCTTTAGAATTTTGTACCTTTCGCGCCATTACAAAAAAATATCTTCTGATGAAGAATTAATCGGAAGCCAGTCCACAAAAACTGTGGAAGAAACCAAAAAAAGAATTAAGCATGTCAACAGGATTTTTTGAAGTACCCGTAGCTATTAATGAGCCCGTTAAAACATATGCGCCCGGCACGCCGGAGCGCGACGAGGTATTAAAAGCTTACAAAGAACTTTACAACAGTACCGTTAATGTACCTTTATACATAGACGGAAAAAAAATAGAAACCGGAAAAACCAGCCCAATGTCTCCTCCCCACGAGCATCAGCACAAACTGGGAGCGTATCAACTTGCCGAAAAGAAACATATTGAAGCTGCAATTGCTGCCTCTCTTGAAGCCCGTAAGAAATGGTCTCAAATGCCATGGGAACACCGTGCAGGGATCTTTTTAAAAGCTGCCGAGTTGATTCAGGGACCTTATCGGGCGAAAATCAATGCAGCTACCATGCTTGCACAATCTAAAAACATTTATCAGGCCGAAATTGATTCTGCCTGCGAGCTTATAGACTTCCTTCGATTTAATGTTCAGTATATGAGTGAGATTTACGCAGACCAGCCCGAGTCAACATCGTCTGCCTGGAATCGCGTAGAATACCGCCCGCTTGAAGGCTTTGTTTATGCAATAACCCCTTTTAATTTCACGGCTATCGCCGGAAATCTACCGGCCTCGGCTGCGCTTATGGGTAACACCGTAGTCTGGAAACCAAGTGATAGCCAGGTTTATTCTGCTCAAGTTATTATGGAAGTTTTTGAAGAAGCAGGCGTACCGGCAGGTGTAATTAATATGGTTATGGGTGATCCTGAAATGATTACCGACACCATTCTTGACAGCCCTGATTTTGCCGGTATTCACTTTACCGGTTCTACAACTGTGTTTAAAGGAATCTGGGCAAAAATTGGTGCTAATATTCATAAGTATAAAACCTACCCACGAATTGTAGGTGAGACAGGAGGAAAAGACTTTATTCTTGCACACCCTACTGCCAATCCACAGCAAGTAGCAACAGCGATATCACGTGGTGCCTTCGAATTTCAAGGGCAAAAATGTAGTGCAGCCAGTAGGGTTTACATTCCTAAATCAATATGGCCTAAGGTGAAAGATTTGGTTCTTGAAGACATCAAATCTTTTAAAATGGGATCTCCAGAAGATATGAGCAACTTTATAACTGCCGTAATACACGAAGCTTCTTTCGACAAATTGGCAAAGTATATAGATCAGGCTAAAAATGACTCTGATGCAGAAATCATTGCAGGAGGCAACTACGATAAGTCTAAAGGATATTTTGTAGAACCCACAGTGATTCTTGCTAAGGATCCCAAGTATACCACAATGACAACCGAGCTTTTCGGACCAGTAGTAACGATTTATGTTTATGAAGATGAAAAGTGGAGCGAAACTTTGAAACTGGTTGATACTACTAGCGAATACGCATTAACCGGAGCTGTTTTAGCTGCAGATCGTTATGCAATTACTGAAGCTACTCAGGCATTACAAAATGCCGCAGGTAATTTCTACATAAACGACAAACCAACCGGTGCAGTTGTTGGTCAACAGCCATTTGGTGGTGCACGAGCATCGGGTACAAATGATAAAGCAGGTAGTGCATTAAACTTGTTACGTTGGGTTTCTCCACGATTAATCAAGGAAACTTTTGTGCCTGCTACTGATTACAGATATCCATTTTTAGGAGAATAACTCCCTGATTTAATTGAATTTAAAATGCCATCATTAGTAGATGGCATTTTTTTTGATCTAAATAATTATGTTACCTTAATGTTATCCCAATGTAAATTTAATGTTACCAAATATTTTTTTAGTAACTTTACCCATAAATCGAGGAATTATGAAGAATGAAGAAAATAAAATGTACGTCCTGAAGGTGAAATATTCCGTTATAGATGTTACAAAGAAGAAACGAAATCGAAAAATAACCCGTAAAAAAGAAAAACTATATCTGGTGCGCGATCCTGAAAGTATTGACGTCAAACTCAAGGAGCTTGAAGACAGCCTTCTCGAAATTGATCAACAGGAACGCACAACGCTCTTAAACCGCGCTCAGGAGTTCCTGAGAAGTTTTGGAAACCGATGTAACCGTACCTATTACAATATGCTACGCACCTAAAAAAAGCGACTTAAAAGTCGCTTTTTTATTTATTATCCCTTAAACTTCAGGGGTAAATGGACCACTTTTTTAGTATCAAAAAATTCCTCATTAAAATAATCAGACAAGTCGTAGATCTTGGCAGTGGTGTACAAACTCAATTCTTCGGTTAAATCACCTCCTTTTAAATATAAAATTCCATTTTTGAGTTCGTGATTGCTCTTTTTTGCAATTTTCCCTTTGGTCCAGTGCACAAAAGTTTCCATCTGCGCCACAGCTCGACTTACAATAAAGTCATAGCTTCCGGGTACATTTTCAACCCGATCATTAGTAGTTTTTACATTGGTCAAACCTAAACCTGCCACTACCTCATCAACCACCTTTATTTTCTTGCCGATACTGTCTACCAGATGAAATTGTGTTTCCGGAAATAGTATAGCCAACGGCACGCCAGGAAAACCACCACCAGTCCCCACATCAAGTATCTTACTTCCAGGATTAAAAGCCTGTACTTTAGCTATACCCAAAGAATGTAAAACGTGACGCAAATAAATCTCATCAATATCTTTGCGGGAAACCACGTTGATTTTGAGGTTCCAGTCCTGATAGAGCTCGTTGAGTTTTTCAAACTGAACTAACTGATTTTCACTTAAATCGGGGAAATACTGTTTTACAAGTTCCATATTTGCGAATTACGGCAACAAAATTAGGTTTTACCGCGTTAAATTGCAGTATTTACAGACCTTAAAAAAGATATAAATCTTATTTTTGGGGTTGCGTTACAATTACCTCTGTTCTGGGGTTTTGCTAAGCATTATTTCTATGGAAAATATTAAAACAATAAAATTCTCAAGGGTTGATTCGGCTAAATTCTTCCGCACCCTAAATAAGCGCGTAAACGCTTATTTTAAAGAAAACAACGTAGAACGTACCGGTAACTGGAAACTGTATCTGAAAACCGCCGTAATGTTCTCGCTCTTTTTGGCTCCTTATTTCTTAATTCTTACACTAAACCTTCCGGGTTGGGCTCAGCTCTTACTTACCATCGTTATGGGCGTGGGAATGGCCGGCGTAGGAATGAACGTGATGCACGATGGTAATCACGGCTCCTTTTCAAAGAAAAAGTGGGTAAACAAAATGATGGGAAGCAGCATTTATATTCTCGCCGGTAACGTTTACAACTGGCAGGTACAACACAATGTGCTACATCACACCTATACTAACATTCACGGTCACGATGAAGATCTGGAAGCAGGTCGCATTTTACGTTTTTCGAAACACGCACCCTGGTATAAGCACCACCGCTTTCAGCATTATTATTCTATTTTTCTCTACGGTTTGCTCACCTTTAACTGGGCAATCACGACTGATTTCCTTCAGATGAAACGCTATTTGAAACGCAAGTTGTCTTATGGTGAATTTCCAAATCCAAAGATTGAATGGACTAAACTGGTTATTACTAAGGTAATTTATGTAAGTATTTGGATTGTATTACCACTGCTCATTCTGGATATTGCGTGGTGGAAGATTTTAATTGGCTTCTTTGTGATGCACTATACAGCAGGAGTTATTCTAAGTGTGGTATTTCAGCTTGCACACGTTATTGACGAGGCAGATATGCCATTACCCGATAAGTCTGGTACAATGAAAAATACCTGGGCTATTCACCAGTTGTTTACCACCGTTAATTTTTCGACCAAAAACCGAATTGTAAACTGGTTTACAGGCGGTCTGAATCATCAGGTGGAGCATCATATTTTCCCACACATCAGCCACATTCACTATACCAAAATCTCTAAAATTGTACGGGAAACCGCGCAGGAATTCAACCTGCCTTACAATGAGTATAAAACCACACGCAAAGCGATTATTGCTCATTTTAAGTACTTAAAAGAAATGGGCGCGCAACCCAATTTACAATCTGCTTAATTTAATTTCTTAATGGAAACACTTACCCACCAACTATCTGACCGAATCAATAATTTGGCCGCATCTGCTACGCTTGCAATGGCCGCAAAAGCACGTGAACTTCGTGCAGAAGGAAAAGACATCATTGGCCTGAGCCTTGGTGAGCCAGACTTCAACACTCCTGATTTTATAAAGAACGCCGCAATACAGGCTATTAATGATAATTATAACTCCTACTCACCGGTTGACGGTTATGTAGAGCTTAAGGATGCGATTATTACTAAGTTTAAAAGAGATAATGATCTTACTTATGACCGCAGTCAGATTGTCGTTTCAACCGGAGCAAAACAATCGCTGTACAATATCGCACAGGTTTGTATCAACCCCGGTGATGAAGTAATTCTACCTTGCCCGTATTGGGTGAGTTATGCGGATATCGTTCAGCTTGCTGAAGGTGTTCCTGTTGAAGTACAAACTTCAATCGATACCAATTTTAAAATGACTCCCGAGCAGCTTGAAGCAGCGATTACACCTAAAACTAAAATGCTTTGGTACAGCTCGCCTTGTAACCCAAGTGGTTCTATTTACAGTAAAGAAGAGTTACGTGCTCTTGCCGATGTTTTACAGAAATACCCGCACATCGTTGTGGTAAGTGACGAGATTTACGAGCACATTAACTACGTAGGTGGTCACGCCAGTATGGCTCAGTTTGAAGATATGTACGACCGTACCGTAACGGTAAACGGAGTTGCAAAAGCTTTTGCGATGACCGGATGGCGTATAGGATACATTGGAGCGCCCTCATATATCGCTCGTGCCTGTAATAAAATTCAGGGTCAGGTAACCAGTGGTGCCAACTGTATTGCACAGCGCGCAGTAATTACTGCTCTTGAAGCTCCTGTGAGTAAAATTCAATACATGGTTGATGAATTTAAGGAGCGTAGAAAGCTCATCTTAGATTTACTTAATGATATTGAAGGTTTTGAATGTGTAGAGCCCGAAGGTGCTTTTTATGTATTTCCGAACATCACACACTTTATAGGTAAAACCCTTAGTGGAAAAACAATCAACAATGCTTCAGACTTTGCTATTTATTTGCTGGAAGAAGCCAACGTTGCAACGGTAACCGGTGAAGCTTTCGGTAATCCCAATTGTATCCGTATTTCGTATGCGGCAAGTCAGGACCAAATTAAGGAAGCTCTTGCTCGTATTAAGAAAGCGGTTTCCTAATTTGCAGCTTTATAAAAACAGAAAAAGCGACCTTAACGGGTCGCTTTTTTATTGGCTTAATTCAAATAGAATAATAGCTTACATCTTTGGAAGTAAAACAGTATCTATTACATGGATCACTCCGTTAGATTGATTTACATCAGCAATGGTTACCGTGGCTACATTACCCGCCTGATCTTTGATCTTAACCATATCTCCGTCAAGCATTCCGTACAAAGTTTGACCGTTAACGGTTGTCCATTCTGCCATTCCTCCACCTGCTTTGATATCCTTAACGATATCTGCTGCGCTGTGTTTTCCAGCAATAACATGGTAGGTTAAAACTCCTTGTAAAGCCTTTTTATTTTCAGGCTTCAATAAACTGGCAACAGTACCCTCAGGTAATTTCTCAAAAGCTGCATTGGTAGGAGCTAAAACGGTAAAAGGTCCTTCACTTTGTAATGTTTCAACTAAATCTGCAGCCTTTACAGCGGCTACCAAAGTAGTGTGATCTTTAGAGTTTACTGCATTCTCTACAATATTCTTTGTGGGATACATTTCTGCACCACCTACCATTTTTGTCTCTTGAGCAAAAGTTGTTGACGATACAAAAGCTATACTTGTTAATACCAAAGCTGCAAATAGATTCTTAATTTTCATAGTGTAAGTTTTTTTAGTTACACCTACACATACGTTGGTTAGAAAGCTATCGGTTTCCCAATATGCGGCTTTGACAAAATATTAACAGTTTAAACGGTCTCGGTACGCTTGGCCATCAAGTCTTTTATGATCATATCTGCATGTACCCGGGTGTTCTCAATAAAGAGTTTACTGGTGCGCATACCGCTGTTGATCACTCCGGCTACATAAACATTAGGTAAGGGAGTTTCAAGTGTTTCCGAATCGTGTATGGGCTTTTTAGCATCGTCCTCATCAATAGGTAGTCCCAGATTTTCAAAAAGCGAATAATCTGGCGTATAGCCAATCATTGCCAGGACAAAATCATTTTCGACCTCAACTTCCCCATCAGGAGTTTTAAGAATCACACTATGCGGTTTAATTTCGCTTACAGTAGTATTAAAGTAAGCCTTAATTGCACCTTCTTTAATTCGGTTTTCGATATTAGGCTTGATCCAGTATTTGGTTTTTTCGTAAATAGAATCCCCTCGGATAGCCATAGTTACTTCAGCTCCTTTATAATAAGTCTCTAAAGCCACGTCACAAGCTGAGTTTGCCGCGCCTATCACCAATATTTTCTGATTGACATACGGATGCGGACTGTCGTAAAAATGCTTGACTTTGGGTAATTCTTCTCCCGGGATGTTGAGTTTACGGGCGGTATCATAAAAACCGGTCGATACGATTACTGCTTCAGTTTTAAAATCTTCTTTTGGTGTTTTAATTAAATACGCATCGCCCTCCTTTACCATTTTTTCTACCGGACTGTAGAGGCGCACATTGAGATTCCAGCTCTCATAAACTCGGCGGTAATACTCTAAAGCTTCCTTTCGGGTAGGCTTGTCGTTGTGGGCTACAAAAGGCACATCACCTATCTCCAGCAGATTAGAAGTGGAGAAAAAGGTCATTTGTTCGGGAAAATTGTAAAGTGAATTGACTAGCACTCCTTTTTCCAGAACTAAATAATTGAGATTTGCTTTTTTAGCGGCAATGGCACAAGCCAAACCTATGGGACCGGCTCCTATTATAATGAGATCGTATTTTTTCAAAATGATTCCTTTTTAGCGTACAAAAAACTGAACCCTGAGATACAGCTTATTTTTCCTGTAAAGTTAACCGATACTAGCGATTACGCCAAAAGAACGGCGTTAACAGTATCAAAACAGTGAAGAGCTCCAGACGCCCAATGAGCATTAAAAAGGCACACCACCACTTCCCTACTGCCGGAAGCGCATCAAAATTATTTACCGGGCTCAATATCCCAAAGGCAGGACCTACATTACCTAGAGATGATGCCGAACCGCCCAATGCTGTAGGGAAATCAAGACCCATTGAAGCCAAACCGCAGGCACCAATAATCCAGGCAAGTAAATACAGAATAAAAAAACCCAGAATGTTGAATACAATCTCTTTGGGTACGGCCTTACCATTGTGGCGCACGGGCAGGATGGCATTGGGATGCAGGGTTCGCTTAAACTCCAGCAGTCCGTTACGAATGATCATTAAATGCCTCACAACTTTAATTCCACCCGATGTAGAACCGGCAGACCCCCCTAAAAACATAAGGCCAAAAAAGATAATTGTAGCAAAAGGTGCCCACATCGTAAAATCAGCAGAGACAAAACCCGTTGTGGTAATCACCGAAATCACCTGAAACAAGCCGTGTCTTAAAGCGCTCTCATAACGCCCTAAAACCATTGGATGGTCTATTGAAGAAGCACTTACATCAGCACGAAAAAGTATTATCGCAACAATGAGAACGGTAAAACCTAATATAAAGGAAAAGTAGAGTTTAAACTCCTCATCCTTCCACACGTTGCGCAACTTGCCTTTAAAAGCGAAATAACTCAAAACGAAGTTAGTCCCGGCAAGAAACATAAAGACAATGATAATCCATTGTATAAGCGGGTTATCATTCCAATACGCGACGCTGGCGTTTTTGGTACTAAAACCACCGGTTGACAGCGTACTCATAGCGTGATTTATAGCGTCGAGAAAAGACATTCCTGCTAGTTTTAGCAATATGGTCTCTGCCACGGTATAACCAAAATAAATTAGCCAAAGTCGCTTTGCGGTATCGGTAATACGCGGGTGTAATTTATCGGCATTTGGTCCCGGCGCTTCAGCCGCAAAGAGCTGCATACCACCAATTCCGAGTAAAGGCAGGATTGCAATAGCCAAAACTATAATCCCCATACCCCCTATCCAATGAGTTGTACTACGCCAAAACAGGATTCCGTTAGGGATGGCTTCAATGTCATTTAAGATGGAAGCTCCCGTCGTGGTGTATCCACTTATAGTTTCAAAAAAAGCATTGGTTATAGAAGGTATAGAACCGGTAAATAAGTAAGGAAGACAGCCACTGAGAGACATAAATATCCAGCCAAACGTAACCACAATATAACCCTCCCGCTTTTGGATCTCCTTCTTGTGGTCCCGGGTAAAAAACATAAATACCAGACCTACAAAAATGGTAATAAGCCCGGCTGAAATGATACCCAAAGCTATAGACACGTCATCGTAAAAATAACCTATGATTGCTGATATAAGCATAAAGCCGCCATTGAAGAGCAGCAGTAAACCCATCAGGTGAAAAATTATGCGGTAATTGAGTCTGGGTCTGTTAGGCATTAGATAAACATACGTTCAACTTTGTTGATAGAGCGCAGCAGGCAGCAAACCACGATGCGATCACCTACCTGTATTTTATTTTCGCCCAAAGCAATGATTCCTACCCCATCACGTACAATACCGCCAATGGTTGCAGATCTTGGGAAATCAATATCTTTTATACGCTTGCCTATAACCTTGGAATTGGGCTTGGCGATAAACTCAAGTAATTCTGCATTCATATTATTGAGTTTGGTCATCGCGACCACATCGCCTTTTCTGATGTATCTGAAAATATTATTTGCAGCAAGTAGTTTTTTATTAATCAGAGTATCAATCCCGATACTATGCGAAAGCTGAAAATAATCCATGTTCTCAACCAGGGCAATAGTTTTTTTGACACCTTTTGATTTAGCCACCAGGCAGGACATAATATTGGTCTCGCTGTTTCCGGTAACTGCAATAAAGGCATCCATATCGTAAATATTCTCTTCTTCGAGCAATTCTACATTTCTTCCGTCACCATTAATTACCAATGCTTTAGGTAATTTTTCCGCAATATCGAAAGCCTTGTCATTGTCTTTCTCAACCAGCTTAACATTAAAACTGTCAGAACATAAATCGCGGGCAGTCTTAAAGCCTATTTTACTTCCACCCAGAATCATCACGTTCTTGATATTTTCGTGAACCTTTCCGGTTAGTTTGTATATTTCTTCAACTCCCCCTTTAACGGTCATAAAATATACCTGATCCCCTTCTTTAAAGATCGTATCTCCTCTTGGAATCAAGGTATACTGAGTCCCTTCACGTTGAATAGCAATAGGCATAAAATGCAGTTCTGGAAAAATACGCGCAGCTTCTTTAACACTTTTACCCACAAAGGAAGCTGTACGACTTAGTGAAGTACCTACCATAGTAAGAGCTCCCTCTTCAAACTCATAACTGTCATTAAAGGCAGACTGACTCAATAACAATTCAATCTCTGAAGCGGCCAGGCTTTCTGGCGAAATCAGTTCATCAATACCAAATTTTTTAAATCCGGCGACTTCCTGATTTTCAATAAATTCGGTATTTGAAATTCTAGCGATGGTACGCTTAGCACCCATTTGCTTGGCCAGCACGCAAACCGTAATATTTGTGGTTTCGCTAGCAGTAACAGCAATAATAAGGTCTGTGTTTTCAATTCGGGCATCCTTCAAGGTCTGAATAGATGTAGAATCCCCACGAATGGTTCTTATGTCAAGATGCGTGTCTGCATAGGCTATACTTTCTTTATCTACATCAATCAATGTGATATCCTGAGATTCAAAAGAAAGAAGTTTAGCCAAATGAAATCCAACTTCACCGGCTCCGGCAATAACAATCTTCATAATACTGGTTAAAATCTAAAAATACCGAGTCAAAAGCACTGTTTAAGACTGATGAAAAGGATTTTATTTGAGACTAGCCTCTTATTTTTCAACCCGCTAGCAGGTAAGTTGAGGCAAAGATACATTTTTCATAAGTATCACTTCAAAAATTAAGAAGACTGCAACAACTCTATACGCTTTAAATCAAAAACTCAACGACAGCATCTGATGACAAACACTATATTTGCTAAAAAATTAGCGATGAGCGGCAATATAAATCCTTATAAAAATTCTGACCAAACCAAGCGCCAACAGGTTGAAAAAATGTTTGACACCATTTCTGGTGAGTATGATGGTCTCAATCGGGTTATTTCTTTTGGCATTGATGTTAAATGGCGAAAAAAAGTGGTTAAACTAGTGGGTGACGCAAAACCCCAGCGCGTTTTGGACGTAGCTACAGGGACCGGAGATCTAGCCATAAATTTGGTTAAAACCGGAGCCAAAGAAATCATTGGTCTTGATATTTCTGCCGGAATGCTCAATGTGGGAAAAGCTAAAATCAAACAAAAAAATCTTGATGATCAAATTGAAATGGTACAGGGTGATTCTGAAAATCTACCTTTTGAAGACAATCATTTTGACGCCATAACCGTCGCCTTCGGTATTCGCAATTTTGAAACCCTAGAAAAAGGTCTTGCCGAAATTTTACGTGTACTTAAACCCGGAGGCATTTTTGTGATTCTGGAAACTTCGGTACCTACAAAAACGCCTTTTAAGCAGGGCTACAATCTATATTCCAGAAGAATTTTACCAATAATTGGGCGAATATTTTCTAAAGATCGTGATGCCTATGCCTACTTGAGCGAGAGTGCATCTGTTTTCCCGTATGGAGAGCGACTTAACAATATTTTGCGCAAAATTGGGTTTAGTAGTGTTGAAGATCACCCGCAAACCTTTGGGGTGGCCACTATTTACACAGCATCAAAATAAATTTATGCGCAGGTTATTACTTTCGGCTTTATTTATAGTTTTCTTTTTACCTACGCTTCATGCACAGTTTCTAACGCGTGAGCGGGTGCTTAATGATGAAAACTTTGATAAAAAGCCCTGGAGTTGGGGCTATTATTTCGGGATTAACCGCTACGATTTCAACTTTGATTATAACGAACAACGCCCGGATATTTTTGTAGAGCAAAGCTATGGCTTCAATGTAGGGCTTTTGGGTAATAAGCGTATTAATGACTATTTAGATCTGCGCCTTGAACCCGGACTCGTCTACAACGGCCGAAACCTGATCTTTACAGATATTCCCGGGGAAGATAATGACCGCATGCGTGAACTCAACTCGACCTATATTCACATACCACTGCTTTTAAAGTTTTCGACCAAAAGGTTAAATAATTTTAAGCCCTTTATAGTGGGAGGTTTTAGTTACTCCTACAACCTGTCTAGCAACGAAAAAAACCCGGATGACAATAGCGCAGGACAATTTCGCATGACAAATAATACCTTTTATTATGAAGTAGGTTTTGGTATTGACTTATACCTGCCTTATTTTAAATTTTCTCCGAGCATACGAGGCGTATTTGCATTAAGCGACGAGCTGGTACGCGATGAGAACCCAAACAGTCTGTATACTTCAAACATTGAAGTAATGCAGTCTCGAGGCATTTTTCTAAACTTCACCTTTCAATAATGTGGCAGAGCGATTTATATAGAGAAAAACACGGTTTTGTGTTTAATTACGGAAAAGATCTTCTGAGCATGCTCAATCCGCAAGCCGGCGAGCGCATTCTAGACCTGGGCTGTGGTACCGGAGAACTTACCGCAACAATTGCCGAAAGCGGTGCCGAACTGGCAGGCCTTGATGCTTCAGAAAAAATGATTGAGGCTGCCAAGGCAAAATTCCCCAACCTAAAGTTCATCAATGCCAAAGGCGAAAGTTTTATAGACTCAGAACCCTACGATGCAATTTTCAGCAATGCGACTTTACATTGGATTTTAAACCCCGAGGCCGTAATCTCCTGCATGTACAGTAACCTTAAACCCGATGGAAGGCTTCTGCTTGAAATGGGCGGCAATGGCAACATCAGTAGCATTACCAATGCTTTAAGTGCAACACTTAAAGAACACGGCTATAGCAAACAATCCCGAATCACAAACTGGTATTTCCCAAAACTGGGCACCTATTGTCATTTTCTGGAGCAGCGTGGTTTTAAAGTTACCTTTGCGCATCTTTACGACAGACCTACAAAACTTCAGGATCCTGATAATGGGATTATAGACTGGCTTGATATGTTTGGAGGTCGATATTTCAACAATATTCCACAAGAAGAAGCTTTAAAAATAAAACAGCAGGTTCAGGAAGAACTACGCCCCGTTCTTTTTAAAGACGGACATTTTTATGCAGACTACAAGCGCCTGCGCATTTGTGCAATTAAGTAGCCGATTGATTACGTTTAAATTCACTAACTAAAATTGCCCCGGCAACTGCCACATTCAGGCTTTCGGTTTCATTTTTACCAAAGCGCGGGATAGCTATTCTATGCTGAATCAGCGCTTCAAGCTCTTTAGAAATGCCGTTTGCTTCGTTCCCTAAAACCAAAATAGCATCCTGAGGCAAACTCATACCATAAACCGAGGCACCATCCATAAAGGCACCATAAACCGGCCGCTGAGACATCTTAAGGTAGTGCTCCAAATCTTTGTAATGGATTGCAACCCGGGTTAGAGAACCCATCGTAGCCTGTACAACTTTAGGATTATAACAATCTACTGTCTTGTTTGAGCAAATGAGATTCCGTATACCGTACCAGTCGCAATACCTGATGATAGTTCCCAGATTACCCGGGTCACGTACCTCATCAAGAATCAATGTAAGCCCCTGTTGAGACTCCTCGCCAGCTTCGGGTATATGAAATACCGCCAGAGCTTTCTGCGGAGTTTTTAAAAAACTCATCTTTTTGAGCTCGCGATCGCTTACTTCAGTCCGGGATTTTTCAGTCTCAAAATAACCGGGCAGAGTATATAGGCTGTGGAGGCTTGCACTTGAACTCAAGAACTCTTCAATCCCCTTTAAACCCTCAACTACGAAAAGACCGTGCTGTTGCCGGTACTTTTTTTGAGCCAGGCTCGTTATTAATTTTATTTGGCTTTTGCTAACCACGCCTAATGTGTATTTTTGGAGTTATTTTGAAAAAACGCCCTTGCAACAAGTTCCCGCAAAAATAGGATTAATATTCATTCTTCTGCTTCTTTTAGCAGGTTGCAACGCCGTTAAACGCGTGCCCGACGGGAAACTCCTGCTTACCGAAAATGAAATTATCGTAAACGACGAGCCTGAAGATTCCTACTCCATAAACAATATCCCATATCAGCAGCCCAATACCCGCCTGCCTTTGTTGGGTTCGCCCATACGCCTATACATTTACAACTGGGCGCGACCGAACATAGACTCTATCATGCAGGCCCGCTTTATTGAGAATGAAAACAGAAGGAAATTTTACACTGCTTTGCTGTCGCGAAAGCAACTGGACAAATACATTGATTTTAGAGTTGATTTTAATGAGGTGCTTAAAAATTTTGGTGAAGAGCCTGCAATAATCTCTGAAAATCTGGTAAAGCGCTCAGCAAACCGCCTTACTGAATATTATAATAGTAAAGGCTGGTTTAGGGCTGAAACTACTTATGAGATACAGGGAGACAGCACAGCCAAAAAAGGTCGGGTAACTTATAATATCAATACAGGTAAGCCATATTATATAGACTCGCTAAAAACCTTTATAAAATCTGCAGCAGCAGATTCAATCTATCGCAAACATACGGACGAGTCGGTTATTGAATTAGGAGCGCAGTACGAATTACTCGATATCAATGCTGAAACTGCCCGTTTGACAGATTTGATGCGCAACAATGGTTTGTTTTACTTTGATCGGGAATATATCAGTTTTATTGGAGATTCGGTCAATACCGATCATAAGGTAAATCTGGAATTATACATCAAAAACCGGGAAATTCGCAGCAGGGATTCGGTTTATGAAGTTCCATTAAAAGTACACCGTATCAGTAGAGTCAACGTGGTTACCGATTATGGTTTTTCGCTGCGAGACAATACTATTCAGGACAGCACCTCGCTCAACGATTATCACCTGTATGCTTATGACAAGATTCGCTACAAGCCAAAATACCTTACTGACGCTATTTTTGTAAAACCCGGAGACACGTATAGCGACGAGTCACGCAATAAATCATTGATCCGGTTAAGCCAGTTGGGAACCTTCCGCTATCCTGACCTGCGCTACTCTGAAGACCCTGCTGATCCTGAGGGAACCGATCTTATCGCCAATATTTATCTGACCCCATTACCCAAATTTAACCTGCGAGCAGATTTTGATGTTTCTACCTCAAATATTCAGCGTTTTGGTATTGCAGGTGGCGGCTCCCTACGCATTCGTAATATTCTTGGGGGGATGGAAACCCTTCAGATTTCTGGACGCGCAAGTATAGGAGATTCCCGTACGGCTGCCGGAAGCAACAGTCCAGAGCTTTTTGATATAACTGAAATCGGTGCCGATATCAGCCTGACGATCCCACGCATCTTTTTCCCAATTAATACGCCTTTTATAACTCCAGACATGTCTCCCTCTACCAGCTTTACAACGGGTATTGGCATACAGCAAAACATAGGTCTTGATAAGCAGAATGTTACCGGAGGAATTAATTATAAATGGTCACCCACAGCAAAACTGAATTACCGTTTTGACCTTTTTGATATTCAATACATACGCAACTTAAATATCCCCAACTATTTCAGGGTATATGAAAACTCGTATCAAGAACTTAACGATATTGCCCAAAATTACCCATCTCAAACACAGGACTACATCAATGAAAACGGAGATTTGACCATTCCTGATGGTTCCTTGTCATTCATTAGAGATGTAAGAAACCGAAATTTTACAGTTACCACTGCAGAATTCAATGACGTTATTAATATCGAAGATCGTCGCAGACGTCTAACGGAGGACAACCTGATCTTAGCAACTTCCTTTACGTACTTTAGAAATACGCGTGAGACACTTTTTGATGATGAGTTCTCGAGCTTTAGGGCAAAAATAGAACTGGCAGGAAATACCCTGAGCGGACTAAGCGATTTAATAGGCCTGCCAAAAAATGAAGATGGTTCATCCCGAGTTTTAGGAGTACGCTTCTCTCAATATGTCAAAACAGAACTTGACTTTATAAAACACTGGGATTTTGGAAATGACAACATACTCGCAGTCCGAGCTTACGGCGGAATTGCGATCCCTTACGGCAATTCTAACAGCATCCCGTTCATTCGAAGTTTTTTTGGCGGTGGGTCTAACGATAACCGGGCCTGGCAGGCATTCCGTCTTGGACCGGGAAGTACAGACAGCCCAAACGATTTTAACGAAGCTAACATGAAGCTGGCTTTTAACGTAGAGCAGCGGTTTAAACTATTTGGTGATTTGAAAGGAGCCGTCTTTGCCGATGTTGGAAACATCTGGAACGCACTCGATAATGTAGACGACCCACAGGCCACATTCACCGGTTTTTCCAGTCTTCGTGATATTGCAGTGGGTACCGGTTTTGGCTTTAGATATGACTTTAGTTTTTTTGTCATACGATTTGATATCGGCTTTAAAACCTATGACCCTGCATTACCACTGGGAGAGCGCTGGTTCAAAAACACCAATTTCAATAATGCCGTATTTAATGTAGGTATTAATTATCCTTTCTAAAATAGAATGGGATAACCCCTAATATTTTATTAATTTTGCACACTAATCTAAGAAACCAATAATTTATGAGTCATACGATCAAACCGGGAGTTGCAACCGGAAAAGAAGTTCAGGCAATTTTTAAACACGCTAAAGAAAACGGTTATGCACTACCAGCGGTAAATGTAATCGGCTCTAATACAATCAACGGTGTTTTAGAAACAGCTGCAAAACTAAATTCACCTGTAATCCTACAGTTTTCTAACGGAGGTGCTCAGTTTAATGCTGGCAAAGGGTATTCTAATGAGAACCAGCAGGCTGCTATCGCAGGAGGAATTGCCGGTGCATTACATGTACACGAAATGGCAAAGCGTTATGGAGCAACCGTAATTTTACACACCGACCACTGTGCTAAAAATCTGCTACCCTGGATTGACGGTTTACTTGATGCTTCAGAAAAGCATTATAAAGAACACGGCCATTCACTCTTTAGTTCGCATATGATTGACCTGAGTGAAGAGCCTATTGAAGAAAACATCGAGCTTTGCAAAAAGTATCTGGAGCGTATGAGCAAGATGGATATGACTCTTGAAATTGAACTTGGCATCACCGGTGGTGAAGAAGATGGTGTAGACAACTCAGACGTTGATGTTTCAAAATTGTATACACAGCCCGAAGAAGTAGCTTACGCTTATGAAGAATTGAGCAAAGTGAGCGACCAGTTTACCATTGCTGCGGCTTTTGGTAACGTACACGGAGTGTATAAGCCTGGTAACGTAAAGCTTACTCCAAAAATCCTTAAAAACTCACAGGAATATATTTCTGAAAAATATGGAGTTGCAAAAAACACAATTGATTTCGTTTTCCACGGCGGAAGCGGTTCTACCGTTGAAGAAATTCGTGAAGGTATTAGCTACGGCGTTATCAAAATGAATATTGATACCGATTTGCAATGGGCATTTACTGAAGGAATTCGCAAATATTTTGATGCCAATGCAGATTATCTACAGGCTCAAATAGGTAACCCTTCTGGTGAAGACAGCCCTAACAAAAAATATTACGATCCACGCGTATGGTTACGCAAAGGAGAAGAATCTTTCATCGCACGACTTGAAAAAGCCTTTGAAGATCTTAACAACGTAAATACTTTATAATTTTCGCTTTGCGAAAAAACTTAAAAACCCCGAAGTTCAATATTTCGGGGTTTTTCACCCTTAAAATCTGCCTCTAAAAGCAGAAAAACTCAAGGCTCACAAATTTAAAAGCACACATTTATGGCTTGGTTTAAACGGAAAGAAAAAGGTATTCAAACGTCTACCGAAAATAAAAAAGACGTCCCTAAAGGTCTTTGGTATAAATCTCCTACGGGAAAAATTATAGACTCAGAAGAACTTGCAAAAAACTTTTATGTAAGTCCTGAAGATGACTATCACGTACGCATAGGTAGTGAGGAATACTTTTCCATTCTTTTTGACGAAGGCAAGTATAAAGAGCTTGACAAAAATCTTACTTCAAAAGATCCCCTCAATTTTGAAGACACTAAGAAATATGTAGATCGCTTAAAGGACGCCGAGGCCAAAACAGGACTCAAAGATGCCGTTCGCACAGCTGTTGGCAAAAGCCAGGGCAAAGATCTTGTAGTGGCAGCGATGGATTTTAAATTCATTGGAGGTTCTATGGGTTCTGTGGTGGGCGAAAAAATCGCACGTGCAGCAGATTATTCTCTTAAAAACAATGTGCCCTTACTAATTATTTCAAAATCTGGGGGAGCTCGTATGATGGAAGCTGCGCTTTCCTTGATGCAATTGGCAAAAACCTCTGCCAAACTAGCTCAATTAGCAGAAGCTAAAATACCCTACATCTCGCTTTGCACAGACCCTACAACAGGAGGAACAACCGCTTCTTTTGCTATGCTGGGTGATATCAATATTTCAGAACCCGGTGCATTGATAGGTTTTGCAGGCCCACGTGTAGTGCGTGATACTACCGGTCAGGAACTGCCTGAAGATTTTCAAACTGCTGAGTTTTTAAAAGAACACGGGTTTCTTGATTTTATAACACATCGTAAAGAACTCAAAAAACAAATCAACCTGTATCTGGATTTAATTCTTAACCAGCAGATTAGAAGTTAATAAAGGCTTTAAAACCTTAATTTTCGAAAAGTAAAAAAACACTTTACTTCTCAAAATTAATTGTATCTTTGCCGGCTCAACGGGAAAACCCCGTTATACATAAAAACTATTTAAATAATATTGGCATGTATCTTACACAAGAAAAGAAAGATGAAATTTTCAGCACGTACGGTAAAGACAAGAACGATACCGGTTCTGCTGAAGGACAGATCGCGTTATTCACATATCGCATCAACCATTTAACAGGACATTTAAAAAAGAACCGTAAAGACTTTAATACAGAGCGTTCTTTGGTAAAGTTAGTAGGTAAGCGTAGAGCTTTGCTTGACTATTTAACTAAGAAAGATATCAACAGATATCGCGCTATCGTAAAAGAATTAGGTTTAAGAAAATAATTCTCATAAAGGGGCTGTTTACAGCCCCTTTTATTTTATTCTCAGGCGTCACACACAACAACGCTTAAGAATATTCCAGCCACAAAAAGTGGCAGTAAAGTCCCGCAAGGGCAAAGAAAGCTATCCTTAGGTTTTTCACAGGTCAAACACTACACACACAACAACACAACGACCTTGCTCCTAACCTTAATGGTTTAAGAGCTTATGTTTAACCGTATCTCCCGCTGGAGATACAGATGAAAAATCAAATTTATGATTCCAAAGACTTTTAAAGAGGTCATTGACCTTGGTGATGGTAGAGAAATCTCTATCGAAACCGGAAAATTGGCAAAACAGGCTCACGGTTCTGTTGTTGTACAATCCGGTAAATGTATGTTGCTTTGTACGGTAGTTTCAAACTACAAGCAGAGTGATGTTGATTTTCTTCCGTTAACGGTAGATTATCGTGAGAAATTTGCGGCTGCAGGTCGCTACCCTGGTGGTTTCTTCAAAAGAGAAGCACGCCCAAGTGATGGCGAAGTATTAACTATGCGTCTTGTAGACCGTGTACTTCGTCCACTATTCCCAAAAGATTATCACGCAGAAACTCAGGTTATGATTCAGTTAATGTCTCATGACGATGATGTTATGCCAGATGCAATGGCTGGTCTTGCTGCTTCTGCTGCAATTCAGCTTTCTGACTTCCCGTTTGAATGCGCAATTTCAGAAGTACGTGTAGGGCGGGTAAATGGCGAATTTATCATCAACCCATCAAGAACCCAACTTGCCGAATCGGACATCGATATGGTAATTGGTGCTTCTGCAGATTCGGTTATGATGGTTGAAGGTGAGATGAATGAAATTTCTGAAGAAGAAATGACTGAAGCCATCAAAGCTGCCCACGAAGCTATTAAAGTTCAGTGTGCTGCTCAGCTGCGTCTTGCCGAGGCTTTTGGTAAGAAAGAAGTGCGTGAATATGAGCCCGAACGCGAAGATGCAGATTTAGAAAAGAAAATCTATGATATGGCATACGACAAAGTCTATGCTGTAGCTAAAGCGGGTTCTGCAAAGCACGAACGCAGTGCTTCTTTTGATGAAATTAAAGAAGAGATCAAAGCCACTTTTTCTGAAGAAGAATTAGAAGATTTGGGTGGTATGGTTTCTAAATACTATTACAAAGCCGAAAAAGCTGCGGTGCGTGATCTTACTTTGAACGAAGGTTTACGTCTTGATGGTCGTAAGACTACAGAGATTCGGCCAATCTGGTGTGAAACTGATTATTTACCATCTGTACATGGTTCTTCAATCTTTACCCGTGGGGAAACTCAGGCATTAGCAACCGTAACTTTAGGTACCTCTAGAGAGGCAAATCAAATCGATATGCCGTCTTTTGAAGGAGAAGAAACATTCTATTTACACTATAACTTCCCCCCTTTCTCAACTGGTGAAGCCCGCCCAATTCGCGGTACTTCTCGTCGTGAGGTAGGTCACGGTAACCTTGCACAACGCGCATTAAAAGGTATGATTCCGGCAGATTGCCCGTACACCGTGCGTGTGGTTTCAGAAGTATTAGAATCTAACGGTTCTTCTTCTATGGCAACCGTATGTGCTGGTACAATGGCGCTTATGGACGCTGGTGTTCAGCTTAAAAAACCAGTTTCTGGTATTGCAATGGGTCTAATTTCTGATGGTGACACCGGTAAATACGCCGTGCTTTCAGATATCTTAGGAGATGAAGATCACCTGGGAGATATGGACTTCAAAGTAACCGGTACAGCAGACGGTATTACCGCTTGCCAGATGGATATTAAAGTAAAAGGTCTTTCTTATGAAATTCTTGTAAACGCACTTAAGCAGGCTCGCGAAGGTCGTCTACATATCCTTGAAAAACTTACCGATACCATTGCACAACCCCGTGAAGACGTGAAGGAATATGCTCCTAAAATGGTTACTACCCGTATTGCCAATGAATACATTGGTGCACTTATAGGACCAGGTGGTAAAGTGATTCAGGAACTTCAGAAAGAAACAGGTACAACTATCGTGATAAACGAAGATCCGATTACCGAAGAAGGTATCGTGGAAATTTTGGGTACCGGTCAGGAAGGTATTAATGCTGTTCTTGCAAAAATCGACTCGATTACATTTAAACCTGTTGTAGGTAACAGCTACAAGGTAAAAGTAATCAAGATGCTTGATTTTGGTGCGGTAGTAGAATATCTGGATGCTCCGGGTAACGAAGTATTATTACACGTATCTGAATTAGCCTGGGAACGTACTGAAAATGTAAGTGACGTGGTTAATATGGGAGATGTATTTGAAGTAAAATACTTCGGTATCGATTCCAGAACCAGAAAGGAAAAAGTTTCTCGTAAGGCGCTACTCGAAAAGCCGGAAGGTTATAAAGAGCGCGCTCCGCGTAGCGATAATAAAGATCGTGGTTCTCGCGATAATCGTGGTGGCAGAGACAATAACCGGAATAAAGATCGCAGAAGAGATTAATTTTCTGACTTTATACTATTTCAAGGAGCCTTTTTAGGCTCCTTTTTTTTACCTACAGATCGCTGAAATTCAAACGATTATATTTTAAAATAATAGTATTTTATTATTAATTGTACTTCTTGATATTCCTAGCAGCAACTAAAACTGACATAACTACAGGATTTGGCAGGAAAACTGTCATAATCGCAAGAAAATCCGTAAGTCGAGTTTTTAACATTTCCTTAATAAAACTACCCTAGACACCACAGGTAAAGAGCTGAGGCGGTATTTCATTTAAGAATAAAAGTTAGCCTACTTAATTTTAGAGTCTCGTATGGTACTTGCACTAAAAAGAGCGAACTAATTAATAAAACAACTCTAATGAAAGTATTAGTATTGGGTGCAGGCAACATGGGGCTCACGTACGCCGAAGGAATGGCAACATCGCCATTTTTAGGAAAACGTAAACTCATGATTTATGATGTCTCGCCTCAAAAAACAGAGGCTTTATCTACAATGGCGCAATTTGATGCTTATGATAGTATTGAAGATTGCGTTCCTCAGGCAGATGTGATTTTTCTAGCTGTAAAGCCTTATCATAAAGAATCCTTATTTGATTCCATAAAACCTTATATCAATCAGGAACAGGTTTTTGTGTCACTAATGGCAGGAGTAACCATTAATACCATTCAGGAAGGATTGGGAATTAAAAAAGTGATACGTACAATGCCTAATCTTCCTGCAAAAGTAGGTAAAGGGGTTACATCATTTACAGAATCTAAAGAAGTAAGCCGTATTGAATTACTCACCGTTCGCAGTCTTCTCGACACCACAGGCGCTTCAATACACGTTGAAACCGAAAATTTCATTGATGCTTCAACAGGAATTTCTGGTAGTGGTCCGGCATACATATTTTATTTCATGCAGTCTATGCTAGAAGCTGCTCTAAAGATGGGCTTTTCAAGCAACGATTCAAAAGTCCTGGTATCACAAACCTTTGAAGGTGCAGTGGCATTATTTAATGATTCTGACCTGTCTCCGGAAACCTGGATGGATCGTGTAGCATCTAAAGGTGGTACAACACGTGCAGCCTTAGATTCTATGGAAGATAACAATGTTAAAGAATTAATTAAAGAAGCTGCATACGCAGCGTTTAACCGTGCTACAGAACTCGGTAAAGAAAAATAAAATGAAGAAAAGAAAACGCGTAGTTATAAAAGTAGGAACTAACGTAATGACGAATAGGAACAACAGAATTGTTGGTCCTTTTCTTCATGAACTTGTAAGGCAAATTGCAGAATTGTATGAAAAAGGGTTTCAGCCCGTGCTGGTTTCTTCAGGTTCGGCAATTGCTGGTAAAGAAGTTTTAGGAGAGTGTAATTCTGATGATCCTTCTACCCGAAGACAAATATTTTCTTCGGTCGGACAACCACGTATGATGCGTCACTACTATACTTTATTTAATAGTTTTGGGATGCATTGTGCTCAGTTACTGGCAACTAAAAGAGATTTTGCTCCGGGTAAGCATCGTGAAAACATGATTAATTGTTATGAAGGTTTGCTTTCTGAAGGTATTGTACCTATTGCAAATGAAGATGACGCTGTATCCCTTACCATGTCTATGTTTACAGATAATGATGAGCTGGCAAGTCTCGTTGCGGAATTAATTGATGCGGATGCATTAATCCTCTTGACAGATACCGACGGATTGTACACTGGTCACCCTGATGATGACAATTCAGAGAAAATAAGCGAAGTTCATCCTGAGCAAAATGTTGAAAAATACGTTCAAGAAAATAGAAAAGCAGAAGGTGAAGGCCGAGGTGGTATGAAATCAAAATTGAAGATTGCCAAAGAAACCGCCCGTAAAAACATCACCTGTTATATCGCAAATGGTAAGAGACCTAATGTCATTATCGATTTGCTGGAAGGAAAAGAGATTGGTACAAAATTCTCAGAGACCAAGTAAAATCTTTGGCTTAAACTAATCCGAAAACAAAAGAATATGCAATTATTAAATACAGAAATAAAAAATAAAGTTTTGGATTCTATGATCAACATTATTGATCAGCGGAAAGCCGAGATTTTAGAAGCAAACAAAAAGGATCTTGAGGCCTTTAATAGAGATGATCAGGCACTTTACGACCGTTTGGTAGTAAATGATAAGAAAGTTGCTGGTATGATTCAGGCTATTCAGGAAGTACGCAATCAGGATGATCCTGTTAGTCAGGAAATTTCGAATGTGACTTTAGATAGTGGTCTTAACATCGTGAATAAAACAGCACCATTTGGTACTATTTTAATCATATATGAATCCAGACCAGATGTAACTATAGAAGCTGCCGTCTTAGCTTTTAAAGCAAATAATAAAATCTTGCTTAAAGGTGGTAAGGAAGCCTATAATAGTAATGTAGTACTGGTTGATTGTTGGAAACAGGCATTACGTGAAAACAATCTGGATGAAGATTGGATTACCATGTTGCAATTGAATCGTGAGGAAACTCAGGAATTTTTAAGAAATCCTGATCAACCTCTGGATCTTATCGTACCTCGCGGAGGTGAGCGCCTTATTGCTTTCGTCAAACAGCATGCGCAATGCGCGGTTCTAGTGAGTGGTCGAGGAAATAATTTCCTATATGTTCACCCTGAAGCAGATTGGAAAAAAACAGTTGAAGTAATTATCAATGCCAAGACCGATAAAATTTCAGGTTGTAATGCTCTGGATAAAGTTCTTGTAGACAAGAATCTGCCTAACTACGAATCAAAAATTCAGGAATTGAATGATATTCTTGAAGCTAAAGGTGTCGAAGTTTTGGCTGACAGCAAATCTAAGTCTGTTTTAAATTCAAATATCGAGATAACAAATGAAGACACGTGGTATGAAGAATTTTTAGCAATGAAGATTGTGTTGGGAGCTGTTGACTCCATTGATGAAGCTATTTCTAAAATTAACACCTACAGTGGTGGACACTCAAGTGCTATTCTCACAGAGAATAATGAGGTGGCTCAGTTCTTTATGGAAAACATCGACACTGCGGCAGTTTATCACAATGCCTCAACCCGTTTTACTGATGGAGGACAAATGGGCGTAGGTGCAGAACTTGCAATTAGTACTGATAAATTACACCACAGAGGACCTCTGGGTCTTAAGCAACTGGTTACAAATAAATACTATGTTTATGGTGATGGTCACGTGCGCGTATAATTTTTAAAAATAATACCTATATAATCAGATCAGAAAATTGATTTGCATAGTGAAAAGAGTCCGATAGTATCGGGCTCTTTTCACGTTAAATAACACACATTACCATTCATAATACCCTATAAAATAATTGATTACAGTTTTTTCGTACATAAATAAAGTTGTGACATCGGTAAAAATGACTATTTTTACACCTATAGGAATTGCCCCAAACTTCAATGAGTAGATTTATAGATCGCTTATTTAACCATCGTGTTAAAAGTATAAGTCAGGAACTTTCAGACGAAAATGAATTACCTGATCTTTTCGGTTACCTTCTGAGTTTAGGAACCGAGAGCGCGCGGTTGGTGATTATAAGATCGAAAATTGAAAGCTTTCAGTTTCCAGAGGAGACTTATCTCAAAAACCTGTGCATTCTTCAATTCTATTTGGATCTTGAGCGCTACCTTATCATTCACGACTCGCGTTATATTAACACAGAAGAAAAGCTTAGATCTGAAATTAAATATGAATTTCCGGAGTTTGGAAACTCTGATGCTTTTGTACCTCTATATCATAAGGGTAAATCACAGGAAATCCGCTTCGCTCAGCTTTATATTCTTACCCTTCTCAAGAAATTCAAAGATGAAGATCCAGATCGTCAGGCGACTCAGACTAGCATTGAAGAATTAACGGCAAAACTTCATCAGGATCAACCAAACCAAACTTTGGTAGAGCAGATCAATTATTTCAGGCGTATTAAAGAGGAAGCCTTTGCCGTTCATAAAGAATTTGGTGAGGTATTTGGGCAGGATTTTGTAGACTCTGTATTTGCCGAAACTCAAATGGATTTCAATAAATACTTTGAGCGCATTGATGCCGTTTCGTGTATTTCAGATGTTATTCCACAATTATTCTCGTCTTTGCTACAAGAAAATAATACCCCTAAAATTGTTTTCCCGAGTGCTAACGAAGAGCGTCCAGACATTCCCGACCAGCCACAACAACAAACTAGCGCTATACAGAATGACGTGCTTGAGAACCTGTTAGACGGTTACTTACTATTTGATGAACACGGTACACTTTTAGAATGTAATAGTCTGGGAGCTAAAATCTTCGAGCGTTCTAAAAATGAAATACTCAATCAGGATATTTCTAATCTTTTTCCGGCATATATATCGGACAAAATAAAACAGGATATTGCTCGGCTTTATGACAATTCCAAGAAAAGCGTGATAGGCCGCCGAATCGAAATCGATTTAGTTAAAAGTAATGGTAAAAAAGAAACCTATGAGGTTTCCACCAGTAATAATTACACAGCACCCGTAGAAAGTTTCACGCTTCTGCTACGCAATATTTCTAAACGGAAAGATACCCTGAAAGCTCGCATCAGCGCTGAAAAAGCTGCAGAAGCTAAATCAACTTTTCTTTCTAACATGAGTCACGAAATACGGACGCCATTGAACGTAATTTTAGGACTCTCTGAAATCATCTCCAAAAACGGCACAGACAACCCTGAAATTCTTCATAAAAATATTGAAGGCATTGCGTTTTCAGCGAAAAATCTACTATCAATTGTAAATGATATTCTCGATTTTTCAAAAATTGAAGCTGGTAAACTATCGCTTCAGTCTATAGATTTCAATCTTCGGGAAGTGGTATACAATCTAGCTAACGGATTTGAAATCAAAGCCCGGGAAAAAGGGCTTTCTCTTTCAGCTCATATTGACGATCAGATACCTAATGTCGTAGTTGGTGATCAATTTAGACTTAATCAGATTCTTACCAATCTCGTAGGGAACGCTATAAAATTTACACACAAGGGATCAATCTTAATTGAAGTTAAACTTGAAAGCCAGAATAATGAAGAATTATGGCTTAACTTCAGGGTTGCTGATACCGGTATAGGAATCCCAGAAGAGAAAATTCAAACCATTTTTGATAGTTTTTATCAGGTTGAAAGTCCTGAAAATGCCAAGATAAATGGAACCGGTCTGGGGCTTGCAATTACCAAAGAATTGATAAGTCTCAAAAAAGGAAAATTGAATGCTAAAAGCCAAGTAGGTAAAGGTTCAGAATTTTACTTTAGTATCAGTTTTAAAAAGAGTACGCTGAAGAAGCTAGACAATAACTCCCAGCCAAATCTCACTAAAAACAAATCTCTTGAAGGCCTTAAAGTACTAGTGGCCGAGGATAATAAGATGAATCAATTTTACATCAAGCAATTGCTAAGTAGCTTCGGTGTAGAAGTAGATATTGCGGAAAACGGTGAAGAAGCCGTGAGAATACACCAAAGTGGTAAAGTAGATTATGACCTTATCCTGATGGATATGCATATGCCGGTCATGAATGGTCTGGAGGCCATTGCATCAATACGGCAATCCAACAAAGATGCTATAAAAAAAGTACCTATTGTGGCCTGCTCAGCCGATGTTTTCCCCGAATCCCGAAAAAAAGCCATCAATGCTGGTATTGATTTTTATCTGACCAAACCTTTAAAAGAAGAAGCTTTAAAAGAGGTGTTGTTTTGGCTAGTAGATGAAGATAAAAACCTTCAACTCGATTCTCTTTTAAACAGTACGCCTTCAGATTCTGATATCTCAAAAAAATCCCAGTCTCTGGATATTGCGCATCTGCTGGATATTTTTGATAACGACAGGGACTTTGTAATCTCATTACTCGAAGTTTTTATTCAGGAAACTCCAGACGATTTGAAAAGTCTTCGTAAATGTGTAGAACAGGAATATTACCTACAGGCCAGTACTACGGCACATAAGATGAAATCGAGTTTTATGAACCTGGGTATGACCAGACACGGACATCACTTACAGCAAATTGAGAGTCTCATAAAAGACGCATCACGAGTTACAGAAGCAAAAACACACCTAAAGGCTTTTGAGGAATTGTACAAAAAAGCCCTGACCGAAGTGAATGTCAAACTTATTGAGCTGAAAACCAAAAAAACTAATTAAACAAATTGTTGATTTTCAGAGTTATAACAAAATATCAATGCGATTCATATCTACTACTGTTAAATTTTTCTAAAAAAAATTCAATCCCGTTGTAACCTTTACCTTCTTTGTTACGTATAATAGATATAATGCTCAATTAATACGTAAACGTCAATGAGACAACTCAAGATTACTAAACAGGTTACCAACAGGGAAACCGCTTCTTTAGACAAGTACCTTCAGGAAATAGGGAAAGTAGATCTTATTACAGCAGAAGACGAGGTAGAACTCGCTCAACGCATCAAGGCCGGTGATCAACGTGCATTAGAAAAATTAACCAAAGCTAACTTGCGATTTGTAGTTTCGGTGGCCAAACAATATCAAAATCAAGGCCTAACCTTACCCGACCTTATTAATGAAGGAAACCTGGGATTAATCAAAGCTGCGCGACGCTTTGATGAGACTCGTGGGTTCAAATTTATCTCCTATGCGGTATGGTGGATCAGACAATCTATACTTCAGGCATTAGCAGAACAATCACGTATTGTTCGACTTCCGCTTAATAAAATAGGTTCTATCAATAAAATCAATAAAACCTACGCCTTTTTAGAGCAGGCAAATCAAAGACCTCCAAGTCCCGAAGAGATCGCTAAAGAGCTTGACATGACTATCAACGATGTTAAAGAATCTTTGAAAAATGCCGGAAGACACGTAAGTATGGATGCGCCATTAATTGATGGGGAAGATTCAAACCTGTATGACGTTTTGCGTTCTGGAGAGTCACCAAACCCAGATCGTGAGTTGATTACCGAATCTTTACGTACAGAAATAGAACGTGCTCTTGAGACCCTTACCCCTCGTGAAGCGGATGTTGTTCGTCTTTATTTTGGTCTTGGCAATCAGCAACCTATGACTCTTGAAGAAATAGGAGAAACCTTTGAACTTACCCGTGAACGTGTGCGCCAAATCAAGGAAAAAGCTATCCGTCGTTTAAAGCATACCTCACGTAGTAAAATCCTTAAAACGTACCTGGGCTAATTGCTTTTTACAAGAATTCGTTAAAAGTAAGGAGATAAGCAGGTTTTTTATTAAATTGCCTGCAACCCCAAATTAAAGTATTTAACGCAACAACAGTTCATCATAACTGTTCGTTTTTTGATTGATGAATGAATCCCCGGCTGATTACCGGGGATTTTTTATTTCATACTTTGACCTTATGTTTTATTATTTAATTTATCTCAGTGATTCTTCTAATTCCAATTCACATCATATTATTCAAAATATTTTAGACAATGTTGCAGATTGGAATAAAGAACTCGATATTTCAGGATTTCTAGTTTATCGAGATGGGAATTTTCTACAGCTTTTGGAAGGAAATAAAAATGAAGTCCTTACATTATTTACTAAAATAAAAAAGGATCAAAGACATAAGAATGTCACCCTAATATTAGAAGATGAATCGGAGAATCGAATTTTTAGTGATTACGAATCTGGCTTTCTGGTTCCAAAAAACAAACTGGTTTTAGATAAGCTAAATAATTATCTTTTTAATCTGAAGCTTCTAGAGAATCCAAAAATTAATTCGACTATTTCTATTCTAGAGAATATTTTGGCCAAAATGTATTAATACTTTAAAAAATATTAAATGAAACCTACATACCTAGCCCCTTCCCTACTCGCTGCAGATTTTGCTAACCTTGAGAGGGATATAAAGATGGTAAATGCCAGTGAAGCAGACTGGTTTCACGTGGATATTATGGACGGTGTTTTTGTACCCAATATTTCTTTTGGGATGCCGGTAGTAGAGGCCATAACCCGGCACGCGACTAAAGTCATTGATGTACATTTAATGATTGTAGATCCTGATCGTTACATCCAGAGTTTTGCTGATTTAGACGCCACCCATCTTACAGTACATTATGAAGCCTGTACGCATTTACATAGAACCCTTCAGGCTATAAAAAATGCGGGGATGAAAGCTGGCGTAGCACTTAATCCACATACTCCAGTAGATTTACTGAAAGACATAATTTCAGACATAGACATCGTGATTATCATGAGTGTTAATCCCGGTTTTGGAGGCCAAAGCTTTATAGAGAACACCTATAGGAAAATTCGATCTCTTAAAGAACTCATCATCACACACAACGCGCCAACACTAATTGAGATTGACGGTGGGGTCACTGATCAAAATGCAGTCAAGCTCATAGATTGTGGTGCTGATGTGTTGGTTGCCGGAAGCTTTGTCTTCAAAGCTCAAGACCCTACTGAAACAATCTCGCAGCTTAAAAAGCTTATTTCTTAAGCTAAATCATTCATAACGAAAGGGTCTGGTTGATTTTTTCATTTAAACTTTTAAGATTAACTTACTGAATCTTAAGCCATTTTATTTGAAAATTCTTGTAGCACCAGATTCCTTTAAAGAAAGTCTCACTGCTTCTGAAGTAGCGTGTGCTATTGCTTTAGGTATTGAGAAATGCTTACCATACGCGCAATGTGTAAGCCTACCATTCTCCGATGGTGGTGAAGGAGCCTTTGAAGTACTGGGCGCGCTTAATCTGGGGAAATGCATCTCTGTTGCGACTCAGGATCCTCTGGGTCGAGCACTTACAGCCCCTTATTTTGAATTCACAGATTCAAAAACCGTATGGATTGAACTTTCTCAGGCTTCCGGACTTGCATTGCTAAAAATAGAGGATCAAAACCCATTAAACACCTCAACCTATGGGACTGGTATGCAAATACGACACGCTCTGGAGCGGGGCAAAGATCACATAATCTTAGGCATAGGTGGCAGCGCGACTCATGATGTAGCCACGGGAATATTTAGCGCTTTAGGAGGGAAACTTCTTGACCAGAATGGAAATACACTAAAAGCAAGTGGTGCTGCACTTGAACATTGCACTGCACTTAACTGGGAAGACCTTATGCCCCAATTACAAAACAGTCATTTTACGATTGCCTGTGACGTACACAATAAACTTACCGGTACCAAAGGTGCAGCAGCCATATATGCTGCTCAAAAAGGAGCTACACCAGAAATAATTGATCGTCTGGAACAGGCGACGATTCGGTTTGGAAAAATACTGGAAAAAGAAACTGGGCAAAAAATTCTGGATTGCGATGGTGGCGGTGCTGCCGGAGGTACTGCTGCAGGGTTGCTTGCATTTGCTCAGGCAGAACTTAAAAATGGTTTCGATATTCTTTCAGAACTCACCGCACTTGAGGATCAAATAAAACAGGTAGATCTTATTATTACAGGGGAAGGACGTACCGATGACCAGAGTAAATTTGGTAAGGTTCCTTTTAAAATTGCAGCTTTAGCCCAAAAACACAAAAAATCAGTCCTGCTATACTCTGGTGGAGTTACAGCCTCTCCCCGTGTTTTAAAAGAAGGTGGTTTTACAGAAGCCTTCGCAATCAAAACCGAAGCAATGTCTCTGGACTACGCCAAGGAAAATGCTTCAAAGCTGCTAACGGATAAAGTTGTACATACTCTTAAAGATTTTATCTGATATGAGTTTAGACCTTTTATTTATTGGCATCGTTATTATTTGGATAATTATTGGTACCAGTTATTTACGGTGGCATCCATTTTTTGTACTGCTCATAAGTGCCCTGGGCCTCGCAATGTTACTGCAAACCCCCTTGATCGAAATCCCTAAAGTCATCTCGGTAGGTTTTGGAAGTATGTTCGAAAACATAGGTTTGCTCATTCTTTTTGGTTCTTTTATAGGTGCTGCACTTGAAGCAACACATGCTACTCAGATTATAGCTGAGACAATTCTTCAGAAATTTCGCAGGTTACCTTTGCCCTTTGTAGTGAGCGGATTGGGCTATATCGTTTCGATCCCCGTCTTTTGCGATGCAGCCTTTGTAATCCTGGCGCCGTTAACCAAAAAAATGGCACTGGGAAATCATCTTAGACGTAACGGCCTGACCATCGCGCTCTCAACAGGATTATTTTCTGCTCACGTGCTAGTTCCACCCACACCGGGTCCTCTAGCAGCAGCTGCAAATTTGAAGCTGGAAAATCTCTACCTGCTCTTACTTGGGGGTGGGTTTTTTGCATTGATTCTTATGCTAATAGGTGCATTTTACGCGTATTATCTGTTTAGAAAGGCAAAGTTCAGGGAAAGTCTAACTGAAATGGCCAGCAGTACCGAACCTGAACAAAAAACACTTCAAAATCTAAATTTCAGACTGGCTATAATTCCACTTGCGCTTCCCATACTTCTTATGGCTCTTGCAGCATTTACGCCGTTTTTCTCAAGAATAAATGTTTTACATTTTCTAATTGCGGGACTCGAATTTCTTGGCGATCCGATTATTGCACTTTTAGTTGGTGTATTGACTGCTTTCTATTTGTGCCTGAAACAAAGCATTTCAATACATGAAGTTATAGAAAAAGGAATACGGCAGGCTGCACCTATTTTATTGATTACCGCAATGGGAGGTGCACTGGGAAGTGTTATTCAACAGGCAAATCTCACACAAGGTTTTGAGAATTTGCAGTTTAATGCATCTATTGGCCTGGCTATACCATTTTTTCTGGCGGCGGTTCTTAAATCTGCGCAGGGTTCATCAACAGTAGCTTTGATTACCGTATCGTCAATTCTTTTACCGCTGCTTCCTGCACTGGGTCTTGATTCGGAGGCAGGAAAAGTCTGGGCTATCCTAGCCATTGGGGCCGGTTCAGTAACTGTTTCACACGCAAATGATTCGTATTTCTGGATTGTAAGTCAGCTTGGAGAAATGAGCGTTAAAGAGGCGTACCGCACACACACCTTTGCGACATTTCTACAAGGCCTTGTAGGTTTTATCCTTTTACTCTTTGCCTATAATTTATGGGGAGCTTAAAGATGACAGAAAGAAAAAAGGCAGATCAGCACTCTAATAATTAATCCGATACGCCCCCTACAGCTTACGAATTAATATAACTAAGAGTGTGATCTGCCATCTTTTTATGAAATCACCTGACCGAAGTTTAAAGACTACTTACTTTCGTTCAGCCAGATCAAAGAACTTAAATAGTATCAACAAATTTTTACGGAATTCCTCATTTTTTTCAACTTTTAACAAACTGACCGCCACTTTAACATTTCAGATTTGAATCTAGCACTCCTATTTAAATTAAAAGCCCGAAGCTTAAAAAGCTTCGGGCCTCTCCCCAAATAAACAGCATGGGCTGCTCAAAGCGTATTTAAATATCTAGCGTCTCACGACGATAAACTCAGACCTTCTATTTTCTGAGTACTCAACTTCTGTACAGTTAGCCCCCTGTTCATCACAAATATTTATAGGCCTACTTTCCCCATAGCCAATAGCGCTCTCGATACGATTTGCTGCTATTCCACGGCTAATAAGCCAATCTCGTGTGGCTTCTGCTCGATTCGTTGATAACTGCTTATTAAAATAATCAGTACCCCGCTGGTCTGTATGTGATTCAATTTTTATCATCATATCAGGGTAAGCGTTCATCACATCTACAACCTTTTGAAGCTGAATGGCTGCTACCGAATTAATATTGTAACGATAATATTCAAAATAGATGGGATCAACCTTTATTTTTTCGACATTTCCATCAGTAGTAAAAATTTCTGAGAGATCCTTGATTTTAAAATCAAGCATCTTCATTGTTCTTCCGGGGGTCACATCGGTACTTAAGTTTAAACCATCTTTACTATAGCCTGCTTTATGCGCTTCAATTGCATAGTCAGTTTCGCAAAGCACTTCAAGCCGGTAAGTCCCGTTTTCATCTGTAGTTACTTCACTATATTTCTCATTTTGGTTAATGTATACTGTAACAAGAGCACCTGGTATAGGTTTCCGTGTGTCCAGATCGTAAACTGTTCCTGAGATAAACTGCTGACAAAGCTCCAGATTATAGGTAAACTCATAAATATCATCATCGCCCTTACCCCCTGCACGATCAGATGAAAAATAACCCGTATTTGGCGTTTTACCTTCTACATAAGCAAAGTCGTCTGCATTGGTATTGATCACCTGCCCCAGATTTATGGGAGTTCCAAAGATTCCATCTCTATAAAAAGACTTGTACATATCAAGACCGCCAAATCCTAAGTGACCTGCAGAACTGAAATACAGAACACCCTCTTTGAAAAATGGAAAAAAATCATCTACAATCGTATTAATTTCTGGTCCCAGATTAGTAGGTTGGGACGTAGTGCCGTCTTCATAAACCTCACATACATAAATATCAGCCTTACCGTAGCCGCCGGGCATGTCTGAAGCAAAGTAGAGCTTTTTGCCATCAGGAGTAATGTATGGTTGCCCCGTTGAGTAATCATCTCCGTTAAACGCAAGAAGCTCTTTTTTTAGTTTCTTTTGACTGAGATCTACTCTGTATATTTTGAAAAAATTCCGTTTTTCATCACTGAATACTTTTTTAGCTCCACTTTGAAAACTTGAAGCGTAATACATATAGCGACCATCAGCCGTAAAAGATGACGTTCCATCATGAAAAGGGGTCTCTATATCTTCACTAAATAAACGTACTTCAGAAACAGCTTCCGGATTTGAAGTTTTGTAAATAGATAAATAAGGCGTTTTATTTCGCTCATAGATTTTATTGTCTTCCTTATTTCTAGACGAAGTAAAAACAAATTCATTTTTATAAAAGCTTGCTGCGAAGTCTGCATATTGTGAATTAAGAGGTAAGTTTTTAACGGTATATAACGTATCTGCCTGTAATAATTCATCAAATCTGGCTTGTTCTTCATCATAGTCAATGAACTTGTCTCTGGTGTTGAATTTATTAAAATAGGCTTCTGCCAGCTGATTTGCCTTATCGTATTCCTTCAATCTACGTAGCGTATCGTAATAATAAAATCCTTTTAAGGCATCTCCTTGGGGATTATTGATTTCATGCCAATTACTGTAGGCATTAAGCGCATTTACATAGTCTTTTAAATTGTAATAGGTATAGCCCAATCGTTGCCAGGTTTCAGGAGATATAGTTGATGCATCTTCAATGTAACGTTCATAGGCCAAAGCTGCATCTGCATATGCAAAACGTTCAAAAAGAGCATCTGCCTCTTTTAGTGTTTTTTGGGCCAGGCCCGAAATACCTATGCTTAGAATTAAAATAAAAGCAATTTTGTTTTTCATGGAGATTTATTTAAAAGAATCTGGGTGAATACGTAGCGCCACGCTTACGAGCTAAAGAAAATTTAATCAGTAATTCGTGACTTCCATCATTGTATTGATTAAAATCTGAAGTATTGTATTCATAGGCGTAGCCTATAAAGACAGAATCGGAAATTTGAAAACCGGCCAGTGCTCCTACTGAAGCATCCATACTGTAAGCCAGCCCAAGGGTAAGTCTCTCATATAATAAAAAGTTTGCGGAAAGATTAGTTCGCAAGGGAGCACCCTGAACATAGTCAAATAAAGCTGCTGGTTTAAATTTGGTTCTGGAGCCGATGTCAAATATATAACCCCCAATCAAAAAAATACTCATTTCCTCAGTCTCCACACGGGTATCTTCCTCATTAAAATATTCCTGTGAAAAGAAATTGGGCGTTGACAAACCCAAATACCATTTATCAGTATATAAATAAGTCCCTGCTCCTAAAACACCCAAAAATTGATTGTCGATGTTATTCATAAATGCCGGGTCATTTGGGTTTTCGTAGATACCCTTTGTAAAATCAACATTAAGTACCCTAAAGCCTGCTTTGAGACCAAAAGACAAATAAGTATCCACCCCTACCTGTAAAGAATAGGAAAAATTACCGTCGACTTTTAAATCTTCAATAGGTCCCAAAACATCTCGTGTTATATTAAGACCAAGTCCCACGTTATAGGTCACGGGGCTCTCAATCCCAACATTGTTAGTTTCTGGAGCACCATCAATACCAGTTAGCTGCGCTTTATAATCTGCTGTGATGTTCAAATAGTCTGTAGAACCCACATAGGCGGGATTTATAGTCATCGTGTTGTACATATACTGTGTGTAATTTGGATCTTGCTGAGCAAATCCCTCCAGTACATAGCTGAAGAAAATCAAAACAGAAAATATGATACCTTTAATTTTAAAATTCATGATCATCGCTTTTTGAAGTTTTAGTTAGCTATATATAACCAGCCTTTGAGAGTACGTCCAGCATTAATTTCCAGTACATAATAATAGGTACCACTAGGCAATCCTTTTGTGGAATTGAATCCGGTGGTTACATTAGCAACACCATCCCAATCATTCTCATAGTTTACACTTGAATACACTTTTTGTCCTACTCGATTAAAGATCATTAGCGTATTTTCCGGATATTGCTCTAGACAGCGTATTTTGAACAAATCATTTATACCATCGCCATTAGGTGAAAACTCGTTAAATACCATCAGACAATCTGGCGTTAGCGTAACCTCATCAATATTATTATTGGTATCTAAATCCAGAGGGTATGAGTTAATGATACTCGCACGATTAAGATAATTTTCTCCATCGAGTACTCGTGCCGAAACTGTCAATACAGCACTATCATTTGCCTCGAGTTCAGGTATTGACCATATACCTGTCACAGAATTATAAGCGCCAACTGAAGTTTGAAAACTCACCAATTCGAGATCTGAAGGCAACTTATCTTCAACTTCTATAAGACTTATATTAACAGAACCTGTATTCTGAATGGTCACCGTGTAAACCACGATCTCGCCAATCGCAGGCACGTCATTGTCTACAGTTTTAGTAATTATTAAATCTGAACAGGCAACCGGAGAAACTTCGATAGAAGCCGGAGTATCTGAAATACACCCGGTACTGGCCTCATAATTTACCGAAACGCTCTCTGTTCCCGGAATATCCCAAACAACTACCACAAAATTATCGGTAGCAGAACCCCCTGAAATCACGTTACCAGATGCAGGTACCTGCCAGTTGTAGTTATTCATCCCAGACTGGGTTGTATACGTAACCTCAACACCAAGACAAGGTATATCTGTGGAAGCACTGATTGTGGGTGCAACGGGATTGGTTAGTGAGACCGACACCGCAAAGCGGGTGTCAACTTCAGTTCCCAATACTACCAGAGCTGCATAATACGTTTTTCCATCTTCCAGTAAAGTATCCTCTGCAAGAAAATTACCCCCTGTAGAAGCATCATACCATATTACCGTATCCTGATCGAGTTCTAAATTTGCTATTGTTGCCGCTTCACTAACACAGAAGGTTTGTTGAGGATTCCCCGTTGCAATTGCAGACTGAATTGTTAGCTCATCCGTTGTGGCGTCTGATGAACTGTTGCCCGCAGCATCTGTAGCAGTGACCATCACATCGTAAGTACCGTCTGCAAGTGGCGTTGGGATTATTAGCGTCCAGGTGTTATCCCCGTTATCTGTGAGATTGCCGTCACCTTCAGTATAGGTTACCCCGTCAACAACTATTACCAAATCATCAGCAGAATCAGCAGTACCGGTAATCGTTGGTGTGTTGTCGTTTGTAGTTAAGAAATCTACTGTTGGAACCGTGGGTGCCATTGTATCTATGGTCAACTCATCTGTTGTGGCGTCTGATGAACTGTTGCCGGCTGCATCTGTAGTAGTGGCCATCACATCGTAAGTACCATCTGCAAGAGGTGTTGGGATTACCAAAATCCAGGTGTTATCCCCGTTATCTGTGAGATTGCCGTCGCCTTCAGTATAGGTTACTCCATCCACAACTACTACCAAATCATCAGCAGAATCGGCAGTACCGGTGATTGT
>PAPI01000020.1 GCA_002708845.1 Leeuwenhoekiella sp.
AGTTCCATAAGGACCTTAGCAATTCTTTTAAAACCGGATGCGCAGTAAGCGTACGGGAAGTTAAGCGAGCGGAGCCGTCGGGTTTAATCTAGAATTGGTTAGGTTCTGCCTGTTTTTCGCTGTCCCGAAAAACAAGCAAGGCCTTAGCCATTAGAAACCCCTTAAAATGACCAAGACGGCACCTGATTTTTCAGGATTTTCGAGCAGGGGCTCAAGAAGAACCTGCCGTAAAATCCGGTTAAGAAAATCAGGATATTGGCTTTACAATTCAAAAAAAAGAAGAACCTCTATTTCGGATATGATTGAAGATTAAGAAACAGATTTTTCAATTTCACTTTCAAATCTTACACCGATTTCAATTATCTAAACGCCTACCCAAGACATCTAGCATTTGAAAAACGATACTTTACAAAAGGCTTAGTTCAAAAACCTCAACTGGTGTAGGTTCACCCAATTTTTTTGGATTATACTGAATCGCGAAACTTAGAAACCCCATATTCAGTCTGTCAAAATCCCACTGAGTGCTTCCACTTTTAAGGTTAAAAGGAAAATCTAGTTTATGCCAGATTTTATAGCCTTCAGATTCTTCGGAATAGAAAATTCCAGTAGTGTTACAAATCAATAATTTATTACCCAATAGGGCCATACTCCCCCCAAATTTCATTCCTGTCTTCTGTTTATACCAGTTTCCGTCTTTATCTCTAACGTATAAATAGTTATAAGTATCTTCCATAGTTTCATTTAAGTGTTTCACCATAAAAAGAAGATGCTCCTGATTCTCATCATAAATAGAGGTAAATCCCACATTGCTAGGGTCTAATCTCATAGGCACAGAAATAGGTGGTGTACCTAAATTGTCAATTGACATACGCAGACTGTTATCAACATCAGCCACCAGAACTTCATTTTCAGAAAACCATGTTTTACCGCCGTCAGAACTTTGAGCATAAGAAATACCATGATTTCCCAGGGTGTTCTTAAAGTCTCTTTGATCATAGGCCTCGCGCCACAACCAGCCTACGTGAATAACTCCCGTGTTATCTGAAATGAAACCTGCATGATAAGGACCTCTTGTTCCATTTGCAGAATTATAGGAACCCTCTCTAGAAGATATCTGACCTATAAAATTCCACCTGCCAGCAGATGACTCGTATCTCGCCAAATTCATTTCTCCGCCAGTAGCACCACCGGTACGCCAGTACATCAACAAATCTCCTGAATGTTTAATCTCATAAAAAATGGGATACGTTATTAGGCCAAACTGCTCTGTCAACCCCAGATTGGGCTGTAACTGAAAAAGGTCTGACTTCCACTCAAAGTTTTTTGGATCACTGGCCACTCCAGCTATACTTTTTGAATAGTTGAATGTTTCTGAGTTGTGATGGTCAAATGACAAATGGATAACCCCGTCTGCTTTTGAAATACCTAAGGCGATTTTATTATGACGGTCGTGAGAGGTCATTTTATAATCTGGAATAATCAATTTTTCCCACTTTTCTTGACCTATCTCATTTCTCGCTACAACTATATCGCCGTTAGCCTCATAATAGCTAATATACTGATAACCCTTGTAAGAATTGATTCTTGCAACCATAGGCCCGTGAAATCTGGGCTTACCTTCTCTGGCACGGTCACTACCGTCTGAACAATATGCCGTAGTTGTCAGTACAGTTCGCTTGAGTACTTTGACTTGATTCAGCTGAACCAACTTTTCTTGAGCACGGGTAGTTAATGGCTGAAATGTAATCAGAAATATCAATATTCTGACCTGTGTTAAATAGTTCAAATCTGTCAATCTTTGTTTTAGTTTCTGTAGTTCCAAAGGGCTGTATTAATTTATTGAGCTATTTTAAGTTTCCTAGGGCCACTCTTAAAACTACCATTTTACATCAGAATTTTTGGTCTCTTAATGTAGATTTCAGTTTTCACAAAATAGCCAAAGTTGTTTTGAAGCAACTGAGATCGTTGTAACTTTTAGAATTAAAAAAATATCTCGACTAGCTACAAATAAATTTTCTCTTTCGTTAATCAAGCCAGCCATTTGCAATCATCCAGTTAGTACACTCTTCAATCCATTTAGAAGGTGTTGATGGGTTATTCAAGCCGTACCCGTGCCCCCCGCTTGGATAAATCATCAATTCGGCCGGAACATTGTTTTTATAAAGCGCCTCGTAGTATTTTAAACTATTACCTACAAGAACTGTTCTATCATCTCCTGAATGAAAAATAAATGCAGGCGGAGTATTATTTGTCACTAAAAGCTCATTAGAAAATTTTAAAATAAGATCAGAAGATGGTTTTTCACCCAGTAAATTTGTTCTAGAGCCTTTATGAGCAAGACTATCTGTAAAGCTTATAACAGGAAAACCTAATATTTGAAAAGCGGGTCTTAAATTTATTTGCTTTTCGTTATCAATGTAAGCGTTTCTGTAATGTGTAGCTGCAGATGCTGCTAAATGTCCCCCAGCAGAAAATCCGGCTACACCTATTTTTGAAGTATTGATATTCCAGTTCTCAGCATTCTCCGTTACGATTTGAAAAGCCCTCTGAACATTTTGTAAAGGTCCTATGCTTTTATTAACCATAGTTTTATCAGAAGGTAAACGGTATTTTAAAACAAAAGCTGCTACTTCTAGTTTCTGAAATACCTTTGCAATATCATAACCAGCTCTGCTCATACCTAACACACGATAACCTCCGCCAGGACATATGATGACTGCCGTACCGGAAGCTTTATTAGGATCAGGTAGGAATGCCGTTAGTGTAGGATGAGTCACATTGGTAACATAGTTATGTCCAAGAGACCAAATGCCTTTACCTTCTTTAACGTCATAAGGCTTCGAATTTGGAATTTTATCTGTATATAGATCAAATGTCTGTTGCGCGCTACTATTTAGAAAGAATAGCAGGTTAAAAATGATATTGACAATACTGAGAATTCTCATCGAAGAGGTCTTTAATTTTTAATGTAATTCTAAAAAGGAGTTTAAAATTTCAGAAAGTTTTAAAGCCACTTTGATATGCCCCTGGTCATTGGGATGATTGGTGTCAACAAAATCTTCCGGATGTGAAAGCCAGTTGCTGGTGTCTATATAGTGAATTCTGAGATCATTCCTTCTAAATTGGTCCACAACACGTGCTGTTTCCGAAGCATAATACCCACCAAACGTGCGCATAACAAAGATTTCTGTCTTTGGAAATTTAGTTCGAATTTGTTTTAAAAAATTCCTATAGTTTTCGCTAAAAATGGTACCCGGAACATTTAAATTATAATCATTAGTTCCCAGGTTTATCACAATTATTTTAGGAGTATAGGTGTCAAAGTTCCAGAGATTATTTTTCTGATGATTGGGTTGCTTTGTTAGAAAATACTGAGAGATTTGCCCGCGTTTTGGTGCCCAATCACCCTCATAATGATAACCATCTGTCAAAGTAATTCCCGGTTGTGAAATTTGAGTATGCTCCAGATCCAGAGACTCTCCGGTAAGCCAGGCGTAAGCAGAAAGATTTCCTTTTGTAGTGTTTTGTCCGGAAGTAATTGAATTTCCTATAAATTCTATAAGATCATTGACAGGAGGTGAAAACGTTTCTGCTCCCGGGTCAAGTTTAAGTCCTTTGAATTGTATCTCATCATTTGCATAAGCAGCGGCAACAACAAGCGTGTGAACTCCGGGTTCCAGACCGGTAGGAGTTAAGTTCAACAGACTATCTCGCGCCTCAAACTTTTTAAATCCTGCTCCATCAATGTTTACATATAGATTTACAGCAGCGTCTAATTTGAGTTGTACAGTGGTTCCTGAAAAAAGCGTTTTAAAATAAGCACCTCCCCAATAACTATGGTAGACGGTTTTACAGGACTTGTCCCACCTACCTATGTATTTAAGATTAGAATCACTTAAAGAGCCATCTCCGGTAGCTGAAAAAACCTGGCCGAAACTGAAAACTGCAAAGCTCAGAATACAAAAAATGTACTTCAATTTTTTTTCCATTATACAGAGAGTACTTATTAAGCAATGAATTAAAATATACCAGGACTCTTACTCGAATTCTAATTGAACGGTATACTCCGGAATAAATTCAACGGAATTGACCACTACTTTACCGGTATTCCCAGAATATCCTGATGTACTTTTTAAATCAATTAAATAGGGTGCATTTTTTTGAATAGGTCTGAAATAGAAGTTCATTTCTTGCGCGCCTTTGAGATTTATAAGCTCCCGAAGCCCTATTTCCCAGGGAATCCCCAGATAAAGTTGATCTGCCACAAGCTCATTATCATAAAAACCCATCGCAGTATCAGCCTCATAATCAAGATTCATAAAAACATTATTGAGTTCCTTAGGAATCCCACCTTTAAAATCAATTACAAGACGTCTCTCAGAAAATTGTTCACTCGAGAAATCTAATTGTTGTTCAGGAAGTTGTATTTCAAAAGAAGAAAAAAGAGTGTTTGACCTGAGTTTTTTTACGGAACCATAATTAACACCCGGTTTCTGAATGATTTTAGGAAACAATTCAAATTCAAATTGATTAGAACCTTTAGATAGGAGTTTGAGTGATTTTCCAGTTTCTAACACTACAGCATCTGTAACTAAAAGCCGGGAAGAATTACCCTCATTATACAGCCAACTCTTTAGCGCTTTCTCTTTTGGTAAAACCAAAACCGTTATTCTATCTTTTCCCTTCTGAAAAGTAAATTGAGCTACTCCTGTTGGTTTTGGACGAATCAGCCAGCGTTTGCTATTCTTTTCGACTGCAATACTTCGTTCTTTAATAATCTTAAAAGATTGGTCTGCCTCAAAGGAAAATTCAGCAGCTGTACCCTGAGGTGCAAAAAACACATAATAATCAGTCCCTGCATTCTCAAAGCGGGTCATCAATTGGGCTGTAGCGTAATTAAGATTGAGCCCTTTCATCTTAAAATTAAATGGAAATATTACATTCTCATCTGTTTCCAGGTCAAATCCGCCTTGCTCCGGAATACGAAGGGTTTCTTTATTGAACTGTAAATCCACTTGCACATTTTTCTGTGGATTCATATCCGCATCATCCTGAAAATTATTTAGAAACAGGAAACCGGACTCGTCTTTAAAACGAACGGCGTACCGCAAATCTGAAGCATTCTCAGGTGTTATGGTAGTGTGATTTTCAGGCAGAACGGTTTGCATAGGTGCAAGTTCTTCACTGAATGTATTTATAAAATTATGCAATAGTTTGAGTCTGTGAAAAGAAGCTCTTACTTCCCCAAATTCACCGATAGGTGCCTGAAAATCATAAGAAATCTTAGGCGAACCAAATGCTTCATCGCTAAAAAAATTAGTTTTACCGCGAGGTGTTGATCCCCCGTGATACATATAATATCCTATTCCATTAGCACCGCTTCCCAGACAGCGATTGATTAACGCATCAAGACTTTTTGCAGGAACCAAGGGTCTTCGCGTATAGGTTGCCATAATACCGCCCCCCAATTCTGCAGCAAAAGCAGGATAGTCAGAAACCGTATAGTTCACCGGACTGTAATCGGGAGTTTTATGCATGTCAGAATACAAATAAAAAGGAGACAAATCAGGAGATTTTGTCCAGGTGGGATAGGGATAAGCAGCTGTTACGGGTAAGGTCTCATTGGGGATAATTGCACCCCGGCTCCATCCTGTTGCTGTGTATAATGGAGTAATGATTCCCGCCTTTTGTGCAAAGGATTTTAATACGCGCATATGTTCTGTTCCCAAATCGGCATACGGGTTGTCAACTGTTGCAATACCCACACCATTTAAGGTTACTGCCTTATCACGCTCGGCGCTGGTATAGTCGAGAGGTTGACCCGGATAGGTTAAACCCCAGGGGGCTGCAGATGCCTGATACTCGTTTTCCAGTTGAGTTGCGATTATAGGTCCCCCGTCTTTAAACAGCAAGCCTTTAATCTGCTTTCCTATTTCATTGTATAACCGCTCTGCATAAAATAGGTATTGAGGATCGTTAGATCGTATTGTTATTGGTTTTGCCAAAAGCCAGTCTGGTAATGCCCCATTTCGTATCTCTCCGTGACCAAATGGTCCTATACGTAATATAACAGGCATATCATATTGGGCACATAATTCTATAAACTTGCGTACATCCCGGTTACCTTCCCAAATAAACTCACCTTCAATCTCCTCGTGCATATTCCAAAAAACATAGGTGGCAATCATATTAATCCCGCCAGCTTTCATTTTCTGAATAGCTTCTTCCCAATAGGCTTCGGGAAATCTGGAAAAATGAAATTCCCCAGTAATGGGAATTATGGGTTTTCCATTTTTTGAAATGTAATAGTTATTGACTTCGTATTTCGTCCCATCACTATTGCTTCCGCCGAGTTCTAAATGCTTGGAGTAAATCTCTTTTTCAGGAACGCGCAAATCTATTTTATAAGTTTCTTGTGTATTGTTTTGAGAACTACCTAGAACAGGAATCAACAGCAGGCAAAAAAGAATGAAATACTTCATAAAATTGTAATTAGTTCACGCGTTCTCCCCGGGAGAAAGAATTGAATAGTTAATAAAAATCAACGCTTGATATATTCGCGATCGGTTTTAAAAGCAGGATCCCAGATATCTTTGTATAAAGGCTCTTTGTTCTGCATCAGGCTTTTATTAATGTGGTAGGTTACATCCATCCACTCATCACCTTCATCCCAAAGCGGCGCCATTAAACTATGCTCCCAGTTTTTGAAAGCATTTTCTAACTTGTTAAGTTGATCTTCTTCCGCTTCAGCAATATTAATCGTCTCACCCAGATTTTTTTCCAGATTGTACAAATTGACACCAAAATCTTTAAGACGTACTGTTTTATAATCTCCTAAGCGTGCACCACTTTCTTCTAATTTTCGCCAAAATAATTGCTCATGGGGATCTCCCTGCTTCTCATCGGTTAAATAAGGAAGCAAATTAGAACCATCTAAGATGATATCTTTAGGTTTTTCGATACCAGCAGCAGCAAGAGATGTAGTAAAAATATCCAGTGAAGAAGAGAGACCATCAAAGGTATTGCCACCCTCAATTAGTTTTGGATAGCTTAACACAAATGGTACTCTGTGGCCACCCTCAAACTGGTTTCCTTTCCAGCCCTTTAGAGGTCCTTCCTTAGAATCGTTATTGTGTGCACCACCATTGTCACTTAGAAAATAAATGAGGGTATTTTCACGCAAATTAAGCGCTTCTAACTTGTCTACTAATTTTCCCACATTTTCATCCAGAGACCAGGTCATCGCGGCAAGCTTTTGACGGGGATGGTCTTTGTATTTTTCCAGATCTTCTTCTTTTGCATCCATAGGCGTATGCACAGCATTGTAGGCTAAATACATAAAGAATGGCTTATCCGCACTTTGTTCTACAAATTTTACCGATTGATCTCCCAGAACATCAGTCATATAGCCATCAAAAATTACACGCTCTCCATTATGTTGAAGCATATTATACTCTGATGGATTCTTTATTGGAAAATACGATCTACTACCGGCCAGAAACCCATAAAACTCATCAAAGCCCCGTTGATTGGGATGGTCTGAGGTATCCTCCCCAAGATGCCATTTACCTAAGGCATAGGTATTGTATCCATTAATCTTAAAAACATCGGCGATGGTTTGTACCTCATCACTAAGGCCTATACCTCCGGTCCCATTGGCTTCAAAGCCAAAACGTTGCTGATACTGGCCGGTAATTAATCCCGCCCGAGATGGTGCACACACAGTGGCGCTTACGTGGGCATCTGTAAAAACGGTTCCACTAGCTGCCAGCTCATCAATACGCGGAGTATCCAGATCTTCACTACCCATAAAGCCGAAGTCAATGTAACCAGCATCGTCAACTAATATTACAATAACATTAGGGGGGCTCTCTGCAGACACTACTGAAGCTGAACTAGATTCCTCTGAAGAATTGCTGCTCTTACAGGCACTTACCACAATTACTAAGTAAAGGCTTATGATTTTAAAATAGGTTTTCATAGGTGTCTATTATTTATTGTCAAAAAAACTCAAATCCCACTGTGGATACCACCTCAAAACAGGTTTACCGTCTTCAAATTCTACAGGCAGAAAAATGTACTCCCCTTTTATAGCATCCTGAGGCGTCCATCTGTCAGCCACAAAAATAAAAGCATCTTTTTTTCCTTCCACCGGTATCACATGGGTACTTTGTGTCCTGAACGTTGTCTTGCGTTCTTCCTCGGTGCCGCGGACAGGATTTCCCAAAGCGGTCCAGGGTCCCATCATATTTTCTGCTACGGCAGATCTTGCAGGATTTGGATCCCAGCCGGTAAGTCCGCTGGTGAACATATAATATTTTCCATCCTTCTTAAAAATAGCAGGAGCCTCATTATTACCTCCGGGAAAAACCCGTACATATTCATCAGATAAGGATAAGTAATCAGGTGCCAGTTTTGAAATGATCAGGGTCCCGTTCTCTTCTGATGCTGTGATATGATATGCTGTACCATCATCGTCTTTAAACAGTGTCATATCACGGGACATCTGCCCTACTTCAAAATCCCGTGCGAGATACACCCCGGCTTCTAAGGCCTCTTTACGACCTATATCCTGATTGAGAAGTTCTTTAGCCCAGGCCTGTTGCTCTTCGTTAAAATTTACAGGCCATACGCCAGGATGCATTCTAAAGCTGTCCAAATATTCATAGGGTCCTGTCACACTGTCTGAAACGGCAACACCCGTCAATGCGGCATCATATCCCTGACCTTTTAATTCGTGATGAAACCACATCACATATTTGCCAGTCTTATCATTATAAATCACTTTAGGTCTTTCAATTACCGAACCTTCCTGTAATTTACTGGTTGTGTCTTTTACTACTTTTAGGGCAACGCCTTCATTCTTCCAGTTGTATAGATCTTTTGAGGAATACATACGTACTCCAACCCAGGATTTATTGCCACGACCACCTGCGACTTTATGTTCGCCAACCCAATAGTAGGTATCATCAACATAAAGCATCCCGGCTCCATGAGCATTGATGTGAACACTATCAGTATCATAAAACACGGGGTTTTCGTTATCAAATTCTGTAATAGCTGACTTCTTTTGAGCACAGGCTATCACTGTAAAACAGACTAATCCTACTAGCAAAAGGTTTTTAAATAGTTTTATCACGGTATATGTTTTTATTGATTAAAGAGGTTTGATGATGTACGAGTATGTCATTGGTTTTGCTTCAATCTGATATTGAGCTAAAGGTTGAGCAGACCAACTGGTGTCTCCCCCCACTCCCATTTGTTCAGCATCAATATTAACATTAACAAGGTCGCGCTTCTTTATATCTATGGTGTGTCTCTGTTGCTTCTCTTTACCTGCATCAAAATCACTATTATACTGGTGATGTGCGCTAAAACTAAAGAGCGCCGGCGCCACTACCAGAATACCTTTACCTGCGTCATTTGTAAAACTTACCCAGCGGGTATCAGTTTTGTAACCGTTTTCCTGAGGTCTGGCATAAGGGAAGTATAAATCTGCTACATCAGCAGTATAGTTACCTACAAAAGCCGCTGTGTTGCGATCCTGATAATTCTCCTGGGGTCCCCGCCCGTACCAGTTTACGGTATCGTACTCATTCGTTAAGATAAGATTAGAACCAAAGCGAGGCATATTAGACAGATCTGGCTGGAGCCCATATAGGTCCTGAGTAACTTTTAATTCACCATTTGCTTGCATCTCGTAAGTAATTTTCACCTTTCCTATATTTTCACCCAGTTCAAACTCAGTTTCCACCAATGCTCTATTTCCTAACTTTTTATTCTTTAGCTTACCAAGATCAAGTTCTTTACCCGCCGACATTAAGCTGAAATTGGCTAATTTTTGATTAGTACTTGCTGTTTTCCACACACCGAAAACCTGCGGCATTCTAAAACCATAATCGTTATCGGTTGTAGGTCGCCAGAAGTTGGGTTGTATTCCCTGAAGCAATACATTACCGTCCCCATAATCTATACCCGTCATCCTTCCGCTTTGCGTATTAAAAGAAAGGGTAACCAAATCTGATTTTAATACAAGCGTGTCATCAGAATTACTTGCCGTAAAAGAAACGGATGTATCTATTTCACATTCTGATATGTAGTTGTAATTACCAAAAATAAATTCTTCCTGAGCCAGAACGGTCCCCACTTCAAGCAGCGGCATTACTGTATTTGTTTTGGCTGAAAATCGCAGTTGGTACTCCCCGGGTTGATTGATAACCGGGATATCTACGGGTGTAACTACACGCTCTTGGGGTGCAGGATTTATAGGAGCCAGCACGCCTTTAGCTATTGACACCCCTTCGCGTAAGAGTTCCCAGCTAATGTCAAAATCTTTTAATTCTGTAAAGAAATATTTATTGTGAACCTCTACTGTTTTGGCATCTATGTCGAAATTAGAAAAGCCAATATTCTGATAGACCTTTTTCAATTCACTAAGGCCGGGATGCGGGGAACGATCAGCGTTTACAATACCGTTTAAACAAAAATTTCCATCATTCTGAAGATTTTCTGCACCAAAATCACCACCATAACCCCAGTACTCCTCTCCGTTGGCGGTTGTAGCTACTAAGCCCTGATCTACCCAATCCCAAATAAAGCCGCCCTGAAGCACATCGTATTTTTCAATTGTATCCCAATAGTCCTGAAAATTACCCAGGCTATTTCCCATCGCGTGCGAATATTCACACAGAATTAAAGGTCTTTGCGGGTCTCCCTCAGCATACTTTGTGATTTTAGGAATTCGATCATACATAGGCGCCTGAATGTCGGTATTGCTATATCCCGTAGCCCCCTCATATTGTGTAGGCCGGGTTTGATCCATTTCTTTAAGGTAAGCGTAGGTAGCCATAAAATTTTCACCATTACCTGCCTCATTTCCCAAAGACCAGGTTACTATTGAAGGATGGTTTTTATCCCGTTCAAACATGCGCTTTGTGCGGTCCATATGCATTCCTTTCCACTCCAGGAGGTAAGCAGGATGCACTTTTTGTCGTTCGATATTATTATCCAATCCCTGATTGGTGGTACCCATACCGTGCGTTTCAATATTAACCTCATCAACTACATAAAACCCAAATTCATCTGTCATTGCATAGAAAAAAGGGTTTTTAGGATAATGACTGCAACGTATCGCATTTACGTTATTTTCTTTCATCAGTTGTAAATCCTTTCGGGTAAGTTCAGGTGTAATCACATGCCCGGTTCGTTCATCATGATCGTGTAAGTTGACCCCTTTGATCAAAACCGGTTTTCCATTTACTAAAAACTGATTGTTTTCAATTTTTATATTTCTAAATCCGGTTTTTAATGTGGTTGCCTGCAATAAATCGCCTTTCTTATCTTTCAGGCTTATTAAAACCGTATAGAGTTTAGGCGTTTCTGCAGACCAGGGTTGAATTTCAGGAACGAGCTCTTCCATACCAACTGATCCCGCGCCATCTGAAGGAATCATTATCTTTTTTGACGTAGACATGAGTTCGTTCTCCCCGTCCAGTAATTTAATTTCAACCTCGCCTTTCTCCGTACGCTTTGATTCATTACCAAAGAAAACTTCAACGGAAAATTCGCCTAGTTTGTTACGAATATCGTAGTCACCATTTAAGCGAATATCTTTGACATATAGTGGATTTTCGGCTCTTAAATATACATCGCGTTCAATACCACTAAGGCGCCAGAAATCCTGATCTTCCATATAACTGGCGTCAGACCAGCGCATAATTTGAACGGCTAAAAGATTCTGCCCTTTTTTAAGAAAGGGTGTGATATTGAATTCAGCCGGGGTTTTACTCCCTTCATTATAACCTGCCATTTGACCATTAACATAAACATAGGTCGCTCCACTTACTCCCTCAAAATGCAAATACACCTGTTTACCATCCCAATTTTTAGGAATTTCAAAGTTGCGGCGATAGGTTCCCACATTATTCATTTCGTGAGGGATATAAGGTGGGTTTGCGGGAAAAACATATTTAACGTTGGTGTATATAGGAAGACCAAAACCTTTCATTTCCCAATTTGAGGGTACCTCAATAGTATCCCAACCCTGTGTACTAAAATCATCTTTGTAAAAATCAACAGGGCGGGCCTGTACACCATCTGCATAATAGAATTGCCAGGTGCCGTTAAGCAATTTATAATTGGGTGATGCCTGCCAGCCTTCTGCTTTTAAAGCATTTCCTACCGAACTGTAATTATAAAAAGTAGCACGTGGCTCTTCTCGGTTAATTTGATAGACTTCGGGATTCTCCCACTCAGGATTTTCCCATTTAGGCGCATTATAGACCGGCCTTTTCTGATTTTGTGCAGTTACACTCAAGGTTACCAGTGCGCATAAAGCAATGATAAATTTTCTACTCTCGCTCATTCTTTTTTAATTTTTTACTTCTAATTGTACTAGATCTTCTTTACTTAGGCTTTGTTGCGGATCAAAATCTGCAGAAGCCATATAGTTTAAAACACTGGCATGTAACTGACGCGCAACAGGACGTTTCGATAGATTACTTTGAATATCCATCGCACTAAAAATTAATCTACCCGCACCTACTTTAGCCTCAAAAAGATTTGCCAAATCGTTATTGGTAACAAAATTGTCAACCACGCGTACGATAGGTTTTAGTTGAAGCCCGTTTAACCTGACTGATTTAGACTGTATGCATAAATCCCACCACTGCCATTGCGTGTAGCTTGCTGTGGGAAAATTAGCCAGTGCCTTATGTTGATTATCAATAAGCAAACCCATAGTACCTGGCTGGTCTGGGAAATGTACCGGGCTCCAGAAAACTGGAACAAATCGACCCTGAACACCATTAATATCATTTGGTTGAGGACTCAGCAAAACTGTTTTACCGGCTTCCAGTAGAGCAACGGCTTCAGTAAACGAAGTGGTTTCTACAACTTCAGTTTCACGTAACTCCGGTTCTTGTGGATATACCCAAATGGGCCAGTGGTTTTTATATGGTGTTCCTTCCAATTCTATTCCTAAAGTCCACGCTGCAGCTTCCGTAACATTGATGGGGAAGCTTAACGTTCCTAAATTTGGGTTGTTACCAAGAGATAGTTTCAGGTTCTCTAAAGTCATTTCCTTAAGAATCGTACCTTTTTCGTCCTTAAGGAAAATGTGCAGGTTTTGATTTTCTTTAGGCTCTAAAAAATTAGCGACTTCAATTTTTGCCGTGAAGTTTTCGCCCTGCTCATAAACTGCTTTTTCAAAACGCGCAAGAGGTACCAGCGGACTGTTAAACTCCCTAAACTCTTCGCCGGTAATGACTCCCTTTGATTCCCAAAAAGCATTTAAAAGACCAACTAAGGCCGTCCCCTGTCCCGGAAAATCCTGCAATTGCAGTAATTGAAACCCGTCAAAGGCAGGTGTTTTTAACGCCCGTTCAATTTCTTCTTTATACAACATAGCGGCCAGTTTACCCGAGGCATAGGTAAAATCTGGCGCCAGATCAATCAATCCCTTCTGTTCCAGATCATTTTTTACAGCTATAAAATTTAGAGGTTCAAGAACACCCGTGTATTTGGGTATTTCACTTAAATCAGGATAAACCGAGTACTGACCGATTTCATGCGATATTAACGGGACTTCTATTTGTTTACTGTTTGCAGTATAGTCGTTTTCAAAACCGGGTGGATAATTATTGAATACTCCCTGACCACGAATCCAACCTTTTTGAGTCCACTGGGCTACAAAAAATTCATCTTCCGGCTCTGGACGGGTACCTGCCGGCTTTTGAAAGGAAAACGAAGTCGTTGCATATAAATGTCTGGAGTCTTGTTTCTTTAATGTTGCAGTCATATCATTGAGTGTCTGCATATCACCCTGCAGTTCGTTACCCATAGACATTAAAACAAACGAAGGATGATTACCGTAATCCCTAAGTATTTTTTGAGCCTCATCCTTTAAAAACTGAGTAGTTTTAGCATCCTCTCCAACTTTAAGGCTCCAATGTGGTAATTCAACCTGGAGATACATTCCTGCTTCATCAGCCGCCTGAAATGCAGCTTCAGGAGGACACCAGCTGTGAAAACGAATGTGATTTAAGCCGTAATTTTTGGCTTGTTCGAAGAGTTTTTTCCACGCTTCAGTTTTCATAGGCGGGTAGCCTGTTAACGGAAAAATGACGCATTCTAAATTTCCTCTTAGAAAAATGCGATGATCGTTTAAGTGCAGCTCTGCGTTTTTGTTTTCTATTTTTCGGTAGCCAAAATTTACCTGTGCCGATGTCTCATCATTAGTAATGCGAGCCATATACACATTGGGGTTGAATTCATCCCAAAATTTTAATTCCGCAGGCCGCTCAACTGTAAAGTTGAAATACGGTCCATCGACCTCAGGACTTTTAATTTCTTTTGAAAACACTACGGCACCTGAAGCATCTAAAAGTTCAAAAAGTACAGGCTTTACGGTCGCATTCTGCTGCTGATAAGAGACTCGGATTTCATCATTATCAAAATCAGGATAAATTTGAAGGTTTTGCAGTTGATTTGGTGAAGAAGCTGTTATGTTCATCGCTCCCAGTATACCGTTCCACTTGATTTGTGTATGGTTAGTATATGCGTGGGCCATCTCCTGGTTTACCTTTAGTGGATAACGGTCTCCGGTAACGTTAATATTTGGATACAAATCTGAATTATCAATTTCCACGGTAAGCAGATGTCGGCCGGGATTTAAGTGCGCCGTGAGGTCATAATTATGACTGCCCACCAGACTTTCGCGAGACCCTACCTTTACACTATCAATATAAACCGTAGAACTCCACAATACCCGTTCTAATTTTAAATCAAAACTCTTACCAGACCAGTTTTCTGGCACTTGTATTTCCCGTTGATACCAGGCCTTACCAATGTAGGAGTGCTTGCGAGCCAAATTTGATAAGACATAATTATTGAGCGCGGGGGTAAGTGTGTCTTTCTTACCTATACCAGCATCATCAAGGGTACCCGGCAAGTTTATTTCTTCACCTTCAAACCGATTTAAAAACCAGTTCTCATCCGCTCCTGTATTTAACGAATCTAATTTTACCGCCCATACACCAGCGAGTTGAATAACCTCTCCGTTAGCAGTTGCTAAAGCCTTATTTTCATCAGAATTATCGTCACAGGCAATTAAAAAACACAAAACAATCCATACAAGACCATATTTAGATATTGCTTTAGCAGTAATCATAGTTCTATTTGGTTTTTGATGGATTTTTAAATATTTCAGACAATTGCTTTTCCAATTCTTCAACAAGCTCCGGGTAATCATTACTAACATTTCTTGTCTCCCCGGGGTCATTTTTTAAGTCAAATAACTGGGCTTGCGTTAAAAAGCCGGGGTCCACAAACTTAGCAGTCATCCATCCCGGTGTGGTGGCATTTTCTTTAGGCTGAATGTATTTCCAGTGATCTTTACGCAACGCATAATTATAAGCCTCCTCAAGTAAATACGTACGAGCCGTATTGGTTTTTCCAGCCCAGGCATCCCAATGTGCTTGACTATCCGGGGCATCCTCATTTTTAAGTTTCTGGCCTACTAAATCTGCAAGGCTGGCATAAAGGTCCACCTGTGAAAGAAGGGCTTGAGAAGTTCCCGGTTTAATAACTCCGGGCCAGTAACAGATTGTTGGCATACGTGTGCCTGCCTCATACACCACATATTTTGAACCTTTATAAGGACCTCCTGGCTTGTGATCACCAACCAATTCGCGGGCGTAATCTAAATACCCATCGTCAAGGATGGGACCGTTGTCGCTTGTAAAAATGATAAGCGTCTTTTCCTCTAAGCCTAATTCCTGTAGTTTTTTTGTTACCTCGCCTACCGCCCAGTCCATTTGAGCAATGACATCTCCGCGTGGTCCCATACTACTCGATCCAATAAATTTGACATTTGCAATTCGAGGTTGGTGTATATCGTGAAACGAATACATCAGGAAAAAGGGATTATTTTTATTTTTATCAATAAAATCAGTGGCCTTTGTAGTTAAAACAAAAGGTATTTTTTCATCTACCCATAAAGCTTTTTCTCCACCTTTCATATACCCAATACGACTAATTCCATTGGTTACGGCACTTAGGTGGTAATTGTCTGCGTATTGCTTAAGAAGTTCAGGATTGGTTCTTCCGGTGGGATAACCGCCCGGAATCTGTTTGCCGTAATTGATCGTAATTGGATCCTCGGGGTCCAGATTTGCTACAAATTGATTTTCCAGAAAAACGGTTGGTACCCGATCACCGGTTGCAGGTATCAAAAAGCTATAGTCAAAACCTAGTTCTGCCGGTCCTGGTGAAACGCGCTTATTCCAGTCAACATTACCCGCTCCCAGCCCTAAATGCCATTTCCCTACAATACCGGTGGTATAACCCGCATCCTGAAGTATATCTGCTAGTGTTCTTCGGTTAGGATCAATAATTAAAGGCGCGTCTCCTTCTAAAATTTGGGCCTTGTTCCTAAACGCATACTGTCCTGTAAGCAAGGAGTAGCGAGAAGGCGTACATGTTGCTGCGGTGCTGTGTGCATCTGTGAAATTTAATCCATTATTTGCCAAATAGTCAATGTTGGGTGTTTTTACACCTTTCGCTCCGTTTACACCAATATCGCCGTACCCAAGATCGTCAATGTAGATGAGCACTATATTGGGTTTATCAGTACTCTTTTGACAATTTCCTGAACTAAAAAAGATCAGAAAAACCGCTAGAATGAAAAAAGGCTTCATCTGTATGTGTCTGTTTAGATTCATTTTTGCGTTCTTTATTCCGTGTTATTGGTCAGGCCTTCTAAATTCAGAAAATCAAGACAGGCCGCTTTGACTTTATAAGGAGCATCAGAGGCATTCAATTCTGTAACTGCCTCTATAAAAGGCGTTCTCTCATTTGTATACAACAGGTAGTTTACAATCATAAGAGCGATATTGGGCTCTTCGGCATTTATATGATGTTTTAAAACTTCAAGGGACTTCTCATCTTCTTTCAGGTTATAGAGCAGCATAGCCAAAGTCACTTTCGCAGGTAGATAGTTTTCGCCCAGATGAGCACTAATTTTTTTTATTTGCTTTTGTTTTAAGACCTCACTCGAATTATATAAACCGAGAGCGGCCCAGTATCTAACAAACTTATTGGGGTGTTCAAGATCGTTTAAGAGGTTGGATATACTTTGATCATCTGTTTGCCCCACGAGTTTCGCAGTGTTTAAAATTTCGCGAAGCGGAAAAAAATCAATATTCATTCGCTGATCATACGGTACATCGGTTTGCGAAAGCTGTGCAATTTCATATTCGGGCATAAACATAATATCCCGGGAAGAAACAATATGTTTAAATAAAGAATCCCGCATACGACTCAAAACTTGATCATACTCCGGCGATGTCGCAAGGTTATTGGTTTCCCACTTATCATTTTTAAGATCATACAGTACCTCTACCGGTCTGGATGCGAAAACCTCACTTTGAACAGCGTTGAGTTTACCGTTTTTTAAATCTTCACGCATCTGCTGGGTTATCTCACCAATATTTATATAATTAATGTGTTTCAACTCCGGGAAAAACGGCATGAAATTTCGGGAGTACATATACCGCCCATCAGTAACCGAACGCACCAGATCCAGACCATTGTCGGCTCGGTCAGAAGCTAAATACACATATTCGGGCCATTCTTCATCTGTATTGCCTAGCAGCTTTTTACCTTCTAAATATTCAGGAACGGTAACGCCTGCCAGATCAAGTACGGTAGGCGCAAGATCTTCAAAGGTGAGAAGTCTATCTGAAACCACCCCGGTTTTTCCCTCTGGAGCCAGATGTTTATAGCGCTCTGGTAACCAGACAATAAATGGAACCCGATAGCCCAGGCCAATCCCGTTTGTTTTCATTCTGGGCATTCCCTCCCCGTGGTCTGCGAAAATAAAAACGATGGTATTCTCCATCAATCCTTCCTGCTTTAAGCGTGTAAGTAACTTCCCAATTTTAATGTCAGTAAGTTTTAAGGAGTTATAGACCCGTGCCATTTGCCTGCGCATCTCGGGGCTGTCACGGTATATAGAAGGCATACTGAAGGCCGTATCTGCAATCCAGTGTTTCTCATGAAGTTCATTAAATTCTAAAGGGTCATCATTCGCTGCATCTATCACCTGACTCGAAGCAGACTGAAAATAAGGAACCGAATTGACATCATCACTTCCCTTAGGCAGGTATGCTAAAACATTCTTTTCATACCATTCGTAAGACATAGACATCGTGCGCGATTGATGCGAATCTGGAATATTAAAAACGGAGAAAAATGGCTGATCCTTTTCCCTGTTCCACCATCCTGCATTATTTGAGCTTTCGTCCCAGGTTTCTGCGATAAAGCTGCGCTCATCATTAACGTTATAGTCAGTTTTTGAGTTGTTTGTCACGTAATAGCCTGCATCCCTAAGGTATTTTGGAAATCCTTTTACAAAATCAGGAATCTTGTAATTACTGCGGTGGTTACCGGTTCCCAATTTATAAGTAGGTACACCTGTAATAATAGCGGTACGACTGGGAGAACAAACGGTATTGGTAGAAAAGGCACTGGTGTATCGTATACCTTCAGCGGCCATTTTATCAATCACAGGGGTCTCTGCATCTGCATCGCCGTAACAGCCTATAAACTGAGGAGAAGTATCTTCAAATGTTATCCATAAAATATTGGGCTTTTCCTGCGCAAATGTCGAAAAGACAACACATACCAATAAAAGTCCCAACATTTGTTTTTTGAAATACTTCAACCTCATCTTTAATTTATTTTACGGCTACCGCTGCATGTGTCATACGCTGGTGCAAATGAGCAGATAAATGGTACAAGTCTGCATTCGCAACAGTTTTAAAAGCTGCTTCAGCTTCCTGCAAATTATTAAGTCCCAGAGCACCAAGACCTATCAAATACTGGCAATGTATGCGATTACGAACCTGCAAATCTTCTTCCCAGATTAATAAATCGGGTAATGAAATGGCAAAGTAGTCGAGTTTCACGTCGTCATTCATATGCTCTTTGCCATAATTGAGTAAGTTTTCAAAACGGGTTACAGCTTCTTTTTCCTTACCTAATTTTCGTAGCGCAAGTCCCTGATAGAAAATCTTGTCTGGTTGCTGATCGTTATAAAAAATTGCCGGACTGGGATCACTTAATCCCTCTGAGGCTGTTTCCCAGGCACCCCTGGCTTTTTTCATATCGCCCAGTTGCTCCCAGGCACAACCCAACCAATAGAAAATATCGTTCTCCTGTGCACCAAAGAGTTTACCTTCTCCCAAATTATGAGGGTATACCTGAGCGGCTTCCAAATGCGAAATCGCTTCCTCCGGCTGCTCCTTGGAAAGGCACTCTTTTGCCAGTTCAACGTGAGTGTTTATATGTTGAAACGGAACCTTCCCCTCACCTCCTTCCCAGGGATGAAACTGCCGCTTCTCTATTAACTCCAGAGCTTTATGATGATTTCCTTTAAAATTGTAAAGACTTATGCGCTCAAGGTAAAGATCATCCCGAGAACGGGTAAGTTCTAGATGCTCTTCAAGCAATGAAAGCCTTTTTTCTACGGAAACATTGATTTTTTTGTATAACTGGTCTAACTCCATCAACAATCTGGAATCTTCAGAATCAAGTGTAAAAGCGTATTCAAGATGTTGACGAGCGCGGTCTTTCTCATTGGTTTTATTGTAGTATAAGAGCGCCAGATTACGGTGGGTGATCGCATTTTTATCGTCAAGCTTTACCGAAGTTTCCCAACATTTCTGAGCTTCTTTGTATTGTCTTGATGCATACCAGAAATTACCCAGATAATACGAGGCTTTGGCATCTTCAGGATTAAAATTTATTGCAGCCCTAAGTGCCAAAACTTCTTCCAAACGACTTGGAAAACAATAATCTGACGGACTTTTTTGCGCTGTTTTGTACCAGATGGAAGCACTGCTGGTATCACCCAGTTGCTCGTAAAAGTAACCTGCAAAATAACCTATCATTGGGTAACAATCTTTATCTTCAGAACTTTCAGATAACAAGACATCTAAAGCTGTTTTGAATTCACCGGCCTGAGCATAATCTAATGCAAATTCTATAAAGTTATGCTCATAACCACGGACCAGACTTTTGAAATTCTTCAGGTCATCTGTCGAATTGCTCAACAGGTACTTTTCATATAAAACCCCAAAATTGAATCGGTCTATTTTAAGAGAGTCTTCTACGAGTTGCTGTGCCGTTTCTATACGCCCCAGTTTTCTCAGAATAACTACTTTTAAATGTCGTGCTTTATGATTGTGCCAGTTATTGATAAGGGCTTTATCTACCAGTTCAAGGGCTTTCGTTAAATCGCCGCGACCGCAATCTATTTGTGCCAGATTGAAATATCCGGCGGCCTGCCAGGCGGCATTCCAGCAGGATTTAAAAAATGCCTGATAGGCTTCTTCTTTTCGACCTAAATAATTAAGTACAACTCCTTTATTGAAATAAGGCTCCCCGTCATAGGGATTGGGATTTCTGGTTGTTAAGGTTTCTATTGCCGTATCAAAGTAAGCATGAGCTTCTTCAAATTGACCGCGCTTGAGTTTCCATAATCCCATTGCATTGTTGTTGCGTACATCGCCGGGAGCTCTTCTCAAAGCTTCAAGATAATAGGCTGTAGGATCAAAGGTTGCATGACGGTACTGCTCCAGATGTAAGCCGTTAAGAAATAAATCTTCTACGGTGTCAATTTCTTTGGGCTCTTTTGCTGCTTTTGCAGCATCTGGTATATCTCCCATCTCATCATTACCCGGGGACCAACTTACCAGCACCGTACCCGAAGCATCTTTAAGAGTTGCCACGAGGTCTTTATATTCTGAAGTACCCACGTCTATCAACGTATCAAAACCGTTTGCAGGATCGAGATCAAGTGTTTCTTCCAAACATAGTTTAGAACCACACTGCAGGCTTATCGTACAATTGTTGTACACTCCTGTAACATAAAATTTTAGCCTGGCTTTATCAGCTTCCATCTCCAGGTTAAGCAACGCCTCTTTGGTGGCATTTTTAACTACACCTACATTATAATACGGCATAAAATACTGCTTGAAACTTTTCTCTTCATAGGGTTGCATCCAGGAAAAGTCTGGCTGATTGTCTGTATAGACTCCGCACATCAACTCAATATAAGGACCATCTTCATCGGTAAGATTGCGGTCCCAGGCATGGCCAAAATCACCATTACCCCAGGTCCATTGTTTTTTACCGGGCGACACATTATGATCTGCCACGTGTAATAAGCCCCCTTTGCTGTCATTCTCATAACCGCCAACAAAGTCATACTTTGAAGTAATCGCCATATATGAAGTAGGTACGGGAATATTTTTATAGCGCGAAATGTCAGTTCCGGGTGAGTAATCTACTTTGTAATATTCTCCTTTAGCGATCGGAAATTCAGATACATCACGCTTACCGTGGTCAAAAACAGCATTTACATCTGGTGGAAAAACCGACTGATAATGGTCGTTTACCGCAACTGCAGGATTTGCCCACCATAAAAAAGTTTGGGGATGCGGAGTACGGTTATATAGCTGTGCTTTAATCTCTAAATAGGCCTTATCAGGATGTAAGGTAAAGCCCGCCATTCCTTTTGTGCGGAACATACGCTCAAGTTCACTTACCCATACGGTAATGCTTCCATCCTCATTTTCTTCAATATATGAATCAGTTGGATCATAAGTACTTGGGCGGTGATGCTGTGGCCAGTTAAACTCAATTCCTCCTGAAATCCAGGGACCTGTTAAACCAACCAGTGCAGGTTTGATCACATGATTGTAATACACAAAATCACGTTCGCGTATTTTATCATAAGCACGCTGAATTCTTCCGCCTAAAGCAGGGAGAATCATCAGTTTTAAATAATCATTCTCTATAAAAATAACATCCCATTCTTTATCTACTTTTTCATCACTGATTTGCTCAATAACGGGATGGGGATAAACTGACCCCGTGCTGGCCTGATATACCCGCTTTTCTAAAAAAACAGGATATTTCTCAGGCGTGCCTACTTCATAGGTAGGTATCACGATTGTTTCTCTCCAGGCTTTAACTGTACTCATATTCGTTACTCTTTAAATTCTCTTACTTCAGAATTAAACACTTACTTATTTACTGTGCAGCATACAATGCTGTAATAGCTTCTATTGCTACTTTTTGTTTGGGGTTAAATGCACTTGAATTCATATAATTTTTGAGGCTGTAAAGCAGCTGGTCTGCCTCTTTTCGATTAGCTAAATCGGTATGCAGGTCTATACCTGAAACCAAAAGTTTTCCCTTACCCACCTTTACTTCAAAGAGCAGCGCGAGTCTTCGGTTTTCAAACCAGTCATCTACCACCCGTACAATGGGTTTTAAGTCGGGGCTAAACTCATCCAGAATAATTGCATTACTGTGTGACATCGCATCCCACCATTGCCAGTCTGAATAATAATCTGTAGGAAAATCTGCCAGAGCCGGATGCTCCGGATTACATAGAATGCCTAAAGTATGAGGCTTCTGACCATTTGTCCAGGAAGTATTCCAGAAAATGCTTGAAAAACCGATGCCAATATCCCCGCCTTTGTCTGCTGCCAAGGCTCCTTTGTCTGCATTAAGTAATACTTTACCTCCATTACTGAGATAGTTTATCGTACCCGCATCGAGTTTAGTAACCACGCGTAAATCCGTATTGATTTCTTCCTTCTTTGAAGGATAAACCCAAACATCCCAGGCGTTTTTGAAACCATCAACAGCAACCTGAAGATTTAATTGTTTCGCCGCTTTGATAGTATCCAGCGGAATATTAATTGCTCCCAGAATAGTTCCATTTCCAATAGGAATGTCTGTATTATCTAAGCTACCTTGTGCATAAATACTTCCATTTGAATCGCGCAACTCCCAGGTTGGAGTAATATCTGTCAGGTCATTTGCACCAAAATGGGCTATTTCTACCGAAGCTGAAAGCGTGTCTGTATTAAGAAATGTACGTTGCTCCAGACGAGCTAAAGGAACGGTGCGCCCGCTAAAAGACTTAAATTCTTCTGGAGACACGTATCCCTTTTCATCCCAGAATGCATCCAGAACACCTACCAAAGCTGTTCCCTGCCCCGGAAAATCGTGTAAATCCAACAACTGAAATCCTGCAAAACCTTTAGTCCTCAAAGCTGCTTCGATATCTGCTTTATAACAAAGGGTCTGTAATTTCCCTGAGGCTAGCAAAAGGCTGTCTGCAAGGTCACCCATATGGTTATTCTCGAGCGTTTCTTTGAATATTTCAAAATTCTTTGGCTTCAGAACTCCGGTGTATTTGTCCATCTCTTTAAAATTGGGATAGACACACCATTGCCCAATCTCGTGGCTTACCACCGGCATTGATGTATTATCTATGATATTCTGATAATCAAAAACAGTTTGTGGTGGTTTTGCATTAATGATGCTATTGAGGTTCTGATTCCATTGCTGAATACGGGGTTTAGGTGTATTAAAATAGTCTGCAGACTCAATGTAAGGCCAGCCTGCTGCGCTGGTGTACATTTTTGTAGCATCAAGGGATTTGAAATGCGCAATGTATTCCGTTAAATACTGTTTGTGATTCTTACCGCTAGGTTCGTTTCCATAAGCCATCATCACAAATGAAGGATGGTTACCGTAATCTCTTAGAATGGCCTCCCCTTCTTTGTAGAACCATTTATCAACAGGAGCACCATCGCCTATGGTCGCCCATCCTGATGCTTCAACCTGTAAGTAAACACCGGCTTTGTCTGCTGCCAAAAAAGCGGCCTCAGGAGGACACCACGAGTGAAAACGCATATGATTAAGCCCGTGGCTCTTTATAACTTCAAAAATAGATGACCACGATTCTACATCTGTAGGCGGGTATCCTGTAAGCGGAAAGATTGAGCATTCTAGCGTTCCTCTTAAAAAAACGGGTCTTCCGTTTATGGTAAACCGAGTTTTATCTGCCTTAAAATCCCGCATACCAAAGGTTTCCCGGTTTTCCTCCTTGAAACCGTCTCCTGTAAGGGTTACTGCTAACTCATAAAGATTGGGGGCAAATTCATCCCACAAGGCAGGATTCTCACCCATATCATAATCCAGTAAAATCTCATTAAGTCCGGGCTTCAGGCTTACCTTTTTAGTTAATTCATTAACCTTTGAATTGTTTTCTGAAAGACCAATGGCTTCTAAAGAAAGTTCTGCTTCAACGTTCTCATTTTTAGTGTTTTGAACCATTAACTTTACGTCTATTTTTTTAGCCGAAACTTCTGGAAAAATACGAGTTGACTCCAGATAAATGCGTGGTCTTGCTGTAAGCTTAAGTGATCCCACAAGACCATTCCAGTTTGACTGGGTATTGTCTGTAATGCTATGTGCATCAAGACCCACATCAATATCCTTTACACGATTGTCCATACGCACCGTAAGGGTATGTTTACCCGGTTCCATATTTTGAGGAAGCAGGTATTTATGAGCGGTACCCAATGTATTTTGTGAGCCTAATTTTTGATCATCAATCCAGACTGTTGACTCCCAGTGTGCACGTTCTACGCTGAATTCAAGAACTTTATCCTGCCAGTCTTTTGGGATCTCTATAGTCCTTTGGTACCAGGCAGCTCCATAATATTTCTTTTCAGGCTGTAGCCAAAAGGAAACTTTGATATTACCCGGTTGGCGGTACTTTGCATATTTAGGACTGGTGTACCACAAACTGTCGTTCCACAAATTACCGGTCCATTTAGTTTTGAGGCTTATATCGTCACCTTTTCCATTTTCAGCAATTGAGCCGGGCAATTGTATTTCTTCAGGCAGGGTTTCTGCAAACCAACGCTGGGTTTCTCCCTGATCTAATGAATCAATTTGAAAGCGCCAAGTACCCGATAAATCAGCAACATCATTGGTCGCTTCTGCACAGGAGCTGAATACCAACAGAACCACAAATAGTGGAAAAAGATGATTTAACCTTCTGTAAAGTATATTATGAATTAATCCTTCCATGAAAAATAAGTTTCAAAAATCAAATCAGCTACAAACTGATGTCCCTTTTGGTTTATATGGTTGTTTTGCGCCATAAATGCTTTTAAATCCTCGTGCTCTGCCAACTCTTTAAAAAAGGCATAGCTGTCTACCAGGCCTACCTTATATTTTTTAGCCAGTTCCCGTATTTGTTCACTATGCCGGTCAAGATTTGTATCTGATGCACGTATATCTTCCCGCAAATCTGGTGTTGGGGTAAGCAAAATGAGTTTTATATCGTGTGCCAAAACTTCTTGAATCATCTGCTCCCATGCGATTTTTGCACGCTCCAGACCTATACTTCGATCATTTAATGCGTAGTCTATAAAAATCACATCTGGATTGTGATTGAAAACTTCTTCCATTCGCAAAGCACCCTGCTCAGCCTGCTCACCACCAATTGTTGTAGTTATACTGTTTACAACCGAATAAGGGTAGTGATCATTTACATGTTTAAGCGTCGCAAAAGGATAGGCACTTAGACGATCTGTTACTCCGCCGGTGAGATAACCTGAAGGAACCGAGTGACCGTGAAATACCAGATTTATAGTACGGTTGTTTGGCCATTTTACCTGCAATTCGTGTTTGAGTGAATCCAAATAGTTGGGTCCAGCAATCTGACTGCGCACCTCTGTTTGCACCAGAGCCAGAGTAAACAGAACCAAGAGCATTTTATAGTTCATTATTTAGAAGTTTTTTGGTTAGACAATTCAAATTCAATCTCCTCCAGACTTTTACCTTTTGTTTCCGGCAGTTTACTTTTAATAAAGAGGAAACCAAAAACGCAAATACCGCTATATACCCAAAACGTACCGTAAGACCCCAAAAGATCATTAAGTATGGGAAAAGTAAACGTGAGGATAAACGATGCTACCCATAGGGAAAAAGTGGCTATCGACATAGCGATACCGCGTAAACGATTGGGGAAAATTTCAGAAAGTACCACCCAGGTTATGGGTGCTAAAGACATCGCATAAATTGCAATTGCAACAATGACTAAAATCAATACCGGCAAGCCATTAAATTCAAAATAATAAGCTCCGCCCAGCAAAGCATAAACCACTGCAAGACCTATGGAGCCAAAAAGCATCAGCTTACGACGACCCCAGCTGTCTACTGTGCGCATTGCGACAAATGTAAATACCAGATTTACGCTTCCGGTTATGATAATATTAAACAGCATGTCACCTACACTGTAACCAGCAGCCGTAAAAATCTCTTCGGCATAATTGAAAATGATATTAATCCCGCACCACTGCTGAAAAAATGCCAAAACAATTCCGATGGTTAGAATAGGTAAAACTCGTTTGCTTTTAAGCTCAGACAGTTTGATTTTTTTCGCACTGCTCTCTTTGAGGGTGAGCTTCATATTATTCAATTCGTTTTCAGCATAATCAGATCCACCTATTGCACTTAATACTTTTAAAGCGGCCTGATTTTGATTGATTTTAGCGAGAAAACGCGGACTCTTAGGCACGATAAACATCAATATAAAAAACAACCCTGCCGGAATCAATTCTGCCCAGAACATCCATCTCCAACCCGTCTGACCATTCCAGGAAGCTAAAATTTCCTGTGGAGTCATTCCATCAGGAATAGTTTCTGCAATCGCATAGTTGGCCACCTGAGCTGCAAGAATACCAACAACTATAGTCAACTGGTTTATTGCTACAAATTGACCACGGTATTTTGCCGGAGCAATTTCAGCAATGTACATTGGGGAAAGCGTAGATGCCAAACCAATTCCCAAACCACCTATTAACCGATATATTATAAAGGGAGTGAAATGATCTGCATAACCAGTGCCAAATGCCGAAATTGTAAATAGAAGTGCTGCGAGTATTAGCGGATTTTTTCTGCCATATCTATCGGCGACAACGCCAGAAAGAACGGCCCCTAAAATACACCCTACCAATGCACTACTCATTGCCCAACCCTGTAAGGAAGGCAGTGCATTGATTTCAAAATACAGTTCATAGAAAGGCTTTGCCCCTCCTATAACCACCCAATCGTAGCCAAAAAGAAAGCCGCCCATCGCCGAAACAAGCGCAAGAAACAACAGGTACTTAAAATTAAATTTTACATTTTCCATAAATAGTTCTCGTAATTTAGAGGCTTTAGGTAGTTAAGGTCGTTACACTACACGCCGGCAGTTCTATATTATTGTTTTTGACTGCCCGACGCCGCAGATTTCTTTTGTCTGAAATTTCATTAGTCTTTTGTGACTTTACTATCCCACCAGGTCGCATTGGGCTGATACTCTTTTGATAGCATTTCTTTACGCTCTGCTTCAAGTCTGGGTAATAACTTTTCACGGCGATCTATCTGTTGTTGTTTTGCTTTTGCCACATCATAATCGGGATTTGGTTTTGGCTTATTTGCGCCCACTTCATCCAGATAGTTCAAAAGTTCTTCCTGCATAGCTCTGGTACGTTCTTTCTCTACGGAAGCAATATTGGTTTGCTCAGCAGGATCGTTTTCTAAATTATAAAGTTCACTGGTATTGCTTTCGTAATAATAAATGAGCTTGAAATTGCCTTTACGTATGATAGAAGAAGGTTCACCTCCCTGATTACCATAATGCGGATAATGCCAGTATAGCGTACGTTCACCCAAATTTTCACCTTTAAACAAGGGTTTTAGGCTTTTACCATCAAGAGTTACCCCCTGGGGTTGCGCAATACCCGTAAAGTCTAGTAGTGTGGGATAAAAGTCTGCTCCGGTCACAGCTGTATTAATCTCTTTTGGAGCATCTTTCAATTGAGGAACTTTTATAAAATAAGGCTCTCTGATTCCACCCTCCCACTGATACCCTTTACCGCCACGTAAGGGTAAATTAGTTGTTGAAAATGCATCTCCAGATGCCACGCCTCCATTGTCTGAAGTAAATACTATAACCGTATTCTCTGCCAGACCTAATGCATCTAATTTATCAAGGACAAGGCCTACAGCCCTATCCATTTGTTCTATAAGACCCGCGTAAACGGGATTATCCTGTTTGGTACGTATTGGCAACACCCGCTCCATTTCAAATCCGGAAGGAGCAATACCCTGTTCTTCTGCCTTATTGCGGTACTTGGTCCAGGTTTCTTCTGTTGTTTCTATAGGGCCGTGAACGGCATAAAAAGAAAGCATCGCGAAAAAAGGTTTACCCTCTTGCTCCTCAATAAATTTATTGGTCTCTTTTGCTAATCGCATAGACAAGTTTTCACCAGCCTCTTTATTAGGTAATTTGGGATTTTCCCAGGGTGAGAAATCCCCGCCTATGGGACTACCCACTTCCCAGCCACCTTTATTAATATCGTAACCATTAGCTTCTGGTGTAGACGGTACATCTCCCAAGTGCCATTTACCTGCAAAAAATGTGGTGTAGCCGCCCTTTTTTAAAGCTTCGGGTAACGTGATCCACTCTTCTTTTAACGCATGATTATATGTTGCAGGAAGTACTTTATCGTTGTGTTTCCAATCTGTACCTGAAGCTGCACCAATCCAATCTGTGATACCGTGATGAGCGGTAAATTGCCCGGTCATAATACTGGCCCGAGACGGACTACAAACTCGACTGGAGGCATAGCCCTGAGTAAAAACAGTTCCTTCTTTAGCGATACGATCGATATTAGGAGTCTCATAATACGTGCTTCCTGTAAAGCTCAAATCATGTAATCCTAAATCATCTGCGAGTATAAATACCACATTAGGCCGCTGGTCTATAGAGGCTTCAGACTGTTTCTCAATATTTGAGCCGCAGGCCAAAAAAAATAATACCGAAACCGGTAAAAAGTACCGATAGTTTATTTGAATCAAAAAAATCTTACTTAACGTCATACCTATATTCTTCAACTAAAATCCTTAACGTAGTGTTAATTCAAATATATCCCTATTACAAGCCTCATAAAATGGACTTACTACTTCTTAAAATGGATAATCTTACGATGCCCTATTTTTAACAAATCGCCGGCTTATTAGTAAATAAAAATCGTTCTAATCCTTGCTATATATAGAATTCATGAGAATTTAAGGAAAAAATCACTTGATACATTTATACTTAAAATTACATTCAAGAAAACGTTTGATTGTTTTAACCACTGTAAGATTTTACTAAAAAGAAAGGCCGCTCACAGGCGGCCTTTTTGAAATCTGATTTCTTAAGCTAATTCAACACTTTAATTAATATCCCGGATTTTGCTCAAGATTGGGATTGTTATCTAACTGATCCTGAGGAATAGGATACAGCACGTGAAAAGGTTGAGCCGGATACCCGCGCTCTATTGCTCGACTAATATATTTATCGTGTCGTATCAAATCTTCACGACGAATGATTCCTTCCGTATAAAGTTCTCTGGCACGTTCTGCCAGTATGAAATCATTGAACTCATCTTTAGTGGGAAACTGATTTAAAGTTATAGGTGTAGCTTTAGCTCTGTTTCTTACGCGATTTATTAAATCTACAGCCTCTTGTGTAGGACCATTGTTTATTTCGTTAAGAGCCTCTGCACGGGAAAGAATGATATCTGCGAGTCTAATTACAGGAATATCATTACCATGATTTACCCCCTGAGCATCAGGATCTGGAGTATATTTAAAACTGCGGGCATTGTTTAATGGGTTACCATTTGCATCGCGCACTAGTTGAACAGTAGAAGTGCTATTATTTGGTATATATTCAGTCAAGAATAATTTACGACGGTCGTCCTGTTCTTCAAAAGTATCGTAAAATGCAGTGTAGGTTCTAAACTGAGCAGCAAAGTTAACCCAGTTAGGCTGAACGCGGAATCGCGGAGGAAAAGCGTGGGGCATATATTGATTTACCTGATTACTACCTACTTTACATTCTGTTCTAAATATAAACTCATTATTATTTTCTCCCTGAATACTAAACAATTGGGTGTAGTCATCGTATAAGGTATAGTCTAGCTTGAGCACCTCAGCTGCTGCATCTGCAGCTTTTTGCCATTGTCTGTTACTTAGATAGAATTTTGTAAGTAAGGCATACGAACTTCCCTTATTTGCTCTACTGCTCAATGTACCAGCATCAAGGGTTGTTGCTGCAAACAATAAATCTGCTTCTACATAAGCGCGGTATTCTTCTTCTGTAGCACGCGGGGTTTCTTTCCCAATAGTCTCAATCTCATCTATTGTAGCTCCTGCAGGAATCTCGATAATAGGAGTAGGCCCAAAGAAATTATGCAAAATGTAATACGAGTAGGCTCTTAAAAAGCGCGCCTCTGCGTTTATTTTTTCTATGACATCTGCATCAACACCCTGCAAACCGGAGGTTACAAACAATACATTGTTTGCCCGGGCAATTGCCGCATAAAATTTAGAATATGCTCCCGAAATAAATGGTGTTGAAGGGTTAAGATTAAATTCCTGAATAGGTTTTACCTGGCTGGCAAATCCTCCATCTGTCTCAAATGAAACGTCAGTAGGGAACTCGCTGAGTGCATAATAAATATTTCGCGCATCTCCGCCAGAGATTTCAGTTGAGGCATATACCCCAGTTAACAGCGCATCTACACCTTCCTGATCCTGAAGAAAACTATCCGGGTCATACTGCGTATACACCTCTTCTTCTAAAAACTCTGTACACGAGCTAATACTCAAGGCGCAAACTGCGCTTAGGGTAAATACTAGTGATTTCTTTATATATGTTTTCATAGTTATTATTTTTAAAATTTGATATCAAGACCTACTCTATACACACGTGCTAATGGGTAGCTATTATAGGTTTTAGCTTCTAAGCTACCTCCCTGAATGTTGGCTTCGGGATCATAACCTAAAAAGTCGGTCCAGGTTGCAAGGTTATCACCCGCTACGTAAATATTTAAAGAAGATAAAAAGCTATCCTTTAAAGGAAACTGATAGGATAACGTCACGTTTTTCAAGCGCACGTACGAAGCATCCACCACGGTAAGGGTATTTACTGCCTGTGCACCACCATAAAGTGTGAAATTTTGTCCTGAAGGAATATTAGTATTGGTATTTTCAGGAGTCCATCTATTATAGTAATAGGTTGCCAATGGGTTACTGAAGTTATTCTGTGGATAAAGAGTTTCGGCGATATCAGACTGATAACGATCTACCCCTTCTACTCCATTTATAAATGTACTTAAGGTGAAATTTTTATATGAAAATGTATTTCTCATTCCATACGTATAGTCTGGAAAAGGACTTCCAATAACTACACGGTCGTCGGCGTTAATGGTTCCGTCACCATTTTGGTCTACAAAACGCGGCATACCGGGCTGAAAATTAGGTGCCGGAGTGGGTGAGTTGGCGATATCATCACCTTCCTGAAAAAGACCATCAATTACGTATCCATAAAAAGAACGCAAAGCAGCTCCTTCCTGAACGATCCAAAAGGCCCCAACATTATTTCCTGCATACCCGCCTATAATTTCCTGGGTAAAATCGGGCAGACTACTCACCTCATTTTTTAAATAAGAAAATGTAATGTCTGTGTTCCACTTAAATTCTCCCGTAAGGTTTTTTGTACTTAAACTAAAATCGATACCGGTATTTAAAACTTCACCGATATTGGTTCTAACAGAGCCAAAACCTACTACTGCCGGTAAGGGTTTGAAGAATAACTGATCTGATGTTACTCTATAGAAATAGTCAATCGCACCACTAATACGGTTGTTAGCAAAGCCATAGTCTAAACCTACGTTTAATTCTGAGGTTGTTTCCCATCTTAAATCGGTATTAGGCAGCCTGGCAGGTACAACACCAATGGCGATCTGGTCGTTGAATACAGAGTTTCCTCCAGCGACTAAAGTTTGGATCGTTTCAAAATTATTGATACCCTGGTTACCCAATTCACCATAACCTACTCTCAATTTAAGTTCATCAACCCAGTCGGCAGTATCCATAAATCCTTCTTCCCCTATTCTCCAACCTACAGAAGCTGATGGGAAAAATGCATATTTATTTGCATCAGAAAAACGGGAAGAACCATCTAATCTAAATGACGCGGTAAAAAGATATTTATCATTATAGGAATAAGTCATTCTACCCAAAAAACCATTAAGTTGATTTGCAGAACGATCACTACTCACATTATCCCCATCATCACCGTCACCACTTTCCAAAGCATTTGTGCCCAAAACATCTGATATAAATCCTCGGCTATTTGCTCCAAAACCTCTTGAATCAAAACGCTCCCAGGTAGCACCACCCAAAATCGAAAAATCGTGGATGTCATTAAACGTATTCTCATATTTTAAAAGACTCTCAACCAACCAATGGGTTGACTCTCCAGCACTAATTGAAGCAACACCTCCCTGACCAAGACCACCCTGGGTTATACGGCTGTTATAAGCATCCTGACGGCTATTATTTGATTCTGCTCCCAAACGTAATGTCGCGATAAGATTATCTACCACTTCATAATCTGAAGTCAAAGATGTATAAAAACGTCTAACAACATTTTTATTACTTATACCGTAAGCCAAAGCAAGAGGATTATCTGAAGTGGAAGAACCTATATTATAATACCTTCCTGTCTCTGGGTCAAGACCTGACGGTATAGTAGGATCTGCCCGCTGCGCTGCAGAAAGTAAACCACCATCAGCTCCGGCACTTAAAATACTTTTTATGGTTTCTTCGGTATAATTTATACCCAATGAAACTTTTAAGCGATCTAAAGGATTTGATTGAATATTAGTTCTTAAATTGTATTTTTTGGTACCTGAATTAACAACCACACCATCCTGGTCAAAATAGTTGATACCTACATAATATCTACTTTTTTCATCCCCGCCAGATATTGAAATCTGATGGTTTTGAACTACTGCACTTCTAAATAGTTCTTTTTGCCAGTTTGTGCCCTCACCAAATCCTGCAATTTGCTCATCGGTAAATTCTAATGGACGATTATCAAATTCAAGCCTTTGATTTACTAAACGAGCGTAATCCTGCGCATTGAGAACTTCAACAATATTGGGCACATCCTGAAACCCTGTATAGGTGCTGTAACTAATTTCTGCTGTACCAGCCTTACCCTTTTTTGTGGTTATCAAAACAACCCCGTTTGCAGCTCGGGTTCCATAAATAGATGCTGCAGATGCGTCTTTTAATATTTCGACAGACTCAATGTCGCCAGGGCTTAAGGAATTGGGATCAACACCGGGAAGACCATCTACAACATAAAGAACCCCGTTAGAGCTATTAATCGAACCTGCTCCTCGTATACGCACCGTCTGACCTGCACCTGGCGCTGAGCTGGTTTGCGTAACTGCAACACCAGAGGCTGTACCTTTGAGCAATTCTGCGGCACTCCTGTTAACTCCCGGACTAAAATCCTCTGAACTTACCCGAGAGATCGCCCCGGTAAGATCTCGTTTCTTTTGAGTACCATAACCTACAACAACAACTTCATCTAATGAAGCTACATCTGTCTGTAGTACGATATCGATTTCGCTTTGACTACCTACTGTCACCTCCTGAGTTCTAAAGCCCACATATGAAAATTCTAAAGTTGCTCCAGCGGCAACATTTAAAGAATAATTTCCATCAAAATCGGTCACAGTTCCATTGGAGGTTCCTTTTTCTACTACAGAAACTCCAGGTAATAACGTATTGTCATCTGATGACCTGACTGTTCCTGAAACAGTTTGTTGATCTGTTTCTGACCTATTAATCTCTCCCGCGGAGTTTCCCACGGCAAAGGCGCTGAGACTTATAAATAATAGAAATAAACCTGCTGCTTTTGCAATATAGGGTTTACAATAGTTTACATAAATCATAGATAAAGATTTAAAAATTACTTTAAGGTTTCCTATAAATAGTTGTTATGAGAACACCTCATTTGCAATTGGTTTGAAAAGAATTTGAATGTTTTTTTAAATTAACATTATATGTTAAAAGTAGTATGAATGTCCATTATATAGAATGGACTAATCCTCTGAAAAAATAGATTATCTAACGAGAATTTTTATCTAAGAACAAGCCTTCTAAACCGTAATGAACACAGCCATTTATATAAAAAAAGGCCTGTCGCAAGAAGCTTTGCGACATGCCTTTTCCCAATTAAGGCCTAATTTATTCCTTAGTAAGACTGAATGAATTAACAGGCATATATTTACTGGTACCAGGACTATTACTTGCTACTAAACCAACAGTTATCTGAGTTGTTTCAGTCAGGGTAAAAGTCATGGTATACGTAAAGTTGTTTGCAGAACCTATACCTTGAGCCACTCGTTTAAAGTCTAAAGTTTCTGAGCTCGTTTCTATGTTATCAACATCTGGTAAATCGGCACCTAAAGCCGCAAGTACATAAATTTTATCACCCAAATTCCAATTACCTCCTGCGGTTATAACGGTATAGGTATAAGTTCCGGCTGGGAGATTAAGTCTTTGGTAAATTTTTGCATTGACAAGATCGGGTACACCACCATATCCCGTAACGATATTCATAGCATTACCAGATTGACTATCAATATTACCGTAACTTCCGTGATATATTAAAGCAGCTTCATTATGCACCCATTCTGCGGGGGTTGAATAGCGTTGTCCTGAAGGAGCAGATATGGAAAATGGTTTGGAGTTATTTTCTATATAAGGTGCCTCCGTAACCGGTAGGATTGGGATTACCGTATCGTAAGGGGTATAAAATTCATCAATACTCGTACTGTCAGGTTTGAACCCTGAACGGTATTTAAAAAACGCTCCGGATTCAAAATTACGCAAAACAAGATTAGTCGAATCTACTGGAATAATAATGGAGTTGTTGACCCCATTTTTGTCGGTATATTCTAATTCTGTAGTAAAAATACCAGATGTCAAATCTGCTTCTACGAAGTCTATTTCTACCGAATCGCCACGTAAAGCACTTTCAGCTATAGGTCTATTACGCAATGAACTTATATAGCGATCGCCATATACTCTGCCGGTAAGAAAAACGGGAATAGAGCTATTTTCTTGATTATCAAAAGTTCTAATTTCAAAATTGTAAATATTCTCGTCTAAATTATCGATGATTTGATTAATACTATCAGAAGAGCGATTAGGATCAACCGGGATTTGAACGCTATCATTCCTATTTGACCAATATACCCGGTAAAAGGTAACTTTAGGGTCAGCCGATAATAAACCTTTCAGTCGAACCCTGTTTTTTCCGGAAAAGACCTCTACTGAATCCATTTTACCAGTGTAAAGTATTTCTCCACCTTCGGTAAATTTCAGATACTCATCTTCATCTGCACATGAGCATATCATAAGTAATGTGATGAAGATTCCAAGAATGGTTTTTATCTTATCATTTATTGTTATCATAATCTTTATCTTTTGAGCTGTTCTATTTATCTAGGGTCTCCGTAAACACGCATCTCTGCGATAGCTAGTCGACCTGTTCCACCCCAGTTTTCCAGGTTGTTAATTCTCAAATATCTGTATTTAGGTGCGGTAATGGGTATGGGCCAACTGAAACCATCCCTTGCAAATTCAACATCCTCATTGTTTTGCTGCGTAAGCGGTAAACCGGAAGGTTTAATAACCTCATAGGTTCCTAACTTATCCCAACTATCAAAACTACCATCAGGTGAAGGATCGTTTGATCCCCAAATTTCAAACTTGCGCATATTAAACTGCCAGTAGTAAAAAGTTGCACTTTGTGGATGATCCCAAATCTTTACCCGGCTTATTTTAATGGCTTCACCCAGATCAATTGTAAATGAATGGGGCGCCGGAGCAGCAGCATCGGTTATATAGAGAGAAGGCCAGGCTATGAAATTACCATCAAACATTCGAGAAATTGGAAAAGGGAATTCGGTATTTGGTGCATCCCCGGGAAGCGGGTATCCCGAATACTGTCCCGCCGGAACCTCTACTTCATAAATGGGTTTTATAGTTTGAAATAACGTATCTGAAGTATTTAGAAAACGGTCTCGTACAGTGAATGCAAAATCATAATTGATTGTGTCTAACCCTCGAACAGTTCTGAATATACTATCTGTAGAAGTATAAATACTATTTCCTGTAGATTCCCAGTCGCCTTCATTATTTTTTTCCATTAAAAGAATAGCTAATTGAGCTCTTTGTGGATTATTTGCCTGTACGAAGACTCCGCCAAAATCTGGCCCCACTTCAAGACTTCTAAATACATCAAAAAGTGGCGATTCATTGGGGCTAATTGTTACCGTAACCGGTTCTGACTCAACTTCACTGCGATTGACCGTATATAATTTAACCTCATGTTCCCCGGCCTCTGCATAGCCTTCAATTAGGAGACTTTTCTCATAGTATGAGGCTTTTACTTCCATCTCCCTACCGGTATCTAAAACATACGTGGCTTTTACATAAAGTAAATTGGGATCGTTAGGTAACTTGTACTTAATTTCCGATTTACCAGAAAGATTTATTACCTGAACATCGGTAATCTGACCGGGTGCTTTAGAATCAGCCGTGAGCGGCTCATTAGAATTGTCATCTTGTGAACAAGCCGAAAAAACAATTGTAAAAAGCAGCATTAAGCAGCTTGAATTAATCATTAAATTTTTCATAATTTTTCTTTTTATTTCATCTTCTTTATTTACCAACCGGGGTTTTGAACCAGATTGGGGTTTTGTAACAAGGAATTCTCTGAAATTGGCCATAAATAGTCCCTCGGCGATACAAAACGTTGCTGATATAGCGTACGAATTTGATAATATTCAGACTCTTCGTCACCTAAATAATTCCATCCGGTGATATCTTTATTAAATTCTTCAACCGCTCTTTTCCATCTTCTTAGATCCCAAAAACGTTCTCCTTCAAAAGCAAATTCAATCAAGCGTTCCTGTTGTATTATATCGCGCATGCCTTCTTTTGTAGTGTATTTTGAAGGGCTTCTGGAAAAATTAGTCCAGGATTCTGCTACACCGCCTAAGCCTGAACGTTCACGTATACGATCTACATAATCTAATACTGTGGGTGTTGGACCTTCATATTCGTTAAGCGCCTCGGCATACATAAGGTATAAATCTGATAAGCGAAGCATAGGCCAGGCATAAGCTCTGTATGGAGTACCGGTAGTATTGGTCATTCGCCAATCTACTAATTTCTTAATATAGTAACCGCTTACGTTATATAAAAGCCCTGCATTACTGCCCCCATAATCATCATATTTAGCTCGCACTACCCAGGTATCTTCATCAGAACGGGACGGGCTGTCTTGCTTGTAAAAAGTACTTCCATCAAAGGCCAGACTTGCATAAAATCGAGGTTCCCGATCAAAGTTTAATCTCGCCGTTCTATATCCCTCTAAAATGTTATATCGATCATCACTTGTTGCTACCTTAAGTTCGGTGTCATCGGTAAAACTGAGTGTTTTATCTTCATCAATAGGCACCCCGTTTTTGGTATGAAATTCCTTTGCGATTTTAATAGGTGGCGATAATATTTTCTGACACAAAGTATGGGTATATTCAATACTTACGGGTACCATACAGTAATACTGTAAAGCCGTTGTACGACTATTTGGATTTGACCAAATCAATTCCGAATTCCATCGCTCTGTAAAAGCCTGACTGTAACTCAATTTAGTTAATGTAGTGTCAGAAAGATCAAATTGATTTTGTTCAAATTCGTATAGTTGAGCCCCTACGCCTTCTGCTACCTGTATAGCTTCTAATGCGGCATCTGCAGCCAACTTCCATTTTTCGGGGTCTGGTGTGGTATTTACCAGCTGAGTCCCTCTATTATCTACAAAACCTGCATAATCCGGGTTTCCATTAAAAAGTGGACTTGCAGCCAATAATAAAACTTCGGCCTTTATTCCCAGTGCAATAGGTTTCGTAATTCTGCCTAATTCATTACCCGTATCTAAAATTTCTTCCGGCAAATCTGCTGCACTTTCATCAAGCAGATTCACAATAAAATTTACCACTTCGTCTACTGGCTCTCTGTAAACATTAATTTCTTCTGTTGATGCTTCAATTGGGATGTTTTGATCTATGATAGGAATTGGGCCATACATTCTCATTAAATAGTAATGATAATAGGCCTTAAGAAACTTGGCCTCTGCTATCCATCGGCTGCGATCGAAATCAGGTAAATCGCGAACTTTAGTTTCATCCTCAAGATTCTCAATAAAAATATTACAGTTGCGAATACCCTGGTAGATATTGTAATTTCCATCTGGGCCAGCTCCAAAATTTGTACCGTCCCAAACATTAAATTCTGGATTTCCTACATTTTGGTTACCCTTGGCGATCTCAAAATTGCCCAAATCCGGAAGAATCAATTCATTTTTCCACATTTCATCTCCGGCAAGCATCCCAATATTAAAACGTATATCGCCCTCTTGAGGAAGGTATGAATAACACGTAAACAAATATTTTTCTGCTTCATTACGCAATGTGAACGCATTATCAATAGTTGCCACATTATCTGGCACTACATCTAAATGAGACTCACACGACTGAAATACTAATGCGTTAATTGTAATCGTTACTAAAATTAATGTCCTTATGATATATGATTTCATATGATTTTAAATATTACTTCAATTAGAGTCTTGCTGTTAAACCGATATTATAAACTGATTGTATGGGATACCCCAAGCCATTTCCACCTTGTTCCGGGTCCCAGAGGTCAAATGCACTCCATACGGCAAGATTGATCCCGCTGGCATAAATTCTAAGACTCTTAAGACCGAATTTAGTTATGAAATCTTCGGGTGCATTATATCCCAGTTCAACATTCTTGAGTCTTATAAAATTACCATTACGCATCCACCAGGTAGATGGCTGATTATTGTTTGCTTCTTGTTGAGTGCTTAATCTAGGCCAGAACGCGTAAACATCCCGATTCTCTTCAGACCAATGGCTATCTGCAATTGCTTTAAGCAAACCGCTTTCCGAACGGCCGTTGATGAAAAAGGGTTGTATTTGGGATGGGTTGATAAAAAATGATGACCCGGCCGAGCCCTGAACGAAGAAACTCACATCAAATTTTTTGTAACCTACAGTTCCTCCAAAACCATAAATCAATTCTGGTGTTTGGGGTTTACCTATAGGCACCCGGTCTGAGTTTGTAATCTGCCCATCCCCATTTACGTCACGGTATTTGATATCACCACCCCTTACATCACCAAATTGTGTTGGTGAGTTTGCAACTTCTTCATCATCAACAAATAAGCGTTCAGCAATTAAACCGTAACCCTGAGAGACATTATTTCCCTTACGTTGCAGATAACTTAGATTTTCAGGGTAATCAATCTCTGCAAACTCTTTAATTTCTGAAGTTGCAAAGGTAAAATTACCTCTAAGGCTTGTCCACCAGTCTCCGGAAAACTGCTTATTGAATTCAACAGAGCCATCAACACCTCTACTTTGCACTTCACCAAAATTTGTAGAAGGCGTAACCTGAAGCCCTAAAGTAGGACTTATATCTGCCCGCTGCTGAAGTATATTGGTGCGGTTTTGGATAAACGCATCAAATATAAAATCTACTTCATTGAACAATTCAAAATCTAAACCTAGATTTATTTGTTCAGACTTCTCCCACGTGATTCGGCTATTTGCGTAACGTCCTATTGAAACCCCAGGTCTTGAGAAACCAAAGTCTTCACCAAATGTGGACCCATAAGTAGCGTTATTTAGGTTTACATTAGAAAGGTAAAAAAACCGATCCTGAGTACGTCCTATCTCATCATTGCCAATTAAACCATAAGTAGCTCTTAATTTAAGATCAGTAACTATGTTTTTTTCTTTGAATTTCTCAAAATAGTTCTCATTCGATATACGATAAGCAACACCAAAGGAGGGGAAGAAACCATAACGATTTCCCTCTGAGAATTTTTCAGAACCGTTGTAGCCAAAATTAAGCTCTGCCAGATATCGGTTATCGTAGCCATAGGTAAATCTACCAGAAATACCGTGATTACGGGTAGGTAAAGATGCTTGAACACTACCGCTATTACCCGTTTGATAGCTGCTAATCAAATTAAGTAGCAGACCGGAAACTGCGTGCTTTTCATTAAATGTACGATTGTAATTAATCGCAGTTTCATTGTAAATTCTGGAATCCAGATTTTTACCTAGTTCGTCAAAGCCCAGGAATTCGGTTCCCGGTGTACCTATAGATGCCTCACTACCATCATTTAAAACATTTACAATAATCTCACCAGTTTCCTGATTTCTTCTTGATGAATAATAAAACGGATTGTACTGTCGTGCTGTTCCGAAGTTTGAAAACCTTCTTATATAGCCCATCGTACGAGCACTCAAGCCCTCAGTAATAAAATCCAGATCTTGCTTAAGCTCTAATTGCGCCTGTACTGTTGAGTTTTTAAACTCCTGATACCCTCGAACCATTTCGGCATATGGGTTTTGCGCGAGAACCCCACTTCCCGGTCTGGTTTCAGCTCCCCCAAATAATGGATGTGTTGTAAATGGTTTTAATTCTGAAGGGTAAACATCAGGAAACAGTACCGGATTAGAATATAAAGCAAGATTAAAAATTCGTTGTCCTCCACCTACAGGCCCTGTATAATCGTCAAATTGTCCATACACCCTAATTGTAGCCTTTGTTGTGGTAGTAAGATCAATATCTATATTACTTCGAATGGAATAATTGTATAATTTGATATTATTATTAAAATCATTAATCCCATTTACGTTGAGTAAACCATTATCAATATTTAATGTTCCGGCAATATAATATCTCGCTCGCTCGCTACCTCCGCTAGCACTTAGGTTGTAAGCCTGGTTCCAGGTATAGTCTTTTATAAGTTGATCAATCCAATTGTTATTTGGATATAAAAACGCATTATCCCCGGCAGCAGTTCTATCTATTTTAATTTGAGAATAAGGCAGCGGGGCCAAGGGATCCCGGGTAAGTGTAGCTTCATTTGCGAGCTGCATGTATGTAATATTGTCTGCAAGTTGAAAATTATCAGTGTTTGAAGAAAATCTGTTCTCAATCCTAAAATCAAATTTCACCTTCCCTACCTTACCACTTTTTGTTGCAACGAGAATCACTCCATTAGCACCCCGTGCACCATAAATAGATGCTGCAGCGGCATCTTTTAGCACTGAGAAAGAGGCAATATCATCAGGCTGAAGTCGCGCAAGGTCTGTCGTATTCGACTCAATACCATCAATAAGGATGAGTGGATTACGCTTTCCCTGACCAAAAGAACCCAATCCTCTTATAAAGAAATCTGAATTATCAGCTCCCGGTTCGCCGGATCTTTGATACCCTATCAAACCAGAAACGCGACCTGCTAATACATTAGTAAGGTTACTGGTAGGAGTTTGAAGTTCCCCAACAGGAACTGTTGCTATTGAACTTACCAGACTTTCTTTTTTCTGAGAGCCTCCAAAACCAACAATAACCAGCTCATCTAAGGATTCGGTAGAAGGTTGAAGGGCTACATCGATTTCGGATCGAACCCCAACTTTAATTTCCTGTTTATCAAAACCCAAATAGGTAAATACCAAAACAGCATCAGCATTTAAAACCCGTAACTCATATTTACCGTCAAAATCTGTTACAGTACCATTTTGAGTACCCTTTTCCTGAACAGCAACTCCGGGTATAGGAGTATCACCATCAGCAGATATTACAGTACCGCTTATTATTTGTTGGGATGTATTTGAAGATTTAGAAATGACTTTATTATCTAAAGCAGAAACTTTTGGAGAATAAAGTAATCCCAGAGTAAAAACAAAACAAAATAAAGTTTTAATCATGAAAATAGTATTTGCAGTTAGCTGTTGCTTCGAGTGATATTTAAATCAGGAAATAGGTGATTTTGTAAGAGTTTGACGGACTTTTGTCCCACTTGTCAATTTTAATACGAATCAAAAATATTGTTAATTAAATCAAAAAAAATGGATAGCCTTAGGATATTAATGGATTATATTACGATTATTCAAATCCGCCAGACAAAAACTGTAAATTTCTAATTCAAATAGTCGTTTGATGAGAAATACTATATATAATGTATTCTATACACATAATTCTAAATAATCAAAAAAAGGAAAAATCAACTACAACGATTTTGTAAATTAGCTCAGTTTTGTAAATATGGATAATCCTGCGAAATATAGCTCTTGATTTAAATGTTAAATAAAATGGCCTTATAAATACGTTTTAGACTTAGTATCCTTTTAAATCAATTAGCTGTATTATAAAACCTAATGTATTTACACTTATGAAATACATGAATAATCAATTCTTATGAGTAGTTTAAAACACCATAAAATTAGGGAAGGCTTTTTAGGTCAACGGATGATCACTATTCCCCCCAACATTAAAAGCGAAGTTGAGAAAAACGAACTTATTGCCGACTTTAATCTAACTGCAATAGGTTACTATCCACAGGCTATTTATCACGATAGACGCAGAAAATATGGGAGTGCAGAATACATTTTACTGTATTGTACCGAAGGTAAAGGATCCATAGAAATAGAAAATGTGCACTATGAGGTAAATCCAAACACATTTATGCTTGTACCTCCCAACATTGCACATCACTACAGCAGTTCGATCAATGATCCCTGGACTATATACTGGGCTCATTTTGTGGGCAAAAAAGCAGATCTTTTATACGCTAAATTTCTGAAAAATGAAGAAGCCAAAATAAAAAGCCTGCCTCGCGATGAATATAGATTGAAAAGTTTTTTAAAAATAATGAATCTCCTCGAGGCTGGATTTGAAATCCAAAATGTAGAGCTTGCTAATATCGATTTATTTCACACCTTAGCTACAATGATTTATGAAGAAGACATAAATCCATCTCAATCTAAAGAAGATACTATTACCAAATCGATTGATTATTTAAATAAGAACTTAAATAAAAATTTAAAAGTTGAAGATCTGGCAGCAGAACAAAACCTTTCTGTTTCCCGTTATTCTGAACTTTTTAAAAAGAAAACCGGTTACTCTCCTATTCAATATTTCAATAAATTGAAAATCCAAAAATCCTGTCAGTACCTCTATTTTACAGATTTAACGATGAAGGAAATCTGTTTTAAAATTGGTTTTGAAGATCCGTACTATTTTTCAAGAGCGTTTAAAAAAATGATGGGTATGCCACCATCGAAATACAGATCAGATTTTAAACAAAAAAAACTAAGCAATTAAAATTACATCTAATTACTTAGTTTTCTAAATATTAACTACTATCTCTTCTAACTTTTAATCAGTTCCTTACCTGGGCTTTTAAACGTTTCTCCCTCAATTTTCACAAAATATATTCCTGAAGTTTTGGCACTCAAGTCAATATTAAAACTGTTTTCACCCAAATTCAATCTTATATTAGACCTTGAAATTATCAACCCCTGCATATCGTAAATGATCAACTTTGCTTTTTCTGAAACTGGAGAAAGTACTTTTACAATCGCACTATTAATAGTGGGATTAGGATAAATATGTAGGTCTTCGATATCAACCTCAAAATTTCCTTCGCAACTACCAATTATAGCTCCATTAGCCAATAATGCGGGAACGGCTCTTTTTGCAACACATTTTGTTTTACCCTTATAACATAAAATTATTTTATCCATTCCGTTACCAGTAGTACACAACACATCTTCAACATCAACGGTCACAGTCTTTGTCAACATGCACCCCAACTCATCTGTAACAGTTACTTCATAGTTAGTTGTTTCTGAAGGGCAAACAGTAATCATGTCTGTGGTTTCCCCGGTACTCCAGGAATATGTATAATTGCCAGTACCCCCGAGAACTTCTTCTACGGCCAGAGTGGCACATGATTCTTCATAACCATAGTATAATTTTAAATCCTCGCTAACCGTAGCTTCAAGTGCGGAAGGTTCATTAATATTAACGCTTTCGGTGATCTTAAATCCTGCGGCATCGGTAACTACTACAGTGTACTCACCTGCTTCTAATCCCTGAGCCTGTTGGGTTTCCTGTCCATCACTCCACTTATAGGTGTAGGGAGCAAAACCATCCTTTACGGTTATAGATGCAGTTCCTGTTGCATCCCCATAACAGGTAACATCTGTCACCTCCGTTGATTCGAGTTTTAGTTTTAGACCAATTTCTATGAGTTGTGATTGAACATTAAATGTATCATCTAAATAATACACTGTATACTCCCCGAGTTGATTTGCCTGAATGTTATTTAAAATAGGAGCTCTGCCCTCAAAATAATATTCATTTGGACCATAATAACTCCACGAACCATAAAATTGTGTTTGTCCCGAAGCCGTTTGAGCCTGAGGTCCTAATTGTACTGTATCACCAAGATCAATTTCTATTTTTGTGCCAGCAGAAAATGATCCGCCATTAATATTGTAATATGAGTTTATACCCTTTGATTGATAGTCTTCAGTATTCATCATCAATCTCAACTCAGCGGCTGAAGCGAAGCGTGTTCCAGAAATATCACTACGCCCTACCAGCTTCATATACCTTGCATTCTTAACTGGAAAATACAGCTCGCTCCAATAGCTCATTCTACCGGATGCTACCGGTTTATTCCAATTTTCACCATCCTCACTTAAAAACAGTTGAAAATCACTTATAACATTAGGGTTTCGATCCTGTCGTGGCACGCACATAAAGCCGGAAATATCATAATTAGCCCCTAGGTCAATAACCATTTCGTGAGGATATGCATCTACTCCATTGGTGTAGTTTGTATTCCAAATTGTATTTAAATTGTTGTCAAATACATTTGCAGCAGCAAACGTGGTACTGTTTTGCTCGCTTGAAACTGAAATCAACTGCCAGTCATCATTAGGCACATAAACATTATCATCATAAGCTTCCCAGGTACCCTTTTCCATATCAATTTTAAGTTCGGGTACATATTTTAAACTCAAATTTCCAAAACTGGCTTCAATAGGAAGAATAATATTTTTTGATTCTCTAAGATTGGGATCTTTCCAACGATCTCCCATATAGAAGTAAGATGTACCCTCGCTTCCGGTAACACTAAAAGCAGCAGTGGGCTGGGTATCATAAGTAATTCGATTACCAAAGTTACGCAGCGATGACCATTGCTTCATTATAGACGTCGTGTAGGCATACTGACCTTCATTAGGATCCCAGCCAGTCTTGTACGAATTTAAAAGGTAGTAATAGCCATCTTTCTTAAAAAGCACGGGAGCCTCTTTACTAAATCCTGAGAATAAAATATTAACCTCCCCGGTTAAATCCATATAATCGGGTGTGAGTTTGTAAATATTCAAGCTCCTGTTATCCTTATTATTTGAAATATAATAGGCTGTATTGTTTGTATCTACAAATAGCGTACTGTCATTAGAGTCATACCCCAATGGTTCAATTATTTTTTCAAATGCATAATCGCCATCTACCGTAGGAGAGCTAAATATTGCTATTGCACCATAGGTAAGACTTCTGTTTTTCCACCCGGACCAAATAATAAATCGATCTGTCGCCTTATTATATACAAGGTTTGGTCTTACCGTAATACGTTGCTGACTTGCAATCTCAGCATTTGTATCAGCATTAATGACGGTATTTAAGAAGGTCCAGTTTACTAAATCTGTTGAAGAATACAGGTTGACCCCAATAGTAAAAAAATCATTAGAGTAATCCTGACCCAGCATATAGTAAACACCCTCGTGCTGTAAAATACTTGCACCATGAGCTACTATTCGGTTCCCGTCAGTATCAAACCACGAGACTCCGTTTCTAATTGATTCCTTTTGCCCAAAGCACGAAAAGCCAAGAGCAAAAGAAAAAGCGACAAAAAGTAATTTTCTAAGCATATGTATAATTTTAGAGATTCAACAATTAGATAATTTCAGCTCATTAGTAAGGGTTCTTTTGGAGCGATATCGATTGAGAAAAGATCCTTACAAATACTTACACGTAAATGTATTAGGTCATCACGACTATATAAATAGAGTATTCAACTGAAATACTAGAAAATTTTACTTTTTGCTCAAGATTGCGGGCTTATTCAAATTCGAAAAATTTATAATTTGAATGGAGTAATTTTTAATTCGTAGTACTAAAATGAAAATCAAAAAATACATCAGCCATTGGAAAATCCTTAAAATGACTAAGACAGCATCTGATTTTTCAGGATTTACAAGAAAGGTTCAACAAGAAACTGTTTCAAAATCCTATTAAGAGAATATTTATACAGGCTTTACAATTCAAAAAGTGGACGTATCTGTTTTTTAAGAGTGAATGAAATGCTTCTAAAAACGTAGCGACCGGGTAATTGAAAAAAAGGAATTCAATCTACAAATAGGTTCAAGGCTTCGAGTGAAGCTCTTTTACCGTGATAGAGCGTAGCGGAATGGAGGGAAATGGTGTGATAGTTTCTAGGCAATTCGCTTTGATTAATCAAAAATCACACAGAATAAATTTTAGCTATAGTTTTAATAGTTGAGATTTAAACAAAAAGCTCAACTATTAAAACTAGTAATCACACAATTTAACATCAACTTATAAGTGATTTTTAAAATGTCACAACAAACAAAAAATCCAATTAATAAATCAAGCTTTGTATGCTATGTGCAGGTATATTTAAAGAAGATTCTGCACCCTCAATGTACAATGAATAGGTTACATCTTTATCTGTTTTATTCATCACTACAGTGACTAATGAGTTATCATCATTTTTAAAAGTGGTACTCAATAAAACACTCCTGCTTACCGCAGAACTTAGACGTTTGGCCCCAGGCTTTATGAATTTTGAAAAATGCCCTATATAGTAATAAGAAGGCGTGTAAATCAATTCTCCAGTTGTCGTGTCGGCGTGAATAGGCGCGAAACAAAAATTGCCTACATGGTTAGGACCTCCATTTTGATTTAGAAGGATATTCCAATCTGTCCAGGCTACCGTACCATTATTAAAATCATGTATCATTTGCTCACCGTAGCGCTCACCATTAGGCCAATATTGATATCGGGAAGCATCAAATTTTTCGATACATCCTTCGGTAAACATTAGTTTCTTATCAGGAAAAGCCTCGTTAACCCGATTGACATTTTCGTAAAGGGGTTCTGCGCCTGTCCAGGTCTCATACCAGTGAAAACCAGTTCCCCAGGCATATTTAGATGCTTCAGGATCTTCAAAAATGACATTGGATCGATTAACCATTAGATCCCGGTTATGATCCCAAACCACGATATTTTTAGCTCCCAATCCTTCCCTTTCTAAGGTAGGCCCCAAATAATCTTTCAAAAAATCCCGCTCCTCTTCAGCAGTGTAAATACATGACTCCCAGGTCTGTGTAGCCATAGGTTCATTCTGAATGGTAAGCCCCCATATTGGCATTCCTTCAGCTTCGTATGCCTTGATAAATTTGGCATAATAATTTGCCCAGTTCTGACGAAATTCCGGCTTCAATTTTCCGCCTTTCAGCATAGAACCGTTTGTCTTCATAAATGCAGGCGGACTCCACGGACTAACATACAGAGTAATTGCTCCACCGGCAGTTTCGGTAGCTTTCTTGATCATAGGGATGCGATACTCCTTATCATGCGCTATAGAAAATGTTTTTAAGTCTGCATCACCTTCTTCAACATATGTATAACTCTCTGGACTGAAGTCTGAACTGTGAATGGTTGTGCGCAACAATGAATAACCTATACCTTTTTCAACATCATAGTAGGCATTGAGCAACTCTTGTTTCTTAGCTGCACTCAATCCATCAAAAATTACAGCACTTGCATCTGTGATCGCACCGCCAATTCCTAATAGGGTCTGATGCGCTTTATTGGGATTTATAAAAATCGAAATCTCTGTTTCTAAAGGTTGTGTAGCGGGTTGAAAGCTTAGGGTTTCGGTTTCAGTAAGTCTTAAATCTGAAGCTTTTGAAGTAGTATAAACTTGAATCTTTTTATTTAGAAAATCTACTTTCTGTGCTGAAATCAGGCTTGAGTTTATACAAAGTACAAAACAACTGAAATAGTGTATGAAATTTTTCATCTTTAGTTTTTTAGTTAAAATACCAGAGTACCTATGTCCCCGGAATTAAGTTTCACCAAAAGGTTAGCCTCGTTGATCTCTACCTGAATTTCTTTAGCTGTTTCTGTAGTGTTCTGAAGAATAACAACTATTTCTCCATCAGGCGTTTTATAGGCTACATTAGGAATCTCGTCAGTCATTGTAGACGCGATACGCACCGATCCCGGTTTAACAAATTTTGAAGCCTGCCCTATAATATAGTACGCTGGCTCACGCTGCACGGTATCACGAGTAATGGTTACTGCACCCAGACAACGATCACAGCCACCACGATCTGTATGTGGATCCTGATTTTCATCAGATGCCAGATTCCACTCCAAAACGGTTTTTGACCAATTGCGGGGTGCACCAATAATCAGATTTTTAGTATGCCAGGAAAGTTCATTAGCAAAATTACCCGGTGCTCCTACCCACTGCTCAGTAAAATACAGGTTTTTATCAGGGTGTTCGTCGTGTACTTTTTGAAGTGCATTTATATTACCTCCATATAAGTGAAAAGCCGAACCGTCAATATATTGAGCCGCTTCCGGATCGTTTAATATTTCAATAGGATAATCAGGACGGTCTGCATTGTGATCATAAATAATAATCTTGGTCTCAACACCTTCTCTTTTAAACAGAGGCCCTAAATGATTTTTAATGAACTTAGCCTGTTCTGGAGCCTTCATCAAAAGACTTGGATTATTACCCGGATGTAAGGGCTCATTTTGTATCGTTACCGCATCTATAGTGATACCATAAGCTTGCATTGCTTTTATGTATTTCACAAAATAAGATGCATAAGCCTTATAGTATTCCGGCAATAAACTTCCCCCACGGGTATCTCCATTATCTTTCATCCAAACGGGAGGTGACCATGGCGAACCCAAAATTTTAATATCTGGGTTTATACTCAAAATCTCTTTTAAAACCGGCACCAAATGCACGGTATCCTGAGCTAAAGAAAAATACTCAAGCCTTTCATCTGTTTCTCCTTTTGGTAAATCATTATAGGAAAATGGAGCAGCATCCAGATCAGAAGCGCCAATGCTCAATCTTAAATAGCTTACTCCTAATTCTGAAGTCGAAAATAGTTCGTTGAGCAACTCGGCTCGTGCAGTATCACTCATTTTGTGAATATGCAAGGCGCTACCACCGGTAAGGGTATAACCAAAGCCGTCCATCGTCTGGTAGGTGATTGAATCTGTCACTCTAATGACCTCATCAATTTGCGCGCTGTCTATAGTTTTTGAAAAGACTTCTCGTTCTTCAATCAGGGATTTCTCATCAAGAGATGTAACATAAATCAAAGCCTCATCAGATTTTTTTTCTGAAACAGAGCAACTCTGAATCAAGCTGAAAAGACAGATAAGCAAGTAGGGGTAATGGTTCACTTTCATTTAGGGAAATACTTAATTTATTTGCTGATTTTAAGGCTTTCTATATTGAAGCCTCCTTGTTCAATTTGAAGTTTTACCGTGTTTATTCCACTATTCAGTTTTACCTGTTGCGGTGGAGTCCAATTCCATCCTCGTGAATTCCTCATGATTTTGAAACTGTTTGTTTCAAGCTGATTGACGCTAACAGAAATCAAGCCCGAATCACTTTCTGAATTGACTTTTAAAGAAAGCTTATAATCACCTGCTTCTTTGACGTTTATCGTATACTGAAACCACTCCTCACTTTGCAAATCCCCTACATAAATAAGCCCATCGTTATCTCTGAAAATATCTACTCCATCGTTGCGATATGTTCTTCCTAAATTCCAGCTCTGACGCTCCTTACCTGTCGAAATATGGTAATTTGCAGATACAGTGTCATGGTAAGCAATACCGTCTGTGCCCAGATCGTAATCTGCTGCTTGAATCATCAGTTCGTTTTCGAGACGATTAGTTTTAAAAGGGATAGCCTGCTGGCTCTGGGGCTGTCTAATCATCGCGTCAAGTACATCATAATGCACAATACAGTTTTCTATTTTAGTATTTTCTGCTAATTGCATCAAAGCCTGAAAAGCTTCTGCCTGACCTGGCTTATCTCCACTTCCGCTCCAATAATCTAAAAGACGCTGATAACCGGGATTTACCTGAATTTCTAATGGATTATTGAATCCTAACTTTTTAAGAGGCCACCAGCACCAACCAATGTTATTTTTTTCCATGAGAGCAATGGCATCTTTAAACCATACATTTGAATTTTCACCAGATTCTCCCAACCAAACCGGTATGTTGTATTGTTTACGGTAATCTAAAAATTGTTGTATTGAAGCTTCATCATTATAATTCCAGTATTTATGAAAACTCAGTACCATATTATCATCCCAGGGCGGTAGAATGCCATTGTAATTATTACCCCAGCCGTTACCTTCTATAATTACAATATGATTTTTATCGACCTCCCGTACAGCTTTTGTTAGTTTTTCTAGAAGTTGACGCAATGGTTTATTGTCAACATCTTCAATACCGTTTTTATTTTTTCCTTCTTCAAAAGTCCAGTTTGGTTCATTGATCAAATCATAGGCAGCCACCCAGGTTTCATCTTTATAACGCTGGGCTATTTTTTGCCACAAGGCAGTGAGTTTATTTTGATTTTCTTGACTTTCCCATAAAGCCGGTTGTGAAGGATCTCTATCTGAAATATTCAAATCATGACCTTGCCCTCCTGGAGCAGCGTGCATATCTAAGATTAAATACATTTTATTTGCCTTACACCATGAAAGCAAGGAATCTGTAAGGCGGAAACCTTCTTCAAGCCAGGTATTTTCACCTTTAACAGGTTCCTCATTTACCGGAAGGGTAAACAGGTTATAATGCAAGGGTAAACGTATAGAATTGAATCCCCATTTTTTAAGAGAATCAACATCACGCTTTTGCATATGATATTTACGCCAGGCATTGTAGAAAGTTGTAGTCTTCTCTTTACCTATCAATTGCTCCACATGTTCTTTAAAAATATACTGCTGTCCTGAAAATGGAACCTTAAGCATATAGCCCTCCTGAAGCATAAAACCGCCTAGACCAATGCCCCGAAGCAATATATTATTCCCCTGCTCATCAACGATTTTGGTATTATCAGCTTTTAAAAAGCCCTGACTGAAGGTTTCTGATCCACAAAGTAAAATTAGCAGTAGTGCCCATTTGAGTTGTTTCATATAACTTCGTTTTGGGATTTTATTTGATTGAAGTTTAGTATAATGGAGTTAAGTGATTTAATCCCATATATACGTTCCAACCGCGCCTGCATCTAATGAAGTTGTAAGCCATTTGCCAGAATATTTAATATTAAATGGCAGATTTGTAGCACCATCATTTTCAACAATAAGAACTTTCTTACCATCAGGCCTTATAAAGGCCACACTTTGCAGTTCTCCTTTTATAGGGCTTTCTATTCGTATAGATCCTTCAGGAACAAACTTTGAGGCATGAGCCACGATGTAATACCCTACATTTCTTGTTATTTGTGATCCATTAATCGTAAGGGCACCCTTGCAAACTGTACAACCGCCATCAGTATGTGGCCCATAACCTGCATCATTGGCGAGATTCCACTCCAGAGCATTTTTGCTCCAGTTACGCATAGAACCAATAATCACGTTTTTTAAATGCCACTTTAAAGTTCCTCCAAATTCGTCTTGCGATGAATTGTACTGTTCTGTGAAATACACATTTTTAGCAGGAAATGCGTTATGTACTGTAGTTAGTGCTGCAATATCCCCGGCGTAAAGGTGAAAGGCAGATCCGTCAACAAAAGCATTTGCTTGCGTATCGTTTAGGATTGAGATAGGATATCCGGGGTTATCGCAGTTATGATCATAAATCACAATCTTTGTATTAATACCTGCAGACTCAATGGCGGGTCCCAGATTATTCTTTATAAAGTTCGCCTGTTCTAAAGCAGACATTTCCATACTCGGATTATTACCACCATGCAAAGGTTCATTTTGAGGGGTAAGCGCATCTATAGTTATTCCTTCTGCTTGCATAGCATTTAAGTATTTTACCCAGTAATTTGCATATACCTCATAATATTCCGGCTTTAAACTACCTCCAACGAAGCTCCCGTTATCCTTCATCCAAACGGGTGCTGTCCACGGCGATGCCATTATTTTAATATCTGGATTTATGTTCAGAATTTCCTTTAAAAGATCGATCACTAGCCGATCTTTTTCTAGGCTGAATTCTGAAAGATCTTCATCGGTTTCCCCGGCAGGCACGTCATCATAGGTAAACGGAGCTTCATTTAAATTAGATGCACCTACACTTATACGCAGATAGCTAATACCTATATCTCCTGCCCCATTACCAAAAAGTTCCTGAAGTAAATTCTGCTTTTCAGAAGCTGGTAAAGCGCTAATTACCTGCGCACTACCACCGGTTAATGAAAAACCAAAGCCGTCTATGGTTTGGTATGTTTTAGAAGCGTCTACATCCAACGTCGCATAACTGTTCGGAGTTGTTCCAAAAACTAAGTTACCTGCCTGCTTTTCTAAGAGCGTGCTTCGGTTTCCTTTAGTAAGCCAGAAATCCATCTCATTTGTAGCTCCTGAAGGCTCTTCAGGAGTAGACGGTGGTTGAGGATTTTGTCCTACCTCTTCATCAGAAGATGACGAAGAACAGCTTAAGGCCAGAACCATTAATAGGGTTAAATAAGGGAGCTTATAAAGTTTCATACGATTCTTTTTAAACAATTGTAAAACTGCATTATTAAAACAAACCTGCTCTATGCAAATCATTAAGGTTCTTTAGTTAGCGCTACCTCTAAACTCAACATTGGTTAGAGAAATACCTGTGGAACCCAGGCTTTCTCCTCCACTTTTAATTACTAAATAAACCGTGCCTGATTGTTCGAAGCTCACGGTATTTCCTGAACCTACACAGCCTATTTTAGATAACTTTCCTTCAAAAGGTCCGTTAGCACAACCATCCCAGGTACTTAAACCCATTCTGCGTCCCTCTGCAGTGTAATCCTGTTTTTGCACTGGAGCTGTTGGCGAAACATAGACTTCAAACCAGGTGTTGATTGCACCACTGCCAAAAACTTTCATATCTATAGTATATTCTTTATTAGCTTCAACTTCTATGGCCTGATAAAGACCTTGCTGATTATAACCTGAGCCTACTACATTGGCACTACCTTCATTAAACGTCCAGTAGGTACCGGAGTCACTTATTTGAAGTACCGTCCATTGCTCATGGTCTTCAGCTTTTTCAAATTCCCCCCCCTTTATCAGGTTACCTGCAACCGGGTCTGAGGTAGCTACATTTATTTCCTGAGAAGTTTCATTTATAATCCCTCCACGTCCATAAGCCTGGTGCGTAATCGTGTAGGTTCCTGCATCTGGAAGGAAGATTTCTTCTGTTAAGTCCCCCGTGTAAAAACCATCTCCAATATTCCACAAAGACTTTAAAACATCATTTCGATTTGCGGTGAGTGTAAAACGATTGGGCTCTCCACTTACTGACTCTACAGTAAAAGATGCATCTACATCGGGGTCACTTAGGCCGTTTCCCGTAGTAACTTCCTCGGGCTGGCAGGCTGTAAGAGCTGCTACCAAAACCCCAATTAAAAAGAAACGTAATTTTACAATTTGTGTTCTCATAACTAAAAAATTTCGATTAGTAATTAGGGTTTTGAACTATAAGTGTGTTTTCCAGTTCATTAAGCGGAATAGGCAAAATCTCATTTTTACCTGCTGTAAATCCGCGATCGTCAAGAGCTGTTGCAGCTCTGCCTGTACGCACAAGATCAAACCAGCGATGTCCTTCTCCTGCCAATTCCCTTCTGCGTTCTAGCATGATATTATCCATAGAGACCGGAACAGAACTGAGACCAACTCTGGCCCTTACCGCATCTAAGAGGGCCTGAGCACGGGCTCCAGTGGCTCCTAGCGCTTCAGCTTCCATCAGATACGTATCTGCCAGTCTAATGATATACACGTTTTGCCTGTAATTAAGCTCTACATTTCCTCCTCCAGTCGACTTTTCAGAGTTAAGAGGCATAAATTTTTTGAGAAAATAGCCGGTATCCTTATTTCCCGGAGTATAAGTAGCCTCGCCGGCTGCCTCCAGTGCTTTAAGGTCTGCAATAGTTGCATCAAATCTGGGATCATCTTTTAAAACATCGTAAAGTTCCTGGGTTACAGTATTGAAGCTCCAGCCCCCGGCATAATCGGGCGCAGTAGAACCTGCAGTTCTGGAATATCCTCTTGGTCCTACCATTTGGTTTACAGTATTTCCTTCATTTTGACCACCTCCCCAAACATCATAACTCACATTGGCCAGACTCGTAGCCGCCACTTCTAATATAGACTCTGAGTTAAACTCATTATTTAGGCTAAAGAGGTTGGCAAAATTTGGAATTAATTGATATCCATACTTGCTAGTTCCTCCGGGGGTTCCATTAACCTCTGCCAGTTCTTGGGCTGCCTGCTGATTTTTTCCCTGATACAGATAAACCTTACCTAAAAGCGCTTGAACGCTTCCCTGAGTCAAACGGCCGGCCTCATTTTCCAAATCGGTAATACGTGTGGGTAAATTAGGTAGTGCTTCTTTCAGATCGGTCTCAATTTGCGCATAGACCGCCTCAGGAGCCACCTGTTCGACATTGTAAATTTCACTGGTTAAGATAGGTTCTGTAAATAAAGGTACATTTCTAAAAAGCCTCACCAGTTCAAAATAATAGTATCCTCTAAGGGCTTTTGCTTCTGCAGTGAAACGTGCACGCAAGTCATCCTCCATGTCAACATCCGGAAGTTTTTGAAGTAGAATGTTTGTTCTAAAAACTCCCTGAAAATAATCGTTCCAAAAGCTTCCCGGAATGGTTGAGGGATCAATGCTATAATTAGAGAATGACTGAATGCCAATACCGTCTGAGGGTCCTCCACCTCCGGCAAAAAAATCGTCAGATCCCGCATTCATCATTGTAATCATATTTTCAAAGCTCTTAGACTGCTTGCCCATTATGTCATATGCTGCAACCAGACCTGAATAGGCTTCGCTTTCATTAGAGTAATAATTATCAACCAAAGGCTGACCTAAGGGATCTAATTCTATATAATCTTTAGAACATGAAAGCACAGATACTGTTACTGCAATTCCAACAGCGGTGTAAAAAAATGTTTTTAGTTTCATAACTCTAGTTTTTTAAAATTGAATATTAAGACCTACCAGACCGGTTCTCGCCTGTGGATAAAAACCTCTGTCTATCCCAAAAATCCCACCTCCGATCTCTGGATCGAAACCTGTGTATTTAGTAAATGTGAAAAGATTTTCACCTGTGAGGTAAACCCTAAGACGGGTAAGACCTATCTGATTAATCACATTTTGTGGTAACGAATAACCTAACTGTACCGTTTTGATACGCAGGTAATCGCCATTCTCTAAATAAAAATCTGAAGGGTTTGTAAAGTTGTTGTTGTTATCGGCATTACTCAAACGCGGAAAAGTATTCGATGTGCCTTCTCCGGTCCATCTGTTCAAGGCCTCTGTTTGATAATTTGCATTACTGATATCGAGACGTCTCAAGCCCTGAAATATTTTGTTTCCAGCAGCACCTTGGGAGAATACTAATAAATCAAAATTCTTATAATCGAGATTTAAGGTTAGTCCAAATGTATATTTGGGTATTGAACTACCTAAAAATTTACGGTCATCAGAAGTAATAGAACCACTATCATCAATGTCTGCATATCTAAAGTCTCCTGGCACTGCATTAGGCTGAATAACTATCCCTTCAGAGTTTACATAGGAGTCTATTTCCTGTTGATTTTGAAATATTCCACGGGTTTGAAAACCAAAAAATGAATTATAGGGTTGTCCTACGGCTGTTCTGGTAATAGGATAAGTGCTCGATTGAAAGCCCGCTCCACCAGATAGAAAGTCGACTCCATTTCCTAAATAAACTACTTCATTTTCTAAATATGAAAGATTTCCGCGAAGCGAAAGGTTTACACCTCCAAAGCTTTCAGAATACCCCATTTCTATATCAATCCCTTTATTTACCATATCAGCTACGTTTGCAGCAGGGCTACCCGTGGCTCCCACATAACCCGGAAGACGTACATCCTGTAATATACCTACGGTCTTTTTGTTGTATAAATCTACCGTCATTGTTAAGGTGTTGAAGAAGCGAGCGTCAAAGCCCAGGTTGCTTTGTCTGGTTTCTTCCCATTTAAGGTCAGGGTTTGCAGGAGCATTGGGACTGTTACCTATCACCACGGCTGCAACGTTACCAAATGTATAATTACGACCGGCACCAATAGTCGACAGATATCTGAAGTCACCAATAGCATCACTACCTACAACTCCATAACCACCACGAAGTTTAAATTGATTTACGATATCATTCTGCTTCCAGAAGTTTTCTTTCACAGGATTCCACCCTAATGAGAAAGAAGGGAAATAGCCATACTTGTTATTAGATCCAAAACGGGATGAACCATCACGGCGAATAATACCTGTAAAAATATATTTTTCTTTATAGTTGTAACTCAAACGAGAAAACAACGAAGTTACCCGGTGCTCCGTTCCTATGTATGCACTCGCGATAATTTGATCATCAGGCACCTGAATAAAGGCAGCATCTTCCTTACTGTCTACCGGAATATCATTATAAGTTACTGTCTCTCCTTTAGTATCATTTTCAGTATATGATCCCTGTCCCAGCAAAAGGGTGAAATCATGATCTCCCAATTGCTTTGTATAGGATAGCGTGTTTTCTATGTTCCAGCCAAATCCTCTGTTAGAACCCCTTGATATATTATTTTGAGAAGTTACCGTTGAAGTATTTAAAAACGATACAGGTGTAAAACTTTCGTAGCCATAATAAGCAAGCTTACCACCCAGTGTACTTCTAAAGTTCAAACCTTCTAGAGGCTCCAAATTCACGTAGACATTACCTACAAAATTATCTGCCCAGTCATAATTGCCTAGGCGTGTTTGGATATAAGCAAGAGGGTTAGTCATCTCCTGGATTACAAGATTTGAGATACCATATGGATTTCCGTTGGGATCTCTTATTATTCCATCATTAGTATACAGACCAGAATTTGCAATTGCAGGATCTGTTATAACCAAAGGGGTAATTGGGTCTAGGTTGATGGCAGAACTTAGCGGCCCACCAAATTCGCTATTGGTATTACCTATACCTGTACTCTTTTCATTAGAGTACCCTACAGTCTGACCAACCGTGATATAATCATTGATGTGATGGGTAGAATTTAATCGAATATTTTGTCTTCGATATCTGGAAATATCTGTAGCCACTATACCTTCCTGATCAAAATATCCAAATGACATATAAAAGGTTGAAACATCGTTTCCTCCACTTAGGCTAAACTCATGATTTTCCTTTTTGGCACTATTGTTAAAAATTACATCCTGCCAGTTTGTTCCCGCACCCAGACTTTGAGGGTCTGGATAGGGTAAAGCAAAATCCTGTGGTGACCCGGTATAATCATTAGCGTACTTCTCATTAAAGAGTGTCGCATATTCTGTTGCATTAAGCAAGTTAAGTTTACGAGCAGGGCCTGACAATCCCGTATAACCGTTATAGCTTACCGTTAACTTCCCTAGTTTTCCTTTTTTGGTAGTTACCAGAACCACACCTGCTGCAGCCCGTGCTCCATAAATGGCCTGCGAAGCAGCGTCCTTTAGGACTTCTATAGATTCAATGTCTGATTGGTTTAGATAACCAATTCCTCCTGCATCTACAATTACACCATCTACAACCCATAGCGGCTCATTATTACCGAAACTGGTAATACCACGCACTCGAATGGTAGAAGATGCACCCGGTTGACCCGAGTTAGCAGCTATCGTAATCCCTGAGGTTCTCCCCTGTAAAGATTGTTCTATACGGTTGTTGGGTAAATTTTCTAATTCACTGGCTTTTACACTTGAAATAGCCCCAGTTACCACACTTTTTTTCTGTGTACCATAACCCACAACCACAACTTCATCCAAGGCCGCAGAATCTTCATTTAATGTGATTTTTAAATCAGTTTGTTCTCCAACAGGTAATTCACGGGTTTGAAACCCTACATAAGAAATTACTAAAATATCATCTGGACCCGCTTCGATATTAAACTTACCATCAAAGTCTGTTTGGGTTCCTTGTGAGGTACCTTTAACCAAAACATTAGCGCCAGGCAACGCCATTCCGTTTGCATCGAGTACAGTACCAGTAATTGAATTTACCTGTGCACTTAAAGAAGAGACTGCGAGTAAAAACAATACTAAAAAGTAGTTTTTGATTCTCATATTATTAATAGTTTTAAATTAAAATAGATTTTAATGCGTAACGTTCGATTATCATATTCTCAATAAAAAACATATCGAAAACGTTTTCTTGTCAAAATCACACCGCTCAAAATTAGGATCTAACATTAGTGAGAAAAATAAATGAACTACACTTAGGCTACGTCAGGATGTTAAATAAGCACGTCGCAACTACTTCAAAAAAAATTAATAACTGATAATCAATGTTTTATGTGTTAAGGAAATTCTTAAATTTGTTAAAGAGAACCAAACTTGTATTTATGAATCACTATTTCCTTCTAAAAAATGCTGTTTATGAGAAGGCTCTGCTAGTATTTTTTTTATTTACTTGTTTAAGCTTCGCCCAGCAAAACAATTTATTTGAAAATCAAATACCTAAAATAACATCCTATACCCGCAGTGATTTTGAAGCTGATGGTCAATTTTGGACAATGACAGAAGATGATGAGGGAGTACTTTATTTTGGCAATAACGATGGGATCATAGTTTATGATGGTGAACGTTGGCAAAAAGTGACTCTACCCAATCATTCAACCGTAAGAAGTCTTGTAAAAGCCAAGAACAATACTATATACGTAGGAGGTTTCAATGAAATAGGTATTCTTAAAAAAACCAGTAATGGTGGTTACTACTATCATTCACTAAGCGAAGAATTAAATCTCGAAACTGAAAATCTGGAAAATTTATGGCAGGTTCACGAATTTAAAAATGCTATTATCTACAGATCTTTTAGTGAGCTCACAGTCATTAACGCTAATACCGCTTCACACGTAAAGGCTAATGTAAATTTTTTGTATTCCGGCATTGTGAATGACCACTTATATGTTCAGGATCAGAATACGGGTATTTTTGAATTTGATCCAAAAAACAACACGCTTACAAAGCTATTTGAAAGCCCTAGTGTTGAAGGGATCGTTTCATTTTTGCCTGTTGAAAATGTCGACGAATTCTTAATTGTAACTAAGCCTGGAATAATTTATCTGGCAAATCGTAAAACAGGAAAACTCGTATTTCAAAAAAGACTTTTTAAACCGGAAGATCAGGAGCAAATATTAGTAGCAGCACCATTTCAAGATCATTATTTGGTGGGAACTTTAACAAACAAGGTGCTGAAATTAAAAGCGAATCTGGAAAAAGATCCGAGCACCACTAATTTTAAGAGACTAACTAACTCTTCAGTACTTAATATTTACCCTCAGGAAGAAAAAGATCGCTTTTGGGTTTTGATGAATAATGGCATTGACCTCGTTGAATTTGATTCACCAGAAATACAGCTTTTTGACGGTTCATCAATTGCAGATATTGAATTGTATAACGACATCCTCTATTTGGCAACAAATACCGGTGTTTATTATGCACCTTTTAATCTGGGCTTACCCGATGTAAAAGAATTAAATTTTACTAAAATTCCTGATTTGGAGGGACAGGCGTGGTCTGTTCAACAAGAGCGTGGTTCGATATTAATAGGGCACGACAAGGGCCTTTTTCGTCTTAAAAACTTTAAACCCGAACGTGTAGGGACTATTAACGGAATTTGGAAAGTAATCGCAGTAAAGGGTTCAAAAAAAAATATTTAGCTGCTGGTTATTCGGGTCTATATCCTCTAAGTTATGCTGGAGACAATTGGAAATTAGAGTCTAAAATAAAGGGCTTTGATGAATCAAGTCGGGATATTCTACAAATAAATAATTCTTTTGAATTTTGGATTTGTCACGGGTACAAGGGAGTTTATAGGCTCAAATTAGACGAGCGTTTGGATCGTGTTTATGCTCTAGAGCATTTTACAGACCAAAATGGACTACAATCTTCTTTCAATGTAAATGTGACCACATATAAAGACACTATTGTATTTACTACCAATACAGGCATTTATAATTATGATGCACAAAAAAACCTATTCACTCCATACAAGCCATTAAATGACATTCTTAATCCCAATTTAAATACCCGAAAGCTTTTAACAGATACCGATAAAATTTGGTTTGTTCAGGATGATGAAGTAGGGTATTTCAGCTCTAAAAATGCAGCACTCAAAACCAATCTATTTCTCAATCTAAAAGGTAATCTTAATAGAGGGATGGAAAGCATTCTACCTTTAGACTCAGAACACGTACTTATAGGTGCCACAAATGGCCTTTTCATGTATAATCTAAAAGAGAAAACTGTCCCAAAAGCTTCTACCAAAATTACTCAGGTCACCTACCTCACTCAAGGTCAACTGCAAGACGCTATTGATTTAAATAGTGCCAAATATTTACCTACCCAATTGGGTATGCTTCGGTTTGAATTTGCCAGCCCACAACTAACCCCTTCTTCTCAAAAAGAATATCAGTACAAACTAGAAGGTATTGATACTGAGTGGTCTCCCTGGTCAACTTATCCTTATAAGGAATATACACATCCACCAGCAGGAGAATACACCTTTAAAGTGCGTAGTCGTAACTATATGGGACAAAATGCTTCAGAAGCATCGCTAGCCTTTATCATCCCGCATCCCTGGTATCAAACAACTTTAGCATATATTATATACTTCATTTTATTGCTGTGCCTATCTTTTCTGTGTATCCAACTAATCAATAAGAAAATTGAAAAAGAACGGGAAAAAGAAAAAGTTGCGGCTCAAAAATCGAAAAAGCTTTTAGAGCTCGAAATTGAACAACTCAAACTGGAAAAAGACAAGGCGCTTATCAAAAAGCACAAAGAACAGTTAGAAGAAGATAACCTAATCAAAAGTAAAGAGCTTGCTAATTACACGATGCTTTTGGTCAAGAAGAAAGAAATTTTTAGTGATACGTTTCAAGCCCTCAAAGATTTTAGAAACTCCCTCAGAACACAGGCTGCACGTAAAAGACTTCAGGAAGTTTTATTCAACCTTAATCAGCATCGTATGGGAGAAGAATATTTAAATGTATTTGACGTTCATTTTGAAAAAGTACACGAAAACTTTTTTAACCGACTTAAAGAACTTGAACCCAGCATTAGCAAAAGGGAATTACGCTTGTGTGCCTTTGTAAAAATGAATCTTACCAATAAGGAAATCGCTCCACTTCTCAATATTTCAACCCGTGGTGTTGAAACGGCTCGTTATCGCATCCGTAAAAAACTGAATGTTAATGATGAGAGTTTTCACGAGTTTCTTGAAGCTTTAAATCCTGAACTCAATAACAAAAGCTATTAGGTATTAAATTAATTGTCATTTTTAAAAACTCTGTTACATCATTAAATCGTTTGCAACTATAAAAAAAAATAAACACCTACTTGCCAACCGATATCTGTCTGATTCAAAATTTATGGACTAGGTAACAACAGCAAAACCCTTATTCCTATGGCAAATTTATAAACGGTCTCAGGTTCAAACAGCTTTGTAGTGAGTTGCTCCAGCTGCCAAAACTTCTTTTTAAGGTGTTGGGCAGATCCTGAATAAAGGTAATAACCTATATCATAGATTATGATATTCCATTTCCAAAAGGTATTTTGTGAGTTCAACTATCGTGATTATTGGCTTTATTTTATAAGTCAAATATCAAATGAATCAAGAGCTACCACGTGCAGGCATTTTCACCTTAATCTATCTGCTATTTCTTTGGGTTCGGCAATGCTACCATCTATTATATGGGTAACGACTTTACACTAGCTTACTCACTTTTTGAAGCTGCTTCTACTAAGGGAACTGTAGGTCTTTCAAAGGGTATAACAGACCTAGGGATGTCGCCAGTATTGAATACAATATACATCCTTCAAATGTGGTCTGGCAGAATTGAAATCATCCCGGTACTGGTACGCATCCTTTTTCTATGGAACTAAATCACGAAAACTTTAATTTTAAAAATCGCAGTTATGCATATTATAATAGTAGGTTCTGGAAGAACCGGTACATATACATAAAAAAACCTTCCAATGCATTTTCCAAATAGACTTAAAAATAAAAAATCAGAATATATGCCTCCTATTTTAGACCAGGTGAAACACCTAGGGTAGTACCAAATTTATGAGTACTTTAAATATTATAATATTTAATGGAAGGATTAGGGTAGTGATACGATGATAAAGAGTATTTAACAAGTAAAAAATAACTAAACCACTTAATTTTTGTTAAAAAGGGGCTAATTCGGTGGAGGTAAAACATCAAGGCTCTGATAAGCCCTTTAAATACTGTGAAATTTTAATTTTAGATAGTTCCTCTTTCTCCGCATAAAAAACCCGCAACTTAAGTTGCGGGTTTTTGCTTTAATATAGAATATTATCAAGTACAGACTGCAGTCGTTGCTCGCTGAGTTTAAAGTTTTTATCAGATAAAAAGATATTTTGAATATCTCTGCGAAAGGCGGCGAGCTCCATTTGGCTATAAGCATTTGCCTCTACTGCACGCTGAATGCGTTTAAGACGCTTTTTCTCTGAATCGCCCTGAAGAAGAGCATACATTTTAACAAAGGTCTTTAAAGAAACTTTAGACCGAATCAATTCTAGTTCTTCCTCTGTTTCTTCTTTATCAACATTGGCACATAACAACAACACATAGGTTTGCAATTCATCTTTCGACCATTTTTCCCCTTTATCTTTCATGGAATTTGATTTTGATTATACCGCTCTATTAAAATTGAAACATCAAGGTTGAAATCTCAAGCGAATCTTAAAGATATGAAAATTAGTCGCTTGCTGAATACTTCAGAATATACTTGCAAATAACTTAGATAGGGCTAGAATAATGAACAGGCCTTATCGAGATAGTAAAGATGTTGATCTTAATTTATAAGAATTTCAATTTTTAAGCTGTTTCAACGCTTCCTCAACCTCTGTTGTAGGAAGTTTACAAAAGGTTTCCTGACAAACGTAGATATAGGTTTCATAGGGGTCATAGCGGTTCTCAAATAGCGGCCCGGCCTTGCCGGTAACTGAATAGGCAACCAACACGTTAGGCAAATAATTATTCCAAAGCTCTTTAGTCCGTTTTTCTGCGTCACTTCCCACAACAACACATTCATAATAGGGATACGCATAGCTTAGCTGTAAATGAAGTGCTGTGGTATAATTTGCAGGATATTGAAGCGTCTTGGATTGAAGAATTTGAAGCATAGTTTCTGCATTATCCCGGTATGTTTCTAAACCGCTGATTTTGCCTAATTCAAACCCGTTAAGCGCCATTACCGCATTAGGAGAAGGCATAACATCATCATCAGTTTTATAAATTGAACTGATTAGATTATTGCTCCCGCTGTAACGAAATAATCCCGTTGAAGAATCAAAAAATAAATCCTGAGCTTTATCAAAAAACACCTGCGCTTTCTCAGCATACGTCATCTTTCCGCTAATTGAATACACATCTAAAGCGGCCCGGGTTAGGTATGCAAAGTCCTCCAGATAGACTCCGCTTTGTTGGGCTGCAGGTATATGCTTTAATTTCTGAGCATCAGTTGATGCCAAAAATGTAAAAAGCTGCTCGGCTTCAGTCAAATACTGTTCATCCTGAAATGCTTTATAAGCTTCAGTAAAGGCTGTAATCAGCAACGCGTTCCACGAGGTAATTACTTTATCATCGGTTAGAGGTTTTGGTCTTGTAGCCCTAAATTGATTAAGTTTAGTCAGCTGATTTTGTAATAATCCCGGGTTCGGAGGCGACTTAAAACCCAACACATAATATTCCGTATTGAATGGATACAATTCAAAGTTTTCCTTTGCCTCCTCAAAACTTCCCAGGGCACGTTCCAGTTGATTTTTGGTATAAATATAATATGCACCTTCGCCCTCTTCGGTATCTGCCCGGATCGAAGATTTAAAACCGCCGGATTCATTTTTTAGTTCGTTTTCAATAAACTGAAGCGTTTGAATAGCGATATTTTTATAAGCTTCCTTCCTAAAAAGCCGATACGCCCGGGCATAAACACTCACCAGCTGTGCGTTGTCGTAAAGCATTTTTTCAAAGTGCGGAATTTGCCATTTTTCATCTGTGGAATATCTAAAAAAACCGCCACCCACGTGATCGTAAATTCCGCCTGTGGCTAAAGCATCCAGGGTAAGTTCCACATGTTGCAGGGCTTCATCATCTTTTGAAAGCACCGCATAGTTCATTAAAAACAACAATGAAGCCGAAAGCATAAACTTTTGATCTCCGCTATTCCCGCCGTATTCAGAATCCCACAGACTTTTCCATTTAGCAACTGCATCCTGCATTTGTGATTTGGTAAAAACTGCGGGTTCTGCTTCAGCCTCTATCAAGGTCGCCTGCTGAACACCGGTAGTAATATTGTCAGCAAAGGCAATGGCTTTTTCCGGTTGATTTTTATAGAGTTCGCTTAATTTCCCAAGCACCTGAAGCCACTGGGTTTTGGTATGATACGTACCTGCATAAAGCGGCCGCCCATCGGGCAGAGCGATCACATTAAGCGGCCAGCCACCCTCGCCTTTTATCAATTGCAGGGCAGTCATATACACCTGATCAATATCCGGACGTTCTTCGCGGTCTACTTTAATACTTACAAAATCGGCATTCATCACAGCCGCTACCTCCTCATCTTCAAAAGATTCTTTAGCCATCACATGGCACCAGTGGCAGGACGCATAACCTATACTGATGACAACCAGTTTTGATTCTTCCTGAGCCTGTTTTAAAGCTGACTCGCTCCAGGGTTGCCAATTAATAGGATTGTGTGCGTGATCCAGTAGGTACGCACTTTCTGATCCAATTAAAGCATTGGTATATTTGAACTGCTGCTCCTGAGCAAAACCGATTAGTGTAAAAAGAAGAAAGAAGCATCGCAGCATAACTTACCGGTTGGTTAATGCTTTTTGCACACTGGTGTTTTTCACTTTAAACCATTGTGCTTTATCATTGTTGTTTGCTACTACAATAAATTGATTTTCACCCACCTTAATTTCGGCAATTTTCTTCGCGTCCTCATTTGCAAAAAAGCCTGATTGCGTAACCGAAAGCGTTTCAAAATTGCCCTTACCATCTCCTAGCATTAAAATCCCGGTTCCGGCATCATTGCGTGGTGTTTCGATCTCTGAAACAAAAAGATTACCTACTACCAACGCATCCAGATTACCATCAGCATTAAAATCTTTAACTAAAATATCGTTGATGCTCGACAACTGAGCGATTCTGGGTAAGGGATGTACTTCAAAATTTCCGGCTCCCTTATTTTCAATGTATACCGAAGCAAAGGTATCTGCTACGTAATGCAGGGACTTATCAAGTTTTTTCTCCCCATAGATATCGTCAAGCTCTAAAGAAGCAAATATATCATACTGCTTTATTTCGGCCTTGAGCCCAGGAATCTGTTGAGACGAGCATGAGAAACCTCTAAGCGGAAAATGCTTATCCTCATCGTGATATCCCAAAACAATATCGTACGAACCATTCCCGTCAAAATCATTGTAATAAATATCGAAAGGCTCATCAGGAGTTGTCTGGTATTTATAATTTAAACCCATGTTTCCGGCAATAAAATCCATATCTCCATCCTGATCAAAATCTCCTTTTTCTATTGCGTACCACCATCCGGTTGTATGCTCCAGATCTGCAACAGCTTGTTTTTCTAATACTCCGTCGTTGTTTACAAAGACGGTAACAGGCATCCACTCCCCTACCAGAATTAAATCGAAATCATCATCCCCGTCTATATCTTCCCAAAGGGCATCGGTTATCATTCCAATATTTTCCAATTCGGGTGCCAATTCTTTGGTTTTGTTAATCAGACGCCCGTTCTCATTTACCAGCAACATACTGCTGGCGGGCATAGGGTACTGATGTGGCCAGTGTCTGCCTCCCACAAACAGGTCAATGTCCCCATCATTATCGTAATCCATAGCTTTTACAGCAGAACCGCTGTCTCTACCAATATTCTGAATAGCTCCTTTTTTAAAATTTCCTTTTCCGTCATTCAGATAAATTCGATCTACGTAATGAAAATCGTTTACAGGATATTCATTGCCGCCGCTTACCACATACAAATCCTGAAAGCCATCGCCATCTACGTCAAAAAATAGGGCATCCACATCTTCAAAAGCGTTTTCTTTATCCCAGAAATCGGTGTTTGTTGCTGTGAACGTTCCGGATTGATCCTGAACGAGAAGTTGGGGTGCATAGCCGCTGGCACCTCCAAAATATAAGTCTTCCAGCCCGTCATTATTTACATCTCCTTTGGCCAGTGCCGGCCCAAATTGGGACATTTTATGAGGCAACAAAACCTGATTGGAGTAGTCATCGTATTCATTTTCAATATGAACCAGTTGTACCGGCGTAGCTTCGGTTTCTTCAAACAATACTGATTCATTTTTATTTACAACTGGTTCTACAATCTCTTCTGCATCTTCCATCACCAAAGTCAATTCCTGGTTGCCGGGAACGTTTTGAAGTATTGTTTTTTTGCTGTTGGGCCAAATGACCACAAGACTATCTAGTTTTGTACCAGCCCCTAAACCAAAATGAGCGGTTTGTTCGCTGGTACTGTAGATCCCTCTCACATTGGTAGTTTCAACCAATTGAGCATTGCCCGCATTATAAGCCCGAATTCGTGAGCCCAAAACCGGCTTATGATCCTTACTTGTAAGCTTTACTCGGAAGTAATTTGAATTTGCTAAATGCTCGGCATTATTTTGATAAATAAAAGCTTCTGCATTGATGTTATTTACAACAAGGTCCAGATCCCCGTCGTTATCCAGATCAGCGTAGGCCGCACCATTTGAAAAAGATTCCTGATCAAGACCCCATTCTTCCGTTACTTTATCAAACTCAAGATCTCCTTTGTTTTTAAAAGCATAATTTTTCAAAGGTTGAGACGGAATGAGTTCTAAAATATGATCAAGTTCTACAACGTCCCAAACACTAACTTCAGAATCATCATTAGGATGTTCTACTGCATAATTCTGCAAAGCTTCGGCTACATATTTAGCTACTTTTTTATCTGCATCGGTGTTTCTGATATCACGTAAAAGCCCATTTGAGATGTAGGTATCTTTTAAGCCGTCATTGTCAAAATCTGCAATAAGATTACTCCAGCTCCAGTCGGTTTTTGCCATTCCAAAAAGTTGCGCAGCGTCGCTGTAGGTTCCGTTTCCATTAGCAAGTTGAAACGTATTATACATATACTGATAGTGCCCGCCATCGTCAACCACCTTCCAAAATGCATCCGGGTTCATTCCACTCATATTGGCTTTAGAGCGGTAATTGTCTTCGGCCGCCATATCAACGGTGAAAATGTCGAGTTCGCCATCATTGTTGATGTCTGCCACATCAACCCCCATACTGTAAAAGGAGATATGATTCATGGCTTCGTCAATGATATTGGTAAAGGTTCCGTCCTGATTGTTTATAAAAAGAAAGTCTGGCGCATCGAAATCATTTGCAATATAAAAATCGGTCCAGCCGTCATTGTTAAAGTCACTGGTCGAAACGGCATTTGGATAGCCTGACCGGGCTACGCCTGCTAAAGAAGAAACTTCCACGAAAGAATTTCCGCCTCGATTTTTATAGAGCTTGATGTGATATTCAGGTCTTAACAAGTTGGCGCCAGCATATTTGGAATAGCTTCCCGGGTTGGGTGGTTGGGTAAGTAAAATCAGATCTAAAAAACCATCTTTATTGTAGTCAAAAAAGGAAGCGTGCCTTGTGCGTTGCTGATCAGCCACACCATATTGCTCAGCCGATTCTGTGAAAGTCGCATCGCCGTTGTTTATGTACAATAAATTACGTCGTAGATCTGGCTTCTCATCATACAATTCCCTACTCAGGTAAATATCTGGCCAGCCGTCGTTATTGACATCTGCCACCGTAACGCCTGTGGTCCAGCCACCATCGTTTACCAGACCAGAACTTGCGGAAACATCTTCAAAAACCAAATTTCCTGTATTGAGATACAGTTTACCATCTACCAGATTTCCTGCAAAATAAATATCCTCCAATCCATCCTGATTAAAATCACCAATACCTACTCCTGCCCCACCGTAAAAATTATCGTAAAGCAAAATATTGCGCTCTGTGTTTTCATCTAAACGGTTATTAAAATGGATACCCGTTTGTGAAGATTCAAGTAAGGTAAATAGTTGTTGCGGCCCTCTTTGAGTTTGTGCCTGCGCATAAATACCCATAAAATTCAAAGCTATACAGTAGAAGCTGAGGATACAAAATCGGTTCATAACAAGCATCTGTAGATTTTAAAAATAGACAAAAAAGGGAGAGTTTCCTCTCCCTTTTTTATGGCTAGATCAAAAGAATAAGTTTATTCAGTATCCCACCACATACGTGTGGTAAGCAAATCAGGTCCCTGATCTGAAATCACGGCATTGTAATTCTCAGCATTGAGAACCGCCTCATTAGTTGGATAAACCAGACGACGCGGAATGGTACCTCCTGTTGCGTTACCATCGTAATTAACCGGAGTAAGTGCCGGTATTCCGGTACGTCTCCAGTTTGCGTAGGCTTCATATTCGTTTAAGAAAATAGCCAGGTAATACTGTGTATTAATCTGTTCTAAGGCGTTACCCGCGTCATAGGGATTTGCGTCCAGATAGTCTGATATCTCAGCATCAGAAATAGCAGCTCCGGGATCATACATTGCCAAATATTTCATCGCGGCAGTCACTTCGTCTTCATAATGTGTTTCCGCTGCGGTAGCTCCACCGGCAAGCCCCCACCTTACGGCAGCTTCAGCAAGCATAAACTCTACCTCAGCATAGGTTTGCCAAAACATTGGCGCTCCTTCACTCATTAGAAATTTTGAATTAGGTTCTGAGTAGGTGCTCAGGTCATCGCCACCACTGTAACTTTGAATTGAAGTCGCATCAAGACCATTAGGCAGCCCTTTTTGATTGGCAGGATTATCATCAACCACTCCATTATCTGGAGGAAGTGCAGCATATACCCGTATTCTTGGATCATCGCGATCTTCAAGCATATCAAGGAACGTTTTGCTGATACGTGCAGAGCGGTCTGCTGTAAACACTTCACCATTCCCGTTTCTAATGATTCCATTACCACCTGTTTCATGTGTGATAAAGGCAATATCATCATTAGATTCCATCACACCGCCGGAGATTGCTTTACCAGCCCACTCCTGAGCGGCAGCGGGATCAACCTTAACCATGCGCAGAGCCAATCGTAGCATTAATGAGTTCCCCCATTTCTTCCACTTAGACAGATCGCCGTTGTAAATAATATCTGCAGTACCTAAACTTGAAGTTCCGCTGCTCAGTGCAGTTGTAGCCTCTTCCAGTTCTTTAAGCATATCTGCATAAATGTCTTCCTGCTTATCATAAATCGGTCTGGTCTGCCCTTCTATAAAGGCCTTTCCCGCTTCAGAATAAGGAACATCTCCATATAAATCGGTAATTCTGCTATATGCAAAAACACGTAATATTCTCACCATAGCGTACTCCGGAGAAGCGGTTAGTTCTTCTGATTCCAGCTGAAACTTCATGTCCTCAATCGACTTAATGGTCTGGGGATATTGCGAATCCCAATATGCCGAAGAATAAGCTGCATTGTAAAAATACTTATCACCACTCCAGTACCCCTGAGTATTGGCAAGGTGCTGAATCATGGTTGAGCAGTAAATTAAGTTCCCCCTCCAGGACTCATAGCGCTGTCCTGACGCATATAAAATTGCCTTTGGAAACTTATACTGAAGATCGAGTTCACTTGATTTGGTCGGATCAACGTTAAGCTCGTCAAAACCTTTGTCGCACGAAACTCCTGCAATTAATACGAGAAGTAGTATCGTCGTTTTTATTAAAATATTTTTCATGTCTCTTTTTTTAAAACTTTACATCAACACTTAGTCCGTAACTTCTTGTGGACGGCAGTCCAAAACGCTCAATACCATTTGCAAACGTATTGTTGTAAGCAGATTCCGGATCTATATTTTCGGTATTTCTCATCAGGAAGAATAAATTTCGACCTATGAAAGAAACCCGTGCACTTCTTATAAATGTATTCTCCAGTAAACTTGTAGGTAACGAATAGCCCAGACTAAGCTGTCTCAACTTTATAAAATCTGCATCCTGAACGTTCGCTTCGGCTATATCATACAATCTTTGGTAGTATGTACTCAGATTTTCAGGAGAAATAGTAGTAGAGAAATCATTACCTGCAGCATTCACTCCTGTGACGGTCAAACCGTTTTCTCGTCCTACCAGCGTATTGTTACTAGCTCCGTAAAAATTAGCGAAAGCGCTGGTTCCTGAGAATATATCACCACCAAACTTACCATCAATCAGGAAAGAAAACTCAAAATTCTTGTAATTGAAAGTGTTTGTGATACCCATTGTCCAAGGCGCGACACCCTGACCAATTACGGCATTTGGACCTATAGTAGGAGCTCCATTACTTTCGTATTGAATATTTCCGGCGTCATCGCGAACAAAGGTGGTTCCGTAAATCGTAGCTGCAGGATATCCTACCAGGAATCCCGATTGTGAGTTAACTCCATAAGCCGCGTCACCTGGAAAAATAGGGTTACCATCATTATCAGTCTTGGTAACTTCGTTTTTGTTGTAAGTAAGATTGTAACTCACATTCCATTCAAAATCTGTGTTTTTAACCGGGCTGCCGCTTAGTAATACTTCCACACCTCTGTTTTGAAGCTCTCCAATATTTATACTGGCACTGCTGTAACCGGACGCTGTTGAGGTATTAATATTTACAATATCATTCTCAGTCTTGTTTGAGTAGTAAGTTAAATCAAGATTTAAGCGACTCTTGAATAAGCGCAGGTCAAGACCTATTTCGTACTCTTTCTTAGAAAATGGCTCCAGATTTTCATTAGGTAACGAAGAGTTGTTGATACTACCTAAAGAAACAGTTGGTCCGGTGGCGGTATACGTATCAGTAATGGCATAAGTCAAAGCCAGTTGATATGGATCATTAGCACCCCCACCTACATCAGAATAACCCGCTCTTAACTTACCAAAGCTTATCCACTCGGGCATCTCAAAAGCATCTGAGAACACAAAACTTGAATTTACAGAAGGATAGAAATAGTTATTTGGTGCGGTTTTACCCTCTTTTGAAAGGGTTGAGAACCAGTCATTTCTTCCGGTTACGGTTACATACAGGTAATTTCTAAATGAAAACTCTGATGAAAAATAAACACCGTTTCTCTTAACGCGGCTCAATTGATAATTGTAATTTCTATTGGCTACATTCTCAATATTTACCAGTGACGGAATAACAAAGTCATTTCCAATTAAATTAATAAATTCATTTTTTACGTAGTTGGAGTTGGCACCCACCAAAGTTGAAGTCGCAATATCATCGGTAATTTGCTTATCAAAACCTAAAATCACATCGGCATCAACGGTTTTAACGTTAAAGGTTTGCTCCTGCATACCTCCTCTTGGTTTATAGGCTGTACCGTATGGCTCAACTGAAGTTATACGAGCAGTAAATTGATCTATACCTGTCCTGCCCAAAAGGTACAACTCATCTGTAAATTGATATTTAAGCGTGGTTGAACCTATAAATCTATTTTTATCGCTTTCATTGCTAAATCTATAAGCAGTCCAATAAGGGTTCTGATGATATTGGTTCGAAGAAATTAAGAACTCTGTTCCATCTTCATTAAAACCAGGTTTATAATTATTTATGTCAATGTTAGGAGGTGAAAGTGCAACTGTAAAGTTTCCGTTACCGGGTGAGTCTGAAGTTCGTGGTCTGTTGTTTACTTCTTCAATAATGTATTTTCCGCTTACATTCAAGGTAAGTTTATCTGCAAGAACAGCTCCGGCATTTAATGAAAAAGTCTTTCTGTTTAAACCTGCATTAGGGGTTATGTCATCGTTAGACAAATCAGTAGCCGAAAAACGTAAATTGTAATTTTCGCCGGCCTGACTGATGGCAACCGTATTAATCGCGGTAGTACCCGTCTCGTAATACTTATCTATGTTATCACCAGTATAGGTATAAGGACGGCTTACCCCATCAAACTGCACCGCAGAAGATACGCTACCCAATCTGGCTCCCCATGACTGCATTCCTGCATCTAAGGCTTCCTGCTGAGTTGCAGGAGCTACACCGTTAATGCCCTGCCCGTATGCCGTTTGAAACTCATAAAGATCAGTCATTACAGTTTCTAACTGGTAAGAGCTTGAAATATCAATGCCTAGCCCTTTTTGGCCTTTACCGGATTTTGTAGTAATCACAATAACACCGGCAGAGGCCCGTGAACCATAAAGTGCGGCAGCAGCGCCTCCTTTAAGTACGCTTATACTTTCAATATCATCCGGGTTTACACCAGAAATACCATCACCAAAATCTGAACCGCCCCATCTACTGGCAGATCCAAGGTTTTGGTTGTTAATAGGAATTCCATCTACAATATATAAAGGCTGAGAAGTACCACTCAAAGATGACACACCCCGTATTACCACTTTACTGGTACCTGCCGGTCCGGTAGCTGCACCAGTAATATTTACACCCGCTATTTTACCTTGAAGAGCATTTATTGCATTTACCTGAGGTACTTCGGCAACGGCCTCACCACTTACTTCCGTAAGCGAATAACCCAAAGCTTTCTGTTCCTTTTTAATACCTAAAGCTGTCACCACTACGGCATTGAGCTCTTCGGTACTTTCTTCCATTGCTACGTTGATGACTGATCCTGAAGAAGCAGGACGCTCTGCAGTAACAAAGCCCAGAGCAGAGAATTCAAGAATCGCATTAGCATTTGAAACATCAATGGAGTATTTACCGTCAAAATCGGTTGACGTTCCATTAGAAGTTCCTTTTTCAATAACATTTACTCCCGGCACAGGGTTTCCCGAAGAATCGGTAACTGTACCTGTTATGGTCTGGGCCAGAATTCCGGAGAAACTCAAAAGACCAAAAACCAAGAGGTATATAGTTTTCAACTTCATTTTTGATAGTTTTAGATGATTTAATTGTTAAGAGATTGTTTGCATTTAAAAATAACAGCAGAAGTGTTAAGCATTTGAAACAAAGCCCTGCTGTTAAAATCTTTAGAACTTAGTTAAACCCCTTTATTAGCAGGGTTTCAGCATTTGACACGTAATATGTTTTCATAGAATATTGGTTTAGATTAGATTATGCTTTTGTTAGAGAAAGCTTAATTCTTTCTTAAAGATGTTTATAAATTCATGTTAAAAGAAACAATTTCGACAGATAACACCTCTCAGAAGTTAAGCAACAAAATATCTCATGTAGACAACCTTAAGCACTTGACGAATAACAGGTATCAACCCCTAAATGTTGATAAATTCACTCATTTTGATCGATTTCATTAATTAAAGCCTATAAAATTTTGTTTGAAACTGAGGAATTCAAATTTGACTGGTTCAAAGATTTCAATAATTAACGGAGAGGGCGATATTAGAGGCTTTACTAACGATTTCTGCGGAAAATGCAGAACGTTTATTTGCTGAGACGAAGCTTTAGATACTTGATTGTGTTTCGATTGTGAGTATAGGAAATATGCACAAGTCCCTGAGAATCCTGAATAATCGCAGGATAACTAAACTCACCTTCCGGCTCACCTTCAAGCTTTAAAATATCTTCCCAATTTTCACCGTCTTCACTATAAGCCAGATTGAGTTTATTTCGGCCGTCTGCCCAGTCTGCGCCGGCTTCAGTTGGATTGTAAACCAAAAGAAAGCTTCCATTGTTTAAAGTCACTGCATCTACCCCGCTGTTGGGATTAAGTACCTTGCTTTTTACAGTTTCAGACCAGGTTTTTCCAGAATCGCTGCTGGTGCTTTCCATCAAATAATTCTGATCGCTGCGCAATAATGCCTTTAACGTTCCATCACCTAATTGAAGAATTGTGGGCTGAATAACTTTAATGCCATCACCAGAAGGTATGTCTACTTTTTCCCAGGTATGCCCCTCGTCATTTGAAAGCTCCATATGCGATTTCCATACTTCACCTCCCTGGCTTTCAATACTCGACGGACTCACAATGACTCCAGACTTCAACCTAATGGGTTTATTCTTGACCGGACCAATGATTCCATCAGGCAGTCTTTTAGCATCAGACCAGGATTTGCCGTCATCATCTGAAATTTTCAGCATTCCCCACCAGGTTGATGGCGACGGACCTTCTTTATAAAAAAGCATCAGCTCATCTTCTGCATTATTGAATAAAACCGGGTTCCAGGTAGGATAGCTTATGCTGTTGATGGCAGTCTGACCGTCGGCCACTTGCTCTGGGGCTGACCAACCGAAAGGAGTCAACCGGCTTGTATAAATAGCCACCTGAGGATGTCGCTCGTATTCCCCACCAAACCAGGCAGCAAGAATATCTCCTTTGGTGGTCTCAACCAGAGTCGAAGCATGACATTGTTTAAAAGGAGCTTTTTTAAAAATAAAGGTGTCAACTAACACCTCAACCTGAGGGGTTTGAGCGTTTACCCAGCAATTGACCAGAATCAGAACTATCAAATTGGGTAAAATTTTGTGCATAAATATTAACTCAATTCGCCTACAATACGGCTTCCGTGATAGGCCTTTGCTCCCAGTTTCGTATGAAGCTCCTGAAGATTAAACTGGGTTATTTTACCCGCTGGCATAATCTCAAGCTTATCAGCTGCCAGTTCCAGCATCGCCTTCAAGGTTTCTGCCCCGTCAAAGGCATTAGACTTTCCTCCTGAAGTAAGTACGGTATCTACACCTTCAATCTCTAAAATTTGTTCTAAAGCTAATACCGGGTCAGGAGTACGGTCAATGGCCTTATGAATCACGACTTTTAAAGGTTTTGCAGCTTTGGTTAATTGTTCGATTGCCTCCAGATTTAACGTATCATCCGGATTTAAGGCTCCAAAAACTACTCCTTCAGCACCTAACTTCTTACATAAATCAATTCCGCTTTGCATATGGTTGATTTCATCTTCGTTGTACTTAAAATCCCCGTTACGCGGTCTTATTATCACCCGAACCGGAATCTTCACCTGCTCTATAACTTTTTTGATCAGGTCGGGCGCAGGTGTTAACCCGTCAAAAGCCAGATATGCACAGAGCTCCAGGCGGTCCGCTCCTTTAGCTTCGGCGGCCAAAGCCTGCTCAAGCGATTCAATACAGGCCTCTTTCAAATAGGATGATGTCATAAAATTAGTTTTTGGGTTGCGGAGTTGTCATCGTTTCCGATGTAATGCTTCCCTTCAACTCAGAATCTGCAAACAAGCCGGCTTTTACCGTGGTTCCTGCTTTAAGCTTCAAGGGCTTTTCGTAAACATGTGAAGCTACTGTTGGCGTGCTCCCATCAAGCGTATAGTGAACGGTTCCTTCCCATTGCGGATATAATTCTACATTAAAAACTTTAGATTTCTCATCGTATTTCGCCCGAATTTCCACATTATAAATCGTACTGGAATAGTTGATATCCTGCAGCTCATAGCGTTTTAATTGTTGCGGAATACGCTTTTGAAAACTTTCCCAGTCTTTGTGATCTTCTCCACTCCAAACCACTTCAGCCAAAGCACTAATACGTGGAAAAACCATATACTCGCGACTATCTGAATTAGGCAAATACTCAGTCCACACATTGGCTTGTGCGCCCATAATATACTTAGCTTCTTCGTCAGATAAAGCATCAGGTGTAGGTTTATACGAATACACTTTCTCTAAAGGCAGATACCCTCCAATATTTAGAGGTTCCTGATCCGGGTCTCCCTGCCCGTGATCAAAATACAGATGCGAACCCGGTGACATCACCACATAGTGCGCATCTTTTGCTGCTGCAATTCCGCCTTCTTCCCCGCGCCAGGACATTACCGCTGCGTTAGGAGCCAGACCGCCTTCCAGAATTTCATCCCAACCAATGATTTGACGGCCTTTTGAATTCAGGAATTTTTCAATACGGGTAATGAAATAACTCTGCAACTCGTGCTCGTCTTTCAGTCCCAGAGAATCTATTTTAAATTGAATGCGCTCTGAATCTTCCCATTGATCTTTTGGTGCTTCGTCGCCGCCAATGTGAATGTATTTAGAAGGAAAAATATCCAGTACTTCTACCAAAACATCCTCCAGAAAATCAAAAGTGCTTTCTTCCACATTAAAAATATCCGGAAAAACTCCCCAGGTGGTTACTGTTTTAACCGGCTTGTCTGTATTGCCTAATTGGGGATAAGATGCTACTGCGGCAGTCGCGTGGCCAGGCATTTCAATTTCCGGTATAACTGTGATGTAGCGGTCTTTAGCATACGCAACAATTTCCCGGGCCTCATCCTGGGTATAATATCCCCCATAGCGTTTGCCGTCGTATTTACCGGTTCCGTAGTGACCCACCAAAGTAGAATCGCGGTATGGACCTACTTCGGTAAGCAATGGATACTTATTGATTTGTAGGCGCCAACCCTGATCTTCGGTTAGGTGCCAGTGAAAAGTATTCAGTTTATGCGCCGCCATCTGATCCAGATATTTTTTAATGAAATCTATAGAGCTAATATGCCGCCCGGTATCCAGATGTAACCCACGCCATTTATAGGCAGGAACATCGGTAATGTTGACTGCAGGAACAACCCAGTTTACAGCACGCACCACCTCGTTTTCTACCACTTCGGGTGGAAGCAATTGATAGAGGGTCTGCACCGCGTAAAAGAGTCCGGCAGGCTTATTTGCCTGTATTAAAATATGATCTGGAGTGACCTCAAGTTGATAGCCTTCTGCGCCCAATTCCTCGTAAGGCATAAGCTGAAAAACCACAGTATTTTGCTGATCCTCAAAATCTTCTAATGGCATTACCGGAAGCAGCATCCCGGTTACCATTCTCAATTGTTGCTGAAAACCTTCGGCAATATGTGTGACTTCAGCTTCTGAGGGATCTGCATACAACACGGTATGTTCATCAATCACAAACTGTCCCTCACCGATTTCATATTCCGTAGGAATGGGAATTACCGAAAGTTCTCCCTTTTGAGCGCTCAGGTTTCCGCAAAGCGAAAACAAAACAAGTGCGAGGCTTAATCTTAAAATAACCGAATGTTTCATTTGAATAGATTTTAATATACTTCTATGTTTGATATCAACGGACACGCCAAAGCCTCTGTGATTTCCACTTTTAATTTTGAGGTTTCGACCCCATTTAATTTTAAAATTCGTTTATGACCTATAGTGGTTTGACTTTGAACTTCTTTCCATTTACCATCTTCCCAAACCGAAACCGTAAATGCAGCAACCCGCTGACCCAATTTTATGTATTCCTGAAGTACCAGATAATTTAATTTTTGGGGCGCTTCCCACGTCAGTTCGATGCTTCCTGTCGTCACTCCATCGTTAGTCGCCCAATAGGTTTCGGTATCGCCGTCTAGAACTTTATCTGCAGCATAAACCGGGGTTTCACCTCGTGAAGTATTCGCTACTGCAGTGGCATTCTTAGCTAAATTTTCAGCAAAAACACTGTCTAATAGCTTACGAAAGCCTTGAAGGGCAGCTACATCATTCTCGTGAAATAAGCCGCGACGATCTGGCGGAATATTGAGCAGTAAGGTTGAACCACGACCTACTGAAGTTAAATACAATTCAAATAAATTTTCCGGAGTACGCACCAGTGAATCTTCTGAAGCATGATAAAACCAACCCGGACGTATGGAGGTATTTACTTCTGCCGGCACCCAGTTTTTCCCATCTGGCGAACCAGTTTGCAGAATGTCGCCAATATCAGACTTACCGGCATAAAGCGTATCGGTGCTAATGGTATTCCAGTGGGTTTCCCCGCCTATACCACGCTCATTTCCTACCCAGCGTAAATCGGGACCTGCATCGCTAAAAAACAAAACCTGAGGCTGAATTTCTTTGGCCATAGCGATCGTCTTGGGCCAGTTGTAATAGGTTTCCCGGTCTATTTTTCGTTCTTCGTTAGCTCCTCCGTAATAGCCATCACCGCCGTTAGCGCCATCAAACCACATTTCAAAAACCGGCCCGTAGCCCGTAAACAATTCGGTAACCTGATCGCGGTAATAATCTACATACGAGGGCTCGCCATAGTCCGCACGATTGCGATCCCAGGGAGAAAGATATACACCAAATTCAAGTCCGTATTTCTTAGCCGATTGAGAAACTTCTTTTACCAGATCTCCTTTGCCGTCTTTATACGGACTCGCAGCAATATCGTGCTCGGTGTATTTTGAGGGCCAAAGCGCAAAACCATCGTGATGTTTTGCAGTCAAAATAGCACCGCTAAAACCGGCATCTTTTAGGGTTGACATCCACTGGTCGGTATCAAGGTTTGTAGGATTAAAAAGCTCTGGAGATTCATCCCCATAACCCCATTCCTTATCGGTAAACGTGTTTATGGTAAAGTGAATAAAGGCATTCATTTCCATATCATACCAGTCCAGCTGTTCTTGTGAAGGAACGGGACCATAAGGGGCCGGTGCTTCGGTATTTTTCTCCTGCTCGCAAGACATACTGAGTGCTGCGAAAAAAAGAAGGCTAAGTGTATGTAAGTTTTTCATGTTCTAATTTTTAAACGAAAATGCCAAAGCTGCCCTGGCATTCTTGCGGATTTCTGAAGGAATCTGAACGCTAACCGTATTTCCGTTTAGTGTATAGTTTAATTTTTGACCAGTACTTACCAATCTTAACGTACTTCCTTTTTTCGGAAGGTTACCAGACCAGCTGATGCTTTTGGGCACTTCTTTACCTTCTTCAAGCAAGGTTATGGCAAAGGTTTCTTTATCGTTGGCGGTAAACCAGGTATTGCCGTCCTGATAGGTATCCAGGGCGTGGGTACCGTAAATAGCTTCTGAATTCAGCTCTAACCAATCTCCTATTTCTGCTAAAATGGGAAGCGCATCGGGAGGAAGCAAACCATCCGGTTGTGGACCAACACCCAGCAGCATATTTCCGCCTTTGGCAACCACTTCAACCAAACTGTGAATCACTTTAGCCGAAGTTTTAAAATTATCATTGGGCACATAACCCCAGTTGTTTCCTAAGGTCATACAGGTTTCCCATGGATGATCAAGCTTGGTATCGGGAATTTTACGTTCCGGGGTCTGGTAGTTTTCGTAAGGTCCGTGTACGGTACGGTCTGCAAAGATGATTCCCGGCTGTGCCTCCCGAGCCATTTCGGCAATGCGGGGCATATTTATTTCCTGACTGAATTCTGGAATAGGAGCTCCCCATGCGCGTACTTCATCGGTTACGGTTTCACGAGGTCTTACCCAACCACCGTCTAACCAAAGGATATCTATTGCCCCATAATCGTGCATCAACTCACTAATCTGATTATAGGTAAAATCCTGAAAGCTTTTCCATTTCTCCGGGTACTTTCTAATGTCATAATTCACATTACGGTCTGGCGTAGCATATTTGTCCCACCAAAAGTCCTGATTGTGCCAATCGGGTTTTGAAAAGTAAGCCCCGATCATAAAATCCTTATCCCTAAAAGCCTCAAATACATATTTAGCCACATTGGCTTTTGGATGATTTTTAAAAGGTCCGTTGGTGATTTTATAATCCGTTTGCTGCGTATCAAACATATTGAAACCGTCATGATGCTTGGTTGTAAATACCACATACCTCATCCCCGCGTCTGCTGCAGCTTCTGCCCACTGATCCGGATCAAAATTCACCGGATTAAAGACCGAACTCAAATTCCAATACCATTTTTTATAGTCGTTATACGAAATCCCTTCGGGTCGCTCTAACCAGGGTTCAGAGCAAATTTGCCAGGACTCGATGATACCGGGAACAGCATAAACGCCCCAGTGAATGAGCATCCCAAACTTTTGATTTCCCCATACCTTAAGCTTTTCCTGAACCAAAGGATCTTTAGGAGCCACATAAATTTCAGACTGCTCGTGCAAATTACCACCCTGAGCAAAAAGGGCCATGCTGCCGGCTAGGGAGCCGTACAGCACAGTCCAAAGTATAAACCTATTTAGGGTTAAAAGGGTTTTCATAAATTCGTATTTAGTTTTTTAAATATATCGTTTCATTGAGTGTCAGGGTACCGCTAAGCCTGATGTCTCGGGACGAAGCACCAATCTGAACCTCAAATTCTCCTGCTTCGGTGACCTGTTCCATATCTGCATTATAAAGAGCAAGTTCTTCCGGAGTGAGTGTAAACCTAAGTGTTTTGCTTTCGCCTTTGGCTAAATGTATACGTTCAAAACCACGTAATTGCTTTACCGGTGTCACCACGCTGCTTACTACATCACGCAGATATAACTGCACCACCTCGTCTCCCGCCTGAGCTCCTGTATTTTTTACAGTTACCGAAACTTCTATAAGCTTGTCTGTACCAGTTCCGCTTTGCGAAATTTTTAAATCTGAATAGTCAAATGTAGTGTAGCTTAACCCATGACCAAAAGCATAGAGCGCACTTGCCGATTCCTCGACATAATCACGGCGTTTGGGCCACCAATGGTTGTAATAAACCGGCGTTTGGCCTACCGATCTCGGGATGGAGATGGGCAAACGACCCGCCGGATTATACTCACCAATTAAGACGTCTGCAAGGGCATGGCCACCCTGAGAACCGGGATACCACGCGTCCAGGATTGCAGGAATGTATTTGGCAGGCCAGTTGATTAATAAAGGTCTGCCGGTGATCAACACTAATATTGTAGGAGTACCTGTCGCTTCAACAGCTTGAAGCAGTTCGAGCTGTTTTCCCATCAGGTCAAGGCTTGCGCGGTCGTAACCTTCCCCGCTTTCCATATCGCTTAAAATGTTGTCATCTTTAGAAGAAACCGTCGCGGCACCGGTCTCCAGATATTCGGTTTTAAAATCGCGTGCGCTAGAGCCTCCCAGGACGACAATCGCAACTTCAGCATCCTGAGCAGCCTTGACCGCCGCCGGAATATCAGTTTGAGTCGTATCGCGAATCGCGGTCCCTTTTACGTAGCTAATTTGCGCATTGGGCCATTTTGCCCGTATGCCTTCCAGCGGCGTAATGATGTATTCTGGATCCTGCGGCGCAGTGTAATCACCTAACTGATTGTACATCGTATCTGCATTGGGACCGATCACTGCAATTTTTTTAAGGTTTTTTGAAAGCGGAAGCAAATTCCCTTGATTTTTGAGGAGGGTAATGCCTTCAAGGGCTACTTCTTTCGCCAAGGCGATGTGTTGCGCGTTGCGTACCACTTTAGCCGGAAGCTTTTCATTAACATACGGATTTTCAAAAAGGCCCATTTTAAACTTCAAACGAAGCACATGTGCTACTGCTTCGTCTAATCGCTCCTCTGAAACATCACCATCCTGAAAAGCTTTCAGCAAGGCATCGTCAAAACCATTACCACCCAGATCAACATCTACACCGGCATTCATCGCGATGGCAGCGGCTTCTTCAAGAGATGATGCCGCGTGATGATCATTTTTAATACCCTCAATACTCCCCAGGTCCGAAACCACAAAACCCGTAAAACCCCATTGCTCTCGAAGCAGACCGGTGAGCAATTTTTTATTTGCTGTACTGGGAATACCATCTACCGAACTGTAAGCCGTCATCACCGATAAAGCCCCGGCGTCAATCGCTTTTTTAAACGGGTACATATAGTCCTGCATCAATTCACGCTCACCTATGTGTACTGCTCCCCCGTTGTGTCCTCCTTCAGAAACCCCGTAAGCCGCAAAATGTTTTAAAGTCGAAATAACCTGTTCCGGATTGTTTATTCCATCACCCTGAAATCCTTTTATAAGACCCAATCCCATTTCTGAAATCAAATACGGATCTTCCCCAAATGTCTCTTCAACCCGTGACCAACGTGGCTCACGAGCAAGGTCCAGTATAGGACCATACCCAATATGTGCACCCTGAGCCCGTAATTCGGTTGCAATGGCGCTTCCCATTTTTTCGATGAGTTGCGGGTTAAATGTACTTGCCTGAGCGATGGCAGCGGGGAATTCGGTGGTGCCAATAGCCATATGACCATGCATAGCTTCTTCTGCTAAAAACAAGGGAATACCCAGGCGGCTTTCTTCAACAGCAATTTTCTGAATGGCATTAGTTGCCTCTGCCGCAAGCACCGGATTAAGACCCGTTTGTAAGGTTTTTTGCGTCCATGGATCGGCGCGCAACGTACCCCAAAGCGCCCCGATTTTTTGATTAGTTACAGCGGTTTTCAGAGCCTCGCTGGCTTCAACCCCGTTCTCGGTCTTGGTATACATAGGCCAACCCAATAAGGTAGAAAGCTGACCTACTTTTTCTTCCGGAGTCATACGCGTCAAAAGATCATCTACACGCTCCTCAATAGGTAGATTTGGATTTTTATATGCGGCATCAGCCGGAATTTTATCTTGTGCGCAAAGCGCAAAAATCCCAAATACGATAAGATGCAGAGCCAGCCATATACGCTTAGAAAAACCGGAATACGATGTCTTTTGTGTAGCTTTTTGCATAAAATGGTATCAGGTATTCAAGCTTTGGGTGTAAATACCACTAATTTATTCCTTAAACCTAAATGAAGTAGGGCTTTACCTGAAAAATAATCGCTGAATAACGGCTCTGCGTAGCTTAGTGACGTGTGAGCTATAGTCAGAAATTATTTGTAGTGGAACTTTACATTAAGTGGCTTTTAAATTTAATCGTATTTATTCATCAATCCAAAATCAAAGGGCGTCCATAAACAGGCTTTTAAACCGCTTTCTTTAAATCCCGTATTTACCCAACTGTTACATGTTTTAAAACAGGAATAACTTCCGTTAGCCTTATAAAAATCATCACGGGAAGTATAGCCCTTATCCTTCAGAATCTCCTTATTTCCGTCTGCATCCGGTTTAAAGCTGTTTACTAAGTAGGTGTTTATTTTTTGTAATTCTTCCGCACTCAGCTTCACTTCTACCCAGTCATCCTGCTTGTACCGGTAACGGGTTAGATGCATCAGTGTGGTACTTTCTAAAAATAAAGCTCTAAAAGCATTTGCAAACGTCAGGTCACCCCAGGTTGGCGTATTTATGTAAAAGTTTTCATCTCCCCAGCCAAAGGACATATATGCATCTGCTTCAGTCATATTCAAATTCTTGCTTAGATCTGCAGTCATAGCCGCTCTGGGCAAAACAATGTCTAAATGTACACCATTGGTATTGAGATAGATCAGCTTATCCGCAGTCTGATCTTTCGCCTCACGTGAAACCGATATCGCTGTCAAAACCAGAGAAACAGCCAGGTATCCCACAGGGATCAATAACAGGTAGAGAATATATTTGAATAGTTTCCGAATTGCGTTCATACAAAAGTTATTTAACGAGAAGAAGCGCATCAGCTCCAGCGCCAATTCAATTCATTGACATAGCTTACACCCTGATCTTTAAAATAATTTTTGAACTCGGTAGGCTTAGAAATGAAATGCTTCGGAAAAACTAAAGAAGTATCGGTCCTTAATTTCAAAAAGAAATGTTCACAAGTTTCAGTTAGCTCTTTTAGTTCCGTGGTGCTGATTTTGGTTTCTGATGTTGCATCTTTTGCGACAATCAAATCTTCCTGAAAAACAATCTCGACAGGAACATGGATTCGATTTTTATAAGTCTCCTTAACGTGCTTTTTAAAGTGATTTTTGTAGAGCCATCCCGAGTACAATGGATAAAGTAAGAACCAAAGTATCGCTATACCAGCATAAGAAAAAAGCACTACTAAATCATCACTGGTAATTGCTGTAAAAGTACCTAATCCCAGAAAAAAAATAGGAAGTAAAACTCTATTTCGTAATCGTTTCTTTTTATGTGACTTTGATCGGGAAGACGTATAAAGCTGATATGCCAAATAATCTGAATGGTCAAGTTGATAATTTAATTTCATGCGTGGAAAACGTAAATATCTGAAGGGATACCCGGTAAATATAACTAATCCTATTTTCAGTAATTTACTGAAAACCTCAAAAACAAAATAAAAAAAGCGCCCCGACTCAACGGAACGCCTTTTCACCAGAAACAATTAAAAACTCAAAAAACACGCGTTCTAATACGCTTCCATAGTTTTACCAGAACTAAAGTAGCAATCAGCGTGAGTACGGTTAAAATACCAGCCTGGGTATAGAACCCATAAATCCAGTAACCGGTGCTAAAAAGCGCACCGTATATGGTGACACAACCTACCAAAGTGGCCAAAATACCGGCTGGTACAGACCATTTTTGGGTGTTGGTAATTAAATCTTTTCCCTGTGTCTGTGCTTTTGCAAGAATACGCTGCCAACCGGGACCACCGGGCTGTGTGCGTTTGTAAAAGTCAAAAAGCGTGCGTTCAGTTTCAGGCGGAGTTAAAAAGGTGACACTCAGCCAAACGATGCTGGTCAGCAATACAATCATAGGATAGGTAGACCAAAAAGGTAATATTCCGTCTGCTTCAGCAGTACCAAAAAGCACCACCCCAAGTGACGTAAAATTGAACAGGATCGAGATTATTCCCGAAGAAAACATTGCTGAGATTTCACTCCACGCATTGATGCGCCACCAGAACCAGCGCAGAATAAAAATAAGTCCGGTACCTGCTCCAAACATCAGGATGATGTTAAACAATTGGTACGCGTTAGTGAGTATCAAAGCTAAAGCCGAGCTAATCAGCATCAGCATAACCGTTGAAATACGACCGGCGTTTACCAGTTCTTTTTGAGAAGCTTCAGGCTTTATATAACGTGCATAAAAGTCATTAACCACATACGAAGACCCCCAGTTTAAATGCGTGGAGATCGTTGACATATAAGCCGCAATCAACGAAGCCATGACCAACCCAAGTAAACCCGCAGGAAGTTTGGTTAGCATAGCCGAATAAGCCAGATCATCGCCCAGTTTACTTTCAACAATATTGGGGAAAGCTTCGTGTATGCTGGCAATATCGGGGTAAATAATCAGCGAGGACAGTGCTACTAGAATCCACGGCCAGGGACGCAATGCATAATGCAGGGCATTAAAGAAAAAAGTCGCGCCTATAGCGTGATTCTCATCTTTAGCCGCCAGCATTCGCTGGGCAATATACCCACCACCCCCGGGTTCTGCACCAGGATACCAGGCGCTCCACCACTGTACCGCAAGCGGAATAATCAGCAAAGTGATCAGGGTTGCCTTATCGTTAAAATCGGGCATTATGTTGATCTTATCCATCACAGCCGTATGGTTTATGAGTCCGCTCATCCCGCCTACTTCCGGCAGGTTTACGCAGTACCAGGCCGCTCCTATACCCCCGGCCATCGCTGCGAAAAACAGAATAAAATCGGTATACACCACGCCTTTAAATCCACCAACGGTACTGAATATAACTGTTACCAACCCGGCATAACCTATGGTTTCGAGCGGAGTAAGGCCCAGCATAATCTGACCGATTTTAATCGCTGCCAAAGTCACCGCGCTCATTGCAAGTACGTTAAAAATCACACCCAGATATACCGCTCTAAATCCGCGTAAAAATCGGGCTGGCTTACCGCCGTAACGCAATTCATAAAACTCAATATCGGTGGTCACTTCAGACTTACGCCAAAGCTTAGCATAGACAAATACCGTTAGCAAACCGGTAATCAAAAAGGCCCACCAGACCCAGTTACCGCTCACGCCCTGATTCCGTACAATATCGGTTACCAGGTTTGGGGTATCGGTTGAAAAGGTAGTGGCGACCATCGAAATCCCAAGAAGCCACCAGGGCATATTTCGGCCCGATAAAAAGTATTCGGCAGAACTTTTACCTGATTTTTTAGCAACCATTAAACCGATGATCAGGGTGATTGCAAAAAAGCCGATGATAATGGCGTAATCGAGGGTTTCCAGTGCTACCATACTTTATTTATTAGTATTGCTATTACTATTGTTATTGCTATTCCGATTTCTATTGAAAAGCGAAAGATAATTTAAGTTTTAGAAATGATAGCGCATAAAGGCTTCCATCGCGGCATATTCTGCAAGACCCAGTGCCCGGTATTTTTGAGCAGTTTCTTTGTTTCGATCTTCTGCACGTACCCAGAATTCTCTCAAATCTTCTCCCTGAAACATCACGCCGTCTTTTTGCGACTGATGGTAAAAAATAGCCTGACGCTTCTTTAAAACCTGATCCGGACTCATAGGCACGGCCATTTCGATCTCGTGCATTTCAAACTCGTGCCACGCGCCACGGTATAACCACACCCAGCAATCGTTCATATAAGGCTCACTCTTAAGCTGAGCCAGGGATTCAAAAATGATATTGAGGCATACTTTATGGGTACCGTGCGGATCGGCGAGATCCCCGGCAGCGTAAATTTGATGCGGTTTTACGGTCGAAATGAGTTCGTTAACAATTGCTACATCTTCCTGAGACATTGGGTTTTTCTTGATCCCTCCGGTTTCGTAAAACGGAAGGTCTAAAAAGTGTACCTGCTCATCGGGAACGCCTTCAAAACGAGTGGCACCCAAAGATTCGCAGCGTCTGATCAGTCCTTTTAGCTGGCGCACTTCAAGCGGATCAACCTCGTTGCGTTGTTTGTTCTTTATTTGTTCTGCGATTTTACTGAAACGCTCACAGTCGTTATTACCCATTAATGCGGAAACTTCAGCGAACTTTAAGGCTTCGGTATCAGAAACCGCGATGTTTCCTGAAGTCTGGTAGGCGATATGTACTTCGTGCCCCTGTTCTACAAGTCGGTCAAAGGTACCTCCCATCGAGATCACATCATCGTCGGGGTGCGGACTGAAGATAATTACCCGTTTTCTGGCAGGCTCTGCACGCTCAGGGCGCTTCGTATCATCAGCTCCCGGCTTACCACCCGGCCAGCCGGTAATGGTATGCTGTAATTTGTTGAACATCTCAATGTTCAGGTTGTATGCCGAACCTTGCAAGGCCAGCAAATCTGACATTCCGTGGTCGTTATAATCTTTATCGGTAAGGCTCAAAATGGTTTTTCCGGTTTTTTCACACAACCAGAAAACAGCCTTTGCAGTCAATTCTTTCGTCCAGTCACAGGTGCCTACCAACCAGGGTGTTTTGACCCGGGTCAATTCTGATGCAGCTGCATCATCCAGCACAAAAGTGGTGTTTTCGTGTTCCTGCAAATAAGTTGCCGGAACGATTGAAGATACCTCTCCTTCTATAGTTTCCTTTAAAATTTCGGCTTTGTTTTGTCCCCAACCTAAAAGCACAATACGCTTAGCGCTCAAAACGGTATTGATCCCCATTGTGATCGCCTTTTTAGGCACATTTGAGAGACCTCTAAACGATCCCGCAGCATCGGCGCGGGTCAGGTAATCCAAAGTAATCATACGGGTACCCGAGTTGAAATGCGAACCCGGTTCATTAAAACCAATATGTCCGGTGCGACCGATTCCCAAAAGCTGAAAATCCAATCCGCCGGCGGCTTTAATCTTGGCTTCGTAAGCAATACAAAAGGGTTTAATCTCTTCCTGATCTACAGTGCCATCAGGGATGTTTACCTGATCTGCAGGAATATCTACGTGGTTGAATAAATGCTCGTGCATAAAGTAATGGTAACTCTGCACGTCAGACTTATCCATCGGCCAGTATTCATCCAGATTAAAGGTGATCACATTCTTAAAGCTCAAACCTTCTTCGCGATGCATACGCACCAATTCGGCATAGACATTAATAGGTGAAGAACCCGTAGCCAGACCCAATACGCATTTTTCACCGGCAGTCTCTTTACTGCGGATTAAATCTGCAATCTCCTGAGCTACAATCGCTGAAGCCTGCGTAGACTGCGCAAAACTGATGTTGTGAATCTTTTCAAAGCGAGTTTCTTCAAATTTACCCGCAGGTTCGTATTTAATTAATGCTGAATCTTGTAAACCTGGCTTCATAGTGGTTGTTATCGTTTGTAAGCGTTCCAAATTCCCGGAAAAACCGAATTTAATTTCAAATATAATAAAATATGTAGTACATATTATTTATTGCTAAGTTGAAATTCCCAATTTTTTTAAGATTTCCAAAAAACATTCGATAGACAACTACTGTGGGAAGCTAAATAACGTAAAACTTCAATTCATAAGGTGAAACCATTTATAATCAGTTTTTATCATCAAAGAGCACGTTAAATAGAAGAGCAATATCCCGAAGTTAAACCTGATTCTAGTTTGCTGCCTTAATCACTGCCAGTTGTTCCTCAGTCAGGGCGTTTCCATCAAAGAAAGCCGCACCTTTCGCCCCATTATCTTTAGCTAATTGAATGGCTGTTGCCAGGTCTTCGGCTGACATTTCGGGTACATAAATACCGGTGTGTAACTCGGTACCGGTACCTTCCAGGTCTTTTACACCCTGACCTGTCGCAAAGCCAATCCAGTCGATTTCCTCGTTATAAAAATTATGGTAAATCATCGGCAAAACCACGTCGATATCCCACTTATCCCAGCGTTGGCGCACCATATGATCGGCCATCTCCGGATAGGGAAATACAGCCCCGGTTAAAATTTTTCCGTTGTTATGGGCTACTTTGTACGCATCGTCGACCACTGCTTTAATCTGATTGAGGCGAAACTGCTTCCACTCCATATCAATCGCAGGATTTTCCATCTCGCGTGGATTTTTGTGGTGTATTTCTTCAAACTTAGCTACGCAAGCATCGCAATAGCAAAAATCATATTCGGGCAACTCCGTGTCCTGTACCAGATCATATTTTGGCAATAAACCTATAGGTAAAAACACATCGGGATAACGTATGTAATCGAGGTGAAAACTGCTTACCCCTTCTACCTTGCTCAGTTTATCTACCAGACTCAAAACGTGATTGCGCGATCCTTCACGAGTCGGACATAAAAACTGATAATAATCAACATAAGGGCGGTCATCAAAAGTAGAATTCCCTTCTCTACTTACCGCATACCACTCGGGGTGTTGTAGCGCGACGCTATCTCCGGGACGGTTCATCGTAAACATCCAAGCGTGTACTTCCAAACCTTCCTCGGTGGCCAACGGCGTTAAACGCGCCAGCAAATCAGCATCGGCATTGGTGTTGATGAGTACCGCGTCAAGACCGTTGTCGCTGTATTTTTTAAACTCGACCGTATACGATTCGTCTGAACGTTTTGCATCTGCAGTCATCCAGGTCCAGAACTTAAAGGATGAAGTTTCAGTCTGAGTTTCTTCAGTTTGAGCCTTTTTGCCGGCCGGGTGAATGTTATCTACACACGAAGTGAATGCTGCGCTAATCAGCAGCAAGCCAAAGATTAATTTTAGTTTCATAATTTATCTGTTACTAGAGCGTATGCCCGGTTTTTAGTTCATTTTTGAATACTTGCCGTCCTCTCGAATGCTGTATACTGCATCGGTAAACGGACTTTCAACAAAGATGGTCCAACCCATCTCGTGATTATCCATTCTTGGTTTTAACGTCTTGCCTTCAATCTGAAAACTTTCGGCATCCAGATCGTTCAAATCTTTTGCCCAGGAATTATGAGCCGCATAATAAGCTTTTTGCTTGCGGTACAATTCGTATAGTTTCCAACGGATTTTTTCATCTCTAGGAATACTGAAGTCTTCGGTCTCGCCAACCGGATTTGAGCTGAAATACACATAGCCCCAATGCTCGGGTTCGTGCATATTGATTATCCCCTGCGGGGACCATACCCAGTTATATTCGGGCAGGTATTTACCTGAAGCATCTTTAGCGCGACTGTAGCGATTTTCATCAAGCTCAAAATCCCAGTTTACCCGCGAAAAGTTGATGCGCCAAAAATTATCTACAGGCAATTCATTACTCCCACTGGCTTCAACAAGCACAGACCAGGGCATGGCGATTTCCACACTCCAACTTGTATCGGTATCTGAAGGGTCATTTAATGTTCCATTTATGGAGACCGCGGTTTGCAAGTCCTGAATATCCCAGCTGTCAAGCACCGGTGCCGACTCCCGATACGGTTTTACCAAAAGTAAATCCCACACCGTATTGAGTGCGTTCATCTCAAACTCGTAGTAATTATGCGTATCCCCGTCGGGATCTATAAAAATCTCAAAGTCGTTGTTGTAAAAAATGACCGTATCCCGCTGTTTTAATGTCGCCCAGATATGCGGTTCTTCGAGTTCGGCATAGAAATACAGATTTTGATCATCCCAAAGCATTTTTACGTGGGTCTTATACTTTGGAATTTTCTCGCCCTCGATATCTATAAAAGGTTCCGAAAAAGCCGCTTCTTTCCACACCTGCTCATCGGCTTTGCCGTCTATTAGTAGCGGAGCTTCAATATGATGCGCCACATAACTGCGTGGTGGAACGTTTTGGGCGTAGCCCGAAAAAGTCAAACCGCATACGAGGAAAAGAAAGGCCTTATGAATGTTCATTTACAGACTGTTTGTTTTTACAAATTCGATTATTTCGCTCAGCTTACCAAAAGCGATTGCCGTCACCGTATCGGCCGCCCCGTAATACAAAGTCACCTTATCCTCCTTAACCGAATGTAGGGTCGCGCACGGAAACACCACATTAGGCACGTCACCCGCGAGTTCGTAGGATTCTGCCGGTGCCAGCAAATAAGGCTGACTGCGGTACAACACCTTATCTGGCCGGTCTTTATCTAAAATTGCAGCACCCACCGAATACCTAAAACCGTTGCAGGTATTGATCACGCCATGGTAAAAAAGCAACCAACCTTCATCAGTCAGGATAGGCACAGGCCCGGCTCCGATTTTGGTACACTGCCACGCGCTATCAGTAAAAGGTGTCACTTTCATCACACAACGGTGCTCTCCCCAGTATTTCATATCGGGGCTGTAGCTGATGTAAATATCACCAAATGGCGTATGCCCGTTATCGCTGGGACGGCTGAGCATTGCAAATTTTCCGTCTATTTTCTGCGGAAGTAAAACCCCGTTACGGTTAAAAGGCAGAAATGCATTCTCACACTGAAAAAATTCTTTAAAATCGAAGGTGTACCCGATACCGATGGTTGGGCCGTGATAGCCGTTGCACCAGGTAATCCAGTAGCGATCTTCAATAAAGCATACCCGCGGATCATATTTATAATCAGACTCGATCATTTCGGTGTTTCCCGCACCAAACACGATGGGCTCGTGGTTGATGTCCCAGTTGATTCCGTCTTTGCTGAAACCCGCAAAAATATTCATCTGTACCGCTTTGTTATCGCAGCGAAAAACACCGGCATATCCATCTTCAAAAGGCACTACTGCCGAGTTGAAAATACTGTTGGAAGAAGGAATAGCATAGCGATCGATGATGGGATTGGCATCATAGCGCCACATCACATCGGTGTTGCCTTGAGGGCGATCCTGCCACGGAAATGGGGTTGTACTCATAAACTGGTTTTTCTTTTAAATTAGGTCGTTAGTTTTTTGACTTTGTCAAGCCAGGTAAATTTTAAAATCAGCGTCGTAATGCCAAAGACTAAAAGGCTCCAGGCTGTTTTTTCATAATCGCGTACCACCAGAAAAATAGGCAGTACAATCATACTCGATTGCCAGATAATCCCGATCAAACAATTAAGCATATCAAGCCCAAAATCAGCATTCCTTTCTTGATCATCATAAGGCCCTAATGCTTCACGTACCGGTTTCCACCAGCCCCAGGGATGAACCGAAGTATAAAAACTTTTTAAGGTTTCTGCTGCTGTGGGAGGCGTGAGATAGGTTCCCAAAAATGATCCCAGGAGTGAAAAGCCCAGAATTATCGGGAACAGGTAAATCGCAGGTACGTGAGCATACCAGTATAAAAAGCTGCCTTCCAAATAGGTAGAAGCTCCCTGATCTATCATATACTGTAAGGTGGCCACGACCAGCCCGCTAAGCATTCCCCAGAAATATCCCCAACCGTTAAAACGCCACCAAATCCACTTGAGAAAATTGGCCGCCACATAACCGCCGTATAACGAACTGGTGATCCAAAGGGTGATGGAGTTGATCGAGTCGGCAAAAAAGCCCATAATCACACCCAAAGTCACCACGGCAAACGAAGCGACGTGACTGGCCTTAACGTAATGCCTGTCACTGGCTACCGGTTTAAAATATTTTTTATAAATATCATTTACAATGTAAGCGGGTCCTGCATTAACAAAAGCGGAGAAGGTAGACATAAATGCAGCGAGCAAACCGGCCAGCAGCAGCCCTTTGATTCCTACAGGTACGTGATTGTTTATCACCTGCGGAAGGATAACCTCAAGATCATTACCGGTAACCGCCCCAGCCTTAGCCAGTTCGGGAGCAATGTATACCAGACCCAAAACTACAATGGCGGCGATTAGCAAATATCGTGGGATAAACAAAACCAAATTGGTAAATCCACTCATATACGCAGCGTCTTTTGCAGTACGGGTAGATAAAATACGCTGCATATCGTAGCTGGGCGTAGGCCCGGCGATACTGGCAAAAAAACCTTTAAACAAACTCATCCCGATAAACGCACCAAACATTTTATAGCCCTGAGTGTCTATAAGGTTGTTGAACAACTCATAATCCCCCGCCCAAAAACCGGTAAGTTCGCTACCGAAAGCGAGGTTCTTCCATTCTGCGGGAATTAAAGTTTGAATTTCTGTATCACTAAACGTGAAAAATGTATAGCCCGCGACCAGAATTCCGGCCAGTACCATTATTCCAAATTGTAAGACTTCAGTTGAAACCACCGAAAACATTCCGCCTTTAATCGTATAAATAGTGGTCAGTAATATGAGGATTAACGCATACACCTGTTCGGCATTGAGCAGCGTAAAATTCCCTAAGACCAAACTGGCATCCCAAGGTAAGATCACGGTCATAAACTTACCGGCGCCTTCAAAAAAATAAGCGATAAAACCTACCGAAGCTACCACCGCAAACACCGCTACAATAAGGTGCGAAGCCCGACCGGCACGGTCATCACCGAAACGGGATAAAATCCATTCTGAACCGGTCATGACATTAGAACGTCGTATCCAAACCGCCAGGAACATCATTACAAAGACCTGGTTAAAAATGGGCCAGATCCACATAAACATAAAGCTCTTAACCCCATAGAGAAACAGGATGCCCACCATCCAGGCGGTACCCGAAACGTCAAACATTCCCGAGCCGTTGCTCAGCCCCAAATAATACCATTTGATACTTTTTCCACCCAAAAAATAGGAGTCCAGTCCCCTGGAAGCTTTTTTAGCCACGTAAATCCCGATGCCTATAGTAAGCAAGAGGTAAACTGCAATAATTATAACGTCGATTAACTCCATACTAGTCCGCCTGCTTAACTCCCCAGTTTTTGGCAGGGGTGTCCCCCATAGTTAGTGCCAGTTCACCCCCGGCCATGATTTGTTCATGAGTTATGCTGGTTTGATTAAAAGGTTTTCCATTTAAGGTTGCCGACTGAATATAGAAGTTGGCCTCTGATACGCCCTCTGCAATAATGCTAAAGTTTTTGCCATCAGGAAGTGTAATCACCGATTTCTCAAAAACCGGACTCCCGATCTCATAGGCTGCACTAGCGGGATTAAAGGGATACAATCCCATAGCGCTCCATACATACCAAGCAGACATCTGGCCGGCATCTTCGTTTCCGCTGAGGCCGTTAGGAGTGGTATTGTACTGGGTTTTTAGGATTTCATGAACCCAATATTGGGTAAGCCAGGGTTTCCCCGCCCGATTAAACAGGTAAGCGATGTGATGGCTCGGCTCATTACCGTGCGCATACTGACCAATAAGCCCCGAAATATCATTAGAAATGTGCTCACCGGTAATCTCCGAACTTTCGGTAAAAAGCTGCTGCAGCATTTGGGTAAATGCATCCTCTCCGCCGTGGAGCTTTATAAAATTATCGGTGTCGTGCAGCACAAACCAACTGTGCTGCCAGGCATTACCCTCAGTATAATCGGTATTTTCACGATGCCTACTGAATTTAGGGTCAAAAGGCTCGTGCCAGTTACCCACAGCCGACTTGCCCCGCATAAATCCGGTTTCGGGATCATACAGCTTTTCATACGATTTGGAGCGATTCAGGAAGTATTCATAATCCTGCTCGTGCCCTAAAGCTTTAGCCATTTGCGCCACACACCAGTCATTATATGCATACTCCAGGGTAAAAGTGACCGATTCGTCTATTTTGTCATACGGAATATACCCGTACTCCTTTAAAAATTGAAGTCCGCGCTCATCACGCATCTGGGTATTTTTCATCGCAGCATACGCCTTTTCAGCATCAAAACTTGTAATGCCTTTAAAATAGGCTTCGGTAATTACCGGAATGGCGTGATTACCGGTCATGGTGTTGGTCTCGTTGCCATAAAGCGTCCATATGGGCAGGCTTTTGTGTACGGAATAATAAGCGAGCATCGAGTTGATGATATCGCTTACTTTTTCTGGTTCTAATAAGGTGAGTAGTGGATTTTCGGCACGGAAGGTATCCCAAAGGGACAAGGTAGAATACGCTGTATAATCAGCTTTTACGATGCTATCATTTTCCAGTCTGAATTCCCCGTTTACATCTGAAAAAGTAACCGGCGCGATCTGGGTATGATACAATGCGGAATAGAAAATGGTTTTTAACGAATCAACCGGAGTTTCCACCACTATTTTTTCGAGTTGTTGTTCCCAGGTTTTTTTAGCTTCAGCCCGGGCAGTTTCAAAATCCAAATCCCGGTCGCTTTCCAGGTTGGCTTTAGCGTTAGCCACACTCACCGAAGAAACTGCAATTTTTATGATCACGTCGCGGCTTCCGTCTATATCAAAAAAGAACTGGGCCGCCGTGGTCTTCCCTGTTACCTGTTTCGCTTCGGTTTTTGTTTTATTTTGGAACAAATTGTAGCGCGACATTGGCTTTGAAAATTCGGCTACAAAAAACACTTTTTGATTTTTTGCCCAACCGGTACTGTGGCGGTATCCACTAATGGTTGTTTCATTTTCTACATTGATAGCTGTTTCTACCGGCGCATCCCAATTGATGGCAAATCCCAGATCAAGAACAACCGAAGCTTCCCCGGCACCCTCATAATTGTATTTCTGGAATGCGGTACGCTGCGTCGCCGTCAGTCCCACTTTAATCTCCGGCTCCTGCAAATAAACCATATAATAACCCGGCTCTGCACTTTCGCGTTTATGGGAAAAGGAGGAAGCATACGGGCGATCCTGTGGGTTTTCATAGGTACCGGTCAAATCGAGTTCTTTCGCCGCAGGCATAAAAAAGATATCAGCCAAATCGCCAATACCTGTACCGCTTAAATGCAGATTGCTGAACCCTGAAATAATAGAATCTGAGTAGTGATAGCCCGAACACCAGTCCCAGCCGTTTCGGCCATTATCAGGGCTAACCTGGACCATCCCAAAAGGTACGGTCGCTCCGGGATAGGTATGCCCGTGGCCACCGGTCCCTATAAAAGGGTCTACATAAGCAGAGAGTTTCAGGTCTTTTTGAACTTTAGGAGTAACCGCTTCTGACTTTTCATTCTTACAGGAAAAGAATGCAGTAAAGATTCCTAAAGCAATAATTTTTGAATACGTTTTTACGTTAAGGTTCAGCTTTGGGAGCAACATCTGTTAAGATTTTTAATAAATATGTGATATATTATCGCGGTTTTAACCTTTTATTAGACAAACAACAGTTTTGAAAAGCTAAACAGCCTAAAAGTCCGCTTACACTTTATGCCTCTTACGACTACATTTAAAAATAGCTTTAGAATTAACAGCACCACGGGTTATAAGATTAACCCTACCCATCACGCTATTTTCTGGCTGTGCTATTTCCTGTTTAATTTTTTGAGATGGGGAAGTTATTACAACGATTATTTATACTCGTTTAAGGCCAATTTACTGGGGTTTCCTATACATATGACGCTTACGTATTTTACGATTTACGTATTGATCCCAACTTTTATTTATAGACGAAAATATATTCTTTTTGCAGTAAGTCTGTTCTGCTCTATCCTGGTGATGGTAATCATTAAGTATGAGCTCACCTATTTTTTAATCAGTAATAACGTGTGGCCCGAAGGCCCTGAAGAAACCACTAGCTTAAACCTTAATTATGTAGTGGTGATGATGCTTGGCGAACTCTACGTGATCTCATTTGTGGCCGCCATTAAAATCACCATAGACTGGATGCGAGAGCGGCAGCTGGCTTCAAACCTCGCCAAATCACAATTAGAAACCGAACTGCGCTTTTTACGATCTCAAATCTCGCCTCATTTTTTCTTCAATACACTCAATAACATTTACTCGTTGAGTCTTGAAAAGTCTGAAAATACGCCGGATACTATTTTAAAACTTTCAGACCTGATGCGGTATTTGCTGTATGAAACCAAGCAAAACCGGCAACCCCTGTCTAAAGAGATTAAGTTTATTCAAAACTATCTCGATCTGGAGCGCATACGCTACACTGACAAACTCGATTTAGAATTTGAAGTCACCGGTAATCCTAAAGGAAAAAAAATTGCTCCCATGCTTCTCATTCATTTTATTGAAAACGGATTTAAGCACGGGGCCGGCAAAAACACCGGAAAGGTGCACATAAGCATCAAACTTCAGATTGAAGAAAATCAGCTCATTTTTAAAATGAGTAACACCCTGCCGCAAAAGGGATTAAAGAACAACCTCAACAAAGCGGGCGGTATTGGCATTGAGAATGTCTTAAAACGCCTTAACTTGGGCTACGGCCCTGAGGGATATCACCTCGATATTTTTGAAGCCGATGGTGAATACCACGTACACTTAAAACTAAATTTATCATGAACCTGAGATGTGTAATCATTGACGATGAACCCCTGGCCATCAATGTGATTAAAAATCATATAGCGCAACTTACAGGAATTGAAGTCGTAAAAACCTTTGATAATGCCATTGACAGTCTGGAATTCATCCATAAAAATGAAGTTGACCTGCTGTTTTTAGATATCAATATGCCGGTGATCGACGGGCTGAGTTTCCTCAAAAGTCTCGATACCAGGCCAATGGTAATTCTAACCACGGCTCACGAGGAATATGCAGTTGAAGGTTTTGAACTTGAGGTCCTGGATTATCTGGTTAAACCCATATCGTTTCCTCGCTTTCTTAAAGCGACTAATAAAGCTCTGGCACGGGCAAAAGAACACACCAAATCGGCAGCAACCGCCGATGAAGACAGCATTTTCGTCAAAATCGACAAGAAGAAAATGAAGAAGGTCTATTTTGCAGATATTCTTTTGGTTGAAAGCCTAAAAGATTACATCAAAATCATTACAACCAAAGGTAATTACGTCGTGCACCAAACGCTGAGCAGCTTTACAGAAGATTTACCGGCAAATCAGTTTATACGCATTCACCGCTCTTATACCGCAAACATAAACCGGGTTGATACCGTTGAAGGAAACAGTGTCGAAATCGCTAACAAGCGCTACACCATTGGCCGAAACTATATGGAAGAGGCCAAAGCCGCGATTCTAAAAGATAAAGGATAAATACAAACTAGTTAACGCGCCTCTTTCCGTAAAACCTCGAGTGGCGAACTTCTGATAACGCTTCGGCTGTTTGCAAGGCCTATAACAACAACCAGCGCGGTTATACCCGGCAGCAAGACACCAAACGGCACCCAGCTTGGAATAAAAGTCGTGTCAAATGCAAAATAGGCCAGCAGCAGACTTCCTATTAGCGATAACAAAATCCCCGAAAGACTGCCTAAAAGTCCCAGATACAGGTACTCAAGCCCCTGAATGCGTAAAATCTGTTTGCTTTTCGCTCCCATTGTTCGCAGTAAAACACTTTCGCGAATGCGTTGGTATTTACTGGTTCTCACGGCTCCAAGCAACACAATAATCCCTATCAGAATACTGAAAAACGCCATAAAGTTGATGATGTAACTGATTTTGGTCAGTAAACCTTCTATCACATTAAGCACTTGGCGCAAATCAAGAATGGAAACATTGGGATACTCTTCAACCAAAATAGGTTGAATCGATGCTGAAACTTCAGAGTTAGGTACCTGAGTGGTAATCACACCAAATTGTGGCGCCTGCTCAAGCACTCCGGCCGGAAACACCACCGAAAAATTAAGTTGCAGACGGCTCCAGTCCACCAAACGGATGCTGCCTATAGTTGTTTCTAAAAGCCGTCCCTGCACATTAAACGTAACCCGGTCGCCAATAGCCACCACGGCATCCTTTGCAAAATTATCACTCACCGAAACGGGCACGGGTTCAGTCCCTGCATCTATTCGCGGAGTAAAAGTGCCTTCCTTTAAACTTTCGGAACCAATCAGCGAGTCACGGTAGGTCGTACGAAATTCGTGATTGAGAATCCAACGGCTTGTTTGTGAAGTTGTATCGGTTTTCAGGTCGGCAACATTACGTCCGTTAATGCTGTGTACCCTCATCGTCACAATAGGAACGGCGTCAAGAGGTTTCAGGTCATTTGCTTTCAAGGTTTGGGCTACATCGGTCATCTGATCGCGCTGCACATCGAGCAAAATCATATTGGCCTGTTGCGCGCTGCTGTCGAGATTGGCTTGTGCCAGCAACATATCTTTGGTAAAATACAGGGTACTTATCAAAAACGAACCCACGCCAATCGCCAGCACCAAAACTACCGTTTGATTACGGGGACGGAATAAATTACGTAAACTTTGACGCGAGGTAAAACTCCACGAGCTGGGAAAATAGCGTCGCAACAAGCGCATAAAAAGACGGGCAATACCTGCCAAAATACTGAAGGTAACCACAATGCCGCCGAGAAAAGCCAAGGCATACCGCCAATCCCCCAGTAACCACAACGAAAATAAAAAGATAAAAAGCAGAATAATTACCGAAACCAAAATGGCGGTACTTCTTGACTGACTTCCGGCATCCTCAGTAAACCGAAGGGTTTGTAAAGGCGAAACATACAGCGTACTCAGCAAAGGATACAGAGCAAAAAGCACAGACATAAACATCCCGATAAAAATACCCAGTATGATTACCGGTAAAGACCAGGTGATCTGGACATCTACGGGCAGTAAACCTTCCAGCAACACCGGAAATACTTGTTGCAAAGCTAGCCCTGCGACAGTTCCCAAAATTCCGCCCAGCAAGCCAATGGCTGCAATCTGAATCAAATAAATTAAAAAGGCCTGCTTTCGCGTAGCGCCAAGACATTTAAGAACCGCCACCGAACGCAATTTCTCCCTAATGTAAATAGTAGTCGCACTGGCAATACCGACACAGCCTAGCAATAAAGCTACAAAGCCTACGAGGTTTAGAAATTTACCAAAGTTCTCATAGCGCCTGCCCAAACGGTCGCTGGTTGAAGTATGTGTGTCCAAATCAGCTTCTGCGGCATCCAGGCGGTCGCCTATTGTATCTTCAAGAAGTTGCATATCAGCCTGTGGGGCTTTGAAGTAATATTCGTAGTCAATACGGCTGCCCAACTGCACCAAACCCGTTTGTTCAACATAGGAATAGGGAATTACCACCGGCGGAGCAATGGCACTAAACACCGCATTGCTACCGGGTAAATTTTTGAGTTCGCCCACCACCGGAAGGCGTACTGCTCCCAGTTTTACCGTGTCCCCTACTTCAATATCCAACTGAAGCATTACTGTAGCATCAACCAGGGCTCCGTTAAGTTTTCCAAAGTTTCTTCCGGCAGTTGCCGGCTGCGTTTCGATTTCACCATAAAATGGGAAACCGGATGTGATTCCACGTACCTGGAGCAATTTGGTTGCTCCGTTTTTAGGAAATAAAGCCATCGAGGCAAACGAAATCTCTTCCGCGTCTGCGCCACCTAAAGAATCTACAATTTGCAAAGCTTCTTCAGTCAGAGCATTATCGCTGTCAATTTTAAAATCGGCACCCATAAGAGCCTTCGACTGCAGGGCGATGTTATCTTTTAAGGTTTCACCAAACGACTGAATCGAAACAATCGCCGCGACACCCAGCACGATTGAAACCATAAACAAACTCAACTTCCCGGCACTCGCCTTAAAATCACGCCAGGCCATCTTAAAGAGCCAGGCCGCACCTGCTGTCATTCCCCTGCTTTTACTCATACCGCTGCGCTTGTGAGATTTGCGATCTTACCGCCCCTGATGGTCAGTATATTTTGGGTTTTACGTGCCAGTTCCATATCGTGGGTAACCAGGACCAGCGTAGTACCCAGCTCTTTGTTGAGTTCAAAAAGCAAATCGACCACTTTAGCTCCGGTTTCAGCATCCAGATTTCCGGTAGGTTCGTCTGCAAATAAAATTTTGGGTTCGTTGGCAAATGCCCGCGCGAGAGCAACCCGTTGCTGCTCCCCTCCCGAAAGTTGCGTGGGATAATGATCGCCGCGATCGCCTAAACCTACCTTTTGAAGCAGGGCTTCTGCTTTTTTCGCGGCTTGCCTGTCACCTTGTAGCTCCAGCGGAACGGCCACATTTTCCAAAGCGGTAAGCGTGGGCAGCAATTGAAAATCCTGAAACACAAAACCCACATCTCGGTTGCGCAACACGGCACGCTCATCTTCCGAAAGGCTGCTCAATTCAGTACCATTTAAGATGACACTACCTCCATCGGGACGATCCAAACCCGCACACAAACCGAGTAAAGTCGTTTTCCCGCTTCCGGAAGGTCCTACGATGGCAAATGTTTCATTTTCTGTTATACTAAAGTTAATATCTTCAAGTACCTTTAGCTTTTTAGAGCCACTGGTATAGCTTTTTTCTAAATTTGAGATTTCTAATATGGAAGTCATAGCATACGTGGTTTTGAGCGCAAACCGCAGTTTTGGCTTTTCAGCAAAATAAACAAATGCTTGTGATAAAGAATAGACTCCATCTGCTAAGCCTGTTAATCTTTTGTTGTTTTTTAGGCGGAATGACTCTGCAATCGTGTAAAGACAACTCAAACGCGTCTTCCGGCGAAACTGAAAAATCCCAAACTGAGGAAACCGCTTCTACCGAAACCGATAGCACTTCAAAAACCATTTTATTTTTTGGCGATAGCCTAACTGCCGGTTACGGACTTGATGATCCCGATAATGCCTTCCCGGGTTTAATTCAGGATCGTATAGACAGTCTGGGTCTCGACTATACCGTAATCAATGCCGGATTGAGTGGAGAAACCACCGCAGGCGGAAGGAACCGACTGGAATGGGTACTGGAGCCTGATGTGGATATTTTTGTTTTGGAACTGGGTGCAAACGATGGCTTACGCGGAGTGCAAGTTGCTGAAACGCGTGAGAACCTGCAATGGATGATTGATCATGTAAAAACCGAAGCTTCCGATGCCAAAATTGTATTGGTTGGGATGCAATTACCTCCCAACCTGGGCACCGAATATACAAGGGATTTTAAAGAATTATTTCCCGATTTAGCCGAAAAAAACAATATCACGCTTGTTCCCTTTTTACTGGAAAATGTGGGCGGTATAGCCAGCCTCAATCAAAACGACGGCATTCACCCCACAGCAGAAGGGCATAAACTTGTGGCTGAAAATGTATGGCCGGTTTTAGAACCGCTTTTAAACGAATAAAGTCATCTATTTTTTGAAATTTTCATGAGTACCCACCACCCTACTGAACTTGAAAAACTCTACGATTACCTTAACGATGAGGAAGACGCCAGAACCTGCAAAGCCATAGGTGACGATGCATGCCGGGAGACTCCTAAAAATTACTTTTTAATCTTAATCAGCAATATGCTGACTTCGCTTGGTGATACGCTGAGCAACCCAAAAACGGTACTGACCTGGGTGATGAGTTATGTAAATGCTCCGGTGATGCTCATCAGTTTTATTGTTCCCATTCGCGAATCGGGATCTATGCTGCCGCAATTGTTTATCGCGCATTACATCAGAAAGCGTCCCGTACGCAAATACGTTTGGGTGCTGGGTTCAGTTTTACAATTTTTGGCGATTGCAGGAATCGGTTTTGTAGCGCTGTCTTTTGAAGGAAGTATCGCCGGCTGGCTTATAATCCTGTGCCTGGTTGCTTTTAGTCTTTCCCGTGGCCTGTGTTCCATTGCCTTTAAAGACATTTTAGGCAAGACCATACCTAAGACCAAACGCGGCAGATTAAAAGGCTATACCGCCTCGGTAAGTGGTGCGCTGGTACTGGCAGCCGGACTCTTTATTCTGTACAAATCTAAAGATGATGTAGGCATTGATTTTTACAGCTATCTCATCTTTTTTGCAGCCAGCCTCTGGCTTATCGCAGCACTTATTTACGCGAACATCCAGGAATATCCGGGAGAAACCGAGGGCGGCAAAAACGGACTCAAGGAAGCCTGGGAACGTCTGGGTTTATTGAAGGAAGACAAGCACTTTCGCAATTTTGTTATCACGCGTTCGCTGCTGCTCTGCTCAGCGTTAACCGCGCCCTATTATGTTCTGCTCGCACAGCGTTATGCAGGGAAAGAGGCTTACCTACTCGGGCTTTTTATCATCGCAAACGGAATCGCCTCGATTATAAGTGCTCCGGTTTGGGGGAAAATGGCAGATAAATCCAGTAAAAAAGTAATGACCTACTCTGCCATTCTCACCGCCAGTCTGGGATTAATTGTTGTTGGAATTATTCAATTTTTACCGGCACTTAACGATCAGGTCTGGTTGTACCCTGTCGCCTTTTTTGTTTTAGGAATCGCGCATCAGGGTGTTCGTCTTGGGCGTAAAACTTACATTGTAGATATGGCAGAAGGCAATCGCCGTACCGATTATGTTGCGGTGAGCAATACGCTCATTGGTTTTATACTGCTTATCGCTGGAGGATTGAGTGCTTTAGCTTCGCTTATTTCGGTTGAAGGCGTAATCGCTATGCTTTCGGTTTTGGGAATTTTAGGAGCGATTAAAAGCGCTACATTGCCTGAGGTAGAATAAATATTCTCACGAAAATTTGAAATACATCCTTCTGACTTAACTTTCGATCATTAGGCAGTCCAAGGATTATTTTAATCCGGATTATTGGGAATCAAAAAAGCCACGTTTTAAGTGGCTTTCGTTTAATTTATATCGGCTGCATCCTCGATGCCCTTAGATACGTTCAGATTACTTCTTTTTAGAAGCAGTCTTCGCTGGTTTCACAGCTGCAGGCTTGGTTGCCTGTTTTGCTGGAGCCTTTTTAGCAGACTTGTTTTGTGCCATTATATTCTCGTATTAATAGTACTAATGTACTGCGAAAAACAATTCGTTTTAAAGATTAACACATCACTTTTAGTTAATTTTATAGTTAAATTTTTCAGCTGCTTTTTGTCTTATTCCAATAATCTAAAAAATGAACAACTTCAATAAAATAGAGGCTTATTTCGAGCAGGAGCATCCCTTTAAGGAGGCTCTTTTAAAACTTAGATCTGTTTTTAAGGAAACCGAACTCGTAGAAAGCTTTAAATGGAATGCTCCGGTGTACACCTTAGACGGCAAAAACGTCGCAGGGCTCGCACGATTTAAAAATCATTTTGGGGTTTGGTTTTTCAATGGAGCCCTTTTAAAAGATCCTGAAAACAAACTGCATAATGCACAGGAAGGTAAAACCAAAGCCCTAAGGCAAATGCGCTTTGAGTCGGAGTCTGAGATTGACAGCAAAATCTTAAAGGCTTATTTACAGGAAGCCATAACTAACCAAAAGCAAGGATTAGTCATCAAAGCAGCTAAACCGGTTAAAAAAGTTTCAATTCCGGTAGAATTAAAAGCTGCTTTTTCAAAAAACCCGTCGCTTCAAAAAGCTTTTAATGCGCTCACCCCCGGAAGACAAAAAGAATATGCCGAGCATATTGGCGGCACCAAACAAGAAAAAACGCGTTTATCCCGTTTGGAAAAAGCTACACCACTCATTCTTGAAGGTAAAGGTCTTCACGATAAATACAAAAACTGCTAACTATGGCTGAAAATAAAAACCAACCTACAACCCAATCGGTTAAGGCATACCTGGATGCTGTGGAGCACGACAAACGCCGTGCAGATGCCTATACGCTTTTTGAACTGTTTAACCGCCTTATGCCCGAACCTGCGGTTTTATGGGGCGAAAGCCTTATCGGTTACGGAAGCTATCACTATAAATACAACAGCGGCCGTGAAGGCGACTTCTTTTTGACCGGCTTTGCACCCCGCAAACAGAATATTTCGGTTTATATAATTCCGGGGTTTGAACGCTTTTCTGATTTACTAAGTCAACTGGGGAAATACAAAACCGGGGCCTCCTGTTTGTACATCAATAAACTTGAAGATATTGATCTGCAGATTTTAGAAAAACTCATCAGGGAATCTGTGGCCGTTATGCGCGCCAAATATGAAAATAAAGATTGATTTGCTGCGTTATTGCACCAGCCAACTTAACTAAACTTATGCGTTACAACTTATTCCTTTCGGTCCTGCTGATGATTTTGATTACCGGATGCGCTTCAGTAAAACAGGAAGACATCAACTACATTAAGGGGGATTACACGGCTTCCGCCGAAAAACCCAAACTGAATATTTTTAAACCTAAAGACTCCCTCAATCCGCACGATGTTTTGATTTTTGTGCACGGGGGTAATTGGAACAGCGGCAATAAAGAGACCTACTCTGTTCTAGGTCGCAATTTTGCACGTAAGGATTATGTGACCGTGGTGCCCGGTTATACGCTGAGTCCTTACGTAAATTACGATGGGATGACTCAGGAAATCGCCGAAGCCATAAAATGGACGCACGAAAATATCGCCCAATATGGAGGAAAGCCCGACCGAATCTTTGTAATGGGACATTCTGCGGGTGGACATCTGGTTGCGCTGGCTACAATGAGCCCCAACTACCTCAACAACCCTGATTACATTAAGGGAATCATTCTCAACGATGCTGCCGGGCTGGATATGTATGAATATCTTCAGGAAAACCCGCCAACCAGCGAAGATTATTATGATGTGACCTGGACCAAAAATCCTGAGGAATGGAAAAAGGCATCTCCCTTTTATTATTTAGACGAAAAGACTCCGCCGATCCTGATGTTTTTAGGCACCAAAACCTACCCTTCGCTGTATTATTACAACGATTTGTTTTATCAAAAACTGAAGGAATACCAACCCGAAGCGGAATTGATTATCCTGAATAAAAATCACACCAGTATGGTCACGCAATTCTTTTCGCCCATAAGTTCACGCTTTGGAGAAATTCAGGAGTTTACAGAGGGTGTAGATTAGTTAAACGAGTAGGCATAGAGCGCCATTCTGAATTTATTTCAGAATCGCATCAGACTTGTTTAAAATGAGGTGAGAATCTGACATTCCCGACGCTTCCGGACAGGTTGACGTAATACGTTTTGACAATCTGTTTCCTAAACTATTTATTTAGAACAAAGTGTAGAGGCTTCGACAAGCTCAGCCCGACAAACAAACATATTAATCCTCTTCTGCTATAATTTTATTCTGTTTAAAAGGTCGAACGATTAGGCGCGCTGCTTTGTCGTAATTGATGTAACTGTAGGTCCAGTTAAAAAAGGTAACCACTCGGTTTCTAAAGCCAACTAAAAACCACAGGTGAATAAACATCCAGATAAACCAAGCAAAAAAGCCCCCAAACTGCAGTTTCCCGATATCTACCACGGCTTTATTACGCCCAATAGTAGCCATAGAACCTTTATCAAAATACTCAAAAGCTTCCAGGTCTTTTCCTTTTTGCATATTGATAAAATTCTTACCCAGGGTTTTCCCTTGCTGAATGGCGGGTTGCGCCACCTGTGGATGCCCTTTAGGCCAATCTTCGGTTTCCATTAAGGCGATGTCGCCAATGGCAAAAATATCTTCAAACCCGGCTACCCGGTTGTACACATCAACCTTATACCGGTTGAGTTTGGGCAACAATGAGGTGGATTCAAAACCTTCGATCGCTGCACCGGTAACCCCGGCAGACCAGATAAAGGTCGCGGTATCAAGCGTAAGATCTCCCTTTGTGGTCACACGGTTGTTTTCATAATTAGCCACAAAAGTTTCCAAATGTATGGTGACGCCCATATCTTCTAAAAACTTTTGAGCTTTGGCAGACGATTTTTCGCTAAAAGGTGGTAAAACGCGGTTTGCGCCTTCAATCAAATGTATTTCGATCTCAGAAGTATCCATATCGGGATAATCGGCCTGTAATACATTAGAGCGGAGTTCCGCTATTGCACCACTAAGCTCCACCCCTGTTGGGCCTGCGCCGGCGATAACAAAGGTTAAGAATTCTTTCCGCTTCACAGGGTCTTCGGTACGATTGGCTTTCTCAAGATTTTCAAACATCAGGCTGCGAATGTTGAGCGCTTGCGGAAGGCTCTTCATCCAAACTGCATTTTCTTCAATGGTTTTGTTTCCGAAGAAATTGGTACGCGTACCGGTTGCGATCACCAGATAGTCATAAGCGATATCTCCAATATCGGTACGTACTTTTTTAAGATTGGTGTCAATACGTTCTACTTCCGCTATGCGGAAATGCATATTTTTTTGATTCCGAATAATTTTCCGCAGCGGGTAGGCTATCGATTCGGGCTCAAGTCCTGAGGTAGAAACCTGATATAAGAGGGGTTGAAAGGTGTGGAAATTGCGCTTGTCAAGTAATACAACCTGATAATCGGTCTTTTTCAGCTTCTTAATCAGGTTCATTCCTCCAAATCCCCCACCAATGATTACGATGCGAGGCTTCTGAGAATCAGGGATATTCATAGTAGTTAGTTTCCCGTAAAGTTAAGACACAGCCAAGAGACGGCTTAATCTTTATCAATATTTTAGCAGTAGGTGTAACAATGTTAAGTCGTGGTATACTAATTTCATAACTAACAATTCAAATTTGGATCCGCAACTTGAAAAACAATTTGTAACCCAGCTTGAGGCTAACCAGAACATCGTGCATAAAATCTGCAGATTATATACGCACGACCGGGAGTCACATAACGATTTATTTCAGGAGATTACCATACAGCTTTTTAAGGCCTATCCTAAATTTAGAGGAGATGCCAAGTTTAGTACCTGGATGTATCGGGTGGCGCTCAACACGGCCATAACGCTGTACCGTAAGAAAAAGCGGAGTATACCTACTACAGACTACGATAATGTGATGTTTAAAATCGCAAGTACCGAGTATGATAATACGGTAGAAGAGCAACTGAAACTGATGTATGCAGCAATACGCCAACTCAACGATATTGACAAAGCCTTAGTCTTCCTATACCTCGAAGACAAACCCTATAGTGAGATATCTGAGACACTGGGAATAAGTGAGGTTAATGCGCGGGTTAAAATGAACCGTGTAAAAACCAAATTAAAAGATTTATTAAATGTGTAGCACCCGATGGATGAACTTGAATTTTTAAAACAGGACTGGAAGCGGCAGGAAGCCGATCTACCCGTAGTGAGCACAGACTCGCTCTATACTATGATTCACAAACGCTCATCATCTTTGATGAAGTGGTTGCTTTATGTTTCAATTTTTGAATTTGTACTCTGGACGGTACTCAACTTTTTAACGGTAAACACCAAAACCCTCGAAAGCCTTAAAGAAATTCATCTTTACGAATTTGAAATTGGTATCACCCTCCTGCAATATGTGGTTCTTGCCGTATTTATCTATTGCTTCTATAAAAATTACAAAGAAGTAAGAACCACAGACAATACCCGCAAACTGATGAAGAAAATCCTCAATACGCGCCGCACTGTCAACATTTATGTGATCTACAACCTGATTATGGTATTTGTTATCGGTATTGTTGTGTTTACAGCATCTGCGCTTTATGATCCTGCATTACAGGATTTATATGTGCTGGACGATGATGGCAATCGTCATTTACCTGTACAGGTATTTCTGGTATTCTTTGGATCTATTGCAGCTTTCGCAGTGGTCATCTGGCTCTTCTACAAATTGCTTTACGGAATTTTAATGAGACGTCTTTATGGAAATTATAAGAAGCTCAGTAAACTCGAGATGGAAGAATAGGGTTATTTAGTTATTTAGTTATTTAGTTATTTAGTTATTTAGTTATTTAGTTATTTAAAAAATCAAACTAAAAACCGAAAACCCAAAACGATAAACCTTGAATTTTAAACCTTAAATTTTGAATTGCCATAGACATTTAAGAAAATCATAAACTTTTTTAAGCGATTCTTAACAGGGCTTGCACTTACATTTGTGGCAAACAACCATTTATGCAAAGAGCACTACGTTTGACCTTCGGAATTCTTTTGTTTGTCGGGTTTAAGGCTACAGCCCAGGAATATTCTGCAGAAAGCATTAAAAACACCATTACCGATTTTAAAAATGATCCGCGTGGCCCGTATTTACGCATTCGTTGGTTTTGTGAAGATGGGACGATGCGGGAACCTAAAGATCCCTGCCCCGAAGGTGTAGACGGTATTCAACACGCCAGTTATAAAGAAGTAACCAAAAAATTAGCTGATAAGAACCACCTGTATTTTGGTGAAATTCTCGCCGCTGCAGACCAGCAGGACTTTTGGGATGCCTCAAACGAGCACAGCCGCCTTAAGCAATACCAGTTGGGTAACTACCTTAAAAGTGTCGATAACGGGTGGATTCTTGAAAAAGCACAGTTTTACCGCGGAGCCATTCAGTCTGAAGATGAGGAAGCCTGGGGTATCGAATTTTTTGAATGGCTGCTCAAAGACGATGCGCGTCTGGAGGCCAACTATTACCTCATTCGTCAGGCGCTTAAAGACATTCCTCATGCTGGTGACGATAACCTGGCTCAGCGTATGCGAAGCGAGTCTAAACTCATTGCTGAAGAATTTCCGAAATTTATGGACGCTCGTGTAAAAATTCACGGCCAGCCAGATGTAAGCGATGTGGCTTTGGTACAAAACTTCAAACAGGAATACAATGACCAGTTGAGTCCCGAGCTTCAGAGCGAAATGGACCAGCTACTCGAAACGATGCGCGAGTACTATGCACCTATCAATTTTACAGCCCTTAACAAACGGGTAAGTGGCCTTAAAAGTGCCCCCGCAGTAAAAGCTTCGTTGCTTCAGTTTACAGAAAAATACAATTTTGAAACTCCTGCAGATTCTTTGATTCCGCAGATCAGTGATTTGCTATGCAACATACGCACCCAGATTACTCAGGTAAAAAGTACCAAAGAACGTCTGGAACTTTTAGACATTTCCCTCAAGCTGGAAGAAGTTGTTCTTAAAAAATCTCCGGAATGGGAACCTAAAGATCTGCGTGATCTTCTCGACAAAATATACCACCTCAGCTATGCTACTGCCGGCACCGGACTCATCGAAGTCTGGGAATGGGATGAAGTAGAAGGTATTTTAGCGCCGATACGCTATACGAATGTATCTCAGGGCGAACTCAACACCATCCTAAACACCGCCCGCAATGTGGTGCAATGGAGCGCCGCTATGGCTAAGGCCACCTACGACGATGTGGTTGAAGACTACACCGCATTTGAGCCTCTGGCTTCCGGTTTTATTGATGATCGCGTGCGTTCTTCTGTAGCGCTTCCGTTAGGAAAAGCGGTGAGTGAATTGGGTGATTTTATTTCAGCTAAATCCAACCTGGAAAACAGCGTAATGGATATTGCCAATCAAAGTGCGATTCACGGCCTCAATCCCGGTTATGCAATGGGCGAACTCGTCGTAGTACCCGGTAATCCCGATGCGGTGGAAGTTGATAACACCAAAATTTACATCTTTAAGCGTCCGCCTTCAGATTTGAAACCTGTTGCGGGAATTGCCACGGTAGATGAAGGAAATCTGGTTTCTCACGTGCAACTTTTAGCCCGAAATCTGGGAATTCCCAATGCGGCTTTGAGCGATGCAAACCTCGAAGATCTGGAAGCCTTTAACGGCAAGACGGTGTTCTATGCCGTATCCAATAAAGGAACGGTAATTTTAAAACCGGCTTCAGAAATGAGTTCCGAAGAAGAAAAACTCTTCAGTAAAGAAGAACGCAAACAGGATAAAATCGCGGTGCCTATTGAAAAAATTCAGCTTGATAAAACCAACATTCTCAATATGCGGAATATTGATGCTTCCGCCAGTGGTATTCTGGCAGGGCCAAAAGCCGCCAATCTTGGACAGCTTAAAAAGATGTTTCCCGATCACGTGGTAGAAGGCCTGGTGATTCCCTTCGGAATTTTCAGAGAGCATATGAATTTGCCGATGCCCGGTCAGGGAAAAAGCTACTGGCAGTTTCTTACTGATATGTTTGCTTCCGCGGAAGCGAAACGCCAGGCCGGAACTTCCGAATCACAGGTTGAAGCCTACCAACTGGCCCAATTGGCCACGCTGCGCGATGCGATCAATGCGATGCAACTGAAGCCTGAATTTGTAAGTGAACTACGCAATTCGTTTTCTCAAATCTTTGGTTCGCCAATCGGTGAAACTCCGGTTTTTCTGCGTAGCGATACCAATATGGAAGACCTTAAAGAATTTACCGGTGCGGGGCTTAACCTCACGCTTTTTAACGTGGTTCAGGAACAGCTCATATTAGACGGAATTAAGAAAGTTTGGGCCTCGCCGTATACCGAACGCAGTTTTAAATGGAGACAGGCTTATTTGTCCAATCCTGAGAATGTATTCCCTTCTATTCTGGTGATTCCCAGCGTAGATGTAGAATACAGCGGGGTGATGATTACCAAAGGGATTAATGAAGGTACAGACGATGATCTTACCGTTGCCTTTAGCCGCGGTGCCGGTGGTGCAGTTGACGGTCAGGCTGCCGAAACCCGTCTTATTACCGCAACCGGAACCCGATTATTAGCTCCCGCCCGCCAGCCCGATTACATCAGGCTTCCGGCTACGGGAAGTACTAAAGGCTATTCCACCACCTTTGAATCGCCTATTCTCAATGAAAAAAATGTAGCAAGTTTGCGCGAAGTGGCTCGTGACATCCGTACTAAAATTCCGCAGGAAACCAATACCGATTACGACGGAGCTTACGATGTGGAACTGGGCTTTGCCGATGATAAACTCTGGCTGTTTCAGATACGGCCTTTCGTAGAAAATAAAAACGCTTTAAGCAACGGCTATCTCGATTCGATTTCGCCAAAAACCAACGCCGAAGAATACATAGAACTCGACAGCGCCCTATAACCAAACCATTAGGAAAGCCCATATTGGGCATTAAATAATGCAACCCATACCTGCCCGGCAATCAAAACATAGATTACCGGGATAAACAAATTTGAAATTAGATGAAAAAAGCATTACTCTTTATTCCACTCGCTGCCCTGGCGCTGATTACCCTCTTTTCGGGTTCGTACCCGATTGACGGTTATGAACGCACCGGGATAGACCGCCTCGCCTATCTGCAAAAAATTGTACGCGACAGCATCAAATATACCCGCATCCCTGCCGGAGCCTATTTGTCTATAGACGATATCAAATTACGCCTGACTTCAAAGGCAGACAGTGCTATCGCCTATATGCAGGAAGATCCCGAGTTTCAAAAGAAAATTGGCGGACTCTTTTACGGGCTGGACCAGAGTTACTCGATCTCAGTTCTGGATATGACCGATACCACCAACCTGAAATACGCCGCACGTAATGAAACCCGCGGCTACCAACCCGGGAGTGTGGGAAAACTCGCTATCCTGATCGCGATGTTTGACCAACTTGAGAAATTATGCCCCGATGATTGGGGCGCACGGGTGAATCTGCTTAAATACAAACGTGTAAAAGGCGGCCCGTTTGCGGTGTATGATCACCACACCATACCCATTTACGATATTGAAAATGATAAACTCACCAAAAGACAAGCTCGGGAAAGCGATGTGTTTAGCCTGTATGAATGGATAGACCATATGGTGGCAGTAAGTAATAACGGGGCCGCCAGTGTGGTGTACCGTGAGGCTTTATTGCTAAAGGTTTTTGGCGAAAAGTATTTTGACCTGACCGATGAAGAGGCGATGCAGTGGTTTAAAGACACCGACCGCAGCGAAGTGACCCGTCTTGCCAATGAAGTGGTTAACGAACCCCTGCGCGAAATGGGCATTACCGAAGATGAGTGGCGCCTGGGCGGCTTTTTTACCAATGGCGGCGAACGCTATGTGGGTAGAATGGGCGGCAGTATTGGTTCGCCCAAAGGTTTGATGAAATTCCTTATCAATCTGGAACAGGGTAAAGCAATTGACTCCTTATCCAGTCTCGAGATGAAACGCATTATGTACCAGACCGAACGCCGTATACGCTACGCCTACTCTCACGATCTGGACTCCGCAGCCGTGTATTTTAAAAGCGGAAGTTTTTACAAATGCGATCAAAGCAAAGGGGCTTGTGGGGATTATGCCGGTAACGTATTCAATTATATGAACTCGGTAATTATCGTAGAGCATCCCGGCGACGGACCTAAATACATTGTGTGTTTGATGACTAATGTATTGCGTAAAAACTCTGCCAGCGATCATATGTATCTGGCCGGAAGAATTGATAAAGCCATACGCGAAGAACGCGAGACGGCGACTGCTACCGGGCAGTAGAATTCTTTTTATAAAAAAACAAAACCCGCTTTTAGGCAATCCTAAAGCGGGTTTTTTATTGGATTTAAGCGGTAAGTACCGCTGAATGAGGAATTCCGTAATCTGCTTAAAAGTGAAAAAACTATATTTAGCTTATTAAGACTATACTATACGTTTACAAATGTTTGTATACGTATACAATTGATTATAAAAAGGATATAACAGTACATTTTGTACGTTTATATAATTGTTGCCATTAATTATGACCCAACCAGCAAAATGATAGACTTTGATAATTTATGGGTTGATATAGAATGTCCGAAATGCGGATATAAGGATGAAATACAGCTTATCGACGCAAAAACAGAAAAAACTATTTATTGTCATAATTGCAAAATTCAAATTAAACTTTCCGATAGTGAAGCTTCGGTTCACGCAGGAATTGATAGTATGACTAATGCTTTAAAGGAACTTGAAAACACATTAAAGAATTTCGGAAAATGAATTATTCAAACCATAATTTAAGAACAGATTTACAAGAATGGAAAAATAGATTGTACAGAGCGCCTTATGCGCAATTTGGCAATCAACTTAAATACCTACTGAATAATCTAGATAATAATTTACAAATAAAAGGTCTTGTTCAAGAATCTTTAAATAAGCATCCTTATTCAGACGAAGATTTTGATAAACAAACTGAACGAGAAAGAAGAGGCGTTGATATGGAATTTGAATCCGAGATTCATCAAACAGCTTATTGTTATCAGTTTATAAAGTATATCATTGCAAAATCTGGAAATCATAATCTACATAACCTTACCATTTTTTCACGAAGAGACTTTAATGACACAAAAACTAAAATTGTTGAAGATTATATTTCGCCAATAATCTATTATTTACACGATAAGCTTGACAAATCTAATTCAACAATCTACTTATTAGAAAAATACAAAAGACGAACGGAATGGTTCACTAAAAAAGAACTTTTTGAAAAGTATAAAACGGCTGACAAAAACTATGAACAGATTCTTGAAGATGATTTGAGGTTATTTCTTTTCGACCAAGGAATTGATTATCCGTTTTCCACACCGACCTCTGCTTCAGGTAGAGCAGACATAATTGGAGAAATTGAAACTGACGACCCTTTAGTTGTAGAAATAAAGATTTTTGACAGAAACAAAAGCTATGGAAAAGAGCGAATAAAAGATGGATTTAATCAAATAGTCAAATATGCTAATGACTACAACAAAGATGTTGGATATTTAGTGATTTTCAATATGGACAAAGCTGAATTGAATTTTAATTTTACGGATAACAGTAATGTTTTCCCACCATCTATCCAGTTTAGTAATAAGATTTTTTATTTCGTAGTCATAAATTCAGCGAATAACCAAACAGCTAGTAAGTCAGGAACAATTCAAGAGGTCGAAATTACTGAAAAGGAACTGACGAAAAAATAACTAATGGCAACAATGTGTCCTATGAAAAGCCCTAGTACAGTTCTTTAAAGTTACTATTTAATTTTTATATACTTCATAATATTGTTTTTAGGGTACCTACCGGTAAGCAAGTTCGGTTCACAACCGTAAATCCTCACGAATTTCAACGCAACGAAATCATAGCCTAAAACCCGTTATCCACAATAAGCGCAAACCGAGTATGACACAAAATTTACTTTTTATTTTAGTTGTTGGAATAGGATTGTTTTTTGCGGTCAAATATGCAGCCAAAGCAAAAAAAGATATTGTGAAACATCAGCAGGCTGAAAAACAAACGGAACAAAACCCCTATTTTGATATGCGCAAAATGGCATTTTCAGTTACTGCTGAACAACTTGGTTTAAGCGGAATTGACAAAAATGATGTTTACGGAATAGTTTCTGAAATGGATATGAATGGAGGAACGGCAACTGTGGTCACTTTTTCAACCGGAGACACCAGTATTTACCTGAGTTCAGGTGGAGCATTTATTGGAGCTGGACAATACGAAAGTGTTCAGGAAGTAGTGAAAAAATATGTAAAAAACGGACAAAAATATATTGAGAAAGCAACTAAAATTGAGAAAGCGAAATTACCAAAAAACGGAATGACTAACTTCAATTTTCTGACTGAAAACGGAATTTATAGCATCTCTGAAAATTTGAGTGAACTTGAATCTGGAAAATCAGAATTTTCAAATTTGTTCATTGAATTGAACGAAGTAATTTCTCAAATTAGAATGAAAAGTGGAGAATAAATACTGCAGATATAAATGTGTATAATTCATTGCTTGTTCTTGCCTACCGACAGGCAGGCTTGCAAAATTACGTACTAACCCACGCTACTACTCATAGCCGAGCCGTTGTAAGGCATTTGAAAATCAAAATTCAATGGGAGTTTGGAACACTGAAATAAAAGGAAATGATACGACATTAGATATTTACTCGAACTTTTTCGAGAAGTATAATAATGGAGGAAGTCAAGTTTGGGTTTCAAACGAAATAAAAACGGAATTTGCTCACTATTTTTCAGATTCAGACGACCGCAATAATTCGTTATTCGGACTTGCTTTGGCTCAATGGGAAACAAAGTCTCTTGAACCCGAAATTTTAAAGCAGGTAAAAGAAATAATTGATAGCGGAACTGATCTGGAATTGTGGAAAGAACTTGGCGCAGATGAAAATACAATTCAGGAAAGAAAAACTGAATTACAAAACTTCCTGAAATTAATCTCGAGTGAAAAACCAAAAGCTAAAAGAAGAGTTCGACCAAAATTTGAATTTACAACAAACGAACTTGTTCGAATTTCAACTGATGATGGTACAAAAGAGTTTAAAGTTAACGAAGAGTTTACGAATGGAAAATATATTCATACAAGTGGGATAATGGAATGGAATTCTGGTGGTGGAGCTGGAATAATGTACTTTAAGGCAGAAGGCAAAAAAGTTTCTGCGAAATGGATTGACAATAATAACTTGGAAATAATTCACGAACCGAATTTGAATTTTGTGAAAAAGGAGAATAAATCGTTTTTTCGTGGAAATGAAGTGGAAATCGAATATAAAACCGAATAAAAAACGCATTACAATAGAAACTGAAAGAAAAATCGAAAATGAAAAATTTATTCCTCATACTGATTTTAATCTTGGTTTCTTGTAAAGGCAAAAAGATAGAAACAGAAATTTCTAAGCCCAAGTTTGAACTCGGAATTGATGTATTTGCAGAAGTTTCTAAAATTGACTCAATAGCAAATTTCTATTTAGTTTTTATCAAAAACGAAAAAGAACATTTCAAAGTTGTTTCTGACAAAAATCAAGCAAAATATTATAATGGAACACAATTAGAAATTGGTAAAAATTACAATTTCAAAATAAAACAAGTAACCGACAGAAGGCCATCTGGACCAAATGACCGATTTACACCGATGAACTATTTAGACATAGCTCAATGTCAGGACTTTGAAAAAACAGAAATATGTACAGAATCTTCTTTTGAATTGGCAACGGCGAGTAATTTAAAAGGTCTTTTTTTACGAAAAGAATAAAAACGTCCTACCAGACCGGCTTTAGTTTATTACTAGTACTTTCCTTCTTGGAAAATTCTCGCAGTTTTATAATTAATGTTAATTTTTGAAACACATAGTGATAACAAAGCCAGGCAACTTTTAGACGATAAAAAATATGAAGAAGTTAACCCGAAGAAAATTCATTAAAAGAGGAGTTTTAGCGGCTGTTGCTCTTGTTCTTTTAGATGCGCTCTGGTTTGAGAAATACGTTATTGACTGGAATTACTTTGATATTTCAAAATCTAAAAAAGACAAGGTGAAAATCGTTCAAATTTCAGATTTACATTTTGACCAACTCAGATCCTTCCACAAATCGATTTCCAGAAAGATAAACTCCATAAAACCCGATTTAGTCTTCATAACCGGTGATTCGGTAGATAAAACAGAAAAAATAAAATCGCTGGATGAATTCCTCAATTTGATTGACAATTCGATTAAAAAATATGCGATTACAGGAAATTGGGAATACTGGGGAAATGTAAATCTTACAGAACTTAAACGCACGTACGCCAGGCATAACTGTGAATTGCTGATAAACGAGCACAGAACAATTTCAATAAAAAACCGGGAGCTATCCATAATCGGGATTGACGACTTTGTTGGTGGTAACGCCGATTTTAAAAGAGCAGTTGAAAATCTCAAAGAAACCGAAACCAATATTGTTTTAACCCATTGTCCCCAACATCGGGATCTAATCATAAAACAAAAAGGAAATTTAACTATTGACCTGGTTCTCTCCGGTCATACGCATGGAGGACAAATTACATTTTTAGGATTCGTTCCCTTCAAACCTCAGGGAAGTGGAAACTATCTAAAAGGTTGGTATAAAGAATCTGAACCTAAAATGTATATCTCTAAAGGAATTGGAACTAGTATCCTACCTATTCGATTTGGAGCAAGAGCAGAAATGGTAGAAATGGATCTGTAAGAATTACCGGCAAAAATGAACCAGGCTAAAATCTGGTTTCTAAATTTTACTCCAAAAATGAAAATTAAAACGGAGAAGTAATAACGTCCTCTAAATACTAGGGTAAAAGTGCACATTTAGAATCTGAGATTAAAACAACTCACTTCAACGTATTTGAAAAGCCCTTGCTAATATGTTTAGTAAGGACTTCTTATTTTGAGATATCCGTAAAAATTCAGGCTTTTAAATAAAACCGTAAAAACAACACGTTAATTAAACTAGTTTTAAACAGGATACTGTCAAATTCTAATCCTGACGGCTCAACACGTCAGCCAACATCTGAAAATGAGCAAACCCGTAATAATCTAATTTCTAATTGTAAGGCTTACACATTATAAAAAAACGCAACCTACACCTATGATCAAAATTCTAAAATTCGCATTCCTTATTTATCTGGCTATGGCAGCTTTAAGTCCCATACAGGCTCAGGACTGCCGGTGTAATGAAGTCTTTAAAAAGGCTGTAGATGCTTATGAAAAGAATTACTCCTTGTTTATGTATAAGGTCACTAATAAAAACAGAGATTTGTACGAGGCTCACAAAGATCTGATGTGGGATAAGGCAAAGCAAGCCACTAACTTAAGTGATTGCAAGGCGGTTTTGGAGCAATACCTTGAATTTTTTAGAGATGGGCACACCTACATTATGGCTTCTGATAACCAGGCATCTGAAACCTATATTGAACATGTAGAATTTAATACCGAACAGTTTAAAGAAGAGTATAACGAAAAATCCTATCAGCTCAATCCGCTTATAGGAATTTGGAATAGAGGCAGCTATACGGTTGCCATCGTACCGAGTCAAAACACCAGCAAACCCGAACGTGATTTTGTAGCTGTTGTAGTTGAAAGTAGCAATCCCAAGTGGGAAAAAGGGCAGGTTAAATTTGAACTCTTTTCAAATTTTGGCACTTCGTATCAAATCAATTATATGATGGGAGATCACTCGGTTAATAAGACTTCCGGAGAACAAAAAGATATTGGAACACTCGAAATTGATGAAATAGGAGAATGGCAAAAACTATGGCCGGAAGTTGAAAACCAAAAAAAGCGTAGCGAAATAGAACTCAAATTCAATGAGTTTCATATAAGCTATATTGAAGACATTCCGTACCTGAGATTACCGGATTTCTATTCGGTAGAACCCAGTTATATAGACAGTATAATGAAGACGCACCACGACAAAATTTTAGAATCTGATTTTATGGTGGTAGATGTGAGGGGAAACTCAGGAGGAAATGATGCCACCTATTTCCCGGTCCTTCCCTATCTTTTGACCGGGCCTATTACCTTACCGGCTAACGGCTTTTGGCTTAGTGAGGATAATACCCAATATCTACTGAATGCATTTGCAGCTTCCAACGATTTAACGGTTGAAGAATTTGCAGAACAGGAGAAAGAAGAATACGAGATGTTTATCAAAAATAAAGGCACCGCCTACTTTAAAGGTACTGAAAGCTGGACATTTACCGCAGACACGCTGTACAATGGTCCTAAAAAAGTTATCGTGCTTATCGACAATGAAGTATACAGCTCTGGTGAAACCTTTATATATCGCGTAAATCAAAGTGACAAGGTCGTTGTCTATGGACAAAATACGGCCGGTGTTGTTGACGGCTTTAACGGTTATCCTCTGGATTTAGGTTGTTTTACGGCGGTTTTCCCTACTTCCTACCGCGCACCCGATATTAAAGAAAACCCTATTGACCCTTACGGTATTGCACCAGATGTTTTTGTAAATGAAAAAGAGGATGTTTTGGCCTATGCAATTAAACATATGAAGCAATTGCTTAAAAATGAAAAGAGCAAATAGAAGGATTAGAACGCGGGCTAAGCAAATGCGAAAAGTATTATCCGTATTGTTGAACTAAATGCCGAAATACAAACGGAAACACTACTCGTAAAATCCAATTACTTCTTTTTTTTGTTGTACTCACGGTTATGCTGCATTCAGCTTGTGTACGCAAAAATGATCCTGAAAATCGTACTAAACCGAAGCTGAATGGAAAAAATTGCAAAGGAAGTTTAGCCCATAAAAGCGCAAATGATCAAAAAATATTGAATCCCAGAACCGAAATATCCCTAAAAAGGACAGTGAATTCCTGAATTAAAAGAGAATTTACCAACTTTTTCAGCTTCCCGGGAATCATTAATTAATCTTCTGACAGCAAGCGTTTTGAAACCTTTGAATGATTGCAAACGCAAGTCGTAATTCATAAATCACGAGTATTAAGCCTTGAATCCCAAAAAGTAATCTGCCATATTTGCTCTCGTAAAAACGAACAGACCATTTTTTAAAATAGCAACTGATAGGCATAAATCTTGAGCATTCAATGACGATCCTTCAAATCTGAAAAGTGATGAAAAACCGAATTGTCACATGAAAGACTAACAACTAAATTTTTTATTTAGTTAGCAAGCAGGCCGACTGTAGGGGGTTGGCCTGTTTTTTTTGAAAAGGCGCTTAAAATCGAATGATTTTTAAATAAGATTGTAATCATTATCCACATCAGATATTTGCTCTAAAAAAATAAACTCCTTATATATTGAAAACGAGAGACTTGATTTAAGTTTTTATTAACAATTCTAAAATATGAGGAATTCCGTAAATCAAGGACTTCTAAAAGGAATATATTTACCCAAAATTATAACCTATTTTCAATAATGAACAAATCTTTACTTTTTATTTTATTTTTTGCTTTTGCACTATCTACTGCAACGGCGCAACGCGGCGGTGACTTTCAAATGGGACTGAGCGCTGGTCTTAACCTTTCTAATGTTTCAACCATGGATGGGGAGAGTAACACAGACCCCCGCATTTCCTTTAATCTGGCTGCATCTGGAGAATACTTTTTCTCAGAAAGTTGGGCAATTAGAACTAAGCTTATTTACGACAACAAGGGCTGGGCTAATGCTTTTATAGAAGACGATAATTTTAATCGTTTTACCACAGATTTTCGTTTAAACTACATCACCGTACCGGTTATGGCCAGCTGGCACTTTAGCCCGAGTGGAAACTGGTATTTAAATCTGGGGCCCTATGTAGGTTTTTTAATCAATGCAAAAGATTCCGAACTAGGTATCGACCTTAAAGAGGGCTTTAACAGCACCGATTTTGGTGTGGCATTTGGCATAGGCTATGCTTTTGACGTGAGTAGAGATACACGGCTTTTTGTTGAGTATGATGCGCAGACCGGGTTTAATGAAATATTTGAAGAAAATACTACTGGTCAAACCATTCGCAACGGGCGTAGCAGTTTAAATTTTGGAGTGCTGTTTTATCTGAATTAAAATGGCTAAAACAAGACTTATGAAACAAGTAGCAGCAGTTTATGCTTTACTTCTAGCCGTTATAGTCAGTTCCTGCGTAACAGAACCCTACGACTTCGATCCGGATCCCGTAGACCCTGTTGAGACTAACTTAAGACTCAAGCAGCGTATTGTTGATTATCTGGATGGCGATGTTGTTATCGAAACCTTTAATTATGAAGACACTAAATTAGTAAGCATCAAAGGTTCTGATAACAGCTTGATTATTTATAAATATGACGGAAATCTCTTAACTCAGGTTACTGATGAATCCGTTTCGGGAGATTCCCAAACAACTGATCTTACCTACGATGACCAGCAACGTCTTATCAATTATCGCATGAGTAATGATGACGAGAGTTTAGAATATGCGTTCTCGTATAATACAGACGGAAGCATTAATCAGACTTTTTATTTAGGAGGAAAGGAAAATTATACCGGATCTCCGAGAGAAACAACCCTGGTTATGGAAAACGATCAGATAGTAAAAGAAACAAAAGATGACGGTCAGATTATCACCTACAAGTATGATGATCAAAATAGTTCGTATCTGGGTATTTCTAACTTAAAAACCATTAATCTGATCAGTCGCGATTTTAATGGTTACATCGACAGCGCAGTTAATAATCTACTTACTGCGACAATTACCGAAAATGGTTCTGATTTAGTAGACGAAAAATACGAGTACACCTATAATGAAGCAGGTTATCCTGAAACGGCTACATACTATCTGGAAGGTGAGCTTGACTCTGAACTTGAATTCATATATGAATCCTTATAATTATTAGCTGAAAGGCTGATCATTTTCATCATACCATCAAAAACCGAACAACAATCGCTTTCCAACGAAAGCGATTTTTTTTTACCCTGTAGCCGATTTAAAGCCGAAAGTGTACATATTAAAAAAGCTGAACAGGTTTCTGTTCAGCTTTTTTTATGTTGAAAATGAATGTTCTCGTTACGAAGAAGCTTCCATAGAGGCCTGTACCCCGGCTGAAAGTCTTTTGTACGTTCCGTTTTCCAGACGTTCACGTATGCTGGAGAACGCGTCAAGCGTTTCTTCCACATCCTGAAGGGTATGTGATGCTGTAGGGATTAAACGCAGTAAAATCAATCCTTTTGGGATTACTGGATATACTACAATAGAGCAGAAAATACCGTGATTCTCACGTAAATCTTTTACCAGCGCCATAGCTTCCGGAATGCTTCCTTTTAAGTACACCGGAGTTACACAACTTTGAGTGGTCCCTATGTCAAAACCACGTTTTTTAAGTCCATTTTGAAGGGCATCTACATTCTCCCAAAGCTTTTCGCGAAGCTCAGGCATCGTGCGCAGCATATCCAGACGTTTTAAAGCTCCGATTACCAGCTGCATCTGAAGCGACTTGGCAAACATTTGCGAACGCAGGTTGTATTTGAGGTAATCAATAATTTCTTTGTCAGCAGCTATAAACGCTCCTGTACTGGCCATAGACTTGGCAAAAGTAGCAAAGTACACATCAATTTTATCCTGTATGCCCTGCTCCTCACCTGCTCCGGCTCCGGTTTTACCCAAAGTCCCAAAACCGTGTGCATCGTCTACAAACAGACGGAAGTTATACTTGTCTTTTAAAGCACAGATTTCTTTAAGACGGCCTTGCTCACCACGCATCCCAAAAACACCCTCAGAAATCAGTAAAATACCGCCTCCGGTTTGTTCGGCAAGCTTGGTTGCGCGCTGTAAGTTCTTTTCTATACTTTCAATATCGTTATGCTTGTAGGTAAAGCGCTTACCCATATGTAAACGAACCCCGTCAATAATACATGCGTGGGCATCTACATCGTAAACAATGATATCATCTTTAGATACCAGCGCATCTACTGTAGATACCATACCCTGATAACCAAAATTCAATAAATAAGCCGCTTCTTTGTTAACAAAAGCAGCAAGTTCATTTTGAAGTTGTTCATGCAATGTGGTGTGACCACTCATCATACGTGCACCCATTGGGTAAGCAGAACCCCACTCAGCAGCAGCTTCTGCATCCACTTTACGCACTTCAGGATGGTTGGCAAGACCCAAATAATCATTCACACTCCAGGTAATCACGTCTTTTCCGCGAAACTTCATTCGATTTGAAATAGGCCCTTCCAGCTTAGGGAATACAAAATAACCTTCTGCCTGTTCTGCCCATTTTCCTAAGGGACCTTTGTCTTTGTAAATTTTGTCAAATAAATCTTTCATACATCAGTTTTCAACCAAAAGCATCTCAGCTCTTGTCATACATTCTTGTTAACCTATTTTTGGGTTCTAAATTTAGTAATGGAGGCGCTTACTTCACAAACTCAATTTTTTCAGCGCTGATCTCTTGCTCAGTATCAAAAAATCCTTGCTCGTTCATCCAGTCGTCACTATAGATTTTACTCATATAACTTCGGCCGTGATCAGGAAAAATAATTACCACTTTTGAATTTTCGTCAAACTCTCCGCTTTCTGCCATCTGCAGGGTCCCCTGTACTGCTGCACCACTCGTATAACCTACAAATAAGCCTTCGGTCTTGGCGATGCGACGTGCGGTATGTGCACTTTCTTCATCAGAGACTTTCTCAAAGTAATCAATCACATCAAAGTTAGTCGCAGTCGGAATAAGGTTTTTTCCTAAACCTTCTATTCGGTAAGGATAAATTTCATTTTGATCAAATTGCTGCGTCTCGTGGTATTTTTTAAGTACACTTCCGTAGGCATCGATGCCCAAAATGCGAATATTTGGATTTTTTTCTTTTAAATAGCGTGCGGTTCCGGAGATCGTTCCTCCCGTGCCGCTACAGGCAACCAAATGCGTGATTTGACCTTCAGTCTGCTTCCAGATCTCGGGACCGGAAGAAGCATAGTGTGCTTCGGCATTGAGTTGATTAAAATACTGGTTGATGTAAACAGAACCTTCGTGCTCCTGATGCAGGCGCTTAGCTACCTGATAATACGATCGCGGATCGTCTGCACTTACATTTGCCGGACAAACATAAACCTTGGCTCCCATCGCACGTAAAGCATCAATCTTGTCTTTCGAAGATTTTGAGCTTACTGCCAGTATGCATTTGTAGCCTTTAATGATGCTAACCATCGCAATACTGAAGCCGGTGTTTCCTGAAGTCGTTTCAATTATGGTATCGCCCGGTTTTAAGATTCCTTTTCGCTCTGCGTCTTCAATGATATAAAGAGCAATACGATCTTTTGAGGAATTACCAGGATTAAAAGCCTCTACTTTAGCAAAATAGGTGCCGGGTAAGTCTTTGGTAATTCGGTTAAGTCGTACTAAGGGAGTGTTACCCACCAGCTCAAGGACATCATTGTAAACATTTAGGTGTTCTCTCATAGAAGAATTATCGTTTCGAGTACGCTATTCCTGCGGTTCCTAAAACCATCGTTTAAAACCTTGCAAATTTACGGGAAATTTTTGGATTTACTTGGATTTTCCCGCTAAATCCATTAAAAAGGCATAATCCTTTGCAGTCTCTTTTAAGGCCTCAAAACGCCCGGAAGCCCCGCCGTGACCCGCATCCATATTCGTTTCGAAAAAGATTTTAGTATCTGCCAGATTGTTTTCGCGCAGCTTAGCAACCCACTTCGCGGGCTCCCAATACTGCACCTGACTGTCGTGATAGCCTGTAGTAATTAAAATATTAGGATATTCTCTAGGCATTACCTGGTCGTAAGGCGAGTAGGATTTTATATACTCGTAATATTCCCGATCGTTAGGATTACCCCACTCATCATACTCAGAAGTCGTAAGCGGAATACTATCATCAAGCATTGTAGTTACCACATCTACAAAAGGTACCGAAGCAATAACGCCTTTGTACAGATGCGGAGCCATATTGATAATCGCCCCCATCAGCAAGCCTCCGGCAGAACCCCCGTAAGCAAAGAGATTTGAAGACGAAGTATAACCGGTTTCAATCAAAAATTGCGAACAAGCAATAAAATCGGTAAAGGTATTGCGTTTTTTAAGCAGTTTGCCATCTTCATACCAGGTTCTGCCCAGGTATTCACTGCCCCGCACGTGAGCGATGGCAAACACAAAACCAGCGTCCAGCAAACTGAGTCGGGAAGAAGAAAAAGAAGGATCTGAAGTAATCCCATAACTGCTGTATGCATATTGCAACAGCGGATTGCTGCCATCAAGGCTTATTCCTTTGCGGTAAACAATCGAAATGGGAATTTTCACCCCATCACTGGCAGTTGCCCAAAGTCTGCGCGACTCGTAATTAGTCTTGTCAAATTTTCCGCCTAAAACCTCAGCTTCTTTTAGAACCTCTTTTTCCTGAGTAACCATATTAAATAAAATCACCGAAGCCGGAGTATCTAAAGCATTAAAAGCATACCGTAAATGAACCGTATCAAAATCAGGATTGATGCCGGTATAGGCCGTGTAGGTCTCGCTATCAAAATCCAGATAATAATCATCTGTACCATCCCAGCGCTTGATATTGATCTGGTTAAGCCCTTCGCGACGCTCTTCGACCACCAGAAACTCTTCAAAAATTTCGATATCCTCAAGCAAGGTATCTTCGCGATGCGGAATAACTTCCTCCCAATTATCTTTAGTCGTAGCTGAAATTGGGGTTTTAACCAGTTTAAAGTTGGTCGCTCCATCGGCATTAGTCACCAGATAAAAATAATCTCCAAAATGCGAGATCCCGTATTCAAGCCCGCGGGTACGTTCCTGTACGATTTCAAAATTAAAATCGGGTCCGTTAGCGCGGCTATAGCGGTATTCTGAAGTCAGCGTGCTTGACGCACCAATAAAAATAAATTCACGCGACTTACTTTTAAATATACCTACATCAAAAGTCTCATCAAACTCCTCATAAACCAAAACATCTTCAGTTACCGAAGTGCCAAGCCTATGTCTGTAAATCTGGTTGCTACGGAGGGTTTGTGGTTCTTTACGCGTGTAGAAAAAAGTCTCATTATCGCCTGCCCAGATCGCGCGGCCCGTGGTATTTTCAATCTCCTCTGGATACAACTCCCCAGTTTTCAGATTTTTTACCTGAAGGGTATACTGCCTTCTACTCACGGTATCTGTACCAAAAGCGGCCAGTTCATTATTTTCAGAAACCGAATATCCGGCCTGCTTAAAGTAGGAGTGCCCAATCGCCATCTCATTGTTGTCAAACATGATTTCTTCAGGCGAAAGCATCGTGTTGTTGCGGCGGCAATAGAGCGGATAGTTTTTCCCTTTTTCAAAACGGGTATAATACCAGTAGCCGTTGTATTTGAAGGGTACGCTCTCATCATCCTCCTTAATGCGCGCCTTCATCTCCTCAAACAGCTGTTGTTGCAAAGGCCGGGTATGAGCCGTCATGTGCTCATAATACTGGTTTTCAGCCTCGAGATAAGCCAATACGTCGGGATGATCACGCTCGTTCATCCAGTAGTAATCGTCTGTGCGCACGTCGCCGTGCATTTCAAGTTTATAAGGCTTTTTTAGAGCTTTGGGCGGAATAAGGGTTGTATTCAAAATAGGGTTTCGATCTAAAATTTAAGGCTGCAAAAATACGGGTTATCTTATTAAACTTGACTAAAATTCAAAGCAGATCCCTGCTCAAAATCGTACTTTTGTACTTCAATTTTAAAAACACAATTATGTTTGGAGATATGATGGGTATGATGGGCAAAATCAAAGAAGCCCAGCAAAAGGCCGAAGACACCAAAAAACGCCTGGAGACGGTTTATATTGACGAAAAAAGCAGCGACGGTTTGCTTGAAGTAACGGTAAGCGTTGCCGGAGCGGTTAAAAAAATAAATATTCAGGATGAACTTCTGCAAGATAAAGAACAACTGGAAGATTATCTAATCCTTACGCTTAACAAAGCGCTAAGCCGCGCCAAAGCAAGCTATGAGCAGGAACTGGCTGCTGTTGCCAAAGCCGGAATGCCAGACATACCCGGTCTTGATATGTTTAAATAGTATTTTGTGTTACAGACTCTTGTACACTACAGCTTACACTTTTTAATGCCCGGGTTAATCGCCTGGGTATTTTTTCGTAAAAACTGGAAAAAAGCCTGGCTCATTATAGTGTTCACAATGCTGGTTGACCTGGATCACCTGCTGGCCGATCCTATCTTTGACCCCGACCGCTGCAGTATCAATTTTCATCCCTTACATTCCTATTGGGCAATAGCAGCCTATGGTGCATTCGTATTTATTCCTAAATTACGCATCGTTGCTGTAGGTCTTCTGTTTCACATGCTTACTGATTATATCGACTGTGTTTGGTGATCCTCAAAAATCTAGATTTTATGCTTAAAGGTGTACATCACATTGCCATCATATGCTCAGATTACGAGCGGTCAAAAGCTTTTTATACCGAAATTCTTGGACTGAGTATTCTGGCTGAAACATTTCGCGAAGCGCGAAACTCCTACAAATTAGACCTCGCGCTTAATGGTAATTATGTCATCGAATTGTTTTCATTTCTCAATCCTCCCAAACGCACATCAAGGCCGGAAGCCTCCGGATTAAGACATTTGGCTTTTGCCGTAAATGATTTAGACGAAATGATTAAGCATTTAAAAAATAATGGAGTTGTTATCGAAGCCATACGCACTGATGAACATACCGGCAAACGCTTTACCTTTTTTGCAGATCCAGACCACTTACCGCTTGAGCTCTATGAACTTTAATGACATTATAGATAGCACAAAACTCGTGCTGTTAGTTTGTTTATGCCTAAGCTGTAGTTCAGAAGAAAAGCCGAGCGTGCGCACTACTGAAAACAGTGTTTACACAACTGATAAAGAGCAAATTTTTAAAAACGGCATTCCGGTACACCTCAATGGCGTCAATGCGCTTAATAGTTTTGGGATTGATGATTCCGCATTAATGCAGGATTGGAATATTAAGATTGTTCGCGAGTTCATTGGCAATTTAAGAGAACAACCCATTGCCGGTAATCCTGTAAGAGATTCAAAAAATCAATGGTTGCATCCACTTCAGGAAATTGTAGAAATGCACCGACAAAATGGTAGAGTAACAATTCTATGTCCCTTTGGCTGGGTTGACTCTACTGGAAATCAACAACTTTTTACCGGCTTAAATCCATCAGAGCAAGTCTTTTTTGAAGCTTACAAAGAGCGCATGAAGTCTATAGCAAACCAATTTAAAGGACAAAGCGATGTTTGGATTGAATTGTGGAATGAGCCTTATGCCTTTGATAACAGTAAGGGGTATACACACAACCTCTGGTTAGAGGATCAATTGGAGATGATTCAAAACCTTAGAGAAACCGGTTTTGATAATATTATTCTCGTTCCCGGAAACGCTCAGGGACAATCTGAGGAGGCTATACTCGCTTTAGGCAATCAAATCACAACGACTTTTAGAAATATTGTTTTTGATTTACACGCTTATGAAAATTGGCTTATCGGCACCAGTGAAACGACTATTCAAAACCGAATCAAAAAACTAAAAAACCTCAACTTCCCGATAATTTTTGGAGAAATCGGTGTTATAAACGCTAGTGGGTTAATGCAGGTGCAAGCTTTTCTCAAAGTTGCTAATCAAACACAAACGCCGACCTTAGCCTGGATTTGGAAAAGCGATCAAAATGATCAAAATGCCCTTCTGGACAGTCAAAATAACCCGAATGATCTGAACAATAATTCCTGGGGGACTACATTCTTCAAATTTCTTACAGACTAACCGCCGACCTGTTTGAATTAAAAACTTCGCTGACCAGTTTGTAAGACTTTAAACGCGCCTCGTGGTCATAGATATTAGAGATTACAATAAGCTCATCAACCTGAGTTTGTTCTCTAAATTTTTCCAAACCAGTCGCGACTGTCTGCGGCGATCCTATAAAACTATAGCGCATCATATGCTCTATTTGTGCCTGCTCGTGAGGCAGCCACTCCCCTTCCATACTATCAACCGGCGGACCTAGTGGTTTACGCGTATTGCGTATTACACCCAACATAAACCGCTTTGCACTGGTTGCCAGGCGTTGCGCTTCGGCATCGGTATCAGCAACGATGACATTTACACAAGCCATCGTATAGGGTTTATCCAGCTGTTTGGAAGGTTGAAAATGCTGATGGTATAAATGCAGCGCGTCGTGCAGGTGCGCAGGAGCGAAATGACTGGCAAAAGCATAAGGCAATCCCTTTTTACCGGCTAATTCTGCACTAAACGTGCTTGAGCCCAAAAGATATAATGGAATATCAAGCCCCTCTCCGGGAATTGCACGCACAGCTCCTGTACTGTTTTCTTCAGAAAGATAGAGTTGTAATTCGTCAATATTATTTGGGAAATCCTGTACAGTTTCCTGTTGGTAACGCCTCAAAGCCATTGCTGTACGTGGGTCTGTACCCGGTGCCCTGCCCAATCCAAGATCGATACGATCAGGAAACAGTGTTGCGAGGGTTCCGAACTGCTCTGCTACGATTAAAGGAGCATGATTGGGAAGCATTACCCCGCCCGAACCTACACGAATACGACTCGTGTGCTCCGCAATATGAGAAATGAGCAAAACCGGCGAAGCACTGGCCAGGCTTTCCATATTGTGATGTTCAGAAATCCAAAAACGTTTATAACCCAGACGTTCAACGTGCTGAGCAAGTTCAAGACTACGTGCGATCGCATCGCTTCGGGTTGCACCTTCAACCACAGGCACCAGGTCAAGAACTGAAAATGGAGTATTTTTTAAATTGGAATATTGCATACTAAACTAGTCTGCAAAAATGCGGCCTCCTTACAGTTTTGATTTAATACAAATCTATATAAAGCGTTAAAGGCTTAGGCTGAGAATATCAGCCTCTCTAACTTTGTTTTATAAATTTATCGCTATGAAATTTCTTGTTTCTTTTATGGCTGTGTTTCTACTGTTTAGTTGCGACCAGTCGAAAAAAGCAAATACTGAAACATTCCCGGTCAAAGCAGGCTGTTATGGTTATGCTGAAGATGGAACAAAAATCACATTTCAAATTACGCGAGTAGATCCTCTTGTACAGGGAACCCTAATTTACGACTGGGCCGAAAAGGATCGCAATTCCGGAAGCTTTAACGGCAGTTATGAAAATGGTTTGATTTTAGGTACCTATTCTTTTGTTTCAGAAGGAACAGAATCCAGTCGGGAAATTGCCTTTAGAGTTAAGGACTCAGTACTTCTTGAAGGTTATGGCGAGAAGCAATCAAGCGGTAAAATGACTACCTTTATAAATACCGGTGATTTAAAGTTTGAAGAGCGCTTTAAATTGACTTTGGGGAAATGTCAGAATTAAAACAATTTTAAAGTATGTTCCCCATAAGGGGTTAAGAAGAAAATTGAGAGATTACAGATATGTTGTATCGACGCACATACTTTAGTCGATAAATTTGACATCATTCCCTTTAACTGGCAATTTTTAGGTACATTTAAAATTCCTAAATCGTTTATGTAAGCACCCATGAAAAAAAAGCGACCTTCGTTGCGCGATATTGCCGAAGTTTTAAATGTGTCGACTACGACGGTTTCTTTTGTTCTTAATGGAAAAGGAGAAGAGAAAAAGATATCAAAACAACTTATAGAGCGGGTTGAAAACTACCTGAAAGAGATTGATTATAAACCCAATCTCATTGCGCGCAGTCTGCGTACTGGCAATAGCCACATCATTGTATTTATGGTTGAAGATGTGAGTAATCACTTCTTTTCTAAGGTTGGCCGTATCCTCGAAGATATATCCTACAAACACGATTATCGCGTTTTGTTTTGCAGTACAGAGAATGACGCAAAACGTACCCGTGAGCATATTGAGATCTTTAAAGAGCGGCAGGTAGATGGTTTTATCATCGTGCCACCTCCTGGAATAAAGGAAGAAATTCAGGATCTTAAGAATAATGGTCTTCCGGTGGTCTTGTTTGACCGAAAAATTGAGGGGATCGATATTGACTCGGTTTTACTTAACAATTATGAGGGCGCAAAACAAACCACCCAGCATTTAATAGACCAGGGATTTAAGAAAATAGCCTTTATTACCATTGATCTCGATCAAAATCAAATGCACGATCGTCTGAAAGGTTATAAACAGACAGTAAAAGAAGCGGGACTTGATGAGTATATTTTAACCCTGCCTTACGATACAGATCGTGTTGCAGAATCCCGAAAGAAAATAAAAGACTTTATTGCTGCTCACCCTGAACTGGACTCTGTATTTTTTGCAACTAACTACCTTTCACAGAGCGGAATAAAAACATTACACCAAATTGATTCAAATTTGGTAAGTAACTTAGGCATTATCAGCTTTGACGACAGCTATTTCTTTGAAATGTACGCCCCGACTATTTCGGCTTACGCACAGCCCATAGAGTTAATGGGAAAAGAACTCATGCGCATTATGTTTGATCGTATAAAGCAGAAATCGGAGCCTTCAAAGCACGAAGAGATAAGCCTCGACGGCGAACTCATTGTAAGAGAATCTTCATTAAAAAAATATACCCGCCTTTAAAGCGCAGGTATTTTTATAATTTTCAGCTGTTAGAGATTTTTTTAAGTATCGACTACTTATTCTATTGAATAAAAAGACCCGGCCAGTGCCGGGTCTTTTTATTTTAGTTTTAGCGTCTTTTAAATCACTCCTAATTCCTTACCCACTTTGGTAAAAGCCTTTACGGCTTTTGTAATATGATCATCTTCGTGCGCTGCAGATAGCTGCACACGAATACGCGCTTTCCCCTTTGGCACCACAGGATAAAAGAACGCAATAACATAAATCCCTTCATCTAATAATTTAGCTGCAAATTCCTGAGCCAGTTTTGCATCGTAAAGCATAATGGGAACGATGGGGTGCTCACCCGGAATAATGTCGAATCCGGCAGCGGTCATTTCGTTTCTAAAACGTTTTGCATTGTTTTGTACTTTGGCAATCAAATCACCCGAGGCACTAAGCATATCAATAGCTTTGATTGACGCACCTGCGATTGCCGGAGCCAACGTATTGGAGAACAAATACGGTCTTGACTTTTGGCGCAACATATCTACAATCTCTTTGCGAGCTGCAGTAAAACCACCGGATGCTCCACCAAGAGCTTTCCCATAAGTACCCGTGATAATGTCAACACGTCCCATCACGTTATTATACTCGTGAGTTCCTTTACCGTTCTCACCAATAAAACCTGTAGCATGGCAATCATCTACCATTACCATTGCGTCATACTTCTCAGCCAGATCGCAAATTTTATCAAGTTGTGCGATGGTACCATCCATAGAGAATACCCCATCGGTTACAATAAGACGTCTGCGAGCACCTGAGGCTTTTTTGAGTTCTTCCTCTAAAGCTTCCATATCATTGTTCTTGTAACGATGCCGTTGTGCTTTACAAAGTCTGATCCCGTCAATAATACTGGCGTGATTCAATTCATCTGAAATAATCGCGTCTTCTGCGGTAAGAATAGGTTCAAAAAGTCCGCCATTTGCGTCAAAAGCCGCTGCATAAAGAATACAATCTTCCATCCCAAGAAATTCTGCAGTTTTGCGCTCCAGTTCCTTGTGCACGTCCTGAGTTCCGCAGATAAAACGCACTGACGACATCCCATAACCGTGAGAGTTTATCGTATCTATACTGGCTTTGATGATATCAGGGTGCGAAGAAAGCCCAAGATAATTATTTGCACAAAAATTAAGGACTTCGCTCCCCTGCTTCGTATTGATCTCCGCACTTTGAGGTGTCGTAATTATGCGTTCCTCTTTGTAAAGTCCGGCTTCCTTTATTTCTTCTAATTCTTCCTGTATTTGATTTCTTACTGATGTAAACATGTTTTAATTTTTAAGCGTGCATCAACGCGTTAGCTCTTTTTTTCTGTTCAAGACGGTATAACATTTCTTCAGTCATACGTTCTAAATCATATTCGGGCTCCCAACCCCAGTCCATTCTTGCTGCAGTATCATCAAGAGAAATAGGCCAGCTTTCAGCTATTTGCTGTCTCCTATCGGGATTATAACTAACCTCAAAATCGGGGTAATGTTTCTGAATTTCTTCCGCAATCATTTCTGGAGAGAAACTGATTCCCTGAATATTATAACCTACTCTGCTTATAGCACGTTTTGGTGCTTCCATCATTCTAATAGTTGCTGCAATAGCGTCTTCCATGTAAAGCATAGGCAAATGGGTCTCTGGATTTAGATAGCACTCAAAATTCTCGTGATTTACAGCTTTATGAAAAATTGCCACTGCATAATCAGTAGTTCCGCCTCCCGGCATGGCCTCATGACTGATCAAGCCTGGGTATCTCAGACAACGTACATCCATCCCATAACGTTGATTGTAGTAACTCGCCCAGTTTTCACCTGCAACTTTACTTATACCATATACCGTGGTAGGATTTAGCGGAAAATCATTCGAGGTGCTTCCACTGCGCGAATCCGGACCGAAAACAGCGATCGAACTTGGGAAAAATATTTTTTTAATTCCATTCAATCGAGCAGCCTCAAGTACATTAAAAAAAGTTGAGTTATTCAAATCCCAGGTTCTTAAGGGCTCTTCCTCCCCTTTCGCTGAAAGGATAGCGGCAAGGTGATAAACTTCGGTAACCTGATACTTGCGAATCAAGGCATCCAACGCCTCAAAATTAGTGGCATCCAGTTTTTCACAAACACAATCAAATTGATTGTCTACACGAATATCTGTGGCAATAACTGCTTCAGAACCGTAATGATAAATCAATGCCTGTGTTAGTGCGGTCCCTAGCTGACCAAAAGCGCCTGTAATAAGAATTTTTTGTGCTTTCATAACCTTATATTTTCAATATAAAATTAGAAAACATAAGATGATTTCAAGTTAAATTCCTGCTAATGTCCATAATTTAAGTATTTTTAACTGAAAAATACATTTTTTGAAGATTATTATTATAAAGCTTGGGATAAACGACCTGCTTACCAGTAAATTTTGCTGTTTATGGAAGTACTTGACGAAACTGACTTAAAAATTTTGCGCATCTTACAGGAAGATGCTAAAAAGACAACTAAAGAAATTGCCGAACAATTGCATCTTACCGCCTCGCCGGTCTATGAACGTATAAGGCGCCTGGAAAAGAAAGGATATATTAAAAATTACGTCGCCCTGCTCGATAAGAAAATGCTCAACAGGCCGGTAACTGCGATTTGTATGGTATCCCTACGCTATCACAATGAGGGTTTTATTGATACTTTTGAACGCCAAATAAAAGAGCTGGTAGAAGTTCAGGAATGCTATCATATGGCCGGAAAGGTTGACTTCTTCCTTAAAATCCATTTAGAAAGCCTGGATATGTATCACGAATTTGTACGCTCTAAACTGTCAAAAATCGCAAACATTGGAGTTCTGGAAAGTTATTTTGTCCTAAAAGAGATTTACAACACCACGGCGATAGATATTTAAAATTGCAGTAAGGGCTTTAGTTAAGATAACCGTTATATACTTCTGTAAGGATCTGTAATAACTTATCACGGGATACAGGCTTAACAATATAATCTTTAAGTTCCTCATATTGTCTGGCGCGCTCCAAGTCGTCGTCCTGATTTGAAGAAGTCACTAAATAGATTTGACTTTCTTTATATAATTCTGGCTTGAGTTTTCGATATTCTTCTAAAAAACCCCACCCATCAAGATAAGGCATATTTATATCCAGTAGAACCAGATCAGGCGTTCTAATATTTGACTCAAGACGATCCTTAAACAAATTTATAGCCTGCTCACCATCTGTACAACATTCCACACTCAAGTTTTGAGATAGACCTTTTAAAATATGGGATGCTACATACAGATAAACATCATCATCATCTACGATCAATACATCTGATTTTTTCATATTTTATTGAATTTAATTTTAAACTCAGAGCCTTCGTGCTCTTTACTTATGATCGTTATTTCCGCATCCAGACTTTCTAACTGGGATTTTACGATAAATAAACCCATGCCTTTTCCTGAAACGTCACGATGAAACCGTTTATATAGTTTAAAAAGGTTTGCTCCGTGAAGGTCCAGATTGATGCCGCGACCATTATCTTTTACATATAAAACCTTTACCCCATCCTCATAAGTAGTACGAAACAAAAGGTATGACGCTACTTCTTCCCGCCGGTATTTAATAGCATTTGACATTAAATTTTGAACGACACTTTTAAAATAAAACCGGGAAAAATACAGTTTGTCCCAGGCTTGTAAATCACAGTCTATCTTAAAGTCAATTTTGTCTAATAACAAATCGGCAAAATCACTTTTACAACTTTCAATTACGCTTAAGATATTGATTTCTTCAAGCTTTACTTGTTTATTGTTTAAGATAGTTACATACTCCTTTATGTCTTCAGTAATATCGGTAATATTATCTGTAACTTTACAAAGTTTAGGAGTCAAATTTTTGAGTTCGTCCAAGGATTTTGCTTCGGAAATAAGTTCTACGATAAGTGACATACTAGTAATGGGCGCACGCAAGTTATGAGATACCAGATAATTGAATTCTTCGAGCTGTTGATTGCGCTTTTCCAGTCTTAAATTTAAGGCATTTAAGGATTCATTTGCTACCTTTAAGGTTTCTCTTTTATATTCCAAGCGTTGGTTTTTAGCATCGAGCTCTTTGTAAAAAAACTTTTTGTCGCTTTCTTTCTTTACAAATATGGTACTGCATATTATCAATAAGCCAAACGCAAGTACATTTACGAGTATAATATTGCGGTATAAAGGCCAAAGAATCGTACGAAGCAGGGGTCTGGGCACCTGATGAATGACCGTCCAAGAGCTGGCCGTACGCACCACTTTATCAGAGATATAATTCGATTTGTTTTCACCGTAATCCTGGTTCAGGTTAAGGGTCCTAACGCACCATAAGGAACCCGAATGCATAAATGTGCTATCGTTTTTCAGGCTGGCCGGGCTAAGCTCCTCTAAGACGTATTTTTTCTTAAGAAAACTTGAATCCTGAAGTTCATAACCCAAATCGGGCAAATCTGTATTGGTGGAGACGATTCTTAAATTTTGATCTACCAGATAAAAGTTGCTTTCTGTAAGTTGGACTTTGAGTCGGTTAAGAAGGTTCGTGAGGTTAAAATTAATCACGACAATACCCAGCTTGTCGCCAGACTCACTATATATAGGTGCGATTGCCCGTATTACGGGCAGCCTAGACTCCTCTAATTGCCCATTTTCACGGTTTAAATTTATTTCAGACAAATAAATTTCCCCATGTTTAAGCTTTGTACCCCTTTCAAAATATTTGCGCCCTGCCTTGTTTTGTAATTTCCCTTCAACTAACTTTTGTGTTTTGCCATCGCGCTCAATGCGCAATAGTTCCTGCCCCGTAGAATCAATATACCTGAATTGATAATAATCACTTATCCCTTTCATAATATCCAAGTACGGATTCATAAAAGTAGAATCTTTTGCAAGGGGAGAAAAATTATCCGGATACCTAATGCGGGACCAGAAATCTACGTTATAGACTATTCGCTGCTGCATGTCTGACAACAAATTTGCACGATAGGTTGCAGAGCGATTTTCTAAAGCTTTATGATCATCAAGCTTACTTTCATACTGTAGATATAAAGCTATTAGGCTAACTAAAAGTATAGGGACATAAAACAGTAGTGATAAGCGGAAAATTCTCAACGTCATAAAGGACCAAAAAGTAACTGGTACTGAAAAAAAATTCTTGATTTGCTTAGGGGGATATAACTACAATAAATATAGATAAAATACATTTGAGTGATGCTATTTTACTAATTGTTTAATATAATCCTATAAAAACAATAGAATTATACTTGTTTTTTTTAAGACACGCTCAAATTAAGTGAAGAAGACCTATTGTAACCTTCAATTTGTATTTTATTTGGCGTTAACTCTACAACACTAAACGCATTATTCTCAACACCTTCATAGTCAACCATTCCCAGGCGGATAATGTAATTTATACCTTCAATGATTGCGACATCTTCTTTATGTACGTGCCCGTGCAAACATGCTACTACCCAGCTACTATCCTGAAGCAGTTTCTGCACTTCTGCATAATTAGTCACATGAAATTTAGACCCCTCTTTGTAAAACTCATAAAGCGGATGATGACAAAAAACAACCGTAGGTTTTTGATTTTGGGCTAAATCGTCACTTAACCATTGCAACTCTGCGGGAGGGATATTAGCATCTTCCCAGTCTGAACCTTCCGCAAAAAAATGGTCTTTACCGTCTGCATCATAGTTTGCATCGAGTACAATGAAATGAAATCCATTTACATCAAATGAATAGTAATTTTTAGCTGTTTGTAGCCCTGTATTTTTTATGTTTTTTAAAAATTCATCCTTTCGGATACTATCAACATCATGATTTCCAAGTGCGTGGTATTTAGCTCCGTCAAATTCTTGAAATACACCCTCAATAGCCTCTAAATAACTAAGCGTATCTTTAGGTTTTGCTTCAGGGCCCTGATCTTTAAAGTCCCCGAGATGAATGAGAAAATCCAGATTTTGAGAATTGAGTTCTTGTATTGCTTCCTGCATTTTTGGGATAGAATCCCGGTAAAAACGGGTTCCTGCAGGATCACGGTCTGCATAGTGCGAGTCTGTCATCAGACCAAAACGTACAGGCTTCTCGGTCATATTTTTACAGCTCAATACTAAATTGGGCATCGTTAAGACCGTGGTGCCGGTTAATGCAAAAAGTTTGATAGATTGACGCCTAGTGAAGCTGCTTCTTTTCATAAATGGTTGTTCTTGCTTACTAAATTAGCTATTCTCTTCTAATGCTAATGGATATTTAAACCATAACAGCATTAAGCCAATCTACAACCTTTATTTTTGAGTTACTCATAAGCCCTGTACATTAGCTCTTGTAAATTAAACGAATATGTTTGCTCTATCTATCAAGACAACTAAAAACACAATAAGTTCAAGGAATATTCTAATCCACTCTCTATTTTTTATCCTTGGCCTGGGTTATGTTTTTTACTTTTTTCCCGACTGGTATACAAATCGATTTCACATTTTTGCGCCTTTTATTCTTGCCGTAATCGATGTTTTGGCCTTTTATTTATTTTTTACACTGATTTCAGTCCTAAAAAAAAGGAGTTTGTTTATCATTCCTCTTTTATTTCTTGTCGCCGGTCTGTATCTCTATTATTCCAGTGCAGTAAATTCTGCCCGTATGATACCTACTGTTTTTAAACTTACTGAAGTTCTTCTATCCCTTAATAAAACATGGGTTTTAGCTACTATACCCCGTTTACTTTTGGTATTGGGTTCGTCTTTACTCTATATTTCCCTACTCCGCTGGAAGATCATTACAAAAGGATTTCAAAAACATATCAATCTGGAGTTTACTATCAATGCATTAGCAGCTTCTGCATTTCTGCTGCTCAAACAACCTCCTGTGCCGGATCGCGACTTTATAGAAGTTCTAGTTTTAAAAATGATATCCATAACACTATTCTATAGTACTGCTTTTGGATTGAGCACAATCCTGTTCAAACAAAAAAAGCACTTAAAATTCTTAGGATTGCTGTTTCTTTCTTATCTCGTTACTTTAGGAGGTTTCTTAGCTGTTGTTTATTTAAAAAATGGATCAAATCCCATTCCCGATTACAATTCCCTCAACAATTTTTGGGCAATAGCAACTACAGCCTTTTTGATTGTTCTGATTTTTGGTTTAATCTATGGCGGTGTTCGTAACCTAATCATCAGCCGCTTTAGAAAGACTGAAAGAGCTCTAGGGAATACCACCTCAGAACTGCTGCTATTAAAATCTCAGGTAAACCCGCATTTTCTCTTTAACACCTTAAATACGCTTTATGCCACGGCGCTTGAAGAAAATGCTACTATTACTGCCAGCGCTACTGCAAAACTGGCCAACCTGGTGCGCTATATGCAACAGGACTTGCGACAAGAATTTATACCTCTGGAGCGGGAAGCCGGTTATGTTTCAGACTATATTAATATTCAAAAATTAAGAATAGCATCTCCTCTAAAGATTAAAACGAATTTTGAAGATTTAGACAATGCTCAAATAAGTCCAGGTCTATTAATTCCTTTTGTAGAAAATGCTTTTAAGTACGGGGTTGACCCTGATAAAACTTCTAGAATTGAGATCAGCATTAAGGTGGTGAAACAACAAATTCAGTTCTGCTGTAAAAACACATACAATCCTGATCAAACCACCTATTACCGGGAAAAAGGTTTTGGTATTGGCATACAAAATACCCGGGAGCGACTGGAACTTATCTACCCCAATGGCTATGATCTGAAGATCGATAGAAACAAGAACCTATTTGAAGTTAACCTTTACATAAACAGCTTATGATACGCGCTGTAGCTATAGACGACGAACCTAAAGCCTTGAGCATAATCAGAAACCACGCGTCAAAAACCACGGTTATAGAACTGGTAAAAACGTTTAATAATCCTTTTGAAGCTCTAAATTTCCTAAATGCTAACGAAGTCGACCTCATCTTTCTGGACATCAATATGCCGAAGCTTTCTGGGTTTGATTTGCTCGGCAAGCTTGACCGGCAACCGCTGGTGGTTATTACTTCGGCATATGCCGAATATGGAGTGAAGAGCTACGCCTTTGAAGTTGTTGATTACCTATTAAAGCCTTTTGAATTGGAACAATTTACGGGGGCTCTTGATAAGGTTGTAGGCCGACTCACGCAATCCAATGGCCATAAGAGCATTCTGCTTCGGGATGGGTATGAGCAGGTGGTGATACAAACAGCCGAAATAAACTACGTTAAAAGCGACGGCAACTATCTGGATGTATTTCTGGAAACTAAAAAACTGAGCCCGCGTATGACCTTTTCAGACCTGTTAAATCTGCTGCCGGAAGCACATTTTGTACGCGTGCACAACTCCTATGTAGTAAACCTGAGCAAGGTAGAAAAACTGCAAACCGGCTCGCTTCAGTTGGGCGGACAAATCATTCCGGTAAGCAACTCTTATAAATCTTTTTTCGAAACCAAAATTAAATCCTGAGCATTATGCAAGTACATAAAACATCTTTAAAAATCCTGTCTATTGTGCTTCTTATACTCCTAAGCAGTTGTGATTTTAAGCCCAAAGGCTATCAAATTTATACGGGTAAAGAGCCTGTACTGAATCTTAATGTTTCTGGAATACGTGGTAAAATATTGCATTTTGATGTTCTCAATATAGGGAGCCAATTCGGAAAAAGCAGCAATACAGATACATTACATTCCAAAGAATATTTAAATCTCCCTATTTGCAGTCTATTGAGGCTCTACGTTGCTCCAGATTCATTGGGCTATAGCACACTAGAATATATAGAAAAACCCATTTTTAAAGTTGTTGACTTTTATGGTAATTTAGAAATAACAGGAGATGTAAGCAATGGATTGACTCTTAAAAACATCGTCCAAAATGAAGAAGATAGAACAACCGCCAAGTTTTTCAGAAAACTCGATGAATACAACCTTAAAATCGAAAATGCTTCTGGCAAGAATTTCGAATACGGCAAATACCTTAAGACCTATGACTCTATATACACGTATCTGGATGCAAACTTAACTATAGAAAAAACAAGATATCTTCCCCTATTGATTACTTACCTGGAAATTGCTGCACATAAAGTTCCTGTGAGCAAAACCTTTCTAGCCCAAAGATTCAACTATAGTTTTGAACACGATTCTGATCTAAAACATCGATTATCAGATTTCTATTACTATAGCTTTTTAAAATTGCCTCCGTTTTCAATACATGAAAAATTAACACCCAATGAATTAAGTAAGGATCTCAATAAAAATGTTTTTTTTAAAGCACCTTACCCTAAAAAACTACGTGTCCTAATTACAGATGCTTTTCATAACGATCAATCCAAACTGGAGGAGCTCAAAGACGAATTAAGAGAACGATTTCACAGTGACTTAGATATTTTGACCGTTCCCTATGATGAAAACATCAAACAAGACGGCAATTTTGAAACTGTTTTCCATCAGGAAAAACGTGCAAAATACTTCCTAAAAACACAGCCCTTAACTACGACCATTATTGACGAAAACAATATAGTTTTATTGAATACGGTGGCAGATGAAAATCTGGAATTAAAAGTAGAAGGTATACTTGATTATTTAAAAAATAACAATGTTGAACAATTGGACTAACTATCTTGAAAATTCAAATTCAAGTTAATACCTAAGGCTTTTTAAAGGATTTGGTGCATTTTTGGTCAAGTTGAAAATAAATTGAAGTTATTACAATACTTTAGGATTTTATCAGATTCTAGTACAGAACCATCTCAAAATTAAAGGAATAAGCCTCCAATGACCGACTATAGAAAAACCTATCAAAACTTTTCAAACAAAGAACTGGTTCGCGTCGTTACCGTTGAAGTTCACAAATATGAGGCTCAAGCAGTAAAAGCTGCAGAAGCAGAACTTAGCAAACGCAACATTAGCAAACTGCAAATGGCCGCTCTGGTTAAAGAAGTTGCTCAGGAAAACACCTCGGTACAGGAAATTCAGGATTATGTGAGCAGTACGGGGATGCGCTTTGTCAACTTCGCTATAGATTTTGTAGTGTACATCGTGCTGGTCTTAGCCGGTAGTCTGGCTCTTGATTCGGTTTTTGTTACCACTGACAGTGATTTAATTCTGGGCCTTGGTTATTTTATGATGTTTTTGATTTTTATGGCGTATTATGTGGTAGGAGAATTCTATTTTCAGAAAACAGCCGGGAAATATGTTACCAAAACGATTGTGGTAACCACCGACGGAAAGAAACCAGACGCTGGCACCATCATCATCCGTACCCTGTGCCGCCTTATACCCTTTGATCGACTTTCGTTTTTAATTCTAAAAAGCGGCTTTCACGATCGGTTTTCAGGGACTACAGTAATTCGGGAGAAAGACTAAAATTTCAACATATACCTGCTTTAATCAGAATCTGAATTATTTTTAATAAGCAGGTAAACCCAATGGGAATTTAACCTAATTTCGCCCGCCTTAAAAAACCTGATTTATGCAAAAAAAGCAAGTCATTCAAGAACTGTACAACCGGCTAAATGCACGGCTAACCCAATTGAAGGAAACCCGCGACGGACTCATAGAATCCCGTGAAAGTGAAGGCGGAAAAAGCAGCGCCGGGGATAAATACGAGACTGGAGTAGAGATGATTCAGCAGGAAATGGAGCGCAATCAAACTCAAATTGATCAGGTAGAGCGGCAAAAAGAAGCGCTTAACCGCGTGAGTCTTACTCCAAATACCTTAATAAGTGAAGGCAGCCTGGTTCTGACCGATAAAGCCTCCTATTTTATAGGAATCCCATTTGGCGAATTAAAGATGGAAACAGGCCAGGTGTATTGTATTTCCAGTGCTTCTCCTATAGGTGAATTGTTAACCGGAAAACAAGAGAATGATCAGGTTCAATTCCGGGATCAGAAAATAACCATAAAAAGTATTTTTTAAACGGCTACTAATAGCGATTGCGCCAAGTTAAATATATCCTGAGGACATATAGGCCTTTCTATAATTCCGCTAACTAATGTGCTTTTTTTAAAATCCAGACTTTGCGCTGAATTAGGATCAAGCATCATGTGGACCTGGATTGGTTTACCCAACTGAGGCTGAAAATTCTCGACCTCTTCTAAAAATCTTGAAATACAATTTGGAGAGAGACTACCGGAAAGCAGAATAGAATCCGGATATTCTTTGACAAGAAAACGTTGCTCCTCCATCAAATAACGAAATCCGCTTTCACACGAATCAAAGCGTTTTATGATTAAACTCCCAAATTCATTCTTCATTAAACGTTCAATAAGATCACGATTAACCCGATTCTCATCAATGATATAAACCACTTTGGTAGGCATTGCTAAACTCCTTTAAATGATTAATAGTATTCGTTAAAAAAAGCCGTGACGAAATAAATACACTTTACATTTATTTAAGTTTATTTTAACAAAAAAACCGATGTAAAACATCGGTTATAATAAAATGTACTAGTATAACTAAATCGATTAATGTTTAAAAAGGGGTCTGTGACCCATCATTGTATTTACCTGACCTGCAATCTCTTCCAGCTTATCATCATCCTGATAATTAACTAAGGCAGCGTCAATAAGCTCAACAACCTGCTTCATATCCTCTTCCACAAGTCCGCGAGTGGTTACTGCTGCTACACCAATACGCATTCCTGATGTTACAAAAGGAGAACGGGTGTCAAATGGAACCATATTTTTGTTTACAGTAATATCTGCTTTACCTAAAGCTTCTTCAGCATCTTTACCGGAGATGTCTTTATTTCTAAGATCAATCAACATCATATGATTATCGGTTCCGCCAGAAATGATATCGTATCCTTTGGCTACAAAAGCAGCGGCCATAACCGCAGCATTTTTCTTAACCTGAACCATATAATGTAAAAAGTCATCGGTAAGAGCTTCACCAAAAGCGATTGCTTTAGCGGCAATGATATGCTCTAAAGGACCACCCTGGTTACCCGGGAAAATTCCGCTGTCAAGTAATGAGGACATCATGCGCAGGTTTCCGTTTTTAAGTTTAATACCGAACGGGTTCTCAAAATCTTTACCCATAAGAATCATACCCCCACGAGGACCGCGAAGGGTCTTGTGAGTTGTGGTGGTACAAATATGACAATGCGGCACAGGATCACCAATGATTCCTTTAGCGATAAGTCCGGCAGGATGTGCCATATCACAAAGCAGGATAGCTCCTACTTTATCTGCTATTTCCCGAAAGCGCTTATAATCAATCTCGCGGCTGTAAGCCGAAGCTCCTGCGATGATCATTTTCGGTTTTTCTTTAACCGCAAGTTCTTCGATCTTATCGTAATTTAAAAGACCGGTTTCCTGATCTACTCCGTAAAAAACCGGGTTGTATAAACGTCCCGAGAAATTTACCGGTGAACCGTGAGTTAAGTGCCCCCCGTGAGCCAGGTCAAAACCCAAAAAGGTTTCTCCCGGCTTCATCACAGCATGAAAAACTGCAGTATTGGCCTGCGAACCCGAGTGAGGCTGTACGTTTACATATTCTGCTCCAAAAAGTTCTTTGGCGCGCTCGATGGCAATGTTTTCAACCTCGTCTACCACCTCGCATCCGCCGTAGTACCGTTTACCGGGATACCCCTCGGCATATTTATTAGTAAGTACAGAACCGGCAGCTTCCATAACCTGCTCGCTTACAAAGTTTTCTGAAGCAATTAACTCTAAACCATTGAGTTGACGTTGCTTTTCTTCCTGAATAAGATCAAAAATTTCGGTATCCCGTTGCATGCTTTATAAAGTTTGTTAAATTAGGCTCAAAAGTAGTGATTACAATTGGTTGGTACTATTTAAATTCTATATTTGAAAAGCCCTTTTACTAACACTTTATTAAAAATTTATGCCTACTAAAGCTAACGATCCCAAAAGAAAAACCTGGCTGGAGACTGCTGCAGACACAGACTTCCCTATCCAGAATATTCCATTTGGCGTGTTTCTCACCCGCGATGATATCATCACCATTGGAACACGAATTGGAGATTATGCCATTGATCTGGGAGCTCTGCATCAATTGGGATATTTTAGTGAAATCCCACTTACCGATGATATCTTTTTGCAGGACAGCTTAAACGATTTCATTGCAGATGGGCGTAAAACCTGGAGGGCTGTACGCAACCGCATTTCAGAGATCTTTGAAGCAAACAACCCGGAGTTGCGCGACAATGCAGATCACCGCGATACTGTGATTTTTGAGATGGATGAGATTGAAATGCAACTGCCGGTACAAATAGGCGATTACACAGATTTTTATAGCAGTAAGGAACACGCGACCAATGTGGGCACAATGTTTCGTGATCCCGATAACGCATTATTGCCTAACTGGCTTCATTTACCCGTAGCCTATCACGGCCGCAGTAGTTCAATTATTCCATCAGGAATTTCGGTACACCGCCCACAAGGTCAAAAGCTGCCTAACGGAGCCGACAAACCCATTTTTGGCCCTTCAAGACAACTCGATTTTGAACTCGAAATGGCGTTTATCACAACGGCTGCTAATGAATTGGGGCAACCCATTCCGGTTGATCAGGCCGAAGAATATATCTTTGGTTTGGTTTTATTTAATGACTGGAGTGCCCGCGATATCCAACGCTGGGAATATATGCCTCTTGGGCCATTTTTAGGTAAAAACTTTGCTTCATCGGTATCCTGCTGGATTGTGACTTTGGATGCCCTGGAGCCTTTTAGAACCAATAGTCCTAAACCCGATCAGGAATTATTGCCTTACTTAAGATATAGCGGTAAGAAAACCTTCGATATCAATCTCGACGTAAGTATTAAGCCTGAAGGTAAAGAAGAAACGGTGGTTTGTAAATCAAACTTTAAGCACCTGTATTGGAATATGAGTCAGCAACTGGCGCACCATACCATTAACGGTTGCCCGGTAAACAGCGGGGATATGATGGGAAGCGGTACAATAAGTGGCCCTACCCCAGACTCCTACGGCTCTATGCTTGAACTAAGCTGGAAAGGTTCAAAACCCGTAAAACTTAATGATGGTAGCGACCGTAAGTTTATAGAAGATAACGACACGGTTATAATGCGCGGACATTGTGAAAAAGCCGGTGCAGCGCGTATTGGTTTCGGTGAAATATCAACCAAAATTAAACCGGTTTTTAAGCCCAAGAAAAAATAGGTTTTAAAAACCAGTTAGATAACACGCCTAAAATCTTCCCGATTTTAGGCGTTTTTTTAGGCTTATACTTTTACCTTTGTTCTCAATGGGGTGCTTGCCCTAAAATGGAGAATATTAACCTTTAGTATTTTCTAACGGCAGGCTGAGATGATACCCGGGAGCAACTGCTCTGCACCTGATCCGGATAATGCCGGCGTAGGGATTTAAGCCAAAAAGGGTTCTCCTTTTTGATGCCTCTGTGGCACATCTCCTCATATTTTTGGTAATTCAAAACCACAATTGATGGAAGGTTTTTTTATGAATTTTGTTTGGCTACAATGGCTGGGTACCGCTTTTGGTATCACTCAGGTCCTGCTGGCACGCAAAAACAACGTCAACAATTATATTTTTGGCATTATTAGTATAGTTATCGGGATGTGGGTGCTGTACCATTCTAAACTCTATGCCGATATTTTGCTACACCTCTACTACCTGGTGATGAGCGTTTACGGCTGGCTGTATTGGAAGTTTGGCAAGCAGCAACACGAGGCACCTATCGCCTATGCTACCCGTAACGAACACTTAAAAGCGGCGGGTATTGTTGCCGGTTGCTTTGGGTTGATGTGTTATTGGCTCACGCAGCATACCAATTCTGATGTCCCTTACCTGGATTCTGTCGTAAGCGCATTTGCCTGGGCAGGAATGTGGTTGATGGCCAAGCGAAAAATTGAAAACTGGATCTACCTCAACATTAGCAACATCATTTCTATACCCCTACTCATTTACAAAGAACTATACATTTATGCCGGCCTTACCGTTTTCTTATTTATTGTGGGTACTTCGGGATATTTAAAATGGCGAAAACTAATCAAAAATGAACAAGAACTCAGACCACAAACTGCTTAGCAAACGTCTTTTAGGGGCGAAAAAATTAAGTCCGGAGATTCTGGAATGGATTACTAGTGAAAATCTCTGGAATATCTGGGTACCTAAAAGCCATGGCGGATTAGAATTAACGCTGACTGAAGGACTCCATAAACTGAAAGAACTCGCTCAAATAGACGGAAGCCTGGGCTGGACAGTCACGCTCTGCAGCGGTGCCAATTATTTTATAGGAAACCTGAAGCGGGAGACGGCGCAGCGTATTTTTATAGACACCCATCAAAAACCCATTCTGGGCGGTAGCGGGGGCTTATTTGGCGTAGCCGAAAAAACAGGCGATAAGTATAAACTTTCCGGGACATGGAAGTACGCTACCGGAGGACCTTACCTGACGCACGTTACGCTAAACGCCAAAATTACCAAAGACGGGAAAGAACTGGTTAATGAAGACGGAGGTCCGGTTTTTAAATCCTTTGTCATTCCCAAAGCAGGTGTTAATCTTATTGACGACTGGAATACTATTGGCATGCAGGCATCACGTACCTGTTCCTTTAGCATTGATGATTTGATGGTTGAGGAAGCAGATAGCTTTCAATACGATCAGTTTAATTTGCCCAATCCCATTTTTAAAGTCAATTTTCGAGTATTTGCAGATTTGACGCTCTGGGTCAATTATATCGGGATGGCTACCCATTTTAAAGAAGAAGTCCTAAAAATTGATAAAGATTTAGATATTAAATCACTGAAAGATACCATCGCTAAAGCCATTCAAAACAGTGATGCCTTTGCCGAAACTATTGAAGAACAAATAGAACTTGGTAAAGACCTTAGTGCTGATTTTATCAAACAGGTTCACGAGACCGCTGCTGCTTCGGTAAGGTCACTTTCTCAGGCAATTATTGAGATGTATCCACATTTGGGGATCAATGCTGCAAGAGAAAACAATATCATCAATCAGATTTTTAGAGACTATTTCACAGCCACGCAACACCGCAATTTCACCGGCTAAAGCCGGGTTAGAAAATAAATAGGCATCACTAGTTAGTGCTGCCTATTTCATTGAAATTCTCTCCCATTGGGAGACCTGCCTGCCGGCAAAGGCAGGGATGCCCGAAGAGCAGAGAGGCCTTACCATTTAATAATCGCACTCGCCCAGGTAAAACCGCTACCAAAGGCCGCGAGTACCACCGTATCCCCTTCTTTTATTTTTTCGTTTTCCCAGGCTTCAGTTAACGCAATTGGGATTGATGCTGCTGTGGTATTTCCGTATTTCTGAATGTTGTTATACACCTGATCGTCAGACAAACCGAACTTTTTCTGTACAAACTGCGAAATGCGCAAATTGGCTTGATGCGGTATCAGCATATCGATATCTTTCGCCGTAAGGCTATTCTTTTCGAGACCTTCATTAATCACTTCCGCGAAGCGCACAACCGCATTTTTAAATACAAATTGTCCGTTCATATAGGGATAATACGGGATATCTTCCTGAGGATCTTTCTCAATCAACTCGGGCACCCATTCCATAGTGCTGGGACCTTTAAGCGAAAGTTCAAGCGCGTGCTTACCTTCACTGTGCAAATGCGTAGATAAAATCCCTTTGCTGTTATCCTCTTCCCGGGTAAGCACTGCAGCTCCTGCCCCATCACCAAAAATCACCGAAACGCTACGGCCTCGTGTGGTCATATCCAATCCGCCACTGTGATTTTCAGAACCAATTACCAAAACATTTGTATACATTCCGGTTTTGATAAACTGATCTGCCGTAGAAAGCGCATACACAAAGCCACTGCACTGGTTACGTACATCTAGGGCGGGTACAGTACGCATATCGAGCATTTCCTGCACCTGCACCCCACATCCCGGAAAATAATAATCCGGACTCAGCGTCGCAAAAACGATCATATCGATATCCTGAGCGCTCATTTTTGCGCGTTCTAGAGCGATTTTTGCTGCTTTTGCGCCCATTACCGCTGTGGTATTGCCATCCCCTTCTTTGATATGGCGCCGTTCTTTGATACCCGTACGCTCCTGAATCCAGGCGTCATTTGTTTCCATTACTTTAGACAAATCATCATTGGTTACCACGTTCTCAGGAACATAAGCACCCATACCGGCTATTCGAGAATTATACATAGTTTAAAAAAATCTGTTGGTTTTTACAGGTGTAGCAAAATACCCACCTAATAGGTCGCCTAAGATACTGTTTCTTCAATTTTAAATGTTTTAAAGTATTCCTCTTTAGCTATGCGTGCATAATAAGTGCTTTTAGTAGTAATAAATTTTTAGTATCCAGTTTCAATGGTGAAAAGTGAAAAAACGATTCAACCTTTCCACGATTAAACTTTGCATGTTTCAACTTTCCTACAAAACAGAAAACCCTAAACTTTCCAAACATTTTTGATTAAATTACAGGGCATTACAAATGGATTATCGATTCAATCCAAAAAAGCAAATTCCTACTATGAAAAAACTCCACCTCTTTAGCCTTTTCTTTCTGCTCACCGCATCGGTGTTCGCTCAGGTCAATCTGGACTACCAGAAACCTCCTGAAGAAATTCTCGAACTCGTTGATGTACCCCGGGCTCCTGCTGTAGTAATGAATACCGAAGGTGATACGATGCTTTTACTCTATCGCGACAGCTATAAAACCATCGCCGAACTTTCTGAAGAAGAACTGCGCCTGGGTGGACTGCGAATAAACCCAAAAACCAATATCGGCAGCAGAACGACCTTTTACAATGATGTAAAAATCAAAGGTGTTGACGAGATGAATGACCGCGAGATCAGCGGACTACCCGAAAATCCAAAGCTGAGCAACTTCAGCTGGTCTCCGGACGAAAGCAAAATGGCCCTTACTAACACCACAGATTCAGGTGTTGAAGTCTGGATTCTGGATTTAGATAAAGCTTCAGTGAGTAAATTGACCGAAGCTACGCTCAACGCCAATATGGGCAATCCCATCAGCTGGTTTAAAGACGGAAAAAGCCTGTTATTGAATATGCTTCCGGCTACCCGAAAAGAATTGATCAACACGGCTGAGGCAGTACCTACCGGTCCTACGATTTCAACCAGTGATGGTTCTAAAGCACAAAACCGCACCTATCAGGATTTGCTGCAAAACCCCAACGATGTGGCAAATTTTGAGCAACTGGCTACTTCAGTTTTGGTAAAAAAGGATCTTGATGGCACCTCGACCATCTGGCATACGGCAGATATGTTTACGAATGTGTCTTTTTCGCCCGATGGCGAATATGTAATGGTTACCAGTATTCACAAACCCTTCTCCTATATCGTACCGTATTACCGCTTTCCTGAAACCGTAACCGTCTATAAAAAAGACCGAACCGAAGTAAAAGTGGTTAACGAAGTGCCACTTATTGAAGAATTACCGCAGGGATTTATGGCGACTCAAACCGGAAAACGTAGCCTGAACTGGCGCGCAGACAAACCGGCAACCTTAGTTTGGGCAGAGGCATTAGACAAAGGTGATCCCGAAGTGGATGTTCCCTTCCGCGATCAGGTTTATATGCAGGAGGCGCCTTTTACGGGTCCGGTTAAACCGGTGATTAAAACCATAAACCGTTACAGCGGCATTACCTGGGGCAATGATTCTACCGCTGTTGCTTACGACTACTGGTGGAATACGCGAAATACCAAAACCTATACCTTCAATCCCGCAGATGCTTCGGCAGAACCGGTATTGATTTCAGACCGAAATTATCAGGATACCTACAGCGATCCCGGAAATTTTGTAACCCACGAAAATGATTATGGACGAAACGTACTCACACTTATTGACGGAAACGCTTACCTGATTGGTGACGGTTTTAGCGACCGCGGACAGTTTCCATTTATAGATAAAGTGAATTTGGCAACTCAGGAAAAAGAACGCATTTATGAGTCAGAATACACCGATAAACTCGAAAATTTACAGGAAGCAATTGATATGGAAGCCGGAAAAATCCTGGTTCGTATAGAAGCCCCTACCGAATATCCCAGTTATTACATCCGCGATCTAAACGATAATAGCTTAAAGCAGATTACACGATTTGAGAATCCGTTTAAGAGTATTCAGGATGTACACAAAGAAGTAATCAAGTACAAGCGCGACGACGGACTAGAACTATCCGGGACTTTATACCTGCCGGTGGGTTATGATATGGAAAAGAAGGAGAAAAAACCGATGTTGCTTTGGGCTTATCCTACCGAGTACAAGGACAAAAACAGCGCCGGTCAAACCACTTCAAACCCCAATGAGTTTACCTATCCCTATTACGGTTCTATGGTGTACTGGGTGACCCGTGGTTATGTGGTGCTTGATGATGCCTCATTCCCAATCGTGGGTGAAGGAGATACCGAACCTAATGATACTTTTATCAAACAACTGGTTGCTAACGGAAAAGCGGCGATTGATGCTGTAGATGAATTGGGTTATATAGACCGAAACAAGGTAGCCGTTGGCGGCCATTCCTACGGAGCTTTTATGACCGCAAACTTATTGTCGCATTCTGATCTTTTTGCCGCAGGTATCGCCCGAAGTGGAGCCTATAACCGTACGCTGACGCCTTTTGGGTTTCAGTCTGAAGAGCGTAACTACTGGGAGGCACCAGAAATCTATTATGAGATGAGTCCGTTTATGCACGCCGATACGATGAAAACTCCCTTACTGCTGATTCACGGAGTGGCTGATAACAACAGTGGAACCTATCCGCTACAAAGCGAGCGCTATTTTAATGCGTTGAAAGGTCTGGGAGCAACCGCCCGACTGGTAATGCTACCTAAAGAAAGTCACGGTTATGCCGCCAAAGAATCCATACTACATATGCTTTGGGAACAGGATCAGTGGCTGGAGCAGTATGTAAAGAATCGAGATGTAAGCAATATCAAGAATACAGAAGAGCTTAAAAAATAGGTTTATGGTTATTTGTTAACAGTTAATTGGAAGCTCCAATACGTTTGACAAATAACAATTAACGATTAACAAATAGATATGCATTTTAAACTTCACATACCCGAACCCTGCCACGAAGACTGGTCGCAAATGACTCCGCGTGAGCAGGGTAGGTTTTGTGCGAGTTGCGAGAAAGAAGTGATTGATTTTACGGCGCTTTCGCGAAAGCAAATCACTGAAAAAGTACAAGCGGGAAAATCCATTTGTGGCCGGTACCGCAAAGATCAACTGGAAACCACTTATTTCATTCCGGAAAAGAAACCTTTTAAAAATCTGGGAATTGCTGCTGCGTTTACTTCTTTACTGGCTTTATGCGAACCGGCGATGGGGCAGGAAACTGAAGTTAAAACGAAGCAAACTCAAATTAGCCAAAAAGACAAAGCAGAAGTAATAAAGTTGACTCCTAAAAAAGATCTAATCATTGAAGGTACTGTTCTAGACCAAGATCATTATCCATTACCCGGTGCTAATATAATGGTCTCAGGAAGAAACATTGAAACCGTAACAGATTTTGATGGGTATTTTAAGCTTATCATTCCTTTGGATGAGATTGAAAAAAATAACACGTTGGTTTGTTCATTTATCGGCTTTAAAACTGAAGAAGCTACTCTAAAAGTTGTTCAAAATAAATACAACTTTGCTATGAAGCAAGATCCTTCTGAAATGACTTTAGGTATGGTTGTCGTTGAAGGAATTCAGGTTCAAAAACAACGAACTAAAAAACCTCGCTCCCGCTGGTCACGCTTTCATTAAAACTCAGTAATTCAACTTTTAATTTTCGATGACAACCGTCATCACAGACTCGGCCGGCACAACGACCTCCTTCTCCTCAATTGCTTTAAAGTTTAAATTTTCGGTGGCCGATGTAGTATAGGTTTTCCAGTTTTGAGTTTCCGTATTTTCAGGAAGTTTAATCTTCAGCGGCTTTTCTTCTGCTGAGCTATTTATCAAAACAACCACAAGTTGCGATTGATCAGGACTCCTATAAGCCGAATATTTTAGCTCTTCCATCTTGTCACCACTCCGCTGCCCGATAGCAACACGTTTAAAACCGGGACGTATAAACCGGCTGTAATTACCCAATACCCAGAGCATTTTGCTTTCGTAAAAATTGCCGTCCTGCTCGTACTTGTCAATATAAATAAGTCCGTCTTTATAATCGTAAGCCGAAATAGCAGTCCACCAATGCCACGCGCTGGCCTGCGCATCAACCAGATCGCTGTGAATTACCTCTGCCATATACAAAGCCGAAGTCATTCCCAGATCCCGTTTATCGCCTTCAATTTCACCGGCGTTATCTCCCAAAATGCAATATTCAGACATCCAATAGTCGAGATCGGGCACTTCATCAAGCTTCTTATGCAATTGCTCCCGTTTCTTTACGCGAACCGAAGCCGGCGAAGTCGTAAAATAACTGTGCCCCGAAATGGCGTGACCCATACTCTTGAGATTTCCAACATACTGAGGCGAATCCGGACTAAAAAAAGCTTTGATTTGATCCCCTCTTCCGGGTTTCTGTCCGGTTTTGTAGAGGTAATCAATCTGTGCAGCTTCGGCAATATCAATGGTTGTTTTAAGTTTTCGCTCCTGAAAAACCGAATCTATAGCCGTGGTAATTTCAAAAAGATCCTGGTTCCAATACGGGTTTCCTTCCTGTCCGCCATCAGACCAGTCCCACTGCGGCTCGTTAAACGGACTCACATAGTCTACCGCTAAATTTTTCGCCCTTAACCCCTCCACAACATCTGCAAGATAGCTGGCGAAAGCCGGATAGTTTTCAGCAGCAATATTGGTTTGTGTTTTATCTGAAGTATAGGCCTTCCCGTTACGCGTAAGATGCACCGGCGGACTGTTTAAGAACATCAACAATTGGTCTGCACCCCGCTCCTGAGCTGCCTGAGCAAACCATACCTGCCCCTGAAGTTTGTTCCAGTCGTAGCCTGTTCCGTCCCAAAAAGTAGGGGCACGTCTCCAGGGATCACGAATACCGCTTTGCTTGCCCTGTTCGGCACTACCGGCGCCCAGATTAAAACGCCACAGAGATAGGCCTATGCCTTTGGGGTTTCCGGCGTTATCCAATTCCTGACTAAACAACAAATCGGCCATCGCATTGCGTTTGGCATCAGGCCAGTTACCCACAAACTGACACGACCAGGCATCAGAAGCCCCAAAATTCGCAATCGTCTGATAACTCTGATTGGGATCTATACTCAGTACTAATGGCAGTTCCTCTGTTGATGAAGTCTTCTGAGATTGACAGGACAAGCTAAATAGAAGTAGCACAAAACAGGATATTTTCAACAAAGAGGAAGTCATAACTACGGGATAAAATACGAGTAGCACAATTTACTTAATTAAGATTAAATGTAATCTGTACAATTACTAAATTATCCTTTGTAATCAGACGTCCTTACGATGCTTCCAACTCAAAAAAAAGAAATAGCATTTCTTAAAAGAATTTAGGAACAAAACTACCTGCAACTTACTATGCGTGCACAGTAAGTCTGTTTGGGATTTCCTGTTTCTAGGTCGTAAACACGTATTTTTACAACCCCTAATACACTTGAAAGCTATGCAATTATCAAATATACGTCTTGAGGTTATGCAGACTGTGGGACAGTCTATGGATGAACTCATTAAAACCTATCTTAAATCGGTTGAAGAAAACTGGCAGCCTACCGATATGCTGCCCGACGCGACCAACCCAGAATTTATTGAAGAAGTAAAAGAAATTCAGGAACTCTGTCGCGAGATGGATTACGATCTGTTTACTGTTTTGGTAGGTGATACCATTACCGAAGAAGCCTTGCCTACCTACGAATCCTGGCTGATGAGCGTTCAAGGTGTAGATCAGGTAAATGGAAATGGCTGGTCAAAATGGGTACGTGCCTGGACCGCCGAAGAAAACCGTCACGGGGATTTACTCAATAAATACCTGTATTTATCTGGCCGTGTGAATATGCGCGAAATGGAAGTGAGTACCCAATACCTCATCAGCGATGGTTTTGATATTGGTACCGGAATGGACCCTTATAAAAACTTTGTGTATACCAGCTTTCAAGAGTTAGCGACAAATGTCTCACACAGACGGGTTGCATCATTTTCCAGAAAACAGGGAAATAAACAACTGGCTAAAATCTGTAATACGATTGCCAAAGATGAGGCGCGTCATGCTTCGGCTTATATGGAGTTTGTTCGTCGTATTTTCGACCTGGACCCCAGCGAAATGATGCTGGCTTTTGAGGCAATGATGCGTAATAAAATTGTAATGCCTGCCATGTTCTTACGCGAGAGCGGTCAGCAAATTGGCGGACTCTGGGAACATTTCTCGGATGCTGCACAACGCGCTATGGTATATACTACTCAGGATTACATCACCATTTTACGTTCTTTAACAGCCGACTGGAATATTGAACACATCAAAGGATTAAATGACAAAGGTGAACGCGCTCGCGATTACCTGCTGAATCTACCTGATCGTCTGGAACGCATTTCACAACGCATTGTTGTACCTAAACTCGATCATAAATTTAAGTGGATTGCAAGCTAGCAGGCAAAGCCTAAATTGAACTAAAAGAACCCCTTGAAAAATGAATTTTCAAGGGGTTTTGTTTTTGTTCATTTTAGTTCGCTAAGGATTCTATATTCAAAATACTGCAACGTAAGTCTTGTGGTTCAAGTCTTTTAATAGAATTTAATAACCACCTTTATGAAACAGCACGACTTATACCTGGCTTTGGCTTTAATGTTTACTTCTATTTTAGGCTTTTCACAAGATAATTACAATTTGGACTTAGAAGATTTTGATCCAACAACCCAAAAGTTACCAACAGGTTGGTTTATTTGGGGGAATTATGAAGGGGTTACTACTGAACTCGACTCAAATAATAACCGAATCGCTAAAATAACTTCTGATAAGAATGGAACTTTCGGCTCTGTCGTGAGATCAATACCCGCAAATTTCACGGGAGACTGCATTGAACTTCGGGGGAAAATAAAATTTGAAAACGTAAAAAGCTACGTGGGTTTAATTATGCGCATTGACGGTATTCCTACTAAAAAACATTTGGCATTTGAAAATATGTATTCTCAACAAATCCAGGGCACTCGGGACTGGCAGGAATATTCTATTAAACTTCCTTTACCTAAACACGCACGAACCATTTATGTAGGTGGTATTTTAGGCACCGAAGGAACTGCCTGGTTTGATGATTTTGAAGTTTTTGTAGACGGAAAAAATATTGAGATATTAGAGCAAACACCTAAAACAGAGTTAACAAAACTCGATGAGAAAGAATTTCTGAAAGCACTTGACGAAGCCTCCACTGCCATTAAAACCGATACAGAAGAAAAACTAAGTTCAAGTCTTGATGCTTTAATCCAAAGCTTAAGCAATAAAAAAATAGTCGCACTAGGTGAAAGCACCCACGGTACTGCTGAATATTATAAACTTAGAAGCCTTATCACCAAACGACTTATTGAAGAAAAGGGTTTCAATATGATTATTTTGGAAAATCCATATGATGCTGTAGAACGCCTGGACGACCAATTGAATGAACAAGATTTAGATAGCTTGATGCGTAAGAATCTATTTCCAATTTATCAAACTGAAGAGATGAAATCATTTCTGGAATGGTACGCCGCAAATTCTGACAAATTTGATTTGGATTTCAAAGGATGTGATGATTCATTTTACATTTCCTACGAACTTTTGGAAGAGGAATTGTCTGATGTTGCTGATACGGAAACGCAAAAAATTCTAAAGAAAATTAAAAAGCAATTTGATAAAGAAGGCAAAAATTTCAGAAAAGAAATCAAACTAAACAGCAGTAATTATGACCTGATTCTTGAGCTGGAAAAACATCTGAAAGCAACCAATGCTTCTACTAGCGAAGTCTCTGATTTATTATTCAATATCAAGAACACCTACTCCAATTATAAGCTTCTGCAGGACAGAAAACCTATTCAAAGTAGAGATCAAGTTATGGCGGACCGTATTTCCTATTTTGCAAAAAATCCCGATGCGAAAATAATCGTATGGGCTCATGATGCGCATATTTCGAATTATGTCATCGCCGATGGAGAAATAGGAATTATGGGTCGCGATTTAAAAAGTGAGTATGGAAACGATTATCATGCTGTTGGTTTCTCGACCTTAGAAGGCTCCTATAGCTATATGGATGAAAAGTATATCAATACCAGTCCGAACTATACCCAAATTCTTAAACAAGGTTCTATTAAAAACTCTAACGAATTGCTCTGGGAAGAGCTTCTGGCAAAGAATGGAAATGCCTTTTACATGGATTTGTCGGCTTTAAATAAAGAATTAAATAATAAAGTCATTTTAGGTTCTACAAAACTTATTGGTTACAACCTTGAAGACGAAACCAGTGTTTATTATGTCCCGTTTTTAGACCTCTACGACACGTTGATTTTTCTTAAAGAAACGAGTGCCACTTCACCTCTATTCAATTAACACTTTATAGAAAAATACTCACAACTTATACGTCACTTTAAACAAAAGTGTTCTGGGCTGAATAAAGGTGCGCTGATCGGTAATTAGGAACTGGCTGAATGAATTGCCGGCTTTAAAAGGAATGTCAAAAATATTCTGAGCTTCCAATTCAAAACCCCAGGCACTTCCTTCCTTTTGATAAAACAAACTCGCACTGGCTTCCTGAAAGCGGTTGATTTGATTTTGACCTTTATTTTCGTAATAGGTAAACTCGTAATTGGCTTTAAGAATAAAGTCGGTTAAAAAATCGTAATCCAGATAGGCAAAAGGGGAGATACGCTGAAACGTATTCTCAAAAGCAGACGAACTGAAATCACTAAAACTGTGTCGTAAACCGGCTTCCAAATTGGGCCAGTTGTCAAACGATGTTTCCACCTTAAAATTATAACCGTAGTTCAGCGAATTATAATCTAGAAGTTCAGAGTTTATGATGCGTGAATAGTCTGAAAGATTCAGGTTTCCTCCCAGGGTAAGCCGGTAATCTCCCAGTTTCTTTGTAAAAGAGCCGTTTGCACTGTACGAGTTCTCCGGTAAATCGGTATAAATTAAGGTATTGATCTGGTCGATACCTTCTATCTGAGTTGTATTTCGAATAGAATTTTCCTGATGGCGATAACTCAACCCTGCATTCATAAAAATACCGCGGTAGAGACTGAATTTGGAATAGAAAAGCGAAGCACTGTGCGATAACTGATTTTCGAGATTTTGGTTACCGGCAAACAAGCTGTTAAAGCTGCTTAACCGGAAACGGTTTGCTAACTGCGAGGCATTGCCAAACTGAGACCTGCGGCTGTAGTTGAGTTTCAGTTTTTCGCCACTGTTTATTTCCCATTCTACCAGCAATTCGGGCAACAAAACCGGCTTGGTAGCGCCTACCTGCCGCTCCTCAAACTGGTCAACCGTCCAGTAATAATAATGATAGAACAATCCCGGTTTAAAGATAAAATCATCAGCTTTGGCTTTATATTGAAATCCGAAGTAACTATCGCTTAGTTTAAATAGCACCTCATTATTAAAGCCTGCAGCGGTAAAGTTGGTCTCCCGTTGATCATTGAGCACCTGAGCATCGTTTGAAAAATAGCTTTGATGACTTACCTCAACCCCGGCCTCGGGATAGATGTGGTGAAAACGGTGCAAAACCCAGTAATGCTTGGCATTGATATTAAAATCATATTGGGCAGCCCGGGTGTTTTGCAACAAATTATAGGTATCATCTTCTCTGTTAAAGGGAATAATCCCGGAAAAGACCGGGCGGTTAAAAAGCCAGTCGCGGTCGTTTTCATTTATGCTGTATTGAAAAGCCGCTTCAACCGTACTGGTATGCTTATACGAGAACTGGCGGTTATAACTCAAGTCAGTCTTAAAATCGAGGGATTGGGGCTGTGTACGGGTGTCTGCAAAGGTATTTTGACCCGGCGTTTGCGAAACTAAACGGTTCATCCCATCGCCCTTGCTGGTTTTAAGATAGGTCGCCGCATACAGATCCACATCACTATCTGGTATGTACCGTAGGCGTATTTTATTCAGCGTAAATAACAGGTTGCTGTTTGTGGTTACCGTTCGGTTTTCCTGGCGTTCATCGTCGGTAAGATAGATAAAATCGCTTTCGTTACGCGTTTCCAGCTTTCCGTTAGAAACAATGGAATAGGCGTCTAAATCAGTAGATTTATTTAACTCCTGCGAAATGCTGAAGGCGCCAAACTCATTCTTGTTAAAGACAAAATCATCATTGTTTAAAAACTGCGCAAAATCATCATTGCGTAGGTTGAAATATGCCGAAGGATCTTTGCTCAATAAACTAAAGCCTCCTTCAAAATTGATGTAATCACTTAACGAAAAAGACTTTTCGCCTATATTATTAAAGTCACCAATCAGGTTTACAGCGGTCTTAGAGCTGTAGTAAAACAAATTGGGATGAATTAAATACCGGTCTTCCACTCCGCCTCCCACTTCTACATCTCCAAAAGCGAATTTCTTTTTACCCTCTTTAAGCTTAATGTTAAGCACCATCTTATCGCTGTCGCTCAGGCCTTTTAAAAAAGCAACCTCGTTGTAATTATCAATTGCTTCAACCTCATCAACCGCATCAGCCGGGATATTGTTAACCCCCAGTTTTTCATCGCCGGTAAAGAAATCTTTGCCTTCAACCATAAGTTTGGTCACTTCTTTCCCGTTGACGGTGGCATTGCCGTCCCGGTCTATCTCAACCCCGGGCAGTTTTTTAAGAATATCGCGTAGTTTGCGCTCTTCGCCGGTTACAAAATTATCGGTGCGGTAGGTAATGGTATCTTCACGCACCTTAACCGCCAGACGTTGTTTAATGACGATTTCACCCAACTGATCGCTCAGGGGTTTCATAATAAAATCATGCTCCGCATCCTGAGTCAAACGAAGGGTATCTGTAATTTTTTCGTAACCCATATAACTCACTTCTACGCGGTACGCAATACCACTTTCCAGGCGCAGGCGGTAAAGCCCCTCTGCACTGGAAATTGCAAATCGCGTCTGATAACCCGTTTCTTGAGGAAATGCGAGAATATTTGCATTGGGTAACGGCCTGGCTACAGTATCTTTTACCGTGCCGGAAAGCTGGGTGTTTTGGGCAGAACAAATTGCCTGAATATTTAAAAAAAAGAGTAATGTAATTAATAGTTTCAATAAATGGATTTTAAAACATTAGCGCATATTTAAAACCTAAATAAATACTATAAGTCTTAATTAGAGTAACTAATCTATTTAGATACTTTTAGTTTCTATCCCTGCGAAACAACGCATTCCACTCAGATAATGATATTAACTCTTGGTCAGCATCAATTAAGTCTATTTCACGCTCGTCATCAAACAAACGTATCTCTGAAACCTTAAAAATAAATACTGGAGTTTTTAGCTCTAAGATTAATCCTCCTGCTCCAGAATAATTCGCCGGGCCGTAATTAAAAGGAAGAGATGTTGCTACCCAAGCTTCAACAGGAATTGATTTTCCATTTTCCATTTTTTTTATTGCTATGGCTTTATAACAAGTATATTGTCCTATTTGTTTTGTTTCGTCAAGAATTTCCCAGTCAAAAGCTGGATATTCTTCTTTGACAAAATATTCTGTATTTTCAAAGTGAACCTGTCGTATTATACTTTTTGATGGTACGTCTGTATAAAATATTCCATTCGCATCAGCTGACATAGCTACATCATTTGAGGTATTACGACCGTCAATTGACATTGTCTGTAAAACCTTAAACATAGAATTACTATGATTAAACTCCAACATAAATTGTGTAGACGAATAGGCCTGTTTTAACTTCATCAATTCATTTTTCATATAATCTCTCATAGAAATGTTGACTGACTTTAACTCAAAGGCACTCTCTGGCATTAATATTTTATACTCTATCCTGCCACTTTTGACCTGCGCGAGACATCCATAGGAAACAACAAAAATTAGTATTAAAAAAAAACTTTTCATCGTATTAAATATTTAGAGCTTTAGTAGAAGTAATTTCAAAAAGTTTTAGTTGTAAGCTCCTAAATTTCTTAACATTTTTCGAAGTGTACGGGCCAGATCTTTCTCTTCTATGGCTATACCCTTTTCAGGTTTTTCAATTTCAAGATTAATTTCTGTACTAAGATTCAACTCTGTAGCGGTATAACTTACTCTTCCCAATTCAACCTGTAAAACCATACCGGGTAGTCCGGAAAAATTGAGAGGCCCCAGTGATACCGGTATTGCTGGGGTAAACCATACAACAGCCGTGAATTGGACATCCTCGGTATCTTTATTAGGCGCTTTTCTTAAAGTGGTATAAAATGCCTTTCTACATTGATAATCCCCGATCATTTTTGTTTCATTGGTGATCTCAAAATCGGGATGATTTCTTTTGACCAAAAACAACTCACCTATATAATCAACCTGATGCAATGAATAATTTTGATCTAGAGGTGTATAATATTTCCCCTTTCCTCCACCTGAACGGACAGCATAAGTATAAGCCCTGGTATCATCACGCCCCATTACATCTATCTTCTCGAAAAGAGCCGCCTCTGAATTAAATCTTAAAACGTATCGTAAATCGTCAAAGGCACTACTTATGTCTTTATTACTGATAAAAACAATATTTCCCTGATTTTCGGGTGGGGCTATTTCTTTCTTATAAGTAATGCTTCCACTCCATTTTTGAGCTGAACAAATGTAAAAGGTTAGTGTACAAAGAATCGAGAGATAAATCTTAAAACGCATATTCAAACTAAAATATTAGTTGAATTTAGATAAAAAATTTATATTTCAACTTTTTAATGCAAAAAAAAGGATTCAAAATATATAAAAATTGAAATCCAATTGTCTATGTAGATAAAGTTTTAAGGTAACCCCTTTAAAACCTTATGTTTTGAGTTCTCTAATTTTCATTAAAATTAAGATGAAAACGAAACAAGCTTATTTCAAAAATTCCTATTTAAATTATCTACCAAAAGTTGCTTTAGCCAAAGAATCTATGTAGGAACTAAATGCTTCTCTGGTCTTAACTATTCCGCTTTTTTTAAAAGAAATGGGGTCAATATTTTCAAACTTGATTTTGATCATTTCATAAATGATTACGTCATCTTCAACAGACAAAATCATACCGGGTAATCCGCAATAGCCTTTAGGACCATAATTGAATGGGATCTGAGGGCAGAAATAGGCTATAATTTCTGTTGGTTTATCATTATGTCCTTTTATTATGGCCGTAGCCTTGTTACAGGAGTAACCCTGAATCACTTTAGTCTCGTTAAGAATCTGCCAGTCATAATCTGAGCAATGCTGTTCGATTAAATAATCATCACCCATAAATTCAATTTCATTAAAAACTTCTCCGGAAGCCTGAAGTATGTAAAATGGTGTGTTTCTGGCCAATTTTGAAGCATTTTCAACTGATCTGTTGCTTTGATCAATCAATTGCTCCTGAAATTCAAAATAGGCTATATCTGCATTGAAATACAGATGATACTCTAGTTGATTCAGGTGATTCGCGGCATCTTTTATCTCAGTATAAATCTTGTTGTTATTGGACAAACCCTGAACAAGTTTTGACGCTGGCCTTACGCTGTAAACAGCGAACCCAGAGTTGATACTCTGGGCAAAGCCGTTAGTGTAGATAAAAAATAATGTAATACAAAATCTGTACATATATTCTAATCTAGTTCTACTTCTTGAATTTCTGTTTCCCAACCTATACAATCCTGATAGTAATCATTAGACTTACTATATGCTTCGGCTTTATTGTAATATTGACTATAAGACTCATATAATTCTGCGGCAGTTTCTTCACAGTGCTCATCTACTTTGAACTCTGTATCATTACCTAAAGTATTAAAACTAGTCAAGGTTAGAAAACCAAGACCCAATAAAAAATTTGAAAATGGCTTTTTCATAAATAATTAAACAAATGATTTTGTTTCGAAATCAATACCTCAACATTTAGAAAATTTAGCAGATCCATTTAATTTTGATAGTCAATTTCTAGACTTTATTAACTTGAGTAGATCAATAATCAGCTGGTTATAAGCTTCCATTGTGATAATTTTTCCTCTTTTTGGTTCTTTAATTTCTTTACATGTTTCACCAAACGCAATTTCTTGAGCGTAAAACATATATAAATCATTCACAGAGCCTTCTAAAACAAGCCCAGGCAATTCATCAATTCCCTGTGGACCAGCAGGAAAATTAAGTGCCGGTGCAAACCACGCAGTTATGCGTTGTTGAATTGTAGTTAAATCATTTTGTATTTTATCCTGATAAGCTACGGCCTTAATGCAAGTATAGCCTAGGATTTCTTTTTTTTCATTTGTAATTTCCCAGTCACTGAATCTATCTTTTTTTAAGATAATATTCAATTGCTCTCCATAAGATTCGTTTTGGGCATAATGAATTGTATCGTTTCGATAGTAGCTATTTGTTCCACCAGCTAATGAAGCAGCTTTTCTGGACGCTCCATTTAGGTCTAAATCTTCAACATACTGATAAAAATAAGTGTTACCGCAAGCCAGCAATTTAAAATCAAGATCTTTTAAAATTTCTTCTTGTCCTTTTAAAATATTTCGAGTTTGTTGATTAGAGATTGTTGAATAATCAATTGGAACAATCCGTCTCGCTCTATAAGTGACTTCAACATATGCATTACTTTGACCAAATAGACTACCGCTAAAAAGTAATATTGATATAATTAACCTCATATATGAAATTTTAACAGATCCTAATAAATATGACCTGTTTTATTTAATGTTTGTCCTTTGTTAAAACATATTAAGGCTGTATATCTTCTTGTAGCTCCCAATCATTATTCTCACACCAATGGTATTCCTCAGCATATTTCCTAGTGTACTCTTCACCAGTTAAGCCACTTTCATTAGCTAATCCTTCTGCCAAAGAATGACAAAATTCCGAAGCCATTTCCTCCTCCATACCATGTGAGAAAAATGTAGAAAAGACCAGCAACATTAAAAACAAATTTTTCATAATTAATAGATTTTAAAAATTAAACAAATGATTCTGTTTCGAAACATGGTAAATCTAATTATGAAAATATTATTAGTAGAATTAAAAACCATACAATAAGTAAGGAAAACCTTAAATAAACCCTCTATTTCTGGCTTCCAAAATAAGTTCGCGATCAGACTCACCTTCTACTTCCAAAATGATTTTGAGATTACGTTTTCGCTTTTCAACCCCGGCTTTTGAGAGGTTTAAGATTTCACAGAGTTCGGTATTTTTTGTGCTAAGGGATAGTTCATAGAGCAATTTGCGGTCTGTACTATCAATATCAATTTCAGTAGTCATACTCCTCCGTAAATGTTCCAGAACCGTTACCGTGTAATATGGGGGTTTAGAAAGGAGACTTTGTATGCCTCTGATGAGTTCGCCGGGAGTCAGATCCCCTTTCAATAAAAGCGCATCGGGGTCAATACCCTTTAAAATACTGCGCAAACGGTAATTATCGCTCAGGGAAGTGAGTATGGCTACTTTGGTTTCCGGATACTTTTCCCGAATTTTCAATCCCAGATCTTCACCCGATAACAAGCTTTTATCACTACTCACCGGCACCTGTACATCCAGAAAGACCAGATTACATTTTGCCATATAGCTCTGATTATTATAAAAAGTACTGGCTTCGTCCAGATTGAGTGCCACATCAATATTGAAGAGAAACGTTTTATCCTTAGCAATGTGTTCAAAAGCCTGTTTGTAGGCATTAACAATTAACGGATGGTCTTCTACTATTAAAACTTTAACTATTTTCATATAAGTATACTAAATGACATTTGAGTTCCTGAAGAATCTGATTGTATCGTTAAGACTCCTCCCAAACCAGTGATTCGATAATTTAAATTGGCCAATCCAATTCCCTGTTTAGCCGTTTTGACCTCAAACCCATTTCCATTATCCTGTACAGTCCCCTCCAGGGTTTTTCCTTTTTGATTCAATGCAACTTTACAAACTGTAGCATTTGCGTGTTTCATGACGTTTTGCAGGCACTCCTGTAAGATATAGTATATCGAAATTTTAACCGAATCTTCCAGCGTATTAAAATCAATAGACCTGGAAATAGACAGTTCAAAAGAGGTGGACGTATGGGCGTTGAAGGTATCTATAAGTTTTTTGATCAATTTTTCTACACCATCCTCTGATGTCAAACTGTTTGAGGCCAAATTGTGACTTACGTTTCGTATTTCGGCCTCAATATCCTGAAGCTCCTTGAGATGTGTTTGGGTATCCGGATTATCAGATTCCATAAAACCCAGAGCCATTCGGGTACCAAATAATCTGCTTATTACCCCGTCGTGCAGGTCTCGGGCTATACGCTCGCGTTCCTTGACAGCAGCAACTTCTACCTTTTTCTGTTGGTCGAGCAGCAGTTTAAATACTTCGGCATTTGATTCTTTCAGGCTATTTTGCATTCGAGCTTCGGTAAGATTTGCCTTTTGCCTCTGCAGAACCAGGAATAAACCCAATACAAAAAGCAGCACTACAGCTGCAAAACTGATCCAGATGATACGCTCGGTTAAGCTTTTATTTTTGTTGATGTACTGATCGGTTTCATAACGTATACGGGCAAACTTGCTTCGTATCCCACGTTCGTCGTTTAAAAGCTGTTCATTAAGCACGAGATACCGGTCCAGATATTCCTGCTTTCCGGTAATATTGTGGAGTTTCAATAAGGCCTCCAGCTCGTATTTTGCATTTTTTTCATCCTCAGCTAAAGCCAGCGCCATTTTAAAGTTTGACAGTGCCTCCGTAGTATCTTCCGCATCCAGGTAATATTCCCCGAGTCGTATTCTACTGACCATCATCCCGGCCTGATGCCTAATACTATCACGAATTTCCAGTGCCCTATTGGATGTTTTTAAAAAATCTTTGGAGTCACCTGCTTTCAACTGAATATATGCATAGTTGTCTAAAACCATGGCATAAAGCTCAGTGTCAATTTGCTTTAAGTCTTTTACAGCTAAGGCCTGCTTTACATAACCTAAAGCATCATTATAAAAGCCATTCTCTAAATAAACTACGGCAAGATTATTTGAACTATTGGCTAGAAGCTCTTGATCGTTAATTTCCAAAGCTGTGTCAATTGCCAGCTTATGATGCTCGACCGCTCTATCAAAGTCATCCAGACCGTTATAGATAATAGCCAGATTGTTATGTACGGCGTAAATATCTTTTTTCTTGGTCTTCGGTAAAAGCTCAAGCGCTTTAAAGGAGGAATTTTCACTACCCACATAATCACGTGCTCTTTCCTGTGAGACCGCCATATTAAGCATCATTTTACCGGCTTTGGCTTCATTCCCTAAAGAATTAAATTTTTGATAAGCTTTATAGTAAGAGGCGTAAGAACTATCTAAATAAGAAGCTCTACTGTAAAAATAGGCTAGGTCCCAATATGCATTAGCGGCAACATTGTCATCAGATAGCTCTTTCGCCAAATTTAAGGTTGCAGCATTAATTTTTCTAAATAGCGTGGAATCTTTGGTCAGATATTCTAAAGAAAGCTTGGAAAGTATGGTAAGTCTGAGACTATCATTGGGAATGCGTTGCTCCAAATCATCAATTTCCTGCAGTGTAACATTGAAATCAGTTATTATTTTATCACTTCCGAAATTGTCGTCTTTTTTCGTTCGAGAACAGTTTATTAAGCTCAATAGAGCTACAAATAACAGCAATCGCTTTACAGCAGTAAATGAAAATAATTCCCTCATACAAACTATTCAATTAATTTTAAGCGTCCGGGAATTCATATTTTCACTATCAATAATTACAAGAAATATAAACTAAAAAAACCCCAAGATATATACTCAGGGTTAAATTTACAGATCGTTAAACTATTAGTCCTCATCCGGATCTCTTGGCTGTTCTTTATTATTCTCAGAACCGGAATCACTGACAACCGTTGTTTCTTCTAAAAAGCGATCGGGTTCACAGCTGGTGTTTGTTATTGAGATAGAGGCTACAAATAATAATAGTGTAAAAGTTTTAAGTTTCATAATTGAAGTTTTTAATGAATTAGGGAAACTTCAATTGGATCCAATCTCCCGATTATCGGGGTTTCTTTTTGTTAACACTACAATTTTAAGGGAATCTGCGGAATCTCCGAAATTTTAAGCACCTTATATTGTAGATGACCTAAAACTAATGGTGAATACTACTATCTGAAGGGTAACTAACCAAAAAGCACCTGCTCGTCATTTAAAAGTGTATTTTTCAAACCATCTACCAAATCCCGGAACTTTCTGGAGAACGGAACCGCATGACCATTTAAATCGGCATCAAAAAAAATCAACGATTTACTGTAATTGATGCGTTTTACTGCACGTTTATTAATAATATAACTATTATGTATACGCAGAAATTCATCCGGAAGGTTGTCTTCAAAATATTTTAAGGATTTGAATGCAGTAACCTGCTTCTGTCCATTTAAAAATAAATCGGTCGTGTTATTATCTGCTTTCAAATATAAAATGTCTTCAACGTTTAAAAAACGATAATCAGAATACGATTTTAAACAGATTACATTATCTCGCGAAGTGCGCAATTGCAAACATTTTCTACTCTTCAATAAACTTTTACGCACATCAAGCTCGTATAAGGGATTCAAAAGATAATCCTGAAAACCTACTTTTAGCGCCTGATACGCAAAAGACTTGGTTGAGGAAATAGCCACAAGAACAGGCTGACATTCCAAAAAGTTGAGTACTTCTACGAGAGAATGCCAGTCTGACTGACGATAATCGGGGTGATCTAAATCTACAAAGAGAATAGAGGGTGGTGTCTTTAATAAAGCATTATAAGCTGTCTCTAAGCGAAATGAATAAAAGTCAAACTTATAATCGCAAATATCAAATGACTGAAAAAACTTGATTACTTCTAAGTTTCGGGTTATAACGGAACATTTAAATTGCATGGATCATCAGTTTCCTGGTTCGTATTTACCAACTTATCAAATTACAAACGTATTTTTGAAGTATTCTGCTTACTCTTAGTAAGCAGAATGCCTAATTATTCAAAAGACGATTCATCTCAAAACAACAAGTTATTTTTAAATTTGAATAAAGATTTGGCTTGCTTAAAGTTTATCGCTTACGCCAGACCTTTTGTTTAAAATCGTTTCTATGAAAACCACTTCTCTGGTTCTGGATATTAAAACCCTAGTAATCGCAGGTTGTATTCTATTGCTTACTATAATTGTCTCAATCCTGTTTGTAAAACTTTCTGGAGCTTATATTAGAAAGCGGGTTTCCTCCAACCATATAGATCCAACTAGCTATTATTTCGCCCAAAAATTTGTTACCGCGATCATTTATATCGTAGGGATCGCTTTTGCATTGGTGCAAATTCCTGCTTTCAAAACAATAGGACATTCGTTACTCGCAGGTGCAGGTATTTTATCGCTGGTTGCCGGACTGGCTTCTCAACAGGCACTGAGCAATATTATGAGTGGTTTTCTTATTGTGATGTTTAAGCCGTTTAAAATCAATGATAAGATCACGTTTAACCAAAATTACACCGGAGTTGTGGAAGAAATCAATTTGCGGCACGTCGTCCTGAAAGATTTAGAAAACAACCGGGTCATTGTTCCCAATTCGGTGATTAGTTCGCAGGTTATCGTCAATACCAACCTTACAGAAAATAAAATCTGTAAAATGATTGAAATAGGCATTGGTTACGGTTCAGATATCGGTAAGGCTTTAAAAATCATGGAAGATGAAGTGCTTAAGCATCCTTTTCATCTCGACAACCGCACTCCGTCTGATATTGAAAATAACGTTCCGGCAGTAGTCTGTCGTGTCATTTCTCTTGACAGCTCATCGGTTACCCTAAAGGCCTGGGCCTATGCCGAAAACTCAAGTAACGGCTTTGTTATGTATTGCGATCTGCTTCGGTCAATTAAAGAGCGTTTTGATCGGGAAGGCATAGAAATCCCATACAGTTATCAAAATGTGATCATTCAAAACCCGAGTAAAGAGGATAGCTAACTACCTCAAATACCTATAAACCAGTATTTTCCATTAAATAACGTATAAGCATCAAGATTAACCGTATCTTTGCAGCTTATTATATTTTATGACATTTAAAGATTTAGGTCTTATAGACCCGATCCTGAAGGCACTCGCCGATAAAGGATACACCCACCCTACTCCCATTCAACAAAAAGCCATCCCGATACTTTTAAAAGGAAAAGATTTATTAGGTTCGGCTCAGACTGGTACCGGCAAGACTGCTGCGTTTACGATTCCCATATTGCAACAAATCTACACAAAGGTAGGTTCGGGCAAGGGAGCACGTAAGCTCAAAGCACTGATTATAACCCCTACCCGCGAACTCGCCATACAGATTGACGATAATATTACTGAATACGGTAAATACACAGGTATTAAAAACACGGTGATTTTTGGCGGTGTTAAGCAGGCTTCACAGGTCACAGCAATGCGCAAGGGCGTTGACATCCTCACTGCAACACCCGGGCGGCTGCTCGATTTGGTTAAGCAGGGTTTCATAAGTCTTAAAGATATTGAATACCTGGTGCTCGATGAAGCAGACCAGATGCTCGATATGGGCTTTATTCACGACATTAAAAAAGTACTTAAACTGGTTCCGCACGACCGGCAATCTCTTTTCTTTTCGGCAACGATGCCAAAAGCGATTGTAGACTTGTCTAAACTTATTCTGGGCGACTTTGAAAAAGTAAGCATTGCTCCCGAAAAGCCTACTGCAGAACGCGTAGACCAGACGGTCTATTTCGTAAGCAAAAAAAGTAAAGCCAAATTACTCAAGCACCTAATCGAAACCGAAAAACCCGAAACTGCACTAGTGTTCTCACGGACTAAACATGGTGCCAATAAGATTGTAAAAATCCTGGACAAAGCCGGCATTAACTCCGCTGCCATTCACGGAAATAAATCACAGGCAGCCCGCCAGAAAGCATTAGGAGCCTTTAAAGACGGAAAAACGCAGGTTTTAGTAGCGACCGATATCGCTGCCCGCGGAATAGATGTTTCTGAACTTGAAATGGTAATTCAATACGATTTACCTAACGTGCCGGAAACCTATGTACACCGTATCGGCCGTACCGGAAGGGCTAAAGCCAGTGGTGTTGCTCTTGGTTTTTGTGCCGAAGATGAACGTCCGTATCTTAAGGATATTGAGAAGTTAATCAAGCAAAAAATACATGTGGTCACCGAGCATCCATTTCTGGTTGACGGTCCTGATGATCCATCGGAAGCTCGGGAATCCCGACCACCACGTTCTAACAACCGGAATAACAATAACCGGTCCCGCAATAACCCGCAGTCTCGTAATAACGGACCCAAAAAACGTACGGCTGGTAATCCTAAAAAACGTTTCAACAGCAAACCCAAATCACAATAAACTGATGGGTTTTCAATAACACAATCCGCTGCATAAATTCTGCAGCGGATTTTTTTTTGAGCTCTACCGCGTACTGCTTATAGTGAAATCTCGCACACCACTCAATTATTTTTAACAGCATTTAAACGTACAAAGCGCGCTGTCTTTAGGATTCTTTTCTATATTTAATCTGTTAAAACAACACGTAACTAAAATGAAAAAATTAATCCTTCTCACCGCCTTTTCCACTCTTTTGATGGTAGGTTGTGACGACACCCGTAAAAATCTTCACGAGAAATACCTTGAATTTGTAATGCATACCGACAGTCTTGAGGTGGTACACGATGCAATGACCGTGCATCACGAAGCCCTTAAATCAGACACGCGTACGCTTAAACAACGTATCAAAGATCTTGAAGACACAGATTCTCTGGCTTTGTTGGATCTTTCAAAACATCAGACGCTGCTAACAGAGCAGAATCAAATGCTTGCAAAACTCAAAGAAATCATCAACAGCCACGGTGAGATGAAGGCCTATTTTATGTCAGACAGTATCAGTATTGAAGCTATGGAAGCTCGGTTGATAGAGATGGAAGCAAATAATGAAGACATCGCTTCCCGACTTTCTGAGATTAAAGCCGAACTGGTAAAGATCGAAGAGCAGCAGGATTCAATGAATCCGCTAAAGTCAGAATAAACGTATAGCACTGATAATTAAAATTATAAATCCCTGCTGAGTAATTCAGTAGGGATTTTTTTTGGCTTATAAAACGCAAGGCTAGGTAATTTTACGCCGTATTTTTGGTAACTTCATTGGCTTAAAACCACTTATACTTTAAGCCGCTATGCTCAAAAAAATTTCCTTCCTGCTGGCAATCAGTTTGTTTTGTACTAGCAGCCTTTTGGCGCAAACTGACAAGCCCAAAGATCCTAAACTCTGGACCCCCGAAGACATCATCAATACCGAATATCTTTCCAATCCGGTCTTTTCGCCGGATGCTTCTATGGTAGTCTGGTCTAAGCGCGTACCGGTAAAGAAAAAAGACAAGTTTATCTCAAATCTCTACCTCACGCGTCTAAACGTAAAAGAAGATGGTAAGTACATAACCACTCAACTCACGCAAGGAGAAGAAAATGATTACAACCCTGTTTTTTCTGAAGATGGAAAAGCCATTTACTTTTTGAGTTCGCGTGATAAAGGCAAAAAGCTTTGGAAACTGAGTCTCTACGGGGGAGAAGCAGAAGAAGTTGAAGAGTTTGAAAACGGTATATCGAGCCTGCAGCTTAAAGATAAAAACACCCTGCTTTTCACCTCAAACGATGGAAAAACCCTCTATGATCAGCAAGCCGAAGAACGCAAGGATGACGTAGAAGTTATAGAAGATTCCCTGCACTGGCAACCCAGTCACATTTATTCTTTTGACCTGGATAAAAAACAAACTACCCGCATCACAAGCAATGAAAAACCCATTGGCTCCTTTAAAGTCTCGCATAACGGGGACTGGCTGTATTATACTATGACCCGCAGTCTGAGCTATGGTGCAGATGCCCAGAAAGACCCTTACAGTTATCTGATAAATCTAAATACAAACAGCCAAAAACAGATTTTAAAAGACTTTGAGTTTCCGGTTGGTCGGGTGCAATTTACAGCAGACGATAGCGGCTTTTACTTTACCAGCGATTATGCTTCAGACCCCGAATGGAATGGTGCAGGTATTACCGAACTCTATTTTTTCGATATCGCTTCCGCGAAAGCGACAAAGGTAAATCTCGACTGGGAGCTGGGGTTGGGTGGTGGTTACACGCTAAGCGGCAAAGACGTTGTTGCTTCCTTGGCCAATAAAGCGACTATGAAACTCGCCTATTATACTAAAAAGGGAACGAGCTGGTCTAAAAGCGATATAGATTTAGGCGAAAAGAATAATCACGTAAGCGTTGATGCAATCGCTGATGATGGCTCAAAAATTCTCTATACCTGGTCTACCGCTTCAAAACTGCCCGAATATTTTGTCGCAGACCTTAAAAAAAATAAGATTTCTAACGAGACGGTTTTCATCAGCCTTAACAAAAAGCTGAAGGATAAATACCTGCCTAAAAGTGAAATCATCACCTGGAAGGGCTATAATGACGATGAAGTAACCGGTATTCTCTATTACCCGAAAGATTATGAACCGGGCAAAAAATATCCGTTTATGCTGAATATACATGGTGGCCCTTCCAGTCAGGATATTGATGAATGGTCTGGCAGCTGGGCATACTACCCCTCTATCTTGGTCCAGAAAAACATGTTTGTACTGATGCCTAACTATCATGGCTCAACCAATCACGGTCTGGAGTATGCCGAAGCCATAAAGGGCAATTACTATGAACCTGAACTTGAAGACATCACTAAGGCCATTGATAAATTGGCGGCTGAAGGTAAAATAGACCGCGATCAAATGGGTACAATGGGCTGGTCTAACGGGGCTATCATCAGTACCATGCTCACCGTAAAATATCCCGATATGTTTAAAGTAGCTGCACCCGGTGCCGGCGACGTCAACTGGACTTCAGATTACGGTACCTGCCAGTTTGGAGTAAGTTTTGACCAAAGTTATTTTGGTGGTGCGCCATGGGACGACACCGATGATCTACCTTACAACACCAATTATCTCATTAAATCTCCACTTTTTGAGATTGAAAAAATCAAGACTCCAACCATTATTTTCCACGGAAGTGAAGACCGTGCGGTACCGCGCGATCAGGGTTGGGAATACTACCGCGGCCTACAGCAGGTAGGTAAAACACCTGTTAAATTTTTATGGTTCCCCGGGCAGCCACACGGTCTGGGTAAAATCACACACCAGCTTCGCAAAATGAAGGAAGAAATCGCCTGGATTGACACCTATTTATTCAATAAAAAACCAGATACCAATGAAGCTTTAAAAGAGGACAGTCCGCTCGCAGCAATGCTCAAACTCGATGAAGCTGCTATGGATAAGGGTCTCTTTGGAAATTTCAAAAACAACAAACTGCTACCGGAAGTTGTGCTGCTGAAAAAAGACTCTATCAGCCTGGGGCGTTTTGAAGTGACCAATGCCCAGTTCAGGGCCTTCAAGCCTGATTTCACTTTTGAAGCCGGAAAAGAGAACTATCCGGTCGTAACCGATAAAGCTTCGGCCGAAGCCTACGTAACCTGGCTTTCTCAACAAACCGGAGCTACCTATCGTCTGCCTAATGCCAAAGAAGCTGAAAGTCTTCAGCTAAAGGCAGCAAAAGCAGCAAAGGATCAGAACAACCTCAACCACTGGGCCGGCTACGAAATCACCCCGGAAGATGCTGCGCTACTTGAAGAAAAAGTGAGTACATTAACCCATTCCCTGCTTTGGCCTGTAGGCTCCAGTAAAGCAGTAGAATTAGGAAACGCCACGGTTTATGATCTGGGCGGAAACGTTGCCGAATACAGTCAAAACGGCACCTATGATTACAGTGCTTATGATTATGCAGATCCTTTTAACCCCAAGCCTGTCAACAGCAAACACACCGGTTTTAGGGTGGTTAAAGAATAAGTTTAAAACCATTTATCAATCATAAATCAATCTCTATGAAGTATTTCAGTTTATTTTGGGTTCTATGCCTGACTTTAAATTTTTCGATTTTCGCTCAAAACATCAATACTACAGACACCCGCTTACTGCGTGAGCCGGCGGTAACTAACAATCACATCGCGTTTATTTATGCAGACGATCTTTGGGTAGCAGACCGGGACGGTAAAAATCCGCGTCGCCTTACCGTAGATGAAGGCATCGAGCAAAATCCGGTATTTTCCCCTGATGGTAAAACCATCGCCTTTAGCGCAGAATATGATGGCAATACCGATGTGTATACCATTCCGGTTACCGGCGGTGTGCCTACACGACTTACCTATCACCCGTATACCGATTGGGTGCAGGGTTTTACTCCAGACGGTAAAAACGTACTTTTTACTTCCCAGCGTGCGATGTTTACCAATCGTTACGCACAATTATTTACCATTCCATTAAGCGGTGGCCATGTTACTCAACTGAAGATTCCCAACGCATTCTGGGCAAGCTACTCGGCAGATGGTAAGCACATCGCTTACACGCCTATCCCCGATCGCTTCAACCAGTGGAAACACTACCGAGGCGGCACCCAATCACGTATTTTTATTTTTGATACCGATACCTATGAAACGGTTGAAATTCCAAAACCTGCCGACGGAAGTAACGATTCGCGGCCCGTTTTTGATGGAAACACGGTGTATTTTAAAAGTGACCGCGATGGTGAATTCAACCTGTACAGTTATGATCTGACCTCTAAACAGGTGACTAAACACACCGATTTTAAGGATTTCGGCCTTATCAATCTGGCGGTAAGCAACGATGGAAAACTCATTTTAGAGCAAGCCGGCTATTTGCACAGCTTTGACCCTGCAACCAAAAGTCTTAACCGACTTAGGATAGGCATAGCGACCGATCTTTTGGAGTTGCGTCCCCGCTTTGTTAGTGGAAAAGAATACATCCGCAGTGGCGGAATCTCCCCTTCCGGAGCGCGTTTGGTTTCTGATTTTCGAGGAGATATTGTGACCATTCCGTCTGAAAAAGGAGATATCACCTATCTTACCCAGACTCCCGGCGTTCACGAGACCTACCCTGAATGGTCTCCTGACGGCAAAACCATCGCCTATTTTTCAGATGCAAGCGGCGAGTATGCCTTACACATTAAAGATCAGAACAGCAATGACCCCGCAAAAGCAATCAAACTCAATGGTACCGGTTTTTATGCCTACATTCATTGGTCTCCCGATAGTAAGAAAATCGCTTTTGTAGATAATGGGCGTAATCTCTATATCGCAACACTAGCTTCAGGCAAGGTTGAAAAAGTAGCTCAGGATGTCTTGTATCAACCCGGAGTCTATCGCGATTTATTTGGCAGCTGGTCTGCAGATTCTAATTGGTTGGCCTATACGCTGATTACCAATACCAACTTCGAGCAGGCCTATCTTTTTTCGCTAGACGAAAACAAATCCTATCCCATTTCAGACGGACTCGCAAATGTGACCAGCCCCACTTTTGATCCCAGCGGTAAGTATTTGTACCTAACCGCTTCTACTGACGCCGGCCCTGTAGTAAACTGGTTTGACCAGTCTAATCAGGATATGGAATCGACTAATGCATTGTACCTGATCACACTTCAAAAAGAAGTTAAATCTCCTTTTGCTAAAGAAAATGATGTTGAAGTTCTGGCGAAAGCCGAAGCCGAAAAGGAAGCAAAAAAAGAAGAGAAAGAAGACGCAGTACCCAGCCTTAAAATTGACTGGGATGGCATCATGAATCGTATGGTTTCAATACCTGTAGGCACCGGTAATTACGGTACTTTATCTGCCCCTGAAGAAGGTATGCTCTACTACCTGTCGTATCCTGCCCATAGCGGTGCGGTTAGCCTGCATAAATACAATCTGGCTGAGCAAAAGGATGAGGAACTTATGGATGTAAATCATTACGAAATAAGCGCTGACGGTAAGAAAATGTATTACTACACCGGGGGCAACTGGTTTGTATCAGACACAGGTAAAAAATCAGAAAACGGCCCTGTCAATATGGATGCCATTCAGGTTAAAATTGATCCGCCTCAGGAATGGGCAAATATCTTCAACGAAGCCTGGCGCGTAAACCGAGATTATTTTTACGATCCCGGAATGCACGGCGTAGACTGGGATGCGATGAAGAAAAAATACGAGATTTTTCTTCCCGACGTTCCTACTAAAGCAGACCTGTACCGTATGATGAGCTGGATGTTTGCCGAACTTTCGGTAGGGCATCATCGTTTTGACTACCGCGGTGATAGCCGGGTGGAAAAGGAATCCATCAACGGCGGACTGCTTGGCGCAGATTATACTATCAATAACGGCCGCTATCAAATTACCAAAATCTATGGAGGTTTAAATTGGAATCCCGATATGAAGTCTCCCCTAACCGAACCGGGAGTGCAGGCCAAAGTGGGCGAATACATCATTAAAGTAGATGGAAAAGAAGTAACAGCTTCAGACAACTTGTATTCCTTTTTTGAAAACAAAGCCGGTCAAATCATAAATCTTACGCTGTCTGCAAACGCAAGCGGAAGCAATGCACATGAAGAGCAGGTCACCGCAATCGAATCGGAATGGGCTTTACGCAACCGCGACTGGGTTGAGGGCAATATCAAAAAAGTAAACGAAGCTACAAACGGGCAGGTCGCTTACGTTTATGTGCCCAATACAGCAACCGGCGGTCACGAATATTTTAAACGCTATTTCTATCCACAGGCCGATAAAAAAGCAATCATCGTTGACGAACGCTTTAACGGTGGTGGCCAGCTGGCTGATTATGTGATAGACCTGCTCAATAAGCCGATGCAGAGCTACTGGAATTTCCGCTACGGAAAAGATATGAAAGCGCCCAGTGCCTCCATTCAGGGACCTAAAGTGATGCTTATCGACGAGACCGCAGGTTCCGGTGGGGATTATCTACCATATTTATTCCGAAGAAATAATCTGGGAACACTCGTAGGTAAACGCACCTGGGGCGGACTAGTAGGCGTTTTGGGGTATCCAGAATTTATTGATGGCGGAACGGTTACTGCTCCCAATGTCGCTTTCTACAACGAAGAAGGTTTTGGGATCGAAAACGTGGGAACTCCGCCAGATGTGGAAGTAGAACAAACTCCTAAAGAAGTAATTGCCGGGAAAGACCCGCAGCTTGAAAAAGCGATTGAGATTATTCTACAGGAATTGAAAGAAAATCCGCCAAAAACCCTGACTACGCCAGAATATCCGAATAAAACGAGAAATTAATTTTAAAAATCTAAAGCCTTCCCTGTAAAATGGGGAAGGCTCTTTACTATGAAAAAACAGTTCCTATTATACGCCCTGATTTTAGTTGGTTTTTCTGCTTTCGCTCAAACCTCTTACGAAACAGAAATCCTTGAATTTCAGCAAGACCTTAATGCTGAATATAAAAACCCGGAGGAATCTCCGCTAACCCCGGAAGAACGGGAAGTTTTTGAAGGACATCAATTTTATCCTATCGATTCAACTTATCGAGTTGTAGCCAATTTTAAGAATTTCAAAAAACCAAAAACCATAGAATTTGCAACATCTTCAGGTCATCTAAGAAAATACGACATTTATGCAATTGCAGAATTTGAATTGCATGATAAATCCTTTAAACTTCCCATTTACCAAAGCCATTCGCTTCGGGAAACCGAAGAATACAAAGATTACCTGTTCTTCCCCTTTACCGATTATACTAACGGTGTAGAAACTTATGGAGCCGGGCGCTATATCGACTTACGCATTCCGGAAGGGGACACTATTGTGATTGACTTCAACAAAGCTTACAATCCGTTTTGCGCGTATAGTCCCAACTATTCCTGCCCAATTCCACCCGAAACCAATGATTTAAAAACGGAAGTTAAAGCGGGGATCAGAGGTCCGGAAAATCACTAATTAGCTTAAAATATGAGGCTATGCTAAATTTTAGCGTGATCCACCTATAATTTGTGCTGCGGATTCCATTTCACAATCTTATTATTCAGCATCGAATCGATTGCCATCTGTACACAAATTGCGGTATTTGCTCCTGTTTCAAAGTCAGAGATCGGTTTGCTTCCCGTTCGTATAGCATCCCTAAAATCAGTTAGCGCCTGCTTACTGGGATCTGTGTGGGTAAACTCAAAAGGAATCCCTTTTCCGGCTTCCCAGGGAATGGTCGCTCCCGCTACTCCATCTACATCGGTTTGCTGTTTATTGTAATTGCCTTCTGGATAAAACCAGCCGTTTACATAATCTAAAATAATCGTACCTTTGTCACCAATAACCTTGATCTGGTAATCGTCTTTTGCATTGGTGGTCAGACAAGTAAAGGTAGCTTCTACACCACTGGGATAGGAAAACAGATGATGCACATTATCATAGGTCTCGCGGCCGTCTTTCCAGTAATCAATACCCCCGGTGCCAAAAACCTGGCTGGGCGTTTCACCCAATACCCAGTTGACAAAATCAATTTGATGCGAGCACAACTCTGCTGTTAATCCGCCGGAGTATTCCCTGTACATCCGCCAGTTGATAAGCCGTTCCAATTCCGGGTCGGGCACAGAACGTCGCCAGTTTCCGCTACGGTTCCACTGACATTCAAAAGCGGTAATTTTTCCAACCTTTCCGTCTTTGATTAAATCTACAACCTGTGTGTACAAACGCGAACTGTGGTACTGATGTCCGGTCTGGAACACCAAACCTTCCTTTTTAGCATCAGCAAGTTTCATCACCTCATCATAACCTTTAGCCAGGGTTTTTTCACCGTAAATATGCTTCCCGGCATCCAGCGCATCTAGTTCTATCGAACCATGAGTGCCAAATGGGGTCGCGACCAATACGGCGTCGACGCTTTTATCTTCCAGCAACTTCCAGTAATCGGAATACGACTTAGGAGTTCCTTCAGCACGTTTGAGGCCATTCTCCAGTCGAAACGGAAGCACATCACAACAGGCGACCACATCCAGACCTTTGATGCCATTAATCACCGAAATCAAACCGCTGCCGCGGGAACCGGTGCCGATGACTCCCAACCGCACCGGGGCATCTGAGTTTATGTATTTATTGATATAGGCAAATCCCGGACTCACGGAAGACACGGCTGCCGCAGCCAAACCGCTTTTAATTACAAAATCCCTGCGTTTCATCTTTTTAAACTTTTGGTTCCCAACCCGGTTCGTAGCTTCTTCCCCATAACTGCATGGCATCACGATCGTAAATGCGTCCTGTTTGATCATCAATATCAAAACCGTGACCAATACGGTAGGCCATGTTTGCATAATGTACCATCGCCATACTTACCGAAGCATCTTCTATAGGAGCTTTTAAAGTTTCTTTCCCGCGTATGCTTTCAAAAAAGTTAACCATATGCGCAGTAGAGGAATCCCCGCCCCCACCAAGAGCCAGACCGCTTTCTGCGGTTTCTTCACTTTGCTGGATCACTTTACCACTGCGGTCCATCAACACATAATTAGAGCGATCTACCAGTACAGAACCCTCCGTACCAAAAATGAGCGTTCCGCGTCCGCGTCCGTAGGTATTATAGCCGTTACGGCTTTTTCCGTCCCAGTTGATGATCTTATCGCCTTCAAAGTTGAAGGTTGCATACATTGTGTCATACATTTCCCAGCCATCCTTTTTAAAATGACGTTTTTCGGCCTGCACCTCAGCATAATTTGGAAAATGAACTCCTAGTGCCCAACGCGCAATGTCCAGTTCGTGGGTTGCATTGTTGCCGGTTTCTGCGGTACCGTAGTTCCACCCGTACCAGTGCCAGTTGTAATCCCAGGTTTCGCTGGTATACTCCCTTCTGGGCGCAGGTCCCTGCCAAAGCTCCCAGTCCAGACCTTGAGGAACAGCAGCTTTTTGCTGTAAAGGAGTTTCCCCACGCGAATTGGAATAAAACGCGACGGCCTTATACACATCACCAATTACGCCTTTGTGTATTTGATCCATAATATCAATCGTGTGCAACGACGAGCGCTGCTGATTCCCCATCTGCACCTGTTTATCAAACTTTTTTGCGGCAGCCACCAGCAATTCGTTTTCATTCATATTGTGGCTGCTGGGTTTTTCTACATATACGTGCTTACCCGCTTTAAGTGCCAGTATAGAGCCGGGCGTGTGCCAGTGATCAGGCGTTGCATTGATCAACACATCTACATCTTTATCGTCAATCACCTTGCGGATGTCGTTTTCTAATGTAGGATTGTAATCGATATGCTCTTTAAAATTTTTAAGGGCATTTAGGCGGCTTTTTTCCATCACATCGCAGAGGTACAACAGACGTACATTAGATTCTTTACGGGCAATAGGTGCGTAATAGGCTCCCAGGCGTCGCCCAAGGCCGGCTATGGCAACATTAAGTCGGTCATTGGCACCGATGATGTTGCGGTAACTGCTGGCGGCCATACCCATTGTGGTATTGCCCAGGGCGAGGGCTGTACCTCCTAATAGTGATTTATTGATAAAAGATCTGCGCGTGGTCATAATTTTGGTTTATAGTTCTTTGATTTTAATGTTTTTAAAAGCGACCCGGTCGCCGTGATCCTGTAGCAGAATATTTCCCTGCTCGAAAGTTCCAAATCCCGGCCAGTCTTTGTATTTACTTTCTTCAACCAGTTGCAGGAATGCATCGGTATTTCTGTCGTATTCCAGCACTTTTACATCATTAAGCCAGTGCTCTACGTGGTTGTCTTTGCTTACAATGCGGGCGGTATTCCATTCTCCAATGGGGTTTACTGGTTTATCGGGATCAGCCTGAATTAAATCGTATAACGAAGCCAGCGTACGGCTGCCTTCGTGATTACCAAGCTTGGCATCAGGGTGGCGGGCATCATCCAGAATTTGGTATTCCAAACCTATGGAAGAACCTTCCCCCTTGTTCAATTCGGTATCTACATAATACTTAATACCACTGTTGGCACCTTCGGTAATTTTAAAATCTACTTTAAGGTCAAAATCCTTGTATTGTTTGGTGGTTACAATATCTCCCCCTGCAGCAGATTCTTCCCCTCCGGTAGCCAAAACAATCAGATTTCCATCTTCGATCACCCAGCCTTTATCGGGGAAACGATCCAGCTTTCCACCGCGCCAGCCTTCGGTCGTTTTACCATCCCAGAGCAGCTTCCACCCGTCCTGAATTTCAGACTGTGTCAACCCATTTTTAGTATTTAAAGCGGGCAGGCTCATCGGTTTAGTATATTGCTCCACGTCATCGGTAATGATGTTGATATTCTTCCAGCGGATTTCTTTCCCGGCTTCTTCATCCTTTCCGATGGAATGTACCTGTAAGGCGATAAAGCCAGTCTGTGTCTGGTCATCAACCAGATGCGCAGCTTCAACCCCGTTGATCCAGGTTTTCAGGGTATCTCCAATAGCCTCTATACGGTAATGATTCCAATCACCCTGCTTAAAGGCTTTCTGCGCTTTTGCATTGTCGGTAAGCGGATACAGCCAGCCTTTTCGTGCCTCATCATAAATACCAGCACTCCACGCCCGGTCTGAAGGGTCGATTTCTACCTGATAGCCGTGCACACGACCATCCCGGTAATCGGGATTGCTCAAACTGCGTATTTGAATTCCTGAATTCATTGTAGAATCAACCTTATAATCAAGCTCTAAAATAAAATCTCTGTAATTCTGCGTGGTAGTCAAAAATGAATTTGGGGTGTCTGGTTTAGTAATCCCAACAATTTCATCTCCCTCTATTCGGTAATCAGCCTTTCCATTAAGCTGTTTCCAGCCAGACAATGATTCGCCGTCAAATAAAGGTTGCCACGGCTCATTGGACTCATGCTGTTGGTCTTTACAGGAGCTTAAAAGCTGTAGACTTACCATAAACACCAGCGATAATCGTAGATTTTTTGAATTCATAAATCGTTTTAGTTTATTTCTTGGTTTGATTTGTTCTCAAATATAGGGAATCGATATGGCTCTATTTTGAAAAATACGACATCTAGCTTATTCTTAAAAATTAAAGCCCACTCGAATACCGAATGGGCTTTAAAACAAAAGTTAACCAAAGTAATTAAAATTAGTACTCAATACTCACCTTAACTGGTTTATCTTTTAATTTCACTTTATACATCCCGCGTTCCATGGGATAATCCATTTTGAAACCTTCAGTTGTACTGATATACGCATAGGGCGTATACGCATCTTTAGGCATTAGTGTGAGCATAACTTCGCCACTCTTTTTATCGTAAGAAGCTTCCGCTACTTTCCCTGCTTCCAAAGTAATCCATAACTGCTGCGGCTCAATGTAGATGCGATTTTTAGCAGCTGTAGTAAGCTCAACATTAATATCTTTAGGGGTTTCTTCCAAATTTCCGCCGAAGGCTAACCAACCTAAATCTGCATCTTCAGTAAGGTAGGTAGCTGTATTTATAGCATACCCGTAGAAATTAGGTCCATAATCACCGGAATGATAATCAATACGTAAGGTAGAAGGATATGAATGAAAGGCAGACGGCCCAAAACCATCCTGAGTAATATTAGAAATTGCTCCAAGTGTACCGCCATATCCCACACGTAACAAATACAGTTCGGGATTTTCACGATAGGCCGTCAACACCGGGATCGCATTCAAGCCCGAACCGTAATGATGAATCTGACGCTCTACACGAGAGAGTTTACCTCCATATAGAAAATCCCAGTACCGGCGGGCATTTCCATTATAAGCCCAATGTGGAATAGTGGGCATATAAGCAAGAATGGCATCAAGTGTAACCTGAGCTTTCTCATCATATCCAAAATAGTCAGACCACATAAATACTTCTTCCTGCCCGGTAGAATCCCAGGGCATTTCGCTTCCAAAAGGATAATTCAGGGATTTCCAATGATCGGCGCGGGCTTTCATACGGGTTTCCAAATCCTTAGCCATCTCGGTATAACCTTCTTTCTGCAAATCGTTTAGAATAAACAAGAAAACACTGCCTTCCATCTGGCCAAATTGCGCGTAATACGGAGCATCTTCAATCATCGCTACTGCAGTTCCATAGGCACTTTTTAAATACCAGTCCCAGTTGTGATTGGTTACCAATCCCTGATGATACCTGCCCAAACGGTACATCACCCAATGCGTGGCGGCCACGTGCGGATAGTTGTACGAGCGGCCGCGATCATCTGCGTGTTCTTTATTCCAGGCGGCCCAGGTTTTCCAGTTTATGGTATCACTGTAAGCCCCTTCAGGCATTTTATCGGGTTCGTAATAAAAAATGCTCTTTTTTACCGCATACTTTTGGTCACCTTCAGCATCCTGAATTACGCCCCAGAGGGTTCCGTCTATAAAGGCTTCCATTTTCTTGATTTCTTCAGCATCCGGTAAAATAAACTGTTTCATCATCGCGCCCAGATAACTTCCCGCACCGCCTTCATCACTCAATCCCGCAACCCAAACTCTGCTATCCTGAGTGAGTTGTTTTTTAGTCTCGTAATCATACGAAATTACAGATGGATTTCTTTGGAAAATATCGCCTTCTTCATCAAACCATTGTTCGGTAGTGAGGAAATGCCCAAAGTCCTTAACCACCTCAGTTTCGGGCTTAATGACTTTATAATTAACCGTCTGCTTGAGTCCATCGGCATAAACAATAGTCAGGCGCGCACGCCCCCAGGTTTTACCCTGAACTTGATACTGCGCATAGCCGTTTCTAGCAGGCTTTTCTTCAGTAACCACAAGCGCTCCTTCCGGCTCAACACGCATAGAAGTTACCTTTTTAGGATATTTTAAAAACAATTGTGCGGTCACATTTTGAGGTAATACATAACCGGGGATTCCTATCACCACCGGACGCTTTTCTTCAATTAATTTTTGTTGCGTGCCCTTTACTCCGATAGTGGGTACAAGTTTAAGTGCAAAATTTTTGCTTTCTCCCGGCTTGAGGATGGTAGAAGTAGGTTCATTCCATTGCTCCACTCCTTTCCACTCCTGCTCGGCATAAGCTAGACTGTGCGACATCCACTCGTGGAAACCTTCAAAGACCACGCTGCGTCTTGAAGGGTCATCGTTTAAAGGTCTATAGGCTTCAAATGGCATGTTTTCGGAAGGAAGCACTAACAGGCCGCTGCCTACTCCACTAAGTCGTTTAACTTCTAAATACCCTGAATCCTCGCCTATATACGGATCAAAGAATACGTTTTGCGCATGGGTTTCATCTAAAGATTTTCCTTCTAAAATATTGTTGAACGCCATCGGGATGCCCAAAGCACCAAGTTCAACAGTTGAAGTTGAAGTATTTTTTAGGCGTAAGCGCAAAACCAAATCGCCCTGATTGTCTTCATAATATCGCGTAATCTCTAACGGCAAATCATCAGGCAACGTGGGTCTCAAATCTGCAGCGGCAAGCACCGAACCCGAAGTTTCAAGTGGAATTACCGGTTTGCGGGCCGAAGCAGTACTGTAAGAGATCCATTCGCCTGAAGCATTTTTGATTCTGAAATTGAGATCCCCCAGCCAGTATAAACCGTCTTTACCACGAACTTCCAAACGGTCTCCCGGTGTAAAGTCAAAACCGGGTTCATCTGCCGGAGACAAGCCGGCCACAGTTTGGGACTCTTTGACCAATTTGAGTATAAAGTTTTTGGTTTTATAGGTATCAATCCCGTCTTCAAGACCCAAAGTTTCTGGTTTTGAAGCCAGATTTTCCCAATAATCCTGAGCCTGTGTGAGCTGCGAAAAGCTCAAAAACAGAAATGCCGAAAAGAGTTTTAATTTGTACGTGTGCATTTAAAAAGAGTTACAGTTCTATTTTGATCCCTGATAGGAATTTTTAAAAATGAAAAATAGCATAAATCGGCAATTGCAGGTATAGACATATTAGCGAGTACGCATACTATCTTATCCCTGTCAAACCTATTCAAGCTAAAGGATAAGCATTTTTTACATAGATAGGCCGAAATAAAAGAACTTAGTCTCCCGGTTGGGTTTGCTTTAAAAGTTCTTGTATTTCGTTTTCATTTAAGCCCCGGTCATAAAATTTCAGCGAAGCCAGGTATCCGCTAAAGGCTTCCCCGGCATCTGAAGATCCTATGATCATTTTAGCACTCTCAATCTGACTGGATAAGGTCATCATCTGCGCATTATCCAGCTTACCATCTACATAGATTCTTTCGGTTACGCCATCAAAGGTTAATACGAGATGATGCCATATATCGGCTTCGGGTACACTTTTATAACCCATATCAAAATGACCATCTAAATGCGCCGCTGCACCGTAATTCCCCGAATTATAGAAAAAAGCATTGTACGAATTGGCCAGTCCGAATTTATAACGGTCACACCAGGAGGCGAGACATTCGTCTTCATTGGAAACCTCCGGATTTTTAACCCAGGCAGCCACGGTAAAAGCAGCATTCCATGCCAGCGTTTCCGGTACGGGTTTATCTAAAATCAAGGCTCCGCCTTTAAAGTGAAAGGCCTTAATCCCGTTTGCTTCAGCTATTGTAACAGACCCGTTGGTAATGAAATTACCCCCGTAAGTTCCCGTATTCTTTACTGAGGCAAATGGCTTACCCGTGACTAATCCTTCAGCACCCAGGTCTACGAGTTGCTGCTTAGATGCTTTGGGAGCAGGCGGGTTTGAGGATGCTTTATTTTTAAGATTAGGTAAGGGTATTTCAAAAAGCTCACTGTACACTTTCAAATTCCATACGGCGGTAAAAAGTCCGGTTTTTTCAGTTGCCAAAACCTTCAGCTTGAGATAGCGTGCTGCTACATCCCCATCATCAAGCATAGGGCTACCGGGAATACGGTTATTTGACCGGTCGGTGAAAAGCTTCCACTTCTTCCCATCGGTTGAATATTCAATTTGATACTGATAATAATAACTGGCAAATTCAAAACTGGTAGCAATTCGTTTTACGGGATAAACCGCACCTAAATCAATTTCCAGAGATTGCGGAAGGTCATTTGAAGCAGCTTTCCACATCGTAGCGTTATCCTTATCTACCGCCTGAGATGGACTGAAGGTATAATCCATTCCCGGGATTTCTAAATGATAACTCGAGCTGGCCGTTGCCGTAGCGTTGTGCGCCAAATCTTCGGGTAGTTTGGACGTTCTTAGTTTTGATAACGAGGTCTTATCTCGTTTTACTTTCGGCAAGGTAGAGTCATTCTCAAAGTGCAGTTCATCTACACAAATTTGCCGGGCCAGACCACCACGTGTCATCGGGTAATCGTGCTTGTGATAGGCTATATAGTAATCATCACCCTCCTTTAATACCGAATGATGTCCGGGACCGTGTACGTTTCCGTCTTCCGTAGTGCTCAAAACCGGATTATTATCACCCGGTGTAAAAGGCCCCCACGGACTATCGGCATACGAGTAACGCACATTATAAGTCTCATCGTGGCAAGAGCCGCCGCTATACATCAACAGATATTTTTCACCTTTCTTCAACATATAGGGCGCCTCAAAAGGCTGCGGAGTTTGCTCCAACGGAATATTTCTGGCCTCGTTAATGAAGCTCCTAGTTTCCGAATCAAGTTCTCCTACAGCGTAACCGCCGTTATAATGTACCCAGGTTCCCCAATACGCGTAAATTTTTCCGTTAGTATCCTCAAAAAATTGAGCATCCAGTGAAGGAAAACCTTCACGAGGAAAGCCGTGAGAGATCACCGGTGTATCGTCTTCCTGCAATTTTTGCCAGGGACCTACGGGCGTGTCAGACACATAACCGTAAATATTACAACCGGCCTGGCAATTTCCGAAATAGAGGTAAAACCGGCCGTCATCACCTTTAATAATATCTGGAGCCCAGTAATTACGTAGATTCACAGCCGATAACGAAGGGATTTCCATAGTGTAGTTATACCAATTTTCAAAGTCATCGCTGTACCAGACGGTGGGAGCCCCGGAAGCAAGCATCTCATTATCGGTGGTGGCATAGATATAATAAATTCCATTAAATTTTTTGATCGTAGGATCTGCAAACCAGCCCGGAATTATAGGATTAACATCAGACACCTGGTCTTGGTCATTTGAAACTTCAATACTTGAAAAAGTCTGATCTTCCTTTGAAATGCTTCGGTTATTATCGCAGGCTGTGGATAATACAAGTAAAAGGAGCACTACTTGAAAATTGGTGAATTGAAACATAATTTTAATTCTAAAAGGCAATTCTATTAAAGGCCAAAAACGCACCCGATGCTTCTAACGAACAACTCTGCTCAAAGAATCGAAAGTGCGTTTTTCAGAATAGCAAAGCTAACTCCCCGGAAACTCTTAAAATCCGGTTGCTATTCAATCTCAATATCGAAAGTGAACGTAGCCTGTACAGACTTTCCGCTTTCATATTCATAGACCAAAGCCTGTTTGATGGTATAGGTATCTCCTGTTGTTAAACGACCAGGGTACTGCCCTACACTAAATTTTAATCCGGCTTCATCAAATTCTGAAAATACATAAGCAGTATCACCCCAATTTACTACATCACCAGCAGAACTAAACCAGTGTCCATAGCCATTTGCTGTTGTTTGTGAAATCAAATCTCCATTACTGTTTATGGCGTAAAATTTAATAGCACCTCCTATTTTGGCCGTGATTTCATTAGAAGAAAGCTGAAATGCAGTGGCTAATTGATCTGCATCTACAGCTACCGTTTTACCGGAATACGCTTCGGCATCTGCAGGAAACGTAAGGTTATACATAAAATCTTTTGATTCTGGCGTTTCGTCTCCTGATGAATCAACATATCCTAAAATATTGGTATTGGTAAACTTTACCGCATAAGGCCATTCTGCATCATTGCTGTTATCATCATCCCATGCGTGTGCACTATACTGTGTAGGCGCACCAGTAACCACCAGCCAGAGTTTGGAACAATTTTCGGGCACTGAAAAAGCGTATTCACCTTCGGCTGAACTGTGCATCGTTCCGTAAACACGCTCTCCTCCATTTTTGAGTGCTACAAAACCATAACGCCATCCTGCGATCGAAGCATCAACCGTATTGAATCCTGCTGCATTAGCCTTGCCTTGGAAGTTTACCTGAACTTCTGTATTGGCTTCCGGCACTTTAAGTGGAATCACATTATATCCGGTTGTTTGTGGGGCATAGGTTTTAGCCACCGTATGCGTACCATCTTCGCCTGTGGTGTAATCAAATTTTTGAGCTCCTATATAATCTTCTCCTAAATCGCGGAGTTCGTCCAAATCCCAGGTAAGCATTTTTGATGCCGCATCGTAGATCTCATCATTTAAGGCTTCGGTATCAATGCCAGTTAAGCGCATATAAGCCTGAATCGGATCTTCGGGCTGCTCGGCTTCACGCCATAGACGGCCTATAAACTCCTGACCGTGTAATTGGGTCCAGTAATAATGGATGAAATAACTGGCGTAGCGGTAATTTTCATGATGAAGGTGTTTATTGTAATTCTCAATGTAAACGCTAAAATCATAAGCTGTAAAAACCTGTGACGGAAAAGCCTTAAATGCCTGCCACTGGGCCGTTTGTTCCCAGAAGCCATTACCACCATTTCCTCCAAAACCATATCGAAAACCGTGACCATTTCCTAAATCGGAAAATACTTGATATTGAAAACTGTGTCCTATTTCGTGGGCTAATGTATGCCCTGCGGGTTGTGTGGTTCCGGGGCTAATCCATAGAGCACCAATGACATCGTCATACCCGCCCCCTGTTGCCAGCCACTCATCCTGGTAATACAGGAAAATCATCATTTTGTAGGTGTTGAGCTTGGTGTTCTCGAGATTCAAATCTGCAAATTTGAGCTGCTCTACATTTAAATCATAAAACACTTCGGCTTTTTCCAGAAGGTTATCAATGTTAACTCGGTATTGCTCAGGTATGCTGGTTGATCCAGGGTCAAGATCATTATATTTCGCATCCCAAAAAATGATAAAATGTTCAGACTCCCGGCTGCGATCAAAACTCCAGGTACTGGAATCATCTTCATAATCCATATCGCCAAACTCCTGTGGTTTGTAAATCTCAAGTTCTGATTCAACAGGTGGCTGAATTTCTTCCTCTTCAAAAGCAGAGTCTTTTGAACAAGACCAGAGGCTAATGACTATAACAAATAATGTAAGAATTCCGTTAATTTTCTTCATAAAATCGCTGTTTTTGATTGAATTAATTCAAAATTAACAGACTTCAGTATCGAAAATTTATAGAATCTACACCAGTCTTAAACCTAAGTTAACCTTCTTCCAAACGTTAAAATTGCGAGTAGGCGACAATATGCTAGACCAGATTCAGCCTTAAAACGTTAAAATCAGAGAAGTGTATATAATACATTATCCAATAGTGATACTATATTACCCCTATATGACCTACAAATGAAATTTTGAAGTAATTTTAAACAAACAATGCCCAACTGATGAAAATTTTACCATTTAAAGTCCCTAAGCCCGGTAAGGAATCGTTAGTATATCAGGAAGATCGCGAAATGCGGTTTTACGACAAGTTACACGAGCATGAAGAGATACAGATAAGCTATATTGTAAAAGGTAGCGGATCGCTTATTTTGGGAGATACGGTTAATGAATACAAACCCGGTGACATCTTAATTATCGGCGAAAAAATACCCCACGTATTTAGATCTGATTCTGACATAAAGGAAGAGTCGGTAATGTACAGCCTCTTTTTTACCAAAAGCTCTTTTGGTAAAGATTTCTTCAATTTAAGTGATCTTACCGGAGTCGAGAACTTCTTTAAAAAGTCTGATCACGGAATGAAGATCGTCTCGCAACAGAGCATACTATATAAGAAGTTTGAAATCCTTAAAGAGCAAAATCGCATACAACGCGTCGCAACTTTTTTACAGATTTTAGATATTCTCATTCACGCAGAGTCAACTCCTTTATCATCCTTTATCTACCAAAAACCCTATTCAGATGATGAAGGTAAACGGATGAATGACGTGTTGCAGTTTACTTTAGATAATTATCAGGAAAACATCGCGCTGGAAGAAGTAGCTGAAAAAGCTAATATGAGTAAAAATGCCTTTTGCCGCTATTTCAAAAAACGAACTAACAAAACGTATTTTCAATTCTTAATAGATTTACGAATCGAGCAGGCCTGTAAATTACTTTATAATAAAAAGGACCTGTCTATTGGCGTTATTTCTGAATTATCAGGATTCCCCAATGTGGCCAATTTCAATCGAAAATTTAAAGAGCTGAAGCAAATGACTCCTTCTGAATATAGAGCAAGTATTTGATCTACCTATGCTTTTAATCAACATAGTATTAAGCTTCGCTAAGATTCATAAATACTGCTTTGTATGAAATCGTAATTTTAATATTCTTTCAATCTGGTCTAGAACCAGAATAATCCTATTTCATTATATTATGAGTATATCCACGTTTAAAAATCCCTATTACCTTACACTCGTCATTCTGATTTTATCCATTTTTGGTCTGCAAGCTCAGGAAGGTGATCAAATTCTAGACGGCATTGGAGAGACCGATCTTATCGCACGTTATGCCTTAGAAGGTGATGCTAAAGACTGGTCCAGAAATAATTTACACGCTGAATTCAGTGCTACAAATCCACACTTTGTGAGCGATTTGTTGTTTGAAAAGGTTATCGAGTTTTCAGGAAAAGCAAATGAATTCATCAGTCTCCCTCCTCAAATTTTTAATGGCGTTGAATCCCTAAGCGTGAGTAGCTGGATGTATCTCAAAGGTGAAAATCAGGGCTTTTATCTCTTTGATTTCGGACAACCTAAGGGTAATCATTTCTTTGCCGCTCCACATAATCTGGAAGAGGCAGCCGGATTTGTAGCCGGGCTGGAAACGGATTCAAACCCGCAGCTGGCAACCGGGACAGGAGGAATAGAACCCGGAAAATGGGCACATCTGGTCGTGGTACTCGACTTTCCTGCACAATCTTTACGCACCTATATTAATGGAAAAGAAGCTGCGGAAGAAATGATACGTTTTGACCTTGCCGATGCTTTTACAAAAGCCGGAAACAAATTAACTATAGGTCAGTCTTTGGCAGGCAATGCACCTGCTTTTACCGGAAAGCTACACGATTTTAGAATCTACCGAACTCCGTTAACTGAAAATCAAGTAAAGAGGATTTATAACAACGCTCTGCACGAGACACAGGTCGTAAATGAACGCGAAGAGGAAAACGCCGGTTTACCTCAATTCGACAAAACTATACCTCAACTCTATAACGCTTTTCTTACCGGGGTTGAAGAGGTAACTGTGAGCACCGCCGTGGGTGAATTACCCAGATTACCCCGTTATTTAAAAGGAAGTTATCGCAACGGTATTACTAATGGTCCGGCTGTGCGGGTAATATGGCCTGCACCTACAGATAATGCTTCTGTTGCGGAAGCAGGCTCATATGTGGTAACCGGTAGCGTACCCGGCACCGATTTAAAGCCTCAGGCAAGAGTTATTGTTTCAGAAAACCTGTCGAAAAAAGCACCGAAGCAAAAACTTGAAGCTTTTGCACTCGATCAGGTTTATTTAAACCCTGCAACTACCGGGGAGGCTACCAAGTTAATTGAAAACCGTGATAAATTTATTGAAACTCTGGCTGAGACCAACCCCGATTCTTTCCTATATATGTTTAGAGATGCATTCGGACAAACTCAGCCTGAAGGAGCAGAACCCCTGGGCGTTTGGGATTCTCAGGAAACAAAATTACGGGGGCACGCAACGGGTCATTACCTAAGCGCCCTGGCTCAGGCCTATGCCAGTACTGCTTACGATCCTGCCCTGCAAAAAGTCTTTAAGGATAAGATGGATTATATGGTAGCGGTGCTCTATGAGCTGTCACAGCTATCAGGAAAAGCAGAGAATCCCGGTGGTCCTGCTGTTGCAGATCCCACCGCTGTACCCGTTGGTCCCGGTAATACTACTTACAATTCAAATTTAAGTGCTGAAGGCATACGCAATGACTATTGGAATTGGGGTAAGGGCTTTATAAGCGCTTACCCGCCAGATCAATTTATTATGCTTGAAGGTGGCGCTAAATATGGCGGACAGGAAAACCAAATATGGGCTCCCTATTATACGCTGCATAAAATTCTCGCCGGTCTTATGGATATTTACGAAGTAAGTGAAAATACTAAGGCCCTGGAGATTGCTACTGGTATGGGCGACTGGGTACACGCCCGCCTAAGCCAGCTTCCTACCGATACTTTAATAAGTATGTGGAATACGTATATCGCGGGAGAATTTGGTGGTATGAATGAATCGATGGCACATTTATACAGCCTGACCAATCAGGACCGCTATCTCGAGACCGCGAAACTTTTTGACAACATCAAAGTGTTTTATGGTGATGCCAATCACACGCACGGGCTGGCTAAAAATGTAGATACCTTTAGAGGTTTGCACGCCAACCAGCACATCCCTCAAATCGTAGGTGCTTTAGAAATGTATAGCGATACGCAGGCTCCCGAATATCTAAAGGTTGCAGACAACTTCTGGTACAAGGTAAAAAATGATTATATGTACAGTATTGGCGGAGTAGCAGGCGCCCGTAATCCGGCTAATGCGGAATGTTTTGTAGGTCAACCGGCTACGCTTTATGAAAACGGACTTTCCGCTGGTGGGCAGAATGAAACCTGTGGTACTTACAATATGCTTAAACTTACCAGGGGTCTCTTTTTGGTTGATCCACGTACCGAATTTATGGACTATTACGAGCAAGGTTTGTATAACCAAATTCTGGCTTCTGTGGCAGAGGATAGTCCGGCAAACACCTATCATATTCCGTTAAGACCGGGCTCTACCAAGCAATTTTCAAATGCTGATATGAGTGGTTTTACCTGTTGTAACGGTACGGCTCTGGAAAGCAGTACCAAACTTCAAAATTCAATCTATTTTAAAAGTAAAGACGATAAAGCCCTTTATGTAAACCTCTACGTACCTTCTACGTTGAACTGGGAATCAAAAGGGATTAGTATAGAGCAGGAAACTGATTTTCCACGAGAAGATGAGACTACGTTGATTATTAAAGGTAAAGCAAAATTTGAAATAAAATTAAGAGTCCCTGAATGGGCAACCAAAGGAATTTCAGTAACGATTAACGGAAAAGCTGAAAAGATTCAGGCAACTCCCGGAAGCTATTTGAGCATCAAACGCAACTGGAAAAATGACGATCGCATCACTATAAAAATGCCTTTTAGTTTCCACTTAAAAGCCCTGATGGATCAGCCTAATATTGCCAGTCTATTTTACGGTCCCGTACTACTGGCCGCACAGGAAACCAGTCCATTAACTGAATTTAGAAAAATACAACTCAACGCAAAAGATTTAGGAAAAACCATAACCGGAAACCCAAAAACGTTGGAGTTTAAAATTGACGGAATTCCCTTTAAACCTTTTTACGACACCTACGGAAGACACTCGGTATATCTGGACGTCTCTTTGAATTAAGAGTTGAATCATAGCTGTTAAGGCCTTAAAAACAAACCCCTGGAGAGAAATCTTTCCAGGGGTTTTTCTTTTCAACTAGATCCAGAACAAACTCTAAATGTTTAAAGTCCTTTAGACTAACCAGTAAAAGGATTGTTAATCTGGACAGCAATCAATGCTATCAATACCCATTTTGAAATTAAATCAAACATATACTAGATAGCGAAGTTGGTTTTCAAATTCTAACAAGAAGTTCTGAGCTCTAATACTCATAACTTTACTATAATACAGGCGCTTCAATCGGCTAATGCGAATTGCCTGGCCATATCTTTAAAAATTAAGGCTTAATCACAAACCTTTTTGAATTAGAAAAATCACTAAGTTTCAAAAAATGCTCAAGCAATTGGCTAGTATTCAATTATTGGATTTAAACGCTTAATTCAAACAGAAACAATAATTTTAGTTTTACTAAAACATTCCTATTCGTAAAACCTTTCCAAAAAAAAAAGGCCATCTTAGAATAGCATCTAAAATGGCCGTTTTAATTGTTCTATCAAGTTTAGTACCCGGGATTCTGAGATAAATTCGGGTTGGTATTCAATTCTTCTAAACCTATAGGAAAGAGTGTTGTATAATCACCCTGAGGTGTATGATTGTACCAGCTTTTCGTTTGATAAACCCCAAAACGGATTAGGTCTGTACGTCTTCTGGCTTCTGCAGCAAATTCCCAGGCTAATTCATCTAAGAATCTACCATAGGGTATTGTAGCCGTATTACCTGCATCTGCTACTTCACCATCCTCTCCCAAGACTCCGTATTCAACAGTCGAGTCGGCCATAAGCTCAGCTCCGGTAACACTCGCATCTGCACTATTTTCAAAAGACCTGCTTCTGACCTCACTTACAATAACAGCTGCATCATCTGCTTTATTGGTACGAAGAAGTATTTCTGCTTTCATCATGAGCACATCGGTATAACGTAACATAGGAAAATCATTACTGAGGCTTCCATTAGAACCCGCAGCTATATCATATTTGTGACATCTAAGACCTTCTTCAAACTCACAGAAATAAATACTGGGCATAAAATTGACTAATGTAAATAATAATTCTCCCGTATCAGCATCGCGCTGCTCTCCTTCAAACCAGGTTTCTTCCAGGCGCTTATCTCCAGGCTCATAACTGTCGATGATTTGAGGATTTGCGCTGCTTCCGCCCCAAGGCTGGGCTTGCATATTAAGAACATCTCTATGACTTGGAAGAAGCATTTTCATATGTTGGTTCCACTCCCCGGCATAAATACGATCATAAGGAACTGAAAAAACGATCTCAGGTGAGGATTGATTTTCTGTGGTGAATATCGCACCATAGTCACTATCTAATTGATATTTATTGGAGTCAATAATTTCATTACAAAGTGCAAGTGATTTTTCCCATTGCGCTGTGCCTGTGTAAACCTCTGCATTCAAATAGACTCTGGCAAGAATCTGCATTGCTCCGTATTTGGTTAATCTGCCATACGTACTTACATCTACAGTTTCTGAAAGGTTTGGAATTACCTCTGTAAGTTCTGAAACAACAAAATCGTAAACTTCCTGCCGCGAACTTTGTTGCGGCACCTCATCACTAAAGTCTTTCAGTATGGGTACATTTCCATGGGTATCCAGAAGAATAGAATAGTACAAACCTCTCAAAGCTCTCAACTCCGATGTCACGGCTAAAGCCTGATCTTCGGTAATGGGTAGTGAGCCGGATTCTATTTGTGAAATTACACGGTTGATATTATTAACCCCTCTAAAACAGGATAACCAGGTGTTTCTGGGCTGGTACTGAGTCTCATCCCAGGTATGGAAATGCATGCGTTTGTAAGTCCCACCATCATCCCAACCATTAGGCCGGGTAGGCGTTACAAAAGTATCTGCAGATTCTTCCTGTAAATCAAATAAGCCCTGCCAGCTCATAATATAACGCAACGGTGTGTAGGCCGATGCTGTCAATGCAACGATATCCTCATCTGCAGGTATAAAGCTATCTTCTGTTATTTCAGAAAAAACTTCCTCATCGAGGTTAGTGCATGAAGTTGCGAAAAACGTAAGAACTATAGCTAGTGGTGCCAGTTTCCTTAAGGCACGTAAAGTGTTTTTATCTCGTAGTTTCATAGTATTTTTTTTAAAAAGTTAAATTAACCCCCAAACTCAGTGTGCGTGTTGTGGGATATTTATCGCGATCGTCATTACCCGGAGCGAGACCGTCTCTGTTCACTTCAGGATCTACCCCTTTATAGCCAGTTATGGTAAGTAAATTGAGTCCTGAGGCAAAAACTCTTAAACGGTTGATGACGTCACTCTTTTCAGTATTGAAGGTATATCCAAGGGTTACATTATCAATTTTCCAGTAATCACCATCCTCGACATAGTGGCTTACAAAGCGTTGTACATCAGACAAAACTGCTTTCCCATAAACCTCATCAAAAGCAGAATCCAGGACATTATAGCCAATGGTCGGGTTCTCGTAAAACATTCTTGAAAAGTTCAATATTTGGAAGCCAAAAGCTCCACGCATATTCACATTTAAATCCCAGTTCTTATAATTGAACGTGTTATTCCAGCTTAGATAATGCTTCGGTAATCCATTGCCTAAAATCTGTCTGTCTGCTGTTGAAGACTCTGTTGCCGGGATGATTTCTCCGTCAGCATTCTCAACTAACCAAATTCCATCTTCGGTTATGTCAACAGTTTTTAATCCGTAAAAATTACCGATAGTTTCCCCTACCTCTACGATATGCGTAGCAATTTGAATGGGCTCACCGGTGTAACCGGCATAGAAAAAATCATTAGTTGTTTGAAACTGATCGTTTGAAAGCGAAACCAGTTTATTGGTATTTGTTGAGTAGGTGAACACACTATTCCAGTTAAAATCTCCCTTTTGAAATGGATTTACCGTTAGTAATGCTTCAAAACCACTGTTACTCACCTCTGCGACATTTGCAGTTATACTTCCGTACAAATAAGGCGGTGTGGGTACATCGTAGTTGTAGAGCGCATCCTTTGTATGACGGTCATAATAATCTAGAGCACCGCTAAGAACTCCGCCAAAAAGATCGAAGTCAAGTCCGATATTGAACTCTTCCTTTTTTTCCCATCTTAAATCTGGGTTGGCATTTCTAGCCGGAATTAACTCACGAATCCAGCGACCATTGTAAAAGAAATAATTACTGTAATTCAAGCTACTTAGAGACTGGTAGGAACTACCGGCATTAATACCGGTCACACCAAAACCGCCTCGTAATTTTAAATTATTAACCCAATCAACATTCTCCATAAAGGATTCCTCATTTATACGCCATCCGGCAGAAACACCAGGGAAGCTACCCCATTTGTTTTCTGCTCCAAAGCGAGAAGATCCCTCGTGGCGTAAACTCGCCATAAGCAGGTATTTATCATCATAATTGTAAGTAACCCTACCAAAGAATGCTATGAGTTTATCAGAACTTTTAGAACTTCCCATACCCGCCTGACCCAGCGGTAAACCCTGGCCTAATCCTATATTGTTATAGGTATACGCATCAGAGGGAAAGTTTCGGTTAGTGGCGTAAAAGCCTTCGTAGACGTTGTCTTCATAGTTATAACCGGCAAGAGCAGTGATTTTATGAAGATCGAAGTTCTTTTTGTAGTCTAAAGTAATTTGACCGTAATTTCCAACGTAGTCATCTGTACCTCTTGAGGCATAACCTTCCAGACCGTTTTTTGTAGTTGAAACGTGATTTTTGGTTTCGTAATAACCGCGTATGTTAGAGTTGCCTTTTCGCGTATACAATCCCTGAAGCGTAAGATCATCGGTAAATGAATAAGCCAGGCTTCCTGTAAAGCGCATATTGCGATACCGGTTTTGACCATCGGCCTCTTTGAGATAAGCAACAGGGTTATCATAAAAATAGACATCTCTCTCAAACCAGCTTCCATCTTCATTCTTTACAGGCTCCGTTGGATTACGTATTAAAGCCTGTCTAAAAACATAAGGATTAAAACTATACCCATCACCGCCGGTATAAAATTCCTGCTCACTAACAATAACATTAAAATTGGTTTTCAGCTTACCATCAAACATGGCGTGATTCACATCAATTCGACCAGTGTATCTTTTATTGTTAGTATTTATAAAAATACCTTGCAGATTTCGATAGTTAACCGAAGCACTCAGGTTCGTGTTTTCATTTCCGCCTCTAAATAAGACATTATGTATGGTACTGATTGAATTTTGAGTGATCTCATCAAGCCAATCAGTATCTGAACCATAATCCTGAAGATTTGCTCCTGTAAAGCTGTAACCCTCATCGTATTTATCCCGCAATTCTGAGGCATTTAGAAAATCAAGTTTATTGCTAATGGACTGAAAGGAAACGTTACCCGTATATTCAATGGTAGGCTGCATATTATTACCGGCACCCTTGGTTGTAATGATAATCACCCCATTGGTACCTCGCGTACCATAAATGGCCGTTGCCGAACCGTCTTTTAAAACATCAATAGACGCTATGTCTTCTGGAGCAACGGTTTGCAGGCTACCGGGTACACCATCAACTAAAATAAGCGGGGCAGAACTACCATTTAAAGTGGCAATCCCCCTTAACCTAATTTGTGTACCCGCAGTAGGATCTCCTGAAGGTGCAGAAATAGAAAGACCCGCGACCTTACCCTGAACTAATTGAGCGGCATCGCGTACATTACCTTCAATAAATTCATCAGATTTAACGCTGGCCACCGCACTGGTAACATCGGCACGCTTTTGGGTTCCGTAACCTATTACTACTACTTCAGATAAGGATTCTAAGTTTTCTTTTAGAGAAACCGTAATATTTGTTTGATTGCCCACAGGTACTTCCTGAGTTTCAAATCCTACAAAAGAAAAAATTAGTACCGCATCGGTCTGGGTAATGGTTAGATTAAAATTACCGTCAAAATCAGTAACTGCACCATTTGAAGTGTTTTGCTCCTTTACCGTCACTCCGGGTAAAGGCATCCCCTTGTCATCTGTTACAGTCCCGGTTATACTCTTCTGAGAAAAAGAACATAGTGTAGCCATCAAAAAAAAGCTCAATAACACCAGTTTGCGCTTCTCATAGCGCACATAGTTAATTGGAAATAGATAAAATAGCATTTTACTCATGTGTTGGACATTTTTAGAATTACTGAATAGTTTAACAGCTTAGCGCTTGTAAACACCGAGTAAAATTATAGAGATAGCAAGCAGAGGCTTAACTAAATCTTAACACAACTTCATACTATCTTAACAATAAAATTCAAAAATCAGCGCGCAAACGTGAATTTGAGTATATAATAATCAACATAAAGAGCAAATAACTAAATATAATTCAGCATTTAGAAGGATATTGTTGACTCTAACTATTTAAAAATATATGGAAATACCTTCAGACTTATTGAAGCATAATTTTGAACAACAGCTGGGGATCCGGGCAATTCTCTTTGTAGAATGCAAGATTATTTTGCGTAGAAACGCCTGGATAATCGCCCTTATTACCCTGCATATCCCGTATTATTTGAAAATGAAGATGTGGGGCGTAATCTCCGTTTTCGCTAGTATCGCCTAAAAAAGCAATGCGCTCCCCGGCTTTAAAAAACTGACCGGTTTTGAGATTTGCTAAAGAATCGACGGACAAATGCCCGTAAAGCGTGTAGAACTGCAAATCTTCAAAGCTGTGCTCCAAGATGATGCAGGGCCCGTAGTCCCCATAGTTTTTATTGTTCTTAAAACTATGCACCATTCCTGCTACCGGAGCTAAAATAGGTGTGCCCGCAGGACACCAGATATCAAGCCCCAGATGAATATTGCGGCGTAATTGGGGATTCCCATTATTGAAGTAAATGCTTCGGTCGTAGATGCTGCGCTTTTCGAGGTATCCACCGTAAGCCACCTGTCCTCCAGTTTTTGAAAGATAAGTAGATATGTAGTGTTGAATCGCTTTCGCGGATGCGGTATCTACTTCTTTTAATATGACATTATCTGTAGAAAGATCTATATAGCGGTAGTCTTCAGCCTTGTAAGCAGTATCAATAACTGGCGTAAAACCAGCAGTTAGCTGCTTTAGTTTATCTGAAAATGTTGCGGTATTCATCGCGGCAAAAATACAATTCTAATTAAACTATAATGCACAAAAAACCCGTTCTGGCAGGAACGGGTTAATTTGATTAAAACCAACTAATCTATTTAAACTAAACTTCAAACTTCTAACTTCTTCTTAATTCAATACGATATCACTAAACTTAGACGAGATCGCGATCATACTATCGGTATTGCGTGACTTGTAAAAGCCATTTACCATATTGCTGTTATAGCCTTCCATCACCTTAGCATCAATGCGGGTAGGATAATTGAGCCTACTGCGTACGCCGTTAAAGTTGAAATGAAATGGCGAATCAGGCAGATTAAGTACCACATCGCTGTTTTCTACATTGATGTTTAAGGTCTTAAAATTTTTACCCAGTTTAGGAATCGTTAATTCACTGAAACTTCCTGAAATCACAGCAGCATCCACCAGTTCGTGAATTACTATACTGCTGGCACGTGAATTAACCGTTATGCTTTTGGCCTTGTCAATCACGCAGTTTTTAAGATAGGTTGCCTGTAACGTGCCATAATCCCAACTGGCCACAGCAACCGGACTGTACGCCACATTGATCAGGGTTTTATCTCCTGAAATGGTCTCGGCCATAAAATCCCCGTGCGAGAGATTAACCCGGGCATTCTTAGCTTCAGTAATCTTAATGTTTCCATGGCGTACATTGAGATCAAGCCGGGCTTCTTTTGGCATACGTATCACAATTTTACGCTTATAAGTACCGCGCGGTTTTGTCGTGTTTGCGGGAGCAGTATTGCCATTAAAACTATAGGTCATTTGCGTACTGACATTTCCGTTGGCATCGCGGGTAACTGTTTTTTGAAGGTTACCACCCTGCTGCTCGGCCATTTCCTCCAGCTTTTTGGCAAAATCATCGCTCCATCCCTGCATGGCTTTATCAATATTACCTCCCAGCGCCATCATATCACTCTCTAGAGCTTTGCCAAATCGCGCGCCTAAACTTTCCATTGAACTGCCAAACTGCTTACCGTAACGTTTACCCCAGGCCTCCATATCTCTACTGAAGTCTGCTCCCCAAGAATTAATATCCTTTCGCCATTTCTCAACATCGGTTACACTAACGCTGGTACCGAATTTCTTATTCATCGCGGCCACATACGCCTTTTTATCTTTAGCATAAGCGCTTCCGTCAAAGTTCATGTTTTTACCAAAAGGCGATTCAGGCATATCCAATAAACTGCTGCCTGCAAGTCCCTGTCCGGCTTCCATCTTTTGCTTATTGTCGCGCTCCCATTTTTTCATCACCGCATCAAAATCAGCTCCCAGATTTTGCTCAATTTTCTTTTTATACTGCTCCAGGTATTTGGTGCCATCACGCTTGTAGGCTTCGTAATCAAAAGAAATATTTTTCATTGCCTTATACTGGTCTGCGGGTAACTGCACCGCAGCAAACTGCTCAAGCATCGGGCTAAATACATTCTTCATCACCGGTTGCATCATCTGCATGGATGATGAGATCAAATCGTTGATCCCACGTACCTGCACATCTCCCATCGCCACATTAACGGCTGCCGGGGCACCACTGCTTACAATACGGATCGCCTTACTGTTGCCCTGTACACTCACCTGCCAGTTCTTAAGCAGTTGATCGAGTGCCTGATCTGAAAGATTTTCAGACTCTACATAGGCTTCAACAGCCACTTCATTTTTATTCCAGTCTTCAAAAACCACATCGGCATATTGCGTGTCTGCCAGTATAGCTACATTGGCATCTGTTGTAAAACGCTCATCAAGCTTTTGGTCTTTTGTCTGTGCCAAAAGATTAGGCAGCCCGGCTAAAACCGCAAAAGCAAGCGCAAAACCATTTAAATAACGCTTCATGTTATAGGGTATTAATTTGAATCTCATTGTTTTGAGATTGCTGTAATTCATTCAATTTCTCTTTTAGCTTAAACAGTAAATCCAGACGCAATTGCAGGTTGTTAATCAAAGCCTGAATGTTCTGATCGTTAACCCCGGTTTCAATCAAATCGGCATTAAGCCTGTCGTATTCTTTATTGAGTTCTTCAAGCTGCCCCATAAAGGCATCAACTACGGCTTTATTATCTTCGGTAACATTAAGCTGCGCAAGTTCTATATGAATACTTGCCAGATAGCGATCTTCGATTTCTTTATATTCGGGTGAAAAGTCGCTAAACTGAACCTTCTGGGCATCAGCTGTCGCTACCTGATTGGCTTCTGTGGGCTGCACCTCTGCACCACTATTCAACGGATTGTTAAGCACCAAACCGGCTACGGCGATAAGCACCACCAGCACCGCTGCTATTTTCATCCAAAGGTATCCTTCTGCCTTAGCTTTATTTTGCGCTCCAAAATGGGTGTCAAGCCGCGCATTAAAACGGGCTTCATGACCTTTTTTAAGCCCTTCGGCCGGGATGCTCATGTCATTTTTGAGCATTTCTCTAATATCCTGTGCCATTGTACTTTGTTTTAAGTTTTTCCTGCAATTTTTTCTTTCCACGGTGCACCAGCGTGCGCGAGGCCACCTCGGTGATTTCTAATATTTCTGATATTTCCTGATGGTCGTAGCCTTCTATTAAAAAGAGCATCACGGCATAGCGGTACCGTTCGGGTAGCTCTTCAATAGCCTGTTTGATTTGATCTAGCGTAATCCCATCATCTACAGACCAGTCATTTTGCTCATCTACGGTACCCAGCACCTGCTCATTCATAGCAACCAACTCCAGCTTTTTAGCCTTCAGCATGTCAATGCTTTTGTTGATCACAATACGTTTAAGCCAGGCACCAAAAGTAACTTCCCCGTTATACTGGTGCATTTTAGTAAACGCTTTTACAAAACCCTCCTGCATCGCTTCTTCAGCTTCAAATGAGTTTTTCAAAAACCGAAACGCCACATAATACATGCCATCGCTATATTTTTTATATAACTGCATCTGTGCGCGCCGGTCGTTTTGCTTACATCGCTCAAGTATTTCGGTAATTTGCAAAATGGTAAATGGTTAGTTGCTAATTCCTTTTCTAAAGACGAAGAGATTTCGTCTGCGTTGCAAAGTGCAACATTTTTTTTCGAATAACCTTAAGTCAACCTAAAAAGCTTTTTGATGACTTTATTTAAAGAATGCAACGGTGATAGATATCAATCAGTTACAGAAGAAGATCAAGACTTCCCCGAAATATTAGATATAAAAAAACCCGCATAATGCGGGTTTTAATTCTTTCTGATTTACTCAAACTTACTCGTCAAGAAGCAGGTTTAAGGTCACATCAATATTGTCCATCGTAGCACGGGAGTATGGGCAAACTTCGTGAGCTTCATTAACCAGCTCTTCGCCCTGCTCTACATCTACTGTAGGAATGTAACAATCTAATACAACAGCCAGCTGAAATAAATCCTCTTCATTTTTACCAATTTTTACGGTTGCTGTAACGGTATAATCGCCTAGATCTACCTTTTTACTGCGCGCCACGTGTGCCAGTGCACTCCCAAAACATGCCGAATAACCCGCTGCAAAAAGCTGCTCCGGGTTGGTGCCTTCACCACCGGGTCCTCCTAAACCTTTAGGAACCGATAGTTTAAAATCGAGTGTACCATCTTCTGATGCAACGCTGCCGTCACGACCACCGTGTGCAGTCGCTTTTGCTTTATATAAAGCTTTCATAATATAAATTTTTCAATGATTATAGCAACAAGATACACAACCTGCAGAGAGTCTTCAAACGCAGAGCCCATAAAGATTTCACAAAAGTAGGATTGGCTATTGTTATTGCTATTGCTATTGCTATTGCTATTAAGATAGTTTTTTGGGGTTTTGGAATTCCTAAGTTTTAAAAAGAGCGTTTAATCGTTGAACTGTGGAATCGTTTTACTTCTTACCACTTACCTTTTACTTCTTACTTCTTATACCCTTCTGTCTCTAATTATAAAATTTCGTATTTAAATTATTTTACTTTACTTTGCAATTCAAAGTACTTTTGTATGGAAACCAAAAATTACCTTCAGGATATTTCTGAAATCAAGAATATGATGAGTCGCTCCTCGCGGTTTATGTCCCTAAGTGGGCTGTCTGGGATTCTTGCCGGAATATATGCACTTGCAGCTGCGGGCTATGCTCATTTTAGATTGGCAGCTATGCCCACATATACCGGTGATTCTTTAATTCTGGGTAAACTTGCTGACTTTATCGCGACCTACGATCTGGTAGAAGACCTGATGCTAACCGCCTTCATTACGCTCCTATTGGCAATCGTAACCGGAGCATTCCTTACCTGGCGTAAAGCCAAAAGACTCCATGAAAAGATCTGGAATCCCGTTTCTAAGCGCTTACTGGCCAATTTTGGTTTTCCGCTGATAACAGGCGGACTATTTTGTGGAGTTCTAATACAGTACGGTATTGTAGGGCTTATCGCTCCGGCAACTCTTATTTTCTATGGTCTGGCATTGATTAACGCCAGCAAATTTACTGTGGGTGATATTAAATATCTGGGTGTGGCTAACGTGCTCATTGGTTTAATTGCCACGCAGTTTGTGGGATATGGTTTGTATTTTTGGGCATTGGGATTTGGTGTGTTCCACATCATTTACGGGGCTATTATGTATCGCAAATACGACCGGTGACCTTCACCCAACCTATCCCAAGAGGGCAAATAGTAAGCTTTAAAATCTGAACCGCACATTTTGAAAAACATCATTCAACATATCAATAAAGCTTTTGACCATCGCATACGCCTGGGCATCATGAGCATCCTGATGGTGAATGATTTTGCTGATTTTAATATGCTGAAAGAATTGCTGGGCGCAACAGACGGAAACATCGCCAGCCACACCAAAGCCTTGGAAAAAGAATCCTATATCAAAGTTGAAAAATCTTTTATTAACCGAAAGCCCAATACGCGCTATATCGCCACGCCCGCAGGACGCGAAGCCTTTACTAAACATATTGAAGCTTTAGAAAAACTCATCAATCCAAATGACTAAATCAATTTTTTTATTCATTTACTTTGAATTTCAAAGTACTTTATCGATTCTAAGAGAGCTTGTTGTTGGCGCCTCTTTTGACCTGACCAGCCGTATTTATGTGCTCTTTAAACGCAATAAAGCCTGGGGAATTTCCCGGGGCGAACTGTTGCAGTATCCTGAGGACAGTCTGGGTTTTCATCTGGGTTGTTTCCTCCTCAAACAAAACTTTGAGCCCCAGCCCCACTGTGAAAACCACGACATTTTTCACGTGCTTACGGGTTATGAGACCGATACCGCTCAGGAAATAGCGCTTCAGTTTTTTCTGTATGGCAACGGAAAACGAAGTCCGTTTTTGCACCTGGCACTGTTTGCCGGTATCATCCTATATCCCGATCACTATGCACTTTTCCGCGAAGCCTATCACAGAGGCTCAATTGCCGGACGCCTGTTTGACCTGGATTACGAACCCATTTTGAACAAACCCTTTTATCAATTTAAAAATCAATACCTCACGCTTTAAAAAATCATATTATGAACACCTCAAACCCACAGCCACCCAACAAATTCATCCATTGGATTAAAAACTCCATCACCGCCCGCATGTTTATGGTGGGTTTCCTCACCCTCATTCTGCTTATTCCCTTGTTTTTTGTACAAAGTCTTATCGAGGAGCGTGCCGAGCGACAGCAGGAAGTGGTTGCTGAGATCAATGAAAAATGGGGTGAAGAAGTATTGGTTTACGGGCCGGTCTTAAAGATTCCCTATACTTCTGCAACTAAAAAAACGATCAAAAATACGGATACCAAATCCTTTGAAACACAGATCGTGCAGGAGGTGCATATCGCTTATTTCTTCCCCGAGGAGCTCACACTCAAAACCCAGGTTAATCCTGAGATTAAAAACCGAAGCATTTATAAAACCACGGTTTACAATTCCCAAACGCACTTCGAGGGCAGCTTTGCCGTACCTGATTTTAGCGATGCGCCTTCAGAACCTTCAGCGATTCTTTGGGATAAGGCACGTGTGGTTTTTCAGACTTCCAATTTAAAAGGGGTTAACGAGCAGGTCAAAATCAATTTGGAAGGAACAGCTTATCCCTTCTCCTCAAAATATGAAAAGCGACGCGCAGACAATTTAACTAACCTGGAGTTGTATACCATGGAAAGTGCGTTTATTAAACCCGAAAGCCTTCCGCAGGAACAAACAGTACGGTTTACGATGGATCTGCACATAAACGGAAGTGAGCAATTGCGCTTTATTCCCATTGGAAAAACCACCGAAGTTCAGATCACTTCAGATTGGGAAACCAATAATTTTACCGGCAATTACCTGCCTTACAATCAGGATAAACTCGCGGGAACAGGCTTTGATGCCAAATGGAAAGTACTCGACATCAACCGCCCTTTTCCACAGGAATTTTTTAATCATTTACCCGGACTGAAGGAATACGCGTTTGGAGTAAATTTTATGATTCCGGTAGATGAATATCAAAAAAGTGAACGTACCGCCAAATACGGATTTTTAGTCATTGGCCTTACGTTTTTAATTTTCTTCCTCATTCAGACACTGAGTAAAATCGCCATCCATCCCTTTCAATACCTGATGATCGGGCTGGCGCTGGTTATGTTTTATACGCTGCTGATTTCAATTTCTGAACACAGCAATTACCTCAACGCCTATCTGGTCGCCAGTGTGGCGGTTGTGCTATTGATTTCGCTTTACGCCCGAAGTATTCTTAAGAATATTAAGTTTCCGGTTTTTATCGGCCTCTCGCTGACGCTTTTGTACAGTTTCATTTACGTCATTATTCAGCTTGAAAATTATGCGCTGCTTGTGGGAAGTATAGGCCTGTTTATCATCCTGGCTCTAGTGATGTATGTCTCGCGCAAAATTGACTGGAATTCTTAATTTCAATCCATCAAACTAAAACAGCATATGTACGGTTCATTCATTCGTTTTTATAAAAAGGTGCGTACCAATTTCTGGCACGCACTCTTCTACCTCTTTTGCAGATGCACTTTGGCGCTGGGTTTTATCGTTGCAGGCTATGTCAAAATCATTGGCGAACGCTTTGCCAGCGGCCTCGCCATCAAGCATCCTATGGGCGCGTATCTGGAGGCGCTGCACCACACAAGCTTTTACTATCCGTTTATTGGTGTGGCCCAGATCTTAGCCGCGATTCTATTGCTTTTTAAACGTACAGCCCTGCTGGGAGCACTGCTCTATTTTCCGATTATCGTGAACATCTGGGTGCTTTCATGGGCAGTGCGTTTTGAAGGTTCGCTGGTAACCTCTACCTTAATGGTTTTGGCCAACCTGTATATTCTGCTATACAATTATGACCGACTCAAATTTATTTTGCCATTCGGCGAAAAGTCTCTGACGTATGTACCGCGTATTACTTTAAAAGAGATTAATGCAAAGTATTCCGCTGACCAAAGTCTGCCGCTGCGGTTTAATCCAAATCTGGCCAGCCTAAAATCACCTTTGGTTTCTAAAAAATTCCCGTGGGCCTTTTTAGGTATAGTCATCGCCTCGTTTGTAATTACCGTATTTGCATCAAACCGCCTTTTCGAATTGATGCCGCGTAACAGTTATGAAGATTGTGTAACCCGATTTGAAGACCGAACGCCTGAAAAAGCCGGCTTTGATTTTTGCAACTGCATTCACAATCAGGGCAAGACATTGGATACCTGTGTGGAAGAATATGAGGCACTAAAAACAAAATAACTCTAACGAATTAGAAATAATGAACATTGAATAACTATGAAAAATTTCATTCTAAATAAATACACGACACTCAAATACCTCTTTGCAGCACTGATACTCTGCTTCTTCCTGCTGGTGTTCCGCATAAAAAGTACACACGATTATTTCGGGTTATTTCTGGTATGGAATCTCTTTCTAGCCTTTGTTCCACTTGGCATTGCCTGGTATGTGGAAGCACAAACCCAAATTCTAAAAAACAAGCTGAAAATAGCGACACTATTGGCGATCTGGCTGCTTTTTCTACCCAATGCTCCTTATGTAATCACCGACTTGGTTCACCTTTCGTATAGTCCGCCAAACTGGTTCTGGTATGACGTGATAACCATCAGTGTTTTTGCACTGCTGAGTTTGTATTTCGGCTTTCAATCTATACGCGTCTGGCGTAAGTTATTTGCAACCCAGATTACGGCAAAAGGACTCAATCTGGCGACCATTGCCGTACTGCTGCTGTGCGGTTTTGGCATTTATCTGGGCAGATTTATACGTTTTAATTCATGGGATTTGGTGACCAATCCGTTTGATCTGGCGTACACCATTTTACAATACCTCATCAATCCCATTCAGCACCGGTGGGTATGGATTTTCACCCTGAGCTTTGGTCTGCTACTCAATGCGGGCTATTTTAGTTTTCAGTTTTGGTTAACCCAAAAACAACCCCATGATGCCACGTGCTAAGCGACGTTATTACGTAATCGGATTTATTATCCTTTTTGGTATTGAAGCTGCAATTGCCGGCTATCTCAAAGGCGGATTCATTCGTAGTTATCTGGGCGATCTGTTTGCGGTAATTCTCATCTATACCTTGCTGATGAGTTGTTCGCGTTTTTCCGTTAAAATGGGACTAGCCCTTACCGCGTCTATTGCCTTAATGGTCGAAATGCTTCAGCTGATTGATCTCACGCAATTTTTTGAAGGCCCGTACAAATCAGTCGCGGTGCTCCTCTTTGGCAGTCACTTCTCCTGGCTTGATTTGCTGATGTATGCGCTGGGACTTTTAGTAATTTATGCCTTAGAACGGATTAAGGTTTGAACTGTTATTGTTATTGAAAAAGTTAAATCGTTGAACTGTGAAATCTTGGAATCGTTTTCTACTTTCTACTTTTTACCTTTTACCTCTTACTTTTCCTTACTGCTAACTGAGACTGCGCACCGTTTTAGCATTTTAAACTATTCTTTCCCATCCACATAATCCTGCAGATAGCTAAAGCGTTTGGTGAGTTTTCCATTTTGAGTCATTCGGGCACGATGTAAGATTCCGTCTTTATCCTCGTTGAAAAATGCAGGTAATACGTGTTCAATAAACATCTGGCCAAAACCTTCACTGGCATCTTTGGGCAACTCACAGGGTAAATTGTCTACCGCCATCACGGTAATCGCTCCGGGAGCATCCATCGCAACCTCGCTTTCGCTTTGCGCATCATACCCGTAAAACGGATCTTCAATTGTAGAAGCACGCAAGGTTGAAGCAACCGGTCCGTCGATATCGCAGGAAACATCTGCGATGACTTCAATATTAAAATCAGGGTGTTTGGCATCTTCGCGGGTAAACAAATAAGGAGCGCCCTCGCCATAAAAATGCCCGGCAATAAAATAATCGGTTACTTTCGCGAAGCGCATAAAATCAGATTCGTAACCACTGGGGGCAGCAAAAAATTCTTTGGCATTGGGCTTCTGTCCATCCGTTCTTCGGTTATAATCGGTCACCCCAACCTTACAATACACCGCAGTTTTAAAACTTTTTGTAAGGTAATCGGCTACCGAAACCTTTTTAATACCCATCGTATGCAGAATTTCCTGCGCACCACCGGCCACTTTTCCGGTTCCGGTAAGTAAAATTTTGAGTGCAGGCAATTCAATTTTAGCCAGTTGGGCGTGAAGGGCTTCAATACCGGTTAGGCTGTTGGCCGATGGTAAATCAAAGCTTCTGTGTTTTTTACCTAAAGCTCTAAAGCCGTTATAGGCCCCGACAATTCCTGCGTATCTACCAAAACCAATCAGTCGCAGTCCGCTGGCTTTGGTGATAACCTCGTGGTCATACAGTTCAATATTTTTGTCCAAAACTGCACGTAATAAATCGCGATTGTAGGGTTGTTTCTTAATAGTATGGCTAAAGAAAAAGTACTTTTTATCGGGAATCAGTGCATCTACCGGTACTTCTTTAACGCCCAGCATTACATCAGCCTTTGAGACATCGGTTGTCACATCAAATTCGGCCTTTTCATACGCAACATCCGGAAACACCCTAATTTCAGACGCTTCAACGATAAACCGCGCTTTAGGAAAACGCTCCTGTGCTTCAAGCATACCGGTAGGAGATAAAACCGTACGGCGGTCGGGTGGAGTTTTACGTTCTTTTAAAAGTGCAAAAGTAATGGGATGCATAAAATTTAAAATTTAGGCGGAAGATACAATTTTCAGCATTTTTAGACTCCTTCATTTTGGGTCATTCTTATCAAACTTTTAATAGTTTATTGACACAAAAGCCTTTAGTTTCGCCCTATATTACTGGTAAAACATAACAATGAGACTACATATAGTATTTGCACTTGCACTGGGTTTTCTAACCTCCTGCAGTGCCCAGAAAAAAATTAAAGGAGATAAAGACGTAATTTCGGTAAACGGAAACCTGACTACCGGCATCAATACGGTTGAAGTAGGAGAAGGTATTGAACTCGAACTGGCTCAGTCTAACATCAACAATTATGTGCTGACAACAGACCGAAACCTGACCAGCGTTATTCAGTTTGAAGTACGCGACAGCGTTTTGCGTATTATGCCTTCTATGCGCATTACTCGGTCAAAAGAGCTAAATGTGTATTTAAAATTGCAAAATCCCCAACATATTATACTTAATGATAATACCAAATTTGAATCCCCGGGCATGATTAATGCTCCTGATTTTACAATAACCGCACGCGAATCATCTGATTTTAAATTTAAATTGCGCAGTGAAAAAACACGTTTTAATTTAAGCGGCAATGCCAATGGAAGCGCTACGGTATCAACAGGAAATCTCGATATCAAAATGAGCGGTCGAACCGATCTCAAAGGGGATTTTGATGCCACTAGCAGCGTATTCACACTTAAGGACAATGCTGAGTTTCAGCCCGAAGGTAAAACCGAAACTTTAAACCTCACCAGCTCAGACCGCGGGGATTATAAAGGCCGCAGGTTTGAAGCTGAAGAAGCCAGCCTTACATTAAGTGGACGTACGGCAACGGCAATTAACACATCAGAAAACCTGACGCTTTTCGCTCAGGATAAGGCCAATATTTCTTCTTATGGTAAAGGCGAAATATCGATTAATGCACTTAAAGACGATGCCGCTATCGAGAAGAAATAATTCTAAGTCAATTTATAGCTTTAGGACCTGCAGAAGTTTAGTATCTTTGCAGGCTCAATTTTAGTTTGCAGTTTGCAGTTTGCAGTTTGCAGTTTGCAGTTTGCAGTTTGCAGTTTGCAGTTTTGAACTTTAAGCTTTGAACTTTGAACTTCTAATTCACTCGGGGTCGATTTGGTTTTGACAGCGGGTCTAATTGAATAGTAAGCACGTCGAGCGCTGGGACACAGCTCGTAAATCTCAGGTTTCACACTTTTTTAAACGGCGAGTCTAACTACGCCTTGGCTGCGTAATCCGAATCATAGTAGGATATGCTTAATGCCGTACGAGGTACGGCACCAAGATACCCCTGAAAAGCCCTGGTTTGCGGCGTTTCGTAAAGGGGTACCGAAAAAGTAGACCTAGTTTTGGCAGGATCCTGATGCCACTACGAAATTTAATTGGGAATAAGGTAGCAGTTGGTAGTTGCCGACCGGCTGTTGCACGAAAATCAATTGGCAAATAAACGTGTAGAAAGCTATTGAGTTGCCCGTTTGGACGGCGGTTCGAACCCGCCCGACTCCACGATCACCCATAACTGCGTTATGGATTAAAAAAAGAAAAGCCCATCAAATGTATTTGAATGGGCTTTTTGTTTTTAAGACATCTGGACTGTAAGGACAGGCGGTTATGCTTGCAGGACGGGAGTCACTGCGGTGAAGCGATGCTAGCCCGCCCTTTATGTGTAGAAGATAAAAAGTTAATCGATGCGCATTGCTCTATAAAATGTAAAAACATACATCCCCAGCCCTTTCTTAGAAGGAAGGGAGCTTTATGAAAGATTATGCCATTTCTTGCGAAAGGGATTTTGCATTTGCAGGACTGGAGTCATTGCGATGAAGCGAAGCTAGCCCGCCATTTATGAATTAAAACGAAAAGCTGAGAAGTTCAGTCACTTTGAGTGGAAATTGGCTCTCCACAATTATCAACCTCCTAAAAATCGTTGAATTAAAAGGCAAATTTTAACGTGACCAATACTTGTGATGGTCGCAATCGATAACTGCTTTGCACATAATAATATTGATTATTGTACGCATTTATAAATGCATCGGTATTCAAGATATTTTGCCAACTGAGGTTTAAATCCATTTTAGGCTTTGAGAATGTAAACTGATAGCCCAGATTCACAAAATAATTATCCCCGTTTTCAGATAACGAATTTCCATAATATTCACCACTCACACTTAAATACTGATTTTCCTTTGGATAAAAATAAAGATCTATAATGTGTTGCTGTGTTTCTATTTGCTGAAAATCCCGCACTCCAAACCCAGAACTGTAAGTTGTACGCGTACCTGAATAGTTAGCGATTAACCAGCTCGAAATCTCAGCATACACGCTTCCTCGTAGCGTAAAACTTCGGGTATTCACCTCAGCCAGGGTATTATTTAAAAGCTGCTGCCGCTTGGATAAATTGTAGGAAGTATTCAGTTTAAATGTGGTCTTTAGTTTTCTAAAATACTTGCTCCCACCTGCACTTATACTATGATTATCAAAGCTATTATCGCGCGCCACTGCTTCTAAAATTGTTGTTCCATTTTCTCCTATATTAGAACTATATAGCAAATTATTTTCAGTAAAACTATACGAGTAAGATGCATTTAAAAACAATTGCTTTAACGGATTTCGATAATTCAGTCCTCCTCTATAATTTTGTCGTGCTTCTTCGGAAATTGGCGCGTTGTAACGATTTAAATTTCGATAGCCATTCAGTAAAAAACCATAATACAGTTGCTGAAGTTCTCCAAAATTATAACTTAGTCCTACTGATGTTTTTACCTCCCAGAAGGCGGAAAGTTTTTTATCTAAAGAGAATCTGGGCTCAAAAACCAATCGATCTAAATCTCTTTGCTCTTCAAAATTAGCATCTTCAAGCTGAAAACTTTTAAATGCAAACGGCGTACTTAAACTTAAATTCCAGGTTTCATCCTTACTTTTAAAACGGAACGAATTTTTAAAATAAATCGAAGTTTCTACAAATTCGGTTCTATTTTTAAAATCTGCATCTATAACTTCTTCCCCGTTTTCAAGAAAAATATCGGTATCCAATTGCTGATTCTCGATTGAAAATCCAAATTTTGGTGATAGCGTAAACCTGCCGAGTGCTTTGGTAAATCCGGCAGAATTATCAGTATACAGTTTGCGAGCTGAAACCAACTGGCGAATTTCCCTATAAGGATCGCCATCATTAAAAATGGCTTCAAATTGGCCTGGCTGCACTAAAAGATCCTGATTACTTTGTGTAAAACCAGTGTTCGAATTAAAAGTTATCAATTGTTTTCCCAGAGTCCTGAGCAACTGAAGATCGTTTTTGATTCCGAAAAAAGGAGTATGCAACTCTTGTTTAATTTGCGCATCGGGACGATTGATGAGACCACGATTAGCATTCCAAAACCCATTGAACGATAGATGATTCTTTAGGTATTTTTTATCTGCATTGTTTTCAAAAGTGAGTTGCCCTTCCAGTTTGTTTTTGAAAATAGCATTAGTGGTGTTTTCGATTACATCAATTGTGTCAGTAGGCGTAAAATAGCGTGTTTGTGTGTTCCCATCCTGCTGTTGATAATCATTGAGGTAAGAGATATTGAGTTTTAGGTCTGTATCTTGTTTGATACGCTGTAAAATGTTTGCTGAACCTAAATGTACATTGTTATCCAGCCAGCGTTCCGCTCGAAATGGCGGCAGTGCTACATTCTGGATCGAAAGCCAATCGGTTTTATCAATATTAAAATTATCCCCGGCATACTTAATCGAAAAATTGCGGATTTCACCTGAAGGGTCGTTGCCTGTATTATTGGTCTGGTAGGAAACGATTGCCTGTCGCTTTTTAGTAAAGATCATTGGAGTAACCTTTGATTGCCACAACAAAGGTGCAGCGCCCATCCCGGCAGTGGCCGTGCCGCTTATAGTTACATCTTTCTTAAGCTTGATATTTATCGAAGCGCGCTCTGAAAATTCTAAAGTATCCAAGACTTTTACCGGCTGATGATTTTCTAGAATCTCGACTTTAGAAACCGCCTCTACAGAAAGGTTATTATTTGCTAAACTGTATCTTCCCTCCAATAAGTTTAAACCTTCGATGTAATAGTTCTGGATGGGCTCATTATTATAATAAATCTGCCCGTTTGGTTGAATAGCTATTCCGGGTAATTTCTTTAAAATATCAGCGATCACCCGGTCGTTTTTACCTTTAAAGGCTGCTACTGAAAAACTTAAGGTGTCACCACGTTGCTGTATAATTTCAGATTTAATAAGCACCTCTTTTAAAGATTCTGAAGAAGGCGATAGCTTAACTTCTAGTGCCTGTGTTTCATTTGCGATTGTTTTCTTAAACGTTTGAAAACCCAGATAGGAAACTTTTAAAAGCAGGGAATCAAGATCTGTTTTAACAGCTAGTTTGAATTTTCCATTTACATCTGAAATCGCATAAGCTAATATCGAAGAAACAGAATCTTTACTGATCAATACCGTTGCGCCACTAAGTTTTTCATTTTGTTTGTCAAAAACCTGTCCTGAAATTTCTTTTTGAGAATAACCCGTAAAAAAAACAAATATCAATACCAGGAAAAGAAAAACCTGTTTAGAATTATTCAATATTTTTTGATTGATGATGATTTGTTATTGCTGAAGTTCAATAGGATTATTTCGCTCCTTATACTTTTTAGTGAGTTCTTTCTTTTGTTTAGCTTCATCCTCTTCGCTCCAACCAAATTTGACACCAGCCTTTTGCATAGTACCAATTGGATCACGATTATAATCGTCCCGAACCTGATCAAGTTCTTGCTGAGAAACAGTTTTGTAATTATCTAAATTCAAAAGTCTGTCCACCGGTGCTTTTAATTCCTGAAATCCTGTTAAATTAAAATGATACTGATTTTCCTGGTCTGAAATCTCTACAATGAGTCCCGGTAAACCACTAAATTTATATGGGCCGTCCAAAAATGGTAATTCCGGTGCAAACCAGGCGACATAATTTCTGCCGGCAAAGGAACCTAGAGCTTTTTGAACCCTAAACCCCAGTATAGTCTTAGTCTCTGGCTGAATTTCCCAATCAATTGTTTTTAGGTCCTGTAAATATTTCAATTCATATTGGAATACCTTTTCGGCTAAAGTAAGCTTATTATCCTCATAATCTTTGTAGATAGAGTACTTAAAATCGGTCATTTGATTGTATTCGCCCATCCTCATAAACACAGGATTTGGCAAGTGCTCCAAAGAATCTTTAACCGCTTTACCTAAACTGGAATATCGCGAGTGGCCCTTACCTAAATAAAGTACACCTGTTTCAGATTTAATGGAATTTATATCGGTAGAATCTTCCTGATATTCTAAACGATACGTTGCTTTATACGAATAGGATTTTTGCGCCTGTAAATTTCCCAAACCAAGGAAGAATAAAGCGAGTATAAGTTTTCTCATATCTAAAGTTCAATAGAATTATTCTTTTTTGCCAATTCTGCGTGATATTTTCTTGAATTATCTTTTGATTTTATCAGCCGAATTTTGACGATCAAAGGTTTATTAAGTTATTTAAAACCAGCAAAACAAAGTATCTAACGGGCTTAGGTATAATACAGAAGCCACTATAGTGAACATCTATTAGTCATAGCCTGCCCTATTCCACAATTTTAAAATCAACCGAACCTAATCGCATTAGAATTTAATTAATTGGACCCCAAATCACCACAGCCCGTAATTTTACCGGATTTGGTAATGGAGCAAGTATTTAAATATACCCGTTTAAAACCTGTCTTTTGCTCCTGCCCGTATCCCTAGACTCCTTCCGCAACGCCAGAGAGAGCGTTTGACTATTTCCGAAATGTCACCTCGAGCGCGTCACACGGAGCGCAATCGAAGTGCAAGCGAGAAGCCTGGTTTTAGGACCGGAATGATACAAATAACAAAAAAAATTAAGCAAATCCCGCTATAAAAACGGACCTACAGCTCGTCAAGAAACCGAAGCCGTATTGTTTTAAAATAGGAATAACCTCTTAATAATATGTTATTTAAGATTCCATGAACACCTTACCCCAAAATATCCCCCTAAATTATACTTTGAATTCAATATTCTGCTCAATCAGGATATTGCACTCACAAAACCTAACCGCCTTTATATGAACACCCATCAAGTCCATTTTACAGTAAACGGAGAACCGGTCCAGGTTTCCATCGAACCATGGACCACCTTACTAGACTACCTGCGCTACCATCAAAAACTTACAGGCACCAAAAAAGGTTGTGATCACGGCCAGTGCGGTGCCTGCACGGTTCTCGTTGACGGTAACAGTGTCAATTCCTGCCTGTGCCTGCTGGTGAGTCTCGACGGAAAAGAAATTACCACTATTGAAGGGCTCGGAACCCCAGATAATTTAAGCTCAGCACAACAGATTTTCATTGAAGAAGATGCTTATCAATGCGGTTACTGCACCCCGGGACAAATTTGCTCCTCCATCGCCATGCGCAAGCGGGGGGAAATCCATTCCGAAGCAGACCTTAAAGATTGGATGAGTGGCAACCTCTGCCGTTGTGCCGCCTATAAGAATATAACCAAAGCTGCCCGTCGCATCTACGAAGAATCCTAAGCTATGAAACCATTTGAATATACCCGACTCTCGAAAGACGATCTTGCTACCGGCACCATCCCCATAGATTCCACATTTCTTGCCGGCGGAACCAACTTAGTAGATTTGATGAAATACGGGGTCGAAGAACCCAATAGCATCGCAGATGTAGGTGAGCTGCCTTACAATCAGATTGAAGAATCTGCTTCCGGTTTGATGCTGGGAGCCCTGGTTACCAATGCAGACACCGCTTATCATCCAACAGTGAAAAATAAGTATCCCCTGCTTAATAAAGCCATTCTTTCGGCAGCCTCAGCCCAACTACGTAACCGAGCTACCAATGGGGGTAACCTCTTGCAACGCACCCGCTGCTATTACTTCTACGATACGGCAATGCCCTGTAATAAGCGCGAACCCGGCAGTGGTTGCGCGGCAGTCAACGGATTCAACAGAATTCATGCCATTTTAGGCACTTCAGCATCCTGTATTGCTACTCATCCCTCAGATATGTGCGTAGCCTTAGCCGCGCTGGAAGCAAAAGTACACGTGCTGCGCAAAGGAGATTCCCTCGTTATTCCTTTTGACCAACTCCACAGGCTTCCGGGCAATCAGCCTGAAAAAGACCACAACCTGTTACCTGGAGATTTGATAACGCATATCGAGCTTCCTGAAGAAGGTTTTTCCGGGAATTTTGAATACTTAAAAATCCGCGATCGCGAATCCTATGCCTTTGCACTTGTTTCTGTCGCAGCATGTCTCAAGCTTTCTGAGGGCAGGATTGAAGACATACGTGTAGCCCTGGGAGGGGTTGCTCACAAACCCTGGAAGCTCAAAGAAGTAGAACAGGAATATATCGGCAAGGCTGCAAGCCCTGAACTTTTTCAGTCTTTAGCCGAAAAATTAACCCGGGGAGCTCAAGGCTTTGGAACCAACGATTTCAAAATCCCGCTTGTCAAACGTGCTATTGTACGTGCTTTAACTAACGCTTTAAATCCAGCCTAATGCCGAATATAGGAAACAAACAACAACGTGTTGACGGACCTCTAAAAGTAAGTGGCCAGGCAACCTACACTGCAGATATCGCTTCCCCGTTTTACCATGCTTATGTGTTGCAAAGCAGTATTGCCTGCGGCAGCATCATGGAGCTGGATACTTCGGCAGCTGAAGCTTTTACGGGCGTAAAGGCTATTTTCACCCATAAAAACTTACCCGAGCGTTTAAAAAACATGGTTGATTATACCGATCCGCTTTCACCCCCGGGAACACCATTCCGTCCTTTTTATAATGATAAGATACTGTATAACGGCCAGCCAATAGCCCTGGTAGTTGCCGAAACTTTTGAACAGGCACGCTATGCGTCCAGACTCATCAAAGTGACTTACGAGCAAAAGGAGTTCAAAGGCAGCTTAGAAGAAAATCTCAAAAACGCCAGTGCAGACCGCGCTCCCGAACCCGCATCAAATAGGGGCGATTTCGAGAAAGCCTTTAAAAATTCAGATGTTAGCATCACACAGGAGTACCGCCAGTCACGTAATTACCACAACCCGATGGAACCCCATGCCACCAGCGTGGTCTATAAGGATGACGGTAGCATCGTGGTATATGATAAAATACAGGGAGTTGCCAGTTCCTTAAAGTACCTGAATGGCGTATTTGGCCTTGCTGCTGACAAGGTTCAGGTGAAAAGTGATTTTGTAGGCGGTGCCTTTGGCTCCGGACTCCGACCGCAATACCAGCTGTTTATGGCAACCCTGGCATCATTAGAATTAAAGCATAACGTACAGATGGTGATGACCCGCGCGCAGATGTTCAGTTTTGGATATCGGCCGGAAGTCATCCATACCATGAAACTGGGATGTTCCAAAGACGGAACCTTACAGGCTCTTTCCCACCACACCGTGGGCGAAACCTCCACCTTTGAAGATTTTAATGAGACCATTGTAGACTGGTCTGGACTCTTGTATAAATGCGAAAACGTAAACCTGGAATACAAACTTACTCCGGTTCAGAGTTACACCCCGCTTGATATGCGTGCCCCGGGTGGCGTTTCCGGTGTATATGCACTGGAGTGCGCAATGGATGATCTGGCTCATAAAGCAGGCATTGACCCGCTGGAGTTCCGTCGTAAAAATTATGTGGACTACGACCAGAACGAAGACAAACCCTTTACCAGTAAAGAACTCAGAGCGTGTTATGACCGCTGCGAAGAATTGTTTGGCTGGAAAAATAGAAAAGATAAAACCACTAACGAATCCCACGTACGTACCGGCTTTGGTATGGCAACAGGCTCCTGGGAGGCCCTGCAGCAAAAAGCTTCCGTTTCGCTAACTATGGATGCAACAGGTAAATTTACCCTTAAATGCGCCACAGCCGATATTGGAACAGGAACCTATACAGTGATGTCCCAGATCGCTGCAGACAAGTTAGGGGTACCTTTAGATCATATTGATTTTAAACTGGGCGATACCGCCTTCCCCGATTCTCCGATTGAAGGAGGCTCCTGGACGGTCTCCTCGGTAGGATCTGCCGTAGCCGGGGTGTGTAAAAAGTTTCAGTACCGCATCGCAGATGTCTGGAAACGCAAGTACCCGGACTATCAGGATGCAGCCTTTGAGGACATTACCTTTGAAGAAGGTAACCTGGAATACGATTCAAAGTCCTTCAGCTTTACGGAAATCATGCAGCAGGCGTCCAAAGAAGAGTTAAGCATCTCGCATAATGAAGCGCCGGCTGAAGGTCAGGATACCCATTCCGGTTACGCTCACTGCTGCGTGATGGTTGAAGTTTCGATAGATAAAGAACTTGGAGTTATTAAAGTGCCGCGCATTACCAATGTTTCTGCCGCTGGCAAAATCATCAATCCCAAAACAGCTGAGAACCAGTTACTGGGCGCAATGGTCTGGGGGCTTGGGATGGCCCTTCGTGAAGAAGGTATGGTAGACACCCGCTATGGCCGCGTGATGAACGCTAACTTTGCCGAGTACCACATTGCAGTTAATGCTGATGTTCACGACGTACATACCGAGTTTGTAGAGGAAAAAGACGACAAGGTAAATCCGCTGGGCGCCAAAGGGGTTGGTGAGTTGGGTATTGTAGGTCTGGCATCCGCAATAAGCAATGCTATTTTTGATGCTACCGGAAAAAGACTGACTAAACTGCCGATGCTGCTGGATGATGTGTTAGAAGTCTAAGCAGGCTTTTTCAGCATGGGTGACGGGTATTCGTTAATTGTTTTTATCCTCATCCCCCCGCCCTTCTCCTTTGACTACTTCCCTAAGGTCGGAGTGGGAGCTCAATTTTAACGTATAATATATTGAAAAACTTAATTACGCAAACCGACTTTAGGAGGTTCCACACCTCAGAATCACGATCAATCTAAACTTTAGCAATACTGACTACTCATAACCTTTCCTTTCTTTTGTCTTGATACAAAAGAAATAACCCGTCTGGTCAGCCGGGCAGGAAGATCAAGGCTTATGCTTCTCCTCATCCCCCCGCCCTTCTCCCGACGGAGAAGGGTGCTTGATTGTTACTCAACTTGAAGATAAGGTACGGAATGCTATACCCGAAAGGGTACACGGATTTTCAATCCCTCGGTTCAGAATAGCCGCGGGAAGCTCCGAGATTCAGGAGCGATAGCGACGCGGAACTGACAAGGCGGTTTTCGCCCCCAAGGCGAAAAATTCCTAAGCGAGGGGCTCTTTTCTTTTGGTTCGTTTTCTTTGGAGAAGCAAAGAAAATGAACAAAACATCCTATAGCAACTAAAACAAAAAAACCTGCACACACGTGCAGGTTCTCCACAAAAAAGACCCCCTTAGGTCAAGGTAACTTCCCCTAAATACACACTGGTTGCAGCCTTCTCTTCAGAAGCCGTAACAAAAGTGGCATACAGGCTCACGTCCATCCCCGCCATATAAGCCGGGAAAGTTAAGACCGCAGCAGTGGCATCGCGTAATACCCCGTCTTCAAAGGTCACCGCCTGCCCCATCGTTTCCACATAGCCTACGGCAATCAGCTTGTCGGTAGCTTTTGCAGCACCCTGCCCGCTGTTGTCTGCCCAGGTGAGGTTAACCACGTGGTTTGCCGCAACGGCAGCCGCCGGATTGGCCAGCCCCTGCAGGTCCCCTTTACTGATGAGCACCTTGGCCGTGTTGATGGTAAAGCCTCCGCTGCCATCGGGTTCTACCACCTCGGTGATGTAGTAGGAAGTGGCCAGGTTCATAGGCGATTTATCATCCTGTTCCTGCCCAAAAAACCGACTTACTACAGACCGAATGGGATTTAAAAATGCAACCGCCACCCCAAAACGCAAACGCTGTTCTTTTTGCAGTTCGGTGGGAATGCGTTTCCGCCGGGATGTGGGTAAGCTGCGCATGACATTCTTGCCCCGCCAGTTTACTCCGATTACCGTACCTACTTTTCCGTTGAATCCTCCCAGGATTCCTTTGTCAAATGTTGCCATAATACAATGGTTTTTAAAAGGTTAAACATTTAGTATAGCCAAAGTAATTCGGGTTTTCCGCACTTCCAAAAAACTGCACGGTCTCGCATAGTATCGCATACTATTGCATAGTCTTGCAGGCGTTTGCAGGCATTTGTATACGATTGCAGGCAATTGCACGGTATAGCATACCATTGCAGGCTTTCGCATACGCTCGCAGGGTGCAGGCACAAAAACAGCCCCTTTGTTCGGGTATCGTTCGGGGATTGTTCGAGAATCGTTCGGGGATGCTGCGGGTTTTCCGAACAAATCGCGATAAAAAGCTCTTGCGGGAGGGTATTTTTTGCGAAGGAAATACGGGTTAAGGCAGGGTCAAACTAAGCCTAAAGCAAGTCAACTCCCAGGCAACTCCTACTCAAAGCCTACTCAAAGCCTAGGATAGAGTATGAAGAGAGTATGAAAACGGGTTTTAAGAGGGTGGAATTTAAGATTTCATTAACAGTTACGCCGCTTTATGAGTTTAAGGAGTATATAGAAATGCTTTGTAGTAATAAAAGTTATAAATTAAGATTTGCTTTTAAACTGAAAAGGACAGCTATTTACTTAATCAATTATCGCTTACTTATATTTCTATATTTTGCAATAATCTGATCAATGCCTGTTTTCCATTGTTGAATTTTTTCACTAAGCTCCAAATCCTCTTCCCACATTTTATGATTCCAATCAGCATATAAATAAATGGGTTCTTTAATACTGTTCCAGTAATACTTAAAACCACTAAACTCATACTCTTCATAGGTTTGCTTCCACTCCCCAAAAAGCTCATTTAAGGTACTATCAGGCTCATTGATCGTTAATATCCAACGGCGATCGTCCCAACTTACTTCAATACGGTCATAATAGTTCAAACAAGTAGCATTGTAGACATCTCCATAAATCTTCTGAGGTGAAAATTTCTTATTTAAAAAATACCTGCTAAACAGGTCGCACAATGCCTGACATTGCTCGTAGGCTGACATTAATATGGTTACGTCAAATTTAGATTCCCTGTAATACCTGCTAATATGTTCTACAGAAGCACTTACAACAATCGCGGCCATTTCCCTTTTGGCGTCATTAAAAAAGTCGCTACTATCAACCTCAATTTCCTGATCGCAAAAAGTGTAAACACCTAAGCTATCTCCTAATTCCTGATGAACAAATAAGCTACCCATTTCCCTATTATTAAGTTCTGAGTATTCATACAGATTCATCGAACCAATGATCAACACATCTCCATTAAAATAGCACTTACTGTGTATATGTGGATGGTGCAGTAAACTGATATTTCCCAAAGACAGTAATTTGCTTTTCTCCCTATCATTCAATTTGTTTTCCCGGTAAATCAATATGATCTGCACCCTGTTTTTATTTGCAACCTGTAATGCTTTAAAAATGGTTTTAGAAATTTGAACATAAGGAACAATTAAAACGAGTTCATTTTCACTGCTTTTTATAAGTTCCGGAATAAATTGATTGAGGAGTTGCGTATTAAGAAATAAAGGCAAGGTATTGTAATTTAATAAATAGATAATTTAGACGTCTTTCATCGCATCCCAAAAATCAGTATCCAGCTTTTTGAGTTCGATGGTTTGTACGGTTTGCATCCCCAGACCGTAATCGTAAATATAATCGGCAAGTTGATTACCGTCTATTAAAATGACTGTAGCGTGTACAGTATTGGCATAATCAATAGCCGATTTTGCAAAAGAAGAAGTGGTTATAAATACACCTTTGGCATTGGCATTACCTGATAATGCGCCTACAAACTTCTGAATATCTGGTCTTGAAATTGTATTTTTTTCTTCATAGCATTTAGCCTGAATATAAATACGACCTAACCCCAACACATCTTCGCGGATTATGCCATCAATACCCCCGTCATTAGACTTGCGAGTTACCAGCCCGGAATCTTTAATCTCTCCTCCATACCCCATAGCCTGCAAAAGCTTAACCACCAAAGCTTCAAACTCATAAGGTGATTTAGATCGGATGGTATTTAAAATCTCTGCTTTACGGGTATCTTTAATATTTGCAAAAGAATTGTATAGTTCTTCTGCAGGGGTCAAATCATTGCTCTGGGTGGGCCGTGTTACAACAGGTTTAGAAGCGTCTTTTTGTTTAACAGGTTCACGCTCGCTTAACTTTTGGTCAATATAATTATGTATTTCATCTGGTTTCTCAAGTAGAGCTTCACCGCTACTATTAATTTCATAATAGCCGCGTTTAGGTTTGCTAACCAGATCTGCCATATTGAGATAACTCAACGCCCAGGTTACCCGGTCATAAAAAATATGCCCGTTACCCGAAGGATACATTTCTGTAATTTCCTCCTCAGTAAGATTAAAATAAGTTCCTAATAGTTCTACAAAATCTTTAAGCTTTAAAGTCCCGTGTTGCTTGAGTAATTCTAAAGCTGGGATACGGATTTCGTCGTGTTTAGGTATGGGCATTTTTTTTAAAATTTATGCGGGTTTTAATACTATTATTCTGCAAAATAATTAAATCAAATTCCTCTTAACCACGTCTGTAACTCTGTCAAAACGCGATTACTTTGCTGGGTTGACCAAGGAGCTACAACTCTTATCCATTGCGATAAATAAACCAATTGGCTATTATTATACGTATTTAAAAATTCAGTCACCGCAGTTAATGACGATAATCTGGTTCTACAACAACAAACAATTACATCACAATCTTGATTATGAATTTCTAATAATCTCTTTTGAACATAGTGATATTCATCTCCCTGAGTTATGATTCCAATTCTAAAACCATTAATTTCTACAACTCCAAAGCGGTCAGGACCAGTGCCATCAGTTTGAATATTATTTGTCTGATTAGGATAATTTAAAAGCCAATTAATTAAGTTGTTTAAAATTGTAGTTTTTCCACTATCGCTTACTCCTTGTAGGATAAGAATTTTTTTCATTTATAAATTATTTAAGTATTACATTCTAAATTAAGCACTCCACTCCCCAAACTGTCCCTCAGCCTGTTCCATAATGTCCTGAAGGATTTCGTTGAGTTTGGTGATGCTTATCTTACCTCTAAGTTCTTTTTTAACGGCCAGGCGTATGCTGGCTTTGGCATTCTCTTTTTTGGTCCAGTCTAATTGCAGGTTATTCTTTACTGCTTTAACCACACCGTGTACAATGTCCTGAATTGGGCCTTCCTCTTTGATAATTTCCTTTTTAGCTGCCAGAATATCGTAGAAGGCCAATTCTTCTTCGCTAAGCCCCAATTCTGCTATACGGGTATCTTCTTTTTGGAGTTCTTTGGCGCGTTCTACCAGTTCGGCGATGGTGGCGTAACTGTCTAAAGCATTGTTGTGGTAGCGGTCAATAACCTTTTCCAGTTCTTCTTTAAGACTGGTATACTTTTTTATGTTTTTATGCAGTCGCAGTTTGATCTCATCTTTAAGAATGTTTTTGATGAGTTCTATTTTTAAAGCATTGCCATCTTTTTCTTGCTTAGCACCTAATAGGAAGTTATCATCCAAAATGGCAATATCCGGTCGCTCAATACCGGCCATCGCAAACACATCTACGATATCTTCACTGTCTATACTTTGACTTATTAACTCCTTTACCTTTTCTTTTTGCTCCCCGCGCGTGGTGGTTACACTTTTTGCGTTACGCACCGCTTTGCTTACGTGCTGCACAAACAAAACATCTACAACGGTATATTGTATGGCAGACTGACTTTTTACAATAGACAACAAGCCGCTCATCGTCTTTTCAGCTTTCATAAATTCCATAGAAGCTTCATCGTCTTTGATGATGTGGTTTAAAGCTGCTTTTACCAAAAGTACTTTATCGGCCTCCCGGAGTCCTTTCCAATTGTGGTAATCTACGTGTTCCGGTAAATAGGCGATACAGCTTTGCAACTGATCATAAAACAACTCTAAGGCCTGCTCCATATCTACGGTAGGTTTGCCTTTACCCCCACTTCCGGTATATTTAGAGGTGGCTGTTTTAAGGTTATCCCCAATGCCTATGTAATCTACAATCACCCCGTTTTGCTTATCCTTAAATACCCGATTGGTACGAGTAATGGCTTGCATCAGGTTATGCCCACGCATAATTTTGTCTACATACATCGTATGAACACAAGGGGCATCAAAACCGGTAAGCCACATATCTCTTACGATTACAATTCGCAACGGATCTTCCGGATTCTTAAAACGTTTTTTGAGTGCTTCGGTACTGTGCTTGGTACGGAAATGTTCATTCCACGCCACGGGATCTTTGCTGATGTTACCGGTCATCACCACGGCGATTTCTGGGCAATCTTCCAGTTCCTTTAGCGCATCGTACATTTTCACACAGTTCCGTCTGCTCATACATACGATCATCGCTTTCCCGTCCAGAGTTGCAATACGTTTGGTATAATGACTGAAAATATCTTGGGAAATCTTAGCCACCCGATCTGCACTCCCGGCTGCATCTTCTATAGCAGCCCATTTTAAATTGGGATTGTCTTCGTCTGCTTCGGTAATCGCATCTACCTCTGCGTCTATATCTTCATTCCACAAATGCAGCTTAGCCAGACGGGGTTCGTAATAGATTTTTACGGTAGCATTATCTTCTTCGGCCTGGCGGATGTCGTAAATATGAATCAGGTCTCCAAACACCTCCTGGGTATCGGCATCTTTGCTGTCTACAGGCGTACCGGTAAAGCCAATAAACGACGCATTGGGCAATGCCCGGCGCATATTACTGGCAAAGCCATCCAAAAGTCCGTATTGCGTACGGTGGGCTTCATCAGCCATCACAATGATATTTTCACGGGTACTCAGTACCGGATGCTCCAGTTCTTTTAACGTGTCCTCGGTACCAGTTTTAAGGCGGAACTTCTCAATGGTGGTAAAAATTACACCTCCTGCTCCTGCACTCAGTAGCTTGCGTAAATCGTCTGTAGTATCTGCGTGTTGCACATCACCCACCAGATCTTTAGCCAATACAAAATTTTCATACAGCTGAAAGTCTAGATCGCTACGGTCTACCTGCACCACTATCGTAGGGTTCTTAAACTGCTTCATGCTACGCAGTATGCCAGTATAGATGGCCATAAATATACTCTTACCAGAGCCCTGCGTATGCCAAACTACACCTATGCGGCCATTGCCCACAGGGCGAACAGCCTTTTGGGCTGCCGCAACGGCATAGGTAACCCCAAAATACTGATGATATTTTGCACCCTTTTTTATCAAGGTGCCGTTATGGTCTTCATGAAAGATGAAGTTCTTTATGTAATTGAGCAGACGGTCTTTAGGGAATAATCCAAATAACATCGTATGCACCTGCAAATCTTCATCATTAAAGGTTTGCTTACCATCAATACTCTTCCAGGCTGCAAACCACTCCTGCCCGCTGCTATACATACCGTGCTGCGCCTCATTACCATCACTTATTACCGTGAGCGCGTTATATTCAAAGAGTAAGGGAATATCCTTTTTATAATGTTGTATCTGGTTATGCGCTTCTTTGATATTAGTATGCTCATCATACCAATTCTTAAGTTCAAAGACTACTAGTGGCAAGCCATTGATGTAGATAATGATATCTGGCCTGCGTTTGTTTTTACCCGTGATACTAAACTGATTCACCGCCCAGAAGCTGTTATTCTCTGGATTTTCAAAATCTATGGGGTAGATATG
>PAPI01000021.1 GCA_002708845.1 Leeuwenhoekiella sp.
GCAAAGGAAGATTATACGTTATTAACAAAAAGAACCCTAAGTTCAAACAAAGACAAGGTTAAGGATTATGGCTAGAATTGCAGGGGTAGATATCCCAAAACAAAAACGAGGTGTAATCGCTTTGACTTACATCTTTGGAATCGGAAAGAGTAGAGCTCAAAAAATATTAGCTGAGGCTGGTGTTGATGAAAACCTTAAAGTTACAGAGTGGGACGATGATCAAATCGGTCGTATTCGTGACGCTGTAGGTTCCTACAAAATCGAAGGAGAACTTAGAAGTGAGGTTTCTATGAGCATCAAGCGTCTAATGGACATTGGTTGCTACCGTGGTATCAGACACCGTTCTGGTTTGCCACTTCGTGGTCAACGTACCAAGAACAACTCTAGAACCCGAAAAGGTAAGCGTAAAACGGTTGCTAACAAGAAGAAAGCAACTAAATAATAAGTAACAATGGCAAAGCAAAACACTAAAGGCGGAGGAAAAAACGCTAAAGCTGCAAAAAGCACTAAAAAGCGTAAAGTTGTTATTGAATCTGTAGGTGAAGCTCACGTTTCAGCATCATTCAACAACATTTTGATTTCTTTGACTAATAAGAAAGGTGACGTGATCTCTTGGTCTTCAGCCGGTAAAATGGGCTTTAGAGGATCTAAGAAAAACACTCCTTATGCTGCTCAATTAGCTGCAGAGGATGCAAGTAAAGTTGCTCACGAGGCTGGTTTGCGTAAAGTGAAAGTGTATGTGAAAGGACCTGGTAACGGTCGTGAATCTGCAATTCGCTCTATACACAACAGTGGCATCGAAGTAACGGAGATCATCGATGTGACTCCACTACCGCATAATGGATGTCGTCCACCTAAACGAAGAAGAGTTTAATTAATTTTTATATCACTAGGGGAATACTGATTTTGCGAAGGACTAGACCTTAATTCCTTAATCACCCCAACTAATACACTTTACAATGGCAAGATATACCGGTCCCAAGACTAAAATCGCTCGTAAATTTGGAGAAGCGATTTTTGGAGATGACAAATCTTTTGAGAAAAGAAATTATCCTCCTGGTCAACACGGAAACAACAGACGTCGCGGTAAGAAGTCTGAATATGCAATACAGCTTCAGGAGAAGCAGAAAGCAAAATACACTTATGGAATTTTAGAAAATCAATTCCGTAATATGTTTGAGAAGGCTACCCGCGCTACCGGAATTACCGGGGTTGTTTTACTACAGCTTTGCGAATCACGTCTTGATAACGTGGTTTTCAGAATGGGAATTGCTCCTTCAAGAAGAGCAGCCCGTCAATTAGTATCTCACAGACACATTACTGTTAATGGAGAGTTGGTAAACATCCCATCTTACCAGATCAAGGCAGGTGATGTTGTTGCGGTACGTGAAAAATCAAAATCCTTGACAGCAATCCAGGAATCGCTTTCAAACGCAAGCCACGTTTATGAGTGGATATCTTGGAACAGCGATAAAAAAGAAGGTACATTTGTTTCGGTTCCTGAGCGTATTCAGATACCTGAAAATATCAACGAGCAGTTCATCGTCGAATTGTACTCTAAATAATAACATCAACTCTTAGAAAACAGAATATGGCATTACTAAATTTCCAAAAGCCTGATAAGGTCATAATGATCGACTCTACCGACTTTGAGGGTAAGTTTGAATTCAGACCCTTAGAGCCAGGATATGGTTTGACTGTTGGTAACGCACTTCGAAGAGTATTGCTATCTTCATTGGAAGGTTTTGCAATCACCTCGGTACGTGTAGAAGGTGTAGATCATGAGTTTTCAACTATTGCAGGAGTTGTAGAAGATTTTACAGAAATCATTCTTAACCTGAAGCAGGTGCGTTTCAAGAGACAAATCGATGAGATCGATAATGAGACTGTTACTATTTCTGTTTCAGATAAGGAACAATTAACAGCCGGTGACTTCCAGAAGTTTATCTCCGGTTTCCAGATTCTAAATCCTGATTTGGTTATTGCCAATATGGAAAAGAATGTTAGTATTAATATGGAAATCACTGTTGAGAAAGGCCGTGGTTATGTTCCTGCAGAAGAAAACAAAAAACAAAACGCTCCGGTTGGTACCATCTTTACCGATTCTATTTATACTCCTATAAAAAATGTGAAGTATAGTATAGAAAACTATCGTGTAGAGCAAAAGACTGACTATGAGAAACTTGTTTTTGAAATCATCACAGACGGTTCAATTCACCCTAAAGATGCTTTAACCGAAGCAGCAAAAACACTCATCCACCACTTCATGTTGTTCTCTGATGAGCGCATAACTCTTGAGGCTGATGAGATTGCTCAAACTGAAACTTATGATGAAGAATCACTTCACATGAGACAACTTCTTAAGACCAAATTGGTTGATATGGATCTTTCAGTGCGCGCTCTTAATTGTTTAAAGGCTGCTGAAGTAGAAACACTTGGTGATCTTGTTTCTTATAATAAGAACGACTTAATGAAATTCAGAAACTTCGGTAAAAAATCACTTACAGAGCTTGAAGAGCTTGTAAATGTAAAAGGTCTAAACTTCGGTATGGATCTTTCAAAATATAAATTAGACAAAGACTAGTAATGCCCCATATTTTGCTCCTCAAAAAGGGTTGAGCAAGATGGCGGCTTAAATTTAAAATGTCATGAGACACGGAAAGAAAATCAATCATCTAGGGCGTAAAACTGCGCATAGAAAATCAATGCTTGCTAATATGGCTTGTTCACTTATAGAGCACAAGCGTATTAATACCACTGTGGCAAAAGCAAAAGCACTTAAGCAGTTTGTTGAGCCTTTAGTAACTAAATCTAAAGAAGATACTACACACAATCGTCGTATTGTAATGAGTAAATTGCGTCAAAAGGATGCTGTTGCTGAGCTTTTTAGAGATGTTGCTGTTAAAGTAGGTGATCGTCCGGGAGGTTATACTCGTATCATCAAATTGGGTAATCGTCTTGGAGATAATGCTGATATGGCGATGATTGAATTAGTTGATTACAATGAATTGTACAACTTAGGTTCGACTAAAAAGAAATCTACTCGTAGAGCAGGTAAAAAGACTTCTTCAGCAGCTGCGGCTCCAAAGAAAGAAGATGCGCCAGTTCAAGAGAAAAAAGCTTCTGATGAGGAAGAATAAGAAAATCTTTAGTATTGCATAAAGTAAAAAGGATAAGCCGTTTCGGTTTATCCTTTTTTTTATAATTATTTTTGAAAAAAATCTAACATTTTACAGGAACACGAGATGAAGTACCAAACAAACAGAAAAGCCTTAATTCTCTTAGCTGATGGAACAATTTTTTATGGGAAATCTGTCGCCAATAAGGAAGGTACGGCCTTTGGAGAGGTATGTTTTAATACCGGAATGACCGGTTATCAGGAAATTTTTACAGATCCGTCTTACTACGGTCAGCTAATGGTCACCACCAATGCACATATTGGTAACTATGGCGGTAATAATGAGGAGACTGAATCTGATACTGTTAAAATTGCGGGACTGATTTGCCGTAACTTCAGTTACAATTACTCCAGAAAAGATGTCGATGAATCCCTGCTTTCATTTTTAGATAGAAATAATCTTTTTGCAATCTCTGATGTAGATACCCGTGCACTAGTGGCATACATACGTGATAATGGGGCGATGAATGCGGTGATTTCTTCAGATGTTGACAATATTGAAGGGCTGAGAAAACAATTAGCGGATGTTCCTGATATGAATGGTCTTGAATTAGCTTCCAAGGTGTCTACAAAGGAACCTTACTTTTTCGGTGATGAAAATGCCAAATACAAAGTTGCCGCAATTGACCTTGGAATTAAGAAAAATATCCTGCGAAATATGGCCAAACGGGATATGTACATAAAAGTTTTTCCATACAATACTCCTTTTGAGGAAATGAAAGCTTTTCAACCTGATGGTTTTTTCCTCTCAAACGGTCCTGGTGATCCAGAGCCACTTAAGGAAGTTATCGTGACCGCAAAGCAAATTATAGATGCAGATTATCCATTATTTGGAATCTGCTTAGGGCATCAAATCATTGCACTGGCAAACGGCATCAGTACGTTTAAAATGCACCACGGTCATAGAGGTATAAACCACCCGGTTTTTAATAACCAAACCGGTCGTGGTGAAATAACCTCACAGAACCACGGGTTCTCTGTCAACTATGAAGAGGCAGCAAAAAATCCGGATATTGAAGTGACACATAAACACCTTAATGATAATACCGTTATGGGGCTTCGTATGAAGAATAAGAACTGTTTTTCAGTACAGTATCACCCGGAAGCAGGTCCTGGTCCTAATGATGCGACCTACCTCTTTGATGAATTTATAGAGCGTATGTCAACGCAAACCGTATAAGTTAATAGAGCCCTGTTTTATCAGGGCTTTTTTTTTGATAAATATGTTCTTGAATACAGGCTTTATTGCACTTCTTCTGCTCAAAGAGGTCAAAGGTGCGAGTGTTTTAAATAATTATTAAAAGACCGTTTTAGAGGCCGCGATATCTGTTAAATAGTGCAGTATTGCGTATATTGCGCTTACTTAATTAACCTATCAATTTTATTAGAAAATGAGTATTATAATCAATATCCATGCACGTCAAATCCTTGATTCCCGAGGTAACCCCACAGTAGAAGTAGATGTAGTAACCGAAAATGGTGTTTTGGGCAGAGCCGCTGTTCCTTCAGGAGCTTCAACCGGTGAACACGAAGCAGTAGAGTTGCGTGATGGTGGTAAAGATTATATGGGAAAAGGAGTTCTTAAGGCTGTAGATAATGTAAATGCTGTTATCGCTCAGGAACTTTTAGGTGTATCTGTTTTTGAGCAGAATCTAATTGATCAAACCATGATTGAATTGGACGGCACGCCCAATAAATCAAAATTAGGTGCTAATGCTATTCTAGGTGTTTCCCTTGCGGTTGCTAAAGCTGCTGCAAATGAATTAAACATGCCACTATATCGTTACGTAGGAGGTGTAAGCGCAAACACGCTTCCGGTTCCTATGATGAACATTATAAATGGAGGTTCTCACAGTGATGCGCCTATCGCATTTCAGGAATTTATGGTTATGCCGGTGAAGGCTAAAAATTTCACCCACGCTATGCAAATGGGTACTGAGATTTTCCACAATCTTAAAAAAGTACTTCACGATCGGGGCTTAAGCACTGCTGTAGGGGATGAAGGAGGTTTTGCTCCAACACTTGACGGTACAGAGGATGCTATTGAAAGCATTCAAAAGGCTGTTGAAAATGCAGGGTATAAATTTGGTGATGAAGTAATGATTGCACTAGACTGTGCTGCTGCTGAATTTTACGTAGACGGAAAATACGATTACACCAAATTTGAAGGAGATAAAGGTGTAGTGCGTACCAGTGAAGAGCAAGCCCAATATCTTGCGGAACTGGCTTCTAAATATCCTATCATCTCTATTGAAGATGGAATGGACGAAAATGACTGGGATGGTTGGAAGTCTCTAACCGGAAAAATTGGCGATAAGGTTCAACTTGTAGGAGACGACCTTTTTGTAACCAATGTTGAGCGTCTTTCAAGAGGTATTGAGAATGGTATTGCAAACTCAATTCTTATTAAGGTAAATCAAATAGGTACACTTACCGAAACTATTGCAGCTGTAAATATGGCGCATAATGCAGGTTATACATCGGTAATGTCTCACCGCTCAGGTGAAACGGAAGATAACACCATTGCAGACCTTGCAGTAGCGCTTAATACCGGGCAAATCAAAACCGGTTCGGCCTCGCGAAGTGATCGTATGGCAAAATACAATCAGCTTTTGCGTATTGAAGAAGAACTGGGTTCTGTAGCTTACTTTCCTAAGGAAAAGGCCTTTAAAGTAAAATAAAACTGAAATTAAAGTTAAACACCCCACTAAGGGGTGTTTTTTTTGCTTTTGAGATTTAAACTTCACCAAAGTAATTAACGTATTTGTTCTAGTATAAAATGAGCAATTTTTAATTTTTAACGATAAAGTGTTCTTTTTTTACGACGTGAAGTGTTTTGTTCTAAATAAAAAGAGTACATTCGTACATAACTTAAATTATCAATTATTTAGATTCTTGAACCCAACAGTATCTGTAAAAGATCTGAAAATTTTGAAGTTGGGTGAAAGAGCGGTTCTGAAAACTCATGTAAGTATCGCTCTTTTTTATCCAATCACGGAATCTAAATTTTGAAGTTGGGTGAGGGGTTTTACGATGCTTTGCAGCGTGGCCCCTTTTTTTGTGTTCTCAATCTTTCTATTGAATTGTATTATTTTGATCTGATTTTTAACCAATACTCCAAAAATCATTCTCTGAAGGCCTGATTTAAATATTTTTTAACCTTGGAACAAGCCTTAAAACTTTATTAATCGCTGCTATTTTCGTACTTTAGCAACTCTTGAATTTTTTGATAATCAGCTAAAAATATATTAGATAATGGCAGATAATGCTAAACTTATAATAGGAGACGAATCCTATGAATTTCCTATCGTTGAGGGTTCTGAAAAAGAACTTGCAATCGATATAGCTACTCTAAGAGGGGTTACCGGTGGTTACACTACACTTGATCCTGGTTTTAAAAATACCGGTAGTTGTGAAAGTGCAATTACTTTTCTTAATGGAGAAGAGGGTATTCTAAGATACCGCGGTTATGCAATAGAAGAACTTGCGGAAAAAGCTTCATTCCTCGAGGTAACTTACCTTTTAATTTTTGGCGAATTACCTACACGTGATCAGTTAGAAAAATTTCACAAAGACATAAAAGAAGAAAATCATGTTGATGAGGATATCAAGAAAATCTTAAATGGTTTTCCCAAATCAGCTCATCCTATGGGTGTTTTAGCTTCATTGACTTCCGCTCTTACTGCATTCAATCCAGATGCCGTAAATGTAGATTCTGAAGAGGACATGTATAATGCTATTGTGAAGCTCTTGGGTAAATTTCCGGTTTTAGTAGCCTGGACAATGCGTACCAAAATGAGCAAACCGCTTGATTATGGTGATGATAGCTTGAGCTACGTTGAGAATTTGCACAAGATGATGTTTTCAAAGCCAAATAGTGAATATAAGGTTGATCCGGTGATTATTGAGGCATTAGATAAATTACTGATACTTCATGCTGATCATGAGCAAAATTGTTCTACATCTACAGTGCGTATTGTAGGTTCTTCTCACGCAGGTTTATTTGCGTCCATATCAGCAGGTATTTCTGCATTATGGGGGCCACTTCACGGAGGTGCAAACCAGGCAGTGATAGAAATGCTTGAAGGCATTAAAGCTGATGGGGGCGATACTAAAAAATATATGGCCAAAGCCAAAGACAAGGAAGATCCATTCCGTTTGATGGGCTTTGGTCATCGTGTCTATAAGAACTTTGATCCACGTGCTAAAATAATTAAGAAAGCAGCCGACGACGTATTAGATCAATTGGGTGTAGAAGATGAAGTATTGGCAATTGCTAAGGGTCTTGAAAAAGAAGCTTTAGAAGACGATTATTTTGTGAAACGTAAACTTTATCCAAACGTAGATTTCTACTCAGGAATTATTTACAGAGCTTTAGGAATACCGGTAGAAATGTTTACCGTGATGTTTGCTATGGGCCGCGTACCGGGTTGGATTGCCCAATGGCGTGAGATGCGTTTGCGTAAAGAACCTATTGGTCGTCCACGACAGGTTTATATAGGTGAAACGCTTCGATCTTTTAAACCGATGGAAGAGCGATAGATCGCTAACTTAAAGATAACAGGAAGCGGGTTTTTGATTTCAGGTCAGAAACCCGTTTATGTTTTTATATTTACGCCAATTAATAAGCGATGATAAAACTTAATATAAACGATGAAACTTCCCGATTGCGATCGGTGTTGCTGGGCACCGCCCGAAGCAACGGCGGAGTGCCTTCTTTAGATGAGGCCTATGACCCCAAGTCTATGCTTCACATCAAAGAAAAAACGTATCCCAAAGAAGAGGATATGCTTAAGGAAATCGAAGCTGTAGAAGCGGTATTTGATAAATATGGTATTCAGGTTTTTCGTCCAAAAGTTATTCAAAATTATAACCAGATCTTTGCAAGAGATATCGGGTTTGTAATTGATGACGTCTTTATAAAAGCAAATATTTTGCCCGATCGGGAACAGGAGCTTGATGCTATTCAACATGTATTGAGTCAGATAGATCCTGAGAAAATTATTAGGTTTCCTGAAGAAGCACATATAGAAGGTGGTGATGTTATGCCTCACGGCGATTATATTTTTGTTGGAACCTATCGGGGTGAAGATTATCCTGATTACATCATTGCCCGTACCAATATGAAAGCTGTCGCCTGTTTGGAAAAGACTTTCCCCAATAAGAAGGTGGTATCTTTCAATCTCAGAAAGTCCAATACAAATCCTTATGAAAATGCGTTGCATTTGGATTGCTGTTTTCAGCCGGTAGGCGAAAACATGGCGATCCTTCATAAAAACGGATTCCTGGTTGAAGAAGAATACCAATGGTTGGTTGATCATTTTGGTTCAGAGAATGTCTTTGAAATAACTGCTGAAGAAATGTTTCACATGAATTCGAACATTTTTTCAATTGCTCCGGATATTGTGATTTCTGAACGAAACTTTACCCGCCTAAATACATGGCTTCGGTCTAAAGGCATTACCGTAGAAGAAGTGCCCTATGCTGAAATTTCCAAGCAGGAAGGCCTCCTGCGCTGCAGCACCCTTCCATTGGTTCGGGAATAACTATTAAAATTCAAAACCCCTAATGAAACAGATTACAAATACCCTATTGATGGTGCGCCCTGCTGCATTTAGAATGAATGAGCAAACGGCAGTAAACAATTATTTTCAGGAAGAACTTTCAATCAATAATGAAGAAATCAATGCTCAGGCGCAGCAGGAATTTGATGCGTTCGTTTTAAAACTTAGAAGTCAAGGTATTGAAGTTTTAGTTTTACAGGATCAAAAAGAACTGGATACGCCAGACTCCATCTTTCCCAATAACTGGGTGAGTACGCATGAAAATGGCAATGTAGCTGTTTATCCCATGTATGCCGAAAACCGTAGAAAAGAGCGTAGGGAGGAGTTTTTTGAACTAATTGAAGAATCTGGTTTTAAGATTAACAGCGTTGTAGATTATACGGAAGCCGAGGAAGAAGGTATTTTTTTAGAAGGCACCGGAAGCATCGTCTTAGACAGGCAAAATGAACGTGCCTACTGTGCACTTTCAGCACGAGCAGATGAAGAGCTCTTTATCGAATTTTGCGAGGATTTTGAATATTTTCCGGTTGTTTTTACTGCAAATCAAACCGTAAATGGTAAACGTCTTCCTATATATCATACCAATGTGATGATGTGTATTGCAGAAGAGTTTTGTGTTATTTGCCTGGACACTATTGACGACAAGAAAGAGCGAAAACTAGTTATTGATCAGCTTAAAAAAACAGGTAAAGAGATCATCGCTATTTCTGAAGAGCAAATGCATCAATTTGCAGGTAATATGCTGCAGGTAAAAAATGATCAGGGCGAAAAATTTCTGGTGATGAGTGCAAGCGCTCACAATTCACTCAATGCACAACAAACCGCACAGATATCAAAATACTGTCAAATTTTGAGCAGCGATCTGAATACCATCGAAACTTGCGGTGGAGGAAGCGCTCGTTGTATGATGGCTGAAATATTTCTACCCAAAAATTAATCCTGGCTTTTATTCCAGTTTTTCAGGTAGCTCAACCATTTATAGGCCATAATGACTATAAAAAAGCTTAGTGGGAGCGAGGTTACAATAAGTAGTTTTTGAGCGGCAACAAGTACATTGCTTTCTGGTCTTGACTCTCCCAGAAGTACAAGCCCTGCGGCACTTGCGGTAAGAATAATACTCCAGATGATACGGTGTTTTTTTGAAGGCTCTTCCCGGGTTTTTGAAGTGAAGCTGCTTAAGACATAGATAGCAGAATCAAGAGAGGTTACCAGAAAGCTTATGAGTAAAACAATCACGGTAATACTCGTAAGGCTTTGTAGGGGATATTCGGCAAGGAATATGAAAAGCGAACTAAATACATTATCAAACTCTCCTTGGTAACTGCCCCAGTTTTCAATTATATCAAAGGCTGAATTCCCAAAAACACTAAACCAGAAAAAAGTACCCAAAGACGGAATGAGCAATGTGCCTATAATGATTTCCCGTAAGGTTCTTCCTCTTGAAATTCGGGCGATGAAAATTCCTGTGAAGGGTGCCCAGGCAATCCAGAATGCCCAGTAATAGTAAGTCCAGTCTGTAAGAAACGCAATACCGGGATTATACTTGCCCAATGCGAGGCTCATTGGTATGAAATCAATAATATAATGGTAAGAAGCTAAACCCAATTTCCTTAGCGTTTCAGGAATATCGCTTTGAGCAAACACAAAAGTCAGCAGGATAAGGGTGATAATAATATTAAGAGTAGAAAGCCTTTTAATTCCTTTTTCGATTCCGCTCCAGGCAGAAATTAAAGCGAGAAGTCCGGTTAAAATTACCAAGCCAATGATGTAGTTTGAGCTTAAAATATTCTCGCTTAAAAAATCAATTCCACCTTTAATCTGAGTGGCTCCAAGACCTACCGCAGCAACCAGACCAAAAACAGTGGTCAAAATCGTAAGTTGATCTATTGTAAAAGAACCTAACACAGAAATCAATCGGCGGGGCTTTCTGGTTGCATCAATCACAGTGCTGCTGGTGAGCAATGGTCTTTTAAATTTGAAAACAACAGTACCTATTGCCAAAGCAAAAATTCCATAAAAGGCCCAGGCTGTAAAACCCCATTGGTAAAAGGTGAACTCGAGCGCGCTGATTTCCAGATCTTCTAAATGTTGCAGCGGTGGATTTTGCAACATATAAACCGGTTCTTGTACAGCACGTAGCAAAATACCTGCGCCCATCCCGGCACTATAGAGCATTGCAATCCAGGCTAATCTTGAAAATGCAGGCTTGTCTGAAGCTAAGCCTAATTTGTAATTGCCCCAGGGGGATATGGCTACACCAATCAAAATAAGTACACATAACAAACCTATTAGTAGATAGTAGCCACCAAAATACCGCCGCACCTGTAGGGAAAGAATTTCGATCACTTCATAACTCGCAGCGGTAAAGCGTATAAAGAAAAAGCACACGATAATTAGAATGAGTGTGGGAACAATAAGACTTGATCTTAGACGCAAAAATTTTAAAAAAGCGATAGTATTACTTTTTAGGTTGATAGGTAGCTATGTTGTGAATCATTCCGCTAAAAATAAAATAATGAAAAGGCAACATACTAAACCAGTACAACCTTCCCCACAGACCTTTTGGTCTAAAGGTAGCCGTTTGGTGCAGTACGTTCTCTTCGTCAATTTCCCAGTCAAGCCAGGCTTCGCCCGGTACGCGCATTTCGGCAAAAAGTAAGAGGCGCCGTTCTTCTTTGTCAGCTAGTAAAACCCTCCAGAAATCGAGCGAGTCACCTTCGTAAATTTCGTTGCTATGTGTACGACCGCGTCTTAAGCCCACGCCTCCTGCAAGTTTGTCCATAAAACCGCGTATTTTCCAAAGGAAATCCGCGTAATACCAGCCGCGGTTTCCGCCAATAGACCAAATGTTCTCAAGCGCCTGCTCGGGATTATCCAACTTGATGCTCTGTCGGTCTTTTAAACAACCAAACTCAGGCACCTTTACATAATGGCTGAGGTCTTTTCTGAAACGGCCGCTAACCATAGAATCCTTCCAGCTGGAGACCACCTGATTTTGTTCAATTTTTTCAAAAGCCAACTTGATGGCATCAATATAGTTTATGGGTTTTACGTTGAGCATTTCCTGCAGGCGGGTATCTTTAGAAATCACTTCAATACGCATACTATCAACCAGATTCAAGGCCAGTTTATAACTGGTTGAGGTCACAAAATAAAGCCAATACGAAGATATTTTAGGACTCATAACCGGTACATCTACAATCGTGAGCGAAAGATTGCGCACTTTAGCATAAAGCAGCATCATTTGCTTGTAAGACAGCACGTCTGGACCGCCAATATCAAAAGACTCATTATAGCATTTTTCATGGTCCAGCACACCAGTTAAGTATTGTAAAACATTACGTATGGCGATGGGTTGACAGCGTGTTTTTACCCATTTGGGTGTGATCATTATGGGGAGTTTTTCGCATAGATCGCGTATAATTTCAAATGATGAACTGCCCGAACCAACAATAATTGCTGCCCGCAAGACAGTTAGATTAAATTTTCCATGATACAAAACGTCTTCAACGCGTTTCCGGGATTGCAGGTGTTTGCTTAGGTTTTCTTCATTGACAATTCCACTTAAATACACCACCTGTTTGCATTGGGTTGCCTCAAGATAGGAGTTGAAATTTTGGGCTGAGCGCTCTTCTTTTTCATCAAAATCTGAAGTAGAGGAGGTCATAGAATGGATGAGGTAATAGGCTGCATCCAGATCTTCCGGAAGTTTACCCGGTTGCGGATCGTCTAAAAAATCGATCTCGACGATTTCAATTTGTTCCCGGGTTTTTGCATTTACAGAAAGGCGATTTTTATCGCGAACCGCGCATACAATCTCGTGACCGGCTTCAAGTAGGAGGGGTAACAGACGCATCCCAATGTATCCGTTTGCTCCGGTAAGCAATATTTTCATGATAGCTTTTCTTTAAAGATACCTATTTGCCCTCAATTTTAAGATTGAAAGAAACTTGTAAAGTAGTATCTTATGATAATTTTAAACCAAATCTTTATGAATTCAACAATGCGTACAATTACAGTGGTCGTAGGTCTTGTTCTGATCGCCCTGGGCCTCTATCAGGCTTTTGTTCCTCAACAAGTGGTAGATTTTGGTCCGCTCGAAGTATCGGCTAAAGAGGGACTTACCACAGAATCTCTCCTGTTAATAGGACTTGGAGTACTTGCTCTGGTTGCCAGTTTTTTTAAGCGTAAGTAATTACAGATCTTCCGGTCCCAGAGGCAGTTTACTGGCTTTATAAGCTAGCACTTTTTTTATGAAATTGTGCGTGGCTTTATCTTTCGCCTTTGCCCGAATTTTTATAAAATACTGATCCTTATAAATACTGTATTCTTCGGCTTTGCCTTTGTATAAATTCAATTTATAATAAGGGATAATTAATGCGAAGGATTCAAGCAACGAGCGGAATCCCACGATAATTCCATCAGGACGCATTTCTATATTGCAGGTATTTATATAACTGTCCAGAATTAAGAGGTTATGAATCTCAATACTGGTTGAGGTTATAAATAATTTTGAAGAGCCTATGCCTTTCATTTTAATGCGTTCGCGCAAGGTAAAGGGCGGCCCTACCGCCTCATTTATTTTTCGCTTGACTTCGGGATTGTTATACGAAACATTTAAAAGCATTTTTTCTTTTAAAGATACGGGTTTCAAAAGAATTTTCTTTTGGGCGAAAAGAAACACGTATGCCTAAATGTTCTGAAACAGCAGTTCGCCTTTTTGCTTTACCTCGTCTTACTTTTACGTATCTTTGCGCCTTCAGAAATAAGACACATGAATTTATCAGAAAAGCTTACACAAGCCGTTAAAGACGCGGTGCAGCATCTCTTTAAAGCCGAATTGGAAACCGTTGAAATTCAGCCTACCCGTAAGGATTTTGAGGGCGATCTTACCGTGGTGGTATTTCCTATTTTACGAGTGGCTAAAGGTAATCCTGCAGTAATCGGTGAGCAAATAGGGGCTTACGTAAAAGAGCATCTTGCCGAAATTTCTGATTTTAATGTAGTAAAGGGGTTTCTCAATTTGGTAGTTGCAGACGCCTATTATCTGGATTTCTTTGAAAGCATTCGCTCTGAGAAGCAGTTTGGTCACAAGGCACCAGCAGGTAAAGCGGTAATGGTTGAGTATTCTTCGCCTAATACCAATAAGCCGCTGCATTTGGGGCACATTCGTAATAATTTATTAGGTTATTCGGTTGCTGAAATATTGAAAGCTTCGGGTAAAAAAGTCTATAAAACCCAAATCATCAACGATCGGGGGATTCATATTTGCAAAAGTATGCTGGCGTGGCAGAAATTTGGGGAAGGCGAAACGCCGGAGTCAACTGGTCTTAAAGGAGACAAGCTGGTAGGTAATTATTACGTAAAGTTTGATAAGGCTTATAAAGAAGAGCAGTCCTATTTAGTTGCTCAGGGTAAAACCAAAGAGGAAGCTGAAAAAGAAGCTCCGCTTATTCTTGAAGCCCAGGATATGCTGCGCAAATGGGAGGCCGGTGATGCTGAAGTTGTGGCGCTTTGGGAAAAAATGAATGGCTGGGTTTACGAAGGCTTTGAAGAAACCTATAAAAACCTGGGCGTTGATTTTGATAGTTATTACTATGAAAGCAACACCTATTTATTAGGGAAAGACAACATTGAAGAAGGCCTTAAAAAAGGGGTGTTTTATAAGAAAGAAGACGGTTCAGTTTGGTGTGATTTAACCGAAGATGGTCTGGATGAAAAGCTTGTTTTGCGCAGTGATGGTACTGCGGTTTATATGACTCAGGACATAGGCACTGCAATTCAGCGGGTAAAAGATCATCCCGATGTAGGAGGAATGATTTATACTGTTGGTAATGAGCAGGATTACCATTTTAAAGTCCTGTTTTTAATACTTAAAAAACTCGGTTACGACTGGGCCGAAAATCTGTATCACCTAAGTTACGGAATGGTAGATTTACCCAGCGGAAAAATGAAAAGCCGCGAGGGTACTGTGGTCGATGCTGATGATCTGGTTTCAGAAATGGCAGAAACCGCCGGGAAGATTGCGGAGGAATTAGGCAAACTCGATGGCTACAGCGAAGCTGAAAAGCAGGAGCTGTACAAAACCATTGGTTTGGGTGCTCTTAAATATTACATTCTAAAAGTAGACCCTAAAAAACGAATCCTTTTTAACCCGGAAGAATCTGTAGATTTTCAGGGAAATACGGGGCCGTTTATTCAATACACCTATGCGCGTATTCAGTCTATTTTAAGAAAAGCCGAAGATACGGGTGTGCCAAATACGGTTAGTTACGAAAACCTTCAGGCAAAGGAGAAAGAGCTCATCAAACAAATTGAGCTCTACCCGGAAACCGTGCAGTTGGCTGCAGCAAATCACAGTCCGGCGCTGATTGCTAATTATACCTATGATCTGGTGAAAGAATTCAATTCCTTCTATCAGCAGATTTCTATTTTGGGCGCTGATACTAATGCTGAGAAAAGTTTCCGTGTAGCGCTTTCTAAAAAGGTAGGGGAGGTTATTGAATCTGCTTTTGGTCTGCTGGGAATTCAGGTTCCTGAGCGAATGTAAATCTGTTTTGTCTTTGTAAGGTTAATCCCTGATAGTTTTTGCAAAATCATTAAATTTGCAACCCTTCCACAAAGTGGAAAAGTACACAGTTGAAAGCAGCTGTGTTTTTGAAGTTCAACACGATAGCTCTTGCCTGTCAGGAGCATATTTAGAATATACTCTATGTTTGATAATTTAAGTGATAAGTTAGATAAGGCGATGCACGTGCTTAAGGGGCACGGCCAGATTACAGAAGTAAACGTAGCCGAAACCCTAAAGGAAATACGTCGCGCGCTGGTAGATGCAGATGTTAACTATAAAATTGCCAAAGATTTTACCAGTACGGTAAAAGAAAAGGCGCTGGGTCAGGATGTACTTACCGCCTTGAAACCAGGTCAGTTAATGACCAAACTCGTTAAAGATGAGTTGACCGAATTGATGGGAGGCGATGCAGAAGGCATCAATCTTTCGGGCAATCCTTCGGTAATTTTAATGTCTGGTTTGCAGGGTAGTGGTAAAACCACTTTTTCTGGAAAACTGGCCAATTACTTAAAAAATAAAAAGACTAAAAAACCACTTTTGGTTGCCTGTGATGTATACCGTCCGGCGGCGATAGATCAGCTTCACGTAGTAGGAGATCAGATAGGTGTTGAGGTCTATTCCAATAAAGAAGAAAAAGATCCTGTAAAAATTTCAGAAGCTGCAATCGCACACGCAAAAGCCAATGGTTTTAATGTGGTGATTATTGATACCGCGGGTCGCCTCGCTGTAGATCAGGTGATGATGAACGAGATTGCGGCCATCCACCAGGCGATCAAGCCTCAGGAAACCCTGTTTGTTGTCGATTCTATGACGGGTCAGGATGCGGTGAACACGGCAAAAGCATTTAACGATGTTTTGAATTTTGACGGGGTTATTCTTACCAAATTAGATGGTGATACCCGTGGTGGTGCGGCGCTTTCTATTAAAACAGTCGTAGACAAGCCTATTAAATTCATCGGTACCGGTGAGAAAATGGAAGCGATTGATGTGTTCTATCCCTCGCGTATGGCAGACCGTATCCTTGGGATGGGAGATGTGGTGTCGCTTGTTGAGCGTGCTCAGGAACAATTTGATGAAGAAGAAGCACGTAAGCTGCAGAAGAAAATCGCGAAGAACCAGTTCGGTTTTGATGATTTCCTAAAGCAGATTCAGCAGATTAAAAAAATGGGGAATATGAAAGACCTTATCGGGATGATCCCCGGTGCCGGCAAAGCGCTCAAAGGTCTTGATATTGATGATGACGCTTTTAAAGGTATTGAAGCCATTATTCACAGTATGACTCCAGATGAGCGTACACAACCTTCGATCATTAACAGTAGCCGCAAAAAGCGCATAAGTAAAGGTTCGGGAACTTCAGTACAGGAAGTAAATCAGTTGCTCAAGCAGTTTAACCAAATGAGTAAAATGATGAAAATGATGCAAGGGGGTGGCGGTGCCAAGATGATGCAGATGATGAATAATATGCGATAAAATCAGTTAAATGTTAATGGTTAAAAGTTACACGTGCTTTTCCAATAACAATTAACGTCTAACATTTAACATTGAATATGACCATTCTAGACGGAAAGAAAACCAGCAACGATATCAAAAATGAGATTGCTGAAGAAGTAAAAGCTATGAAGGAGCGGGGTGAAAAAGTACCCCATCTTGCTGCTGTTTTGGTGGGAAATGACGGGGCGAGTCTAACCTACGTGGGTAGTAAAGTAAAAGCCTGTGAGCGTATTGGTTTTGAATCAACCCTGATTCGTCTTCCGGAAGAAACCACCGAAGAAGAACTTCTGGCTCAAATATTAAAGCTCAACATAGATCACAATATTGATGGCTATATTGTACAGCTTCCGTTACCGAAGCATATTGATGAGCAAAAGGTATTGCTGGCCGTAGACCCTGATAAAGATGTAGATGGTTTTCACCCTACCAACTTTGGTAAGATGGCTCAGGATATGCCGATTTTTATTCCTGCTACCCCTTTCGGTATAATGGAATTGCTCAAGCGTTATGAAGTTCCTACCGAAGGAAAACATACGGTAGTCATCGGTCGCAGTCATATTGTGGGCAGACCTATGAGTATTTTAATGTCTCAAAAGGGAAATCCCGGTAATAGCACAGTAACGCTTGCACATAGCCGCACTAAAAACTTAGTAGAGTTGACCAAACAGGCGGATATTATCATTACTGCTTTAGGTGTACCTGAGTTTTTAAAAGCTGATATGGTTAAAGATGATGTAACGATAATAGACGTAGGTATTACGCGAGTACCAGATACTACAAAAGAGCGCGGTTACCGTATAACTGGTGATGTGGATTATGATGCGGTGAGTAAAAAGGCAAATTTCATTACTCCTGTTCCCGGTGGAGTGGGGCCTATGACCATTGCGATGTTACTTAAAAATACATTGTTGGCCAGAGCCAGACATAATGCACTTCAAGCCTAAGTTTTTAGCTATAATGAAAATAAAAAAGAGGTCTCAAGGACCTCTTTTTTAATATCTACTATTTCAAAAGATGTCTTGCTCCCAATGCAGCACCAATTATTCCTGCGTGATTGCGTGTGTGGGCTGCCATTATTGGGATATCGGTTTTGAGATACTTGATGTATTCGTCCAAGTTTTTACTGGCTCCTCCACCTATGATGATCAATTCAGGCTGAGAGATACTGCTTAGCATCTGAATAAATTTATTAAAGCGCTTACCCCATTTTTTAAAACTCATATCATTGTCCAAACGCACACGTCTTGAGGCATATTCTTCTATGGTTTTTTTCTTCTTATACCGCATTTGGCCAAGTTCAAAGTTCGGAATCAATTCGCCGTTAAAAAATACACCACTACCTATCCCGGTGCCAATAGTAACGGTGACAACAAGACCTTTAACACCTTTTCCTACGCCAAATTCCATTTCTGCAAGACCTGCGGCATCCGCATCATTCATCACATTAACAGGTAGTCCTATGCGTTGCGAAATCATATCATCAACCTGGACTCCCAGCCAGGATTTGTCAAGATTACCGTGTTCCAAGGCTTTTCCTTTGTGTATAACAGTAGGGAAGCCAACACCTACAGGACCTTTCCAATCCCAGTGCTTAACCACTTCAGCTATTGTTTCTACCATTGCTTTGGGTTCACGGGGTATCGGTGTATCAAGCCGAAAACGCTCTCCCAGATATTCTTCTTTCGTTAAATTTACAGGTACCCCTTTGATGCCTGAACCTCCTACATCAACGCCCAGTATTGCCATAAAGATCTATTAAATTTTAGGCTGAAATTTTCAGCATGAATTAAAATGAATAGGCAATTTATCGAAAAAGCATAAAAAATAGGGCAAATATCAGCAGAATATACATAAGCCAATAGAGCTTAAAATGTAGCGGATTGCTACCAAATAGCATTTTGGTCACTTTAAACATAAAAGGCCTGTGCTTCGCAATAAAATTATAGCCGTGATCGCTCAGTTTCCTGAAAACACTACTTTTCTGATACCAATTGTGAAACGGATATTTTTTGCCCTTAGCATAATCATAACTTCGATAGGCAGAGTCTGGACCCGCGTAAATTGTCCCGTCAGGTTCAACAAGGCGACTTGCTTTTTTAAATTCCTTTAAGGGAAAATCAGGAAAGTCAGCTGCAGCTTCCTGATAGGTTCTATACTTGAGAGCTTCTCCGGTCATAGCTTGCCACCGAGTAACCCAGTATTTACAAAAGCCACAGGTTCCGTCCCAAATGAGTACCGGTTTTTCTTTAGGAGGAAATTTAGTCTGTGTTATTTTCTGAAACATGTTTCTCCTGATGTTGTTCAAGTAAAGTGTCAGAATCTCCGTATTCCTGCTTATAAATTTTTACTATTAGTAAAAACAAGCTAATAAGTAGGGGGCCAAAGATTAACCCGATAAACCCAAAGAGTGGAACCCCAACAATCACCCCTATAAGTGTGACCAAAGGATGTACATTAGCTAGTCGCTCCAGCACATATAAGCGTATCAGATTGTCTGTAGAGCCTACCACAACAAGGCCATAAATTCCTATTCCTAAAGCCTGAAGGTTATTTCCGCTAGCGATCATTAAAATAACGACGGGTGCAATACCCAGTAAGGTTCCTACAAAGGGAATCATACTACCTATAGCTGTTATTACAAACCAGAAAAAAGGATCAGGTACGCCAAAAATGAAAAAGCCTATCAGTGCTACAATTCCCTGAGCCAGAGCAACAAGTGGAATGCCTAAAGCATTACTCTTTACCATCGCCCTGCTTTCTTCTCCTATGCGTTTTATATTGTCTTTCCCTAACGGAATAAATGCATATAAATAGCGATGCAGTTTTTCGCGGTTAACCAGCATATAATACAAAATGAAGTACATAATACCGACGGCGATAAATACGTTGAAGGTGCCGCCTGCAAGATTTTGCAAATTGGTAGAGACCCATCCGGTTATGGCATTTGTGTCAATAGATTCACTCACTTTAAAACCCAGATCTGCCTCCCAGACTCCTATTTGATCTTTAATGACCTCAATAACGCGCTCTGAATTATTTACAGCTTTACCAATTTTGTTGGTTAGCATCATAACGGTTAATCCTATAGGTACTAATATTACCAGGAATGAGCCCAACATAGCCAAACCGGCAGCATAGCCTGCTTTCCAGCCTCTTTTAATAAGTCTTTCAACAGTATTAGTTAAAAGAACATACAGGGTGATCGCACCCAAAACTCCTGATAAATATGGAGTCATTTCTTCAATAATTAATACCGAAAGAAATAAAATAAGCAGTATTAAAAAGAGTTGCCTTACGAGTTCGGGTTTGAGTCTGTTCATTTGGCAAAGAGTTGAGAGATGTCTTTAAAGCTTTTAAATTCCAATGCATTTCCGCAAGGGTCGTAAAAGAACAATGTTGCCTGTTCTCCGGGTAAGCCTTCAAACCTGATGTAAGGTTCAATTACAAACTCAATGTTTTTTTGTTTCAGTTTTTCTGCAAATTGATGAAAATCATCCCACGGAAGTACCACGCCAAAATGGGGAACAGGCACTTCTTTACCATCTACTGAATTGTGATGCACCTCATCCTGATCGCTTTTGGGCTTATAATGGATCACAAGCTGGTGTCCAAAAAAATCAAAGTCAACCCAATGATCATTACTGCGACCTTCGGTTAACTCAAGGGTGTCTCTATAGAAAATTCGGGCTTTCTGTACGTCATCAACAGGGATAGCCAGGTGAAAAGGTGCGGGCATTAATTGGTGTTTTTGGTTGTTTTAGTTATTGCGCAGGGCTTCAATGAGTTCTCTTTTACTCATTTTAGAACGGCCTTCTATGCCAACATTTTGCGCTTGTTTGTAAAGTTCTTCTTTAGTTCGGTCCTCATAATCTTTGGCTTTGCCACCTTTTTTACCCGCATTTTGGGTGTTGGCGATGCGTGCGGACTTCTCCTTACTATAACCTTGCTCTCTTAGCGCTTCATACTGGTCTTCATTTTTAACTGAGGGTCTCTCGTCTGCCATACTCAATAATTCTAAAGTGATTTCTTAAAATTAAATGGAATTTATGAGTTGATACGTATGATTAACACAGGTTTATAAACTGAAGCATATTACTATTGATTTCTGCGACGTCTGGGGCCGGAGGGGGTAAATCCTTTTCTGGCTGAAACTTCATTTTGCTGATCATCGTAAGTTTTTGAGCTGCCTTCCAGGAGCGAGTTGAGTTCGGCAAGTTCAGCAGGGGTAAAGTGGCGGTATTTGCCCACGGCAAGATCAAGATGCACATTCATTATGCGCACGCGCTTAAGGCGGGTTACTTCATAGCCCAGGTACTCGCACATACGGCGAATTTGACGGTTAAGCCCCTGTGTCAATATAATTTTAAATCGGTTTTTGCCTAGTTGTTCTACCTCACATTTACGTGTGATGGTATCCAGTATGGGTAGACCATCTGACATACGCTTTACAAAAGATGCGGTAACCGGTTTATCAACCTCAACGATATACTCTTTATCGTGATTGTTACGGGCGCGTAGAATTTTATTGACGATATCCCCGTCATTGGTTAAGAAAATAAGACCTTCACTGGCTTTATCGAGTCGGCCAACCGGGAAAATTCGTGTGGGGTAATTGATAAAGTCAATAATATTGTCTTTTTCCACACGTGTGTCTGTAGTACACACAATACCTACCGGTTTATTAAAAACAAGGTAAACAGGTTTGTCTTTTTCCTGCACAACCAACTTGCCGTCAACACGAATTTCATCCGCAGTTGTGACTTTTGTACCCATCTCGGGTACTGAGCCATTTATGGTAATACGCCCGGCGTCAATAAGTTTATCGGCTTCCCTGCGTGAGCAGAATCCAAGTTCGCTGAGGTATTTGTTTATTCGTGTTGGTGTCTCGCCGGTCATAGGTTTTGGATTATTTCGAAAGGAAATTTATTATTTTCTCATTAACCTCCTTGTCGTACAGGCTGTGATTGAGTCCTTTGGTTTCTATATATTCTGAATTTTTCAGTGCTTTATGAATTGCTTGCGAGCCTGTTGCAGGGGTAATGGTATCTTCCTTATCGTGAATAAGCAGTGTGGGAGTCTGTATTTTTTTCGCGAAGGCGGAAGAAGAAAAATCTTTAGTTTTAAAGTTGAAACGCCTTTTGAAAAATTCTTCTAAGGCATCAATTGCTTTTTGATTAAGGCCTAAAATAGCCCGGTATTGATCAACAAGACTATCCAGTTTATCGGGGGCGCCTAAAATTACCAGTTTCTCCATTTCTGTGGCTGAAGTTTGCGCCTGATTAAACAAAACGGTCATACCGCCCATAGAATGACCAATGAGGAATGTCGGTTTGTATAGGGCAATAACCTCGTCCAAAACTTTGCTGTAAATGGGAACATAGAGATATTTACCACTACTGTAGCCGTGTGCAGGTGCGTCAAAGGCAATAATATTATAACTTTCTTTTTGTAGCCTGTGAATCATTTCCTTCCATCGGTGTGAATGACTCTCCCAGCCGTGAACCAAAACAATGGTTTTGCCAGTACCCTGCCATCTGTAAGGTTGAATGGTGATACCTTCAATTTCTATTTTAGGTTCCAGATTAGAGTCTAAAAAGTCCTGATGATGCGGTCCTATCTTTCCCTGACGGGGTTTGCTAAAAACGCGAAAGGCTTTTCGCGCAGCTGCGCGCGGATTTATATAAGCGAGACTGTTAATGTAGAAGCTTAAAGATCCTATAAAGAGTTTTTTGAATAGTTTTTGCATAAAAAAGCCCTCCTGAATGGGAGGGCAAATATACGATTTAGCAGGCTGTTACTTCTTGCTTTCAGATTCAATTACATCAGTATCTTTTCGGTATTTAAGCAGTGATATTCCGGAAAGGAAAAATATACCACCCAAAATGGCGAGTGCCCACGGGCTCAAGCCGGTGCTTAGACTACCAAAAATACCCATCACACCTGTTACTAATGCGATCGCTCCACCTATTACCATGATAAGTGCTAATATCTTTATCATAATTTTAAATTAATGGTTATGGAGCTAAAGTAGTGGATTGCATTGAAAGCTTTATATAGATTAACGAGCCTTTAAGCAAGAATTAATACATCATTATAAATTGCTGCACATTAGTGAATTATAGAAATTGAGACTTTCTATTCTTCTTCGCGATTTACTTTTTCAAAGTCAAAAGCAGACTTACATACCGAAATATACGTACACGGTGCATCAAAGGGGTTGCTGTATCGCACCCGCGTCCCGGCTTTAATCTGGATAGATTCACCAGCGCTAAGTGTGAGTTGTTTCCCATTAATCTCAAATTGCTTTTTACCACTAATGACAAAGGTGTACTCGTCAAATTCGGGAGTTTGAAAAGGTTCGCTCCAATGCGGCGGCGCTACCATATGGGCAATGCTCAGGTCGCTTTGACTGGTGCTGGCTTTGCCAAAATGTTCACCAATGTACTTGCCGTCATCGGTCGGGACTACAAAAGGTTTTTTTTGAATGAAATACGCGCTCACGGTTTTAATTTTTAAAAGGCTTACTATTACCAGCCTATCATAAAGTATTTGATTTTTGCTGCATCGGGGATCTCAGCTTCGGTCACCTTAGCTTCCATGTCAAAGCGCAACTCACCCTGAAGTTCTTTACGATCAATAGTGAAATAAGCATTGATGTCGTCAACAAAGACCACCACGCTGCTTATGAGCGTTTCAATACGCGAAATCTCGTAAGCATCTGTCAAATCTTTAAAAGTGGAGTTGAGATTAATCCCGGCTTCGGTAGTATATCTTGGATCAAATATCTGAACGGTCCTTATGGTTTTTGGGTCGCCTTCTTTTATAGGCATTAGACTCAAAAGCTGTTTCCCACCTTTCTCATATACCTCAATCGCATTAATGTTTAATTCCTCGCTTAGTCCGCTGTTTTGATCTACGACACTGTCGTTTGCGAATATGGTCTTGAGGTCGCTCACAGGAGTCTCTTTTGTCAGGGGGCCTACCTGAGTGGGAGTTACCTTAAAAGGGTTTTCTTTTGAACAAGATGTGAATAGCAAACCGGCAAGTAAACCGGCAAAAAGTATTTTTTTCATAAAAATCAGAAGGGTTATTTTTTAATCATTTTGTTTAAAATCCCCAGTACTCCGCGTATGACGGTAGCACTGGTGAGTACTTTTATAATGGCTTTTTCTGTGGTACTGCTGCTAGAACGACTGCTGCTGCGTTTAACTGTTGCACGCTCGTCCCGGGCTTTTTCTTTAGCTTCTTCGGTTTCTGCCTTTTTAATTTTGGCATTTAAGATTTCGTAAGCGCTCTCACGATCAATACTGTCGTTATATTTAGGTATTAAAGAAGACTCTCGGTTTATCTCGTCAATTTCTGTCTGGCTTAATATATCCATCCGCGACATAGGCGCGCGCATCATGGTAGCAGCAAGAGGTGTGGGGCGGCCTTTTTCATCAAGGGCAGAAACCAGCGCTTCACCTGTACCAAGGGAAGTGAGCACTTCTGTAGTATCGTAATATTCAGAAATGGGGTAGTTTTCTGCAGTCAGTTTAATGGCTTTACGGTCTTTTGCGGTAAAGGCACGCAATGCGTGTTGAATCTTTAATCCTAACTGGCTTAATACTCCGTCAGGTACATCGGTAGGGTTTTGGGTAACAAAATATAAACCAACTCCTTTAGAACGAATGAGTTTGACAATACTTTCTATCTGACTGTGCAGCGCTTTTGAAGCTTCCTGAAAAATAAGGTGCGCTTCATCAATAAAGATAACCAGCTCCGGCTGATCACTGTCTCCCTGCTCCGGGAATGTACTGTAAATCTCTGCAAGTAAACTCAGCATAAAGGTCGAAAACAGCTTCGGGCGATCCTGAATATCGGTAAGCCTGATGATGTTAATCTTTCCTCTTCCGTTTTCATCCAAACGCAACAGATCGTTTACTTCAAAAGACTTTTCGCCAAAGAAGATATCTGCTCCCTGTTGTTCAAGCTGAACGATTTTACGCAGAATAGAACCCGCCGAAGAGGTTGAAATACGGCCGTACAACTCCTGAATCTCGTCGCTGCCTTCGTCGGTTGCGTATTGCAGTACTTTTTTAAAATCATTAAGATCCAGTAATGGTAAACTCTTGTCATCGCAATATTTAAAAAGGATGGCGATAATACCGGCCTGAGCATCTGAAGCATCGAGAATACGCGAAAATAACACAGGACCAAATTCACTCACCGTTGCCCGAAGTCGCACTCCATTTTGTTCAGAAAGGGTCAAAAGCTCAACCGGAAAATCTTTGGCTTCAAACGGCAGGCCTATTTTCTCATGGCGCTCGTCTATTTTGGGATGTCCGGGGCTTGCTTTTGCGATCCCACTTAAATCTCCCTTCATATCCATCAACAGCACAGGAACCCCCTTTTCTGAAAGATTTTCAGCCAGTACCTGCAAAGTTTTCGTTTTTCCGGTACCTGTAGCGCCGGCTATCAGGCCGTGGCGGTTCATAGTTTTTAAGGGTATTTTGACGTGAGCGCCGGTAATGGTCTGGCCGTTAAGCATAGCTGCGCCTACAACAATTGATTCCCCTTTAAAGCTATTACCTGCAATGATGTGTTCTTTAAAAGCTTCCGTTTGATCCATCGCTTAGATTTTGGTTTAAAAATAAGGATAAGATTGATATTACAAACGCTTCCCTAAAATTACCTGTTAAGACCACGTTCAAGAGCGACCATTTTAATCAAATAAAATACACTTCACTTGGGCATAGATTTCTTGCGGTGTATCTTTGCGGCCTATGAAAAAAGAGGCTATAGCAAGCAGAGTAGAGTTAGGAGAATTACTCCCCCTCATGGAGGAGTTTTACACCATTCAGGGTGAAGGCCATCACACAGGTACTGCCGCCTATTTTATACGAGTAGGTGGTTGTGATGTAGGCTGCCATTGGTGTGACGTGAAAGAAAGCTGGGACGCGGCTATACATCCGCCTACAGAAGCTGCTGCGATAGTTGCTAATGCTAAAAAGTATAGCAAAACTATAGTTATAACAGGAGGAGAGCCGCTGATGTGGGATATGGAGCATCTTACCGGTTTACTTAAAGCCGAAGGTATGCAGGTGCATATTGAAACCTCAGGAGCTTATGAGCTTACCGGGAGTTGGGACTGGATTTGTCTTTCTCCCAAAAAGCGTATGCTTCCTAAACCCCGCATTTATAATGAAGCAAACGAACTTAAAGTGATTATATATAATAAATCGGATTTTGCTTTTGCTGAAGAACATGCGGCGAAGGTAAATGCCGGTTGCGAATTATACCTACAGCCAGAATGGAGCGTTCGTGAAAAGATGACGCCGTTGATTGTAGATTATGTGATGGCAAATCCCAAGTGGAAAATAAGTTTACAAACACACAAATACCTTAATATTCCCTAGTTTCAGCTTTCAATCTGAAAGTATAAAGAATAGAAAAGCCCCTTCATTTGGAAGGGGCTTTCTTGTATATCTTAATGTCTTATTAGAGATCTATTCTTCAACTTCCTCGATAGGAATCTGAATGTAAGTATCATCCCAGCCTAAGAACATATCTGAACCGGCTTCGGTGGGTTGAAAAGAAATTGAAAACGACTCGATTGGAGCTGCGGTTTTATGGGCTGGCGTAGTAAAACGTGCAAGATCCCGTTCTTTCTTATAGCCGTAAGCACCCCAGGTATCCAGATCTTTGTTTAAAATAACCGTCCATTCTTTTTGACCGGGAATTGTAAAGAGTGTGTATGTACCTGCAGGGATGAGTTTATCTCCAACCATCATATCTTCATAAAATTTGATTTCGGTAGACTCGTTAGCACCGGTACGCCATACTTCACCGTATTTTTCAAGTTTTCCAAAGATTTCACGTCCTTTCTTTTGAGGGCGGCTGTAAATCACCCGTACTCTAGGGGCTTTGTCCTGCCCGCGGTACATCGCAATGTCAAGCGGACTTTTATCGGGTTCGCTAAATTTTTGGGCCTCTACATTTAAACCTGCCAGTAGAAAGGCAATCACTAAAGTCTTTACTAAATAATTCATTATGTTTTGTTTATGAAGTGGATATCAAGTTTTGTGCAAAAGTACAATGTTGAGCCACTTTTCTTTAGTTAATAGCATCTTAAAATCCTATTTGTAATTTGAAAACTGGAAAAGTGTCAAATAAGCTTTCAAAATGAACTAAATAACTTTATTTAAGTTTATATATGTAACCATATAGTCATTTTTTGTTTTCGGTTTGGAATGTAAATCACATCTTTGAACCATCAAATTAAAACAATACGATTATGTGCGGTATAGTATGTGCCTACGAGCTTAAACAACCTGCTGAAGTTTTAAGACCTCAGTTATTAGAAATGTCAAAGAAAATACGTCATCGCGGTCCAGACTGGAATGGTGTGTACAGCGACGATAAAGCCATTTTGGCTCACGAACGTTTGTCTATTGTAGACCCTGCTTCAGGAAAGCAGCCGTTGTTGAGTCCTGACGGAAAACTAATACTGGCCGCTAATGGTGAGATTTATAATCATAAAGAATTGCGTAAGCAGTTAAAAGGGCAGTACGATTTTAAAACCCAGTCAGACTGTGAAGTAATTCTTGCTTTATATCAGGAAGAAGGTCCTGCTTTTTTAGACCGATTAAACGGAATTTTCGCTTTCTCGCTTTATGATGCAGAAAAAGATGAGTATTTCGTAGCACGGGATCATATGGGTATTATTCCGCTTTATATGGGATGGGATGAGCATGGTACTTTTTATGTAGCTTCAGAATTAAAAGCACTTGAAGGCACGTGTACAAAAATTGAATTGTTTCCTCCCGGTCACTATTTACACAGCAGTGACGGTGAATTAAAAAGATGGTACAAGCGTGACTGGATGGAATATGACGCCGTTAAAGAAAACGAAACCAGTATTCAAAAACTCAAAGAAGCTTTAGAAGCAGCTGTACACCGCCAGTTAATGTCTGATGTGCCTTATGGAGTGTTGCTTTCAGGTGGTTTAGATTCTTCTATTACTTCTGCTGTAGCAAAAAAATATGCAGACAAGCGTATAGAAAGCGATGATCAGGATGCAGCCTGGTGGCCACGTCTACACTCATTCTCTGTAGGTCTTGAGGGTTCCCCAGACCTTGCAGCAGCACAAAAAGTAGCAGACCATATCGGTACGGTGCATCATGAAATTAAGTTTACCATACAAGAAGGTCTTGACGCCATCAGAGATGTGATTTACAACCTGGAGACTTACGATATTACCACGATTCGTGCTTCAACGCCTATGTATTTAATGGCGCGTGTGATTAAATCTATGGGTGTTAAAATGGTTCTTTCCGGGGAAGGAGCAGATGAGGTCTTTGGTGGGTATTTATACTTCCACAAAGCACCAAATGCTCAGGAGTTTCACGAAGAAACGGTACGTAAATTAAGCAAACTGCATATGTACGATTGCTTGCGCGCAAACAAATCTCTTGCAGCCTGGGGTATTGAAGGTCGTGTACCGTTTTTAGATAAAGAATTCATGGACGTTGCGATGAGCATCAACCCACAGGATAAAATGATCAACGGTGAGCGTATGGAAAAATGGGTATTGCGTAAAGCTTTCGAATCCTATCTTCCTGAAAGTGTAGCCTGGAGACAAAAAGAACAATTTTCAGATGGAGTAGGTTACAGCTGGATTGATACCTTAAAAGAAATGGTAAACGAAAAAATAAGCGATGAGCAGTTAGCTAACGCGAAATATAAGTTTCCTATACAGACACCTACAAACAAAGAGGAGTACTACTACCGAAGCATTTTTGCAGAGCATTTCCCAAGCGATGCAGCAGCCTGGAGTGTGCCTCAGGAAGCGTCTGTGGCTTGTAGTACTAAAATCGCACTTGAGTGGGATGAGGCATTTAAAAACATGAACGATCCTTCTGGTCGTGCAGTTGCAAACGTGCATAGCGATGCCTATAAAAAAGCCGAAAAAGTATTATAATATAAGGCTTACCGTTTAACGGGTTTATTTTAGAAAAAAGAGCGCATTCCAGCTAGTGGTTTGCGCTCTTTTTTGTGGTTTTAACGGCAAATAAATTCCTACAGTTTTAATACCGCAATTAAAGCCCTGTTTTTTCACAATTTGTTGATAACTTAACTGCTTTGGCGTGGCTTTTGCCCTAGTATCGGGAAGCCTTTTTTTATATTTGTTTGCTATCCAAAAACAGGTTGAAAACAGTGTATTTGATCGTGTTTTTAAAGCATTTTTAATTTAAGGCAACCAATTCCGCTTTAAGAAAAAACAGAACAGTTTAACCTAATAAAAATATATGAGCGAAGAAGCCAATAAGAAGCAGTATTCTGCAGATAGTATTCAGGCGCTGGAGGGAATGGAGCATGTGCGCATGCGACCATCGATGTATATAGGAGATGTAGGTGTACGTGGTTTGCATCACCTGGTTTATGAAGTTGTAGATAACTCTATAGATGAGGCGATGGCCGGTCATTGTGACGCCATCGACGTGATTATAAATGAAAACAATTCAATCTCGGTTAAAGATAATGGCCGGGGTATTCCGGTAGACTTACACAAGAAAGAAGGCGTTTCAGCACTTCAGGTGGTAATGACTAAAATTGGAGCCGGGGGTAAATTTGATAAAGATTCCTATAAAGTTTCCGGTGGTTTACACGGGGTGGGTGTGAGTTGTGTTAACGCACTTTCAGATCATCTTAAAGCAACCGTTTACCGTGATGGTAAAATCTGGGAGCAGGAATATGAGAAAGGTAAAGCCATGTATCCGGTAAAAGCCATTGGCGATACCACAGATCGTGGTACAGCGGTTACTTTTTTGCCAGATCCTACAATCTTTCAGCAAACGATAGAATTTAACTACGATACGCTTGCAAGCCGCATGCGTGAACTGGCTTATTTGAATAAGGGTATCACCATTACCCTTATGGATAAGCGCCAAAAAGATGAGAAAGGCGAGTTTCCTGTAGAGACTTTCCATTCTGAAGAGGGATTAAAGGAGTTTGTTCGCTTTTTAGACGGTAATCGCCAGCCTATTATTGGTCACGTGATCTCAATGGAAGGCGAGAAAAATGACATTCCTGTTGAGGTAGCGATGATTTACAACGACAGTTATGCAGAAAACCTGCACTCGTATGTAAACAACATCAATACTCACGAGGGAGGTACACATCTTGCCGGTTTTAGAAGAGGTTTAACCACTTCACTTAAGAAATATGCAGATGCTTCAGGAATGCTTGACAAGCTGAAATTTGAAATCGCAGGTGATGACTTTAGAGAAGGTCTCACGGCTATTATTTCAGTAAAAGTAGCTGAGCCTCAGTTTGAGGGACAAACCAAAACCAAATTGGGTAACCGTGAGGTAACTTCTGCCGTATCGCAGGCAGTTTCAGAAATGCTTGAGATTTATCTGGAAGAGCATCCTGATGATGCCAAGACCATTGTTCAAAAAGTAATACTTGCAGCTCAGGCACGTCACGCGGCTAAGAAAGCGCGTGAAATGGTGCAGCGCAAGACCGTGATGAGTATAGGTGGTTTGCCCGGGAAACTGGCTGACTGTTCAGAGACCGATCCTCAGGCTTGCGAAGTATTTCTGGTAGAGGGTGACTCTGCTGGTGGTACTGCAAAGATGGGTCGAGATCGTAATTTTCAGGCGATTCTTCCGCTTCGCGGAAAAATTCTGAACGTTGAAAAAGCGATGCAGCACAAGGTTTTTGAAAACGAGGAAATCAAGAATATCTTTACCGCTCTTGGAGTAACCATTGGTACTGAGGAAGATAGTAAAGAGCTGAATCTTTCAAAATTACGTTATCATAAAATCGTGATTATGTGTGATGCCGATGTTGATGGTAGTCACATTGCAACCTTGATTTTGACGTTTTTCTTCCGTTATATGCGCGAACTTGTAGAAGGAGGTCACGTGTATATTGCAACTCCTCCTTTGTATTTACTTAAAAAAGGTAAAAAAATGCGCTATGCCTGGAGTAATAAGGAGCGTGATGAGTACAATGAGCAAATGGGCGGTAGTGCATCAGTACAGCGCTATAAAGGTCTAGGGGAGATGAATGCAGAGCAGTTGTGGGATACCACAATGAATCCGGAATTCAGAACTTTACGTCAGGTAACAATCGATAATGGAACTGAGGCAGACCGTATTTTCTCCATGCTTATGGGGGATGAGGTACCACCACGTCGTGAGTTTATTGAGAAAAATGCAATCTATGCAAATATTGATGTTTAGTAGATTTCACTTATAATTTTAAAGCCCGACTTATTATAGTCGGGCTTTTTTTGTTTTAAATCTTTGGTCTTTATGAGCTTTTACTATTTTTGATCACCTATTTATAAATTTTTATCAGAGAACCAAATCAATAAAAGAATGAAAAAAACACTACTTTTTGGATTATTCGCTCTTGGAGCAACCGGTCTTTTCGCTCAGGAAGACGATGGCTTTGAGGCTATTGTTAAAGCAGGGACAGCAGATGCAAACACCCTTATGGGTGCCTATATCGCTCCGGTGATGGAGGGGCTGGTTTACAGTATGTCCGGTGGCTGGTATCACACCGCTAAAACCCACAAACAATGGGGTTTTGATATTACAATTGGTTTTAACGGAGCGATTGTTCCATCGGAAAAGGAAATGTTTTCCTTTGCAAATCTGGAGTTTGAAAACACCGTCGTTGCTACCCCTAACCAATCACCTACTGTAGCTGGAAATATAACGCCGGCAGATGTTACAGTAACCACTCAGGACGGTGACGTGGTTCGTTTTACAATGCCTGAAGGCGTCAAAGATGATCTGCCTCTTAATGCTGTGCCTGCACCTGCTATTCAGGCGAGTCTGGGTATTTTTAAAGGAACCGACCTTATGGTGCGTTTTGTTCCGGAAGTAGGTAGTGATGATGTTAAAGGGAAGCTTTTTGGAGCAGGCTTCAAGCACGATTTGATGCAGTATTTTGGGCCGCTTGAAAATTTACCATTAAACGTTTCGGTAATGGCTGCTTTTACATCTATGAATGTAGACTATGATATTCAGGCAGATTCAGATCTGGAAGGAAGTAATCAGGCAGCAGAGTTTAAATTGAATTCCTACACCGTACAGGGTTTAGCTTCTCTTGATTTTAAATTTATCACGCTTTACAGCGGCTTGGGGTATACCGGGGGTAAATCTGAGATCAATGTATTAGGAACTTACGAGTTTGAGTATGATAATGGTCAGCCTGGAGAAGTGGTTGATCCCATAGCGCTAAGCTATAATCCTTCTAGTTTAAAAGCTTCTTTGGGAGCACGTCTAAATCTTGCCTTTTTTAAGATTTTTGCGGAATATTCTGTGCAGGAGTACAATAACGTGACAGCGGGTATCGCTTTTAGTTTTAGATAGAAAATACGGTCAATAAAATTTAAGACCGTCTGTACCTGGCTTTCAGGTATAGACGGTTTTTTTATAACCTATGTTGTAGCAGGGTTTTCAGAAAAAATCATAACCTAATTTTAAGCGCTAATAATCCCGATTCAATTAGCGAAATCGTATTTTTGCGTTCGCAAACGATGCCTTAGTAGGCATGGTGTTCTATTTATTTACTAATTAAAAATTACATACCCATGAAAGTTACCGTAGTAGGAGCAGGAGCAGTAGGTGCAAGTTGTGCCGAATATATCGCAATGAAGAATTTTGCTTCAGATGTTGTTCTCGTTGATATTAAAGAAGGTTTTGCCGAAGGAAAAGCAATGGACCTGATGCAAACCGCCTCATTAAATGGTTTTGATACTCGAATCACAGGTACTACTGGCGATTACTCAAAAACTGCAGGGAGCAATATTGCCGTGATTACCAGTGGTATTCCGCGAAAACCGGGTATGACTCGTGAAGAACTGATCGGAATTAATGCCGGAATCGTAAAAGATGTAGCCGGTAACCTGATCAAGCATTCTCCTGACGTGACAATCATTGTGGTAAGTAATCCTATGGATACAATGACCTATTTGGTTCATAAAACCACAGGTTTACCAAAAAATAAAATTATAGGAATGGGTGGAGCTTTAGATAGTGCCCGTTTTAAATACCGTTTAGCAGAGGCTTTAGAATGTCCTATTTCTGATGTGGACGGAATGGTTATAGGTGGCCATAGCGATACCGGTATGATTCCGCTTACACGTTTAGCTACTCGTAACAGTGTGTTGGTTTCTTCATTTTTATCAGAAGAGCGTCTGACTCAGGTTATGGAAGATACCAAGGTTGGTGGGGCTACTCTTACCAAACTTTTAGGTACTTCTGCCTGGTATGCCCCGGGCGCTGCGGTATCTGGTTTGGTACAGGCAATCGCTTGTGACCAAAAGAAAATGTTTCCGTGTTCAGCTTTGCTGGAAGGTGAATATGATCTTGATGATATTTGTATCGGTGTTCCTGTAATTCTTGGGAAAGACGGTATCGAACGTATTGTTCCTGTTGATTTAACAGATGCCGAAAAGCAAAAACTTCAGGAAAGTGCTGATGCAGTGCGTAAAACTAATGGATTGTTAGAGCTGTAAGCTGAATAATTCTTGAAATAAAAAAAATGCCGCTCGTTTTGAGCGGCATTTTTTATGGAATATTCCTGAGATTTATCCACATTTTGAAGATCCGCAATCTTTACAGGTAAGGCAACCTTCCTGATAGATCAATTGTGAGGAATTACAATTGTCGCACTTTTGTTTACGAGCCTCGGTGCCATCTGCTACATAGCGTTTCAGAGCACGCGCTACACCATTTTTCCAGGTGTTGATAGAAGCGCTGTCCAGTTGCAAACTATTAGTCAATTCAACTGCTTTCTCGATAGGCATGCCGTATCGTAATGTTGTTGAAATCAATTTAGCATAGTTCCAGTATTCGGGATCAAATTTATGAGAGAGCCCTTCAATTGTGGTTTTGTAGCCTCTTTTATTTTTGTACTGAAAGTCGTAACGCGAGCTTCCGTCTTCATTTCGGTTTTTGATGATGAGACCGCCTTCTACCCAACGTGGAATTAGAATTCCATCTTCATCATCGGCGATTCCCGTGAAAATCTCGTAAGGTTTTCCACCGATCAGACCAATAAATGCAATCCATTTCTCCTTATTGTTTTGAAAACGTACAATATCTGCTTCTAAAGTCTGAGGTCTTTTAGTAGGAAACGGCGTAAGCGTATCAGCATCTTCTTCCTCTTTCTTTTCTTCATTGGAGATGAGTACCCCAGATCGTGAACCATCGCGGTACACCGTAACGCCCTTACAGCCCGCTTGCCAGGCTTCCAGATACAGTTTACCTACAAGCTCTTCATCAACATCGTTGGGCAAATTAATGGTAACGCTGATGCTGTGATCAACCCATTTTTGTACTGCACCTTGCATACGTACTTTATTGAGCCAGTCCACATCATTTGAAGTAGCTTCAAAATAAGGGGACTTTTCTACGATGGCATTCAATTCTTCCTGACTGTAATTTTTATCCGTAGCAATGCCGTTGGCTTGCATCCATTCTTTAAAACGGTGGTGAAAAACTACATATTCTTCCCAGCTGTCGCCCACTTCATCAACAAAGTCTACGCGGGCTTCTTTATCATTGGGATTTACCTTACGACGGCGCTTGTAAACCGGTAAGAATACCGGTTCAATACCTGAAGTGGTCTGCGTCATCAAACTGGTTGTACCTGTTGGAGCGATAGTCAGCAGGGCAATGTTACGACGGCCGTACTCTAGCATATCGTAGTATAATTTTTCATCAGCTTTTTTCAGACGAAGGATAAATGGGTTTTCTTTTTCGCGTTCTGAATCGAAAATCGGGAATGCTCCACGTTCTTTGGCAGCATATACTGAAGCGCGGTAGGCTTCGATAGCGATAGTTTTGTGAATCCCTACAGAGAAATCAATACCTTCTTTGCTTCCGTATTTAATTCCCAATGCAGCCAGCATATCTCCTTCGGCAGTAATACCAATACCGGTACGACGCCCTTCTTCGGCTTTCTTTTTTATGTTTAACCACAGATTGCGTTCTACCTGTTTTACTTCTGCATTTTCAGGATCAGCATCAATTTTAGCGAGGATAGCATCAACTTTTTCAAGCTCAAGATCAATGATGTCGTCCATGATGCGCTGCGCACGTGCAATGTGTTTTTTAAATAAGTCAAAATTGAAAGAAGCTTTATTAGTAAACGGATTTTCTACATACGAAAACAGGTTGATTGCCAGAAGACGGCAGGAATCATAGGGGCAAAGTGGAATCTCGCCACACGGATTTGTAGAAACCGTTTTATAGCCTAAATCTGCATAACAATCGGGTACAGACTCGCGGGTGATTGTATCCCAAAATAAAATACCGGGCTCTGCGGATTTCCATGCGTTGTGAACGATTTTTTTCCAGAGTTTTTCGGCTTCAATCTCTTTTTGATTGACCGGGTTGGGACTGAAAACAGGATATTTCTGAGTATAGTTTTTCTTATAGCGGACTGCACGCATAAAGCCATCATCAATACGTACCGAAACATTAGCACCTGTTACTTTGCCCTGTTCCATCTTTGCATCTATAAAGTCCTCTGCATCCGGGTGGTTTATAGACACAGAAAGCATTAAGGCTCCCCGACGACCGTCCTGCGCCACTTCGCGGGTGCTATTTGAGTAGCGCTCCATAAAAGGTACCAGACCGGTTGAAGTAAGTGCCGAATTTTTAACGGCTGAACCTTTTGGTCTGATGTGCGAAAGGTCGTGACCTACACCGCCGCGACGCTTCATCAATTGTACCTGTTCCTGATCAATTTTCATAATCCCGCCGTAGGAGTCAGATTCGCCACTGTTTCCAATCACAAAACAATTGGATAGCGAGCCTACCTGATACGGATTGCCTATTCCGGCCATTGGGCTTCCTTGTGGCACTATATATTTAAAGTCTTTAATCAGGTCAAAGACTTCCTGCTCGCTCATCGGGTTTGGGTAGCGAGACTCAATGCGTGAGATTTCGGCAGCTATACGACGATGCATATCGTCAGGTGTTTTTTCATAAAGATTACCATCAGAATCCTTAAGGGCGTATTTATTAACCCAAACGCGTGCGGCAAGATCATCGCCTTTAAAATAGTCAAGTGAAGCTTTAAAAGCCTCATCCTGTGTAAACGTTTTAGAAGTGGATGCTTTTATTTGTGTAGGCATAGGAAAGATTTTAGAATTTAATTGCTCAGAATTTCAGTTGTGAAGGTACATAAATTCAGAAGGTATAAAAGAGGGGGTGTTTCAAAAGTTATCAAAAAATAAATGTAAATAACTTATTATCATTGTTTTGAAAATTTATCAACACAAAAAAGTTGACAAAAAAATACATTTTTTGACTTCTTTTGTTTGCTTAGTTTTAACTGCTGAAAATCAGCTATGCAGATTTAATATGCTGTCTGTAGGGCTTGATTTAATACAGAATTGAGGAATGATATACCTCTGAAGAAGAACGCCTTTTAGCATCAATATTGAGAATATTTGTGTAATGCTTTTTCAGGTTTTACGGTCTGTCAAGATGAATACAAATAAACTTTTTTCAAATGCATGTAAGGCGTAAGTATTTGCAATTCAATTATTTAAAAGGTTAAAGAAATCAAAAAGATATTTATTGGCATTTCTACCTTGAAACCCTATATTTGCACGTTTTACAAAATCGCCCGAAAAACGTTCGGGAAGAATTAATAAATAGTATAAGTAATGCAAAATAAAGGACTCATTAGAGTATTTGCGATTTTATTTGGGTTGGTGAGTTTGTACCAACTTTCGTTCACGTATTTTACCAATCAGGCTGAAGATAAGGCAGCTGCATTTGCAGAGCAACAGGTGCCTACTACGGTAGAGGATTATGTAGATGTAAGGGGAGAAGTAGCTCGTCAATATCTGGATTCAGTAGGCAATGATCCCATTGCTTTAGGTATTACCTACAACGATGCAAAAGAGAAAGAGCTTAATAAAGGTCTGGATCTTAAAGGGGGTATGAACGCGATTCTTGAGATTTCTGTTGCTGATATCCTTAGAGGATTGAGCAACAACTCTACTGACCCTGCATTCAACCAGGCGTTAGATCAGGCAGCGGAAGCTCAGAAAAACAGTCAAAATTCGTTTTTGGATGATTTCTTCGATGCTTTTGAAGCGATTCCGGGGGATAATAAATTAGCGTCTCCAGATATTTTTGCAAATACGACCTTAGGTGAAAAGGTAAACTTCAATATGACTAATGATGAGGTTAAGCCTGTTATTCGTCGTGAGGTTGAAGAGTCTATTAAGTCAGCTTTTGAGGTACTGCGTAATCGTATTGATAAGTTTGGCGTAACGCAACCTAATATTCAGCGTTTAGATAATCAATCACGTATTCTTATCGAACTTCCGGGTGCTACAGATATTGAGCGAGTTCGCTTTCAATTAGAAAGTACTGCCCAGTTAGAATTTTACAAAACTGTTTTTGCTGCTGAAGCTGCACCTTACCTTATACAGGTAAATAGTATTGTTAAAGATCTTGTTGCTCCTGCTGATGAAGAGGAGGTAGTTGAGGTAGAAGAAGATACTGTAGAAACTACAGATGATTCTATTGAGGAGCTCCTTGCGAGTGATGAAGATACTATAAGTCCTGCAGCTCAAAATAATCCGTTATTTGAGCGTTTCAGTTTTAATCCGGCAATCCAACAGTATGCTCAGGCGCCTGTTATAGGATATGCTCAGGTAAAAGATACCGCAACAATTAATAGTTATCTTTCAAAGCCTGAGGTGGTTCGTGCAAGACCACAAAACCTGCGTTACGCTAAATTCCGTTGGGGTATTGCTGAAGCAGACAGTGATGTTGTGCCGCTTTATGCATTGCAATCTGATCGTGCCGGTAATCCTGCGATGGATGGTGATGTGGTTCAGGACTCTCGTCAGCAGTATACACAGATGGGTAAGCCTTCAGTAGGTATTGATTTTGAAGGTCAGGGGCCAAGTCAATGGGCTAAATTAACCGGAGATGTTGCTGCCGATGGTAGTGCTATCGCAATTGTTCTTGATGGTACGGTGTATTCTGCAGCAACTGCTAAACAAGAAATTAAAGGTGGCGGTACTGAAATTTCAGGAAGTTTTACCGTGACCGAAGCTCAGGATCTTGCCAACGTATTGAAAGCGGGTAAACTTCCTGCTTCTGCAAAAATTATTTCTTATGATGTTGTAGGCCCTTCATTAGGGCAGGAGGCAATTAACAGCGGTTTGATTTCATTTGTGATCGCTCTACTTTTAGTGTTGGTATGGATGATATTCTATTACGGTAAAGCCGGTGCATTTGCAGATGTCGCGCTTGCTGTAAACATTTTGTTCATCTTTGGTATTCTTGCAGGTCTTGGTGCGGTATTGACGCTGCCTGGTATTGCAGGTATTGTACTTACCATTGGTATGTCTGTAGATGCTAACGTACTTATCTTTGAGCGTATCAAGGAAGAATTGGCGAAGGGTAAATCTCAGAAAGATGCGATTAAGGATGGTTTCAATAATGCATTGTCATCTATTCTTGATGCGAATATCACGACATTCCTTACGGCATTAATCCTATTCTTATTTGGTACAGGACCTATTCAAGGTTTTGCGACAACTTTAATGATAGGTATTGGTACTTCGTTGTTTACAGCTATTTTCGTTACCCGTCTGTTTATTGATGGTTATGGTAAAAACGGGAAGTCTCTTGATTTCTGTACTGCAGCAACACGTAATCTGTTTTCTAATTTCAATAAAGATTTTCTTGCTAAGCGTAAGATTGCATACCTCATAAGTGGGGCATTAATCGTGGTTAGTATTATTTCTTTGTTTACTAATAGCCTTGACCAGGGTGTTGACTTCGTTGGAGGTCGCAATTACACGGTGCGTTTTGAGCAGCCGGTTAATGCTACAGAGGTTGAGCAAAATCTGATTGCGGAGTTAGAAAGCGCACAGGCTAAAACCTATGGTGAAGCCAATCAGCTTAAGATCACCACTAAGTATCGTATTGATGAAGAGGCGTCAGAGGTAGATGACGATATTCAGCAGAAATTATACACGGCCTTAAAATCATACCTACCTGCCGATCTTACTTTTGAGCAGTTTGTAAAAGGTGGTTCGAGCGATGCTAAAATCGGTCTTTTAGAGTATAATAAGGTAGGCCCTACTATTGCAGATGATATTAAGAGAGATTCATTCTGGGCAGTTTTAGGATCGCTTGTAGTGGTATTCTTATATATTCTTCTACGTTTTAGAAGATGGCAATTCTCATTGGGTGCAGTTGTGGCTGTTTTCCATGATGTGCTTATCGTATTAGGTATATTCTCATTGACCTATAAGTTTATGCCATTTAATATGGAGATAGATCAATCATTTATCGCAGCGATACTAACTGTAATTGGTTACTCGCTTAACGATACCGTGGTTGTATTTGACCGTATTCGTGAGTTTATGAAAGAGTATGGTCCTACCCGCAAAATGGATGTGATTATCAATCAGGCGATTAACAGTACAATTAGCCGTACGTTGAATACCTCGATGACCACCTTAATCGTATTGCTTGCAATCTTCATCTTTGGTGGAGCAAGTATTATGGGCTTTATGTTTGCATTGATTGTAGGGGTAGTAGTAGGTACGTATTCTTCGATCTTTATCGCAACGCCGGTAATGTTTGATACGATTCAAAAGAAGGCTCTTAAGCCCGAAAAACAAAAAGAAGAAGAGCCGGTAGCTTAAGCTTACCGACTTAATCAGATAAAGAAAACCCGATAGTTAAAGCTATCGGGTTTTTTTGTTTTGGAATAAAAGTTTTAAAAAACAGATTGCTCGGTTTTGGTAGTGAGCAATTCTAAAGCTCTCATGCCGAGTTCCGAATTTCCTTTGTTGTTGAGCGGCGGACTCCAAACAGCAACACTGTAGTATCTGGGATGTATGGCCACAATGCCGCCTCCTACGCCACTTTTGCCCGGTAAACCAATACTGAAAGCGAATTCACCAGACTCATCATAAAACCCGCAAGTAATCATCAATGCATTGATGCGTTTGGCAAGCATAGGGGTTAATACAGCAGCTTCTTTACTGAGATCGTATTTGCCGTAGTTCAGAAATATCGTAAAAGCCCTTGCCAGCTGTTTACAGCTCATGGCGATGGAGCATTGGTGAAAGTAAAAATCAAGCACCGTATCTACATCGTGATTGATATTGCCAAAGTCTTTCATCAAATGGGTTAATGCCGCATTGCGAAACTTATGTTCCATTTCTGAAGCAGCGACCTTCTCATCGTAATTGATACTTTGATCTCCGGCAGCTTCGCGTACAAAATGCAAAAAGTCTTCTTTGGGATTCTTTAGTTCGGTGAGCAGGATATCTGCAACAACTAATGCGCCGGCATTAATAAACGGGTTTCGCGGAATGCCTTTCTCGTATTCAAGCTGTACCAGTGAGTTAAAGGGATCTCCGGAGGGCTCTACACCTATTCGCTCCCAAATGGCATTACCTTTAAGTTTTAGAGCCAGTGCCAGACTTAGCACTTTTGAAATACTTTGAATGGAAAAACGTTCTTGCGAGTCGCCAACCTCATAGCTTTTTCCATCAGTACATTGCAGATAGATTCCAAATTTGGAAGGGTCTACCTTTCCCAGTTCTGGGATATACGTGGCAACTTTTCCTGTATTTTTTAAAACTGAAGTTTCTGCCGCAATTTCCTCTAAGATTTTCTGATAATTCATAGTCTTAAAGGTAGTAACATTTGACTAAAATTACACTCTAATCACGCTTCCAGCTAATAGAGTCACCTTCTTTAATTTCCCAGGCAGCAGCAGAACCTGCATTGACTTCTAAGACATATTGAACAGGTACCTCCGAAGGTAAACTGCTTTCGTCAAGAGGTTTTGCATCTTCAATAATTGTAGCGATCTTTTGATCTTTGGTAATGAAAAACAGATCCAGCGGAATGTAGGTGTTTTTCATGTAGAAATTATGAGGTTGCTCGTCTTCAAAAATAAAAAGCATACCCTGATCGGCTTCCATTGACTCCCGGTACATCAGTCCGGTTTCAGTCTCGTAAGCGGTCTCGGCAAGTTCAATATTTAAGGAAATCAAACTGCTGTCTTTTCTGAAAATTTGTAGATTTCCTTCTGGAGTAAAGGTGATTTTCTCCTGTTTCAGGCTTTCAGTAGTATTTTTTGCTTTTTCTTTACAGCTGATAATGAAAAAGAACAGGCAGCTAAGAAGCAGGTAGCGCATAATTTTACGATTTTGGGTACTGAGGTTGTTCTTTTTGATTTAGAGCTCTAACCACGAAAAAGATTCCGACTAAAATAAACGGAATACTTAAAATCTGCCCGGTATTAAATCCAAAAATCCAGTCCTCACGGCCTTCAACCTGGGCACGTTTAAAGAATTCAACTACAAAGCGTACACTCCAAAGCAGGATTAGAAAAAGACCGAATAAAAAGCCTTCTTTTTTACGCAGACCGGTTTTCCAATAAACAAACATCAGAATGAGGAATACAAAAACATAGCCTGTAGCTTCCATTAGCTGACCGGGGTAGCGGTAAGGAATTTCAGCAATCAGATTGGCGAATTGAGGATCATCGGTAAGTGCCTCATAGGCCTTGTGTTCATTGGGAATCCCTGTTAAGCGTTGTACTTCGTATTTGTTGTATTGATCCTGAACAAATTTAATCCCAATACTTGAATCAGTGACTTTGCCTACCATTTCAGAATTGAAAAAATTACCGATACGTACAAAAATTGCCCCTAGTGAAACCGGAAGAATGACGCGGTCCAGAAGCCAAAGTACACTTTTCTTCAGTATTTTTTTATTGTATATGTACATCGCGATTATCATGCCAATTGCGGCACCGTGGCTTGCAAGTCCCTGAAATCCGGTGTATTCAATTTCGGGAACAAACCTAAACGGCAAAAAGACGGAGAGTGGATCTTCCCAGAGTAGTTCGGTTTGGTAAAAAAACACGTGCCCAAGACGCGCACCTATAAGAATCGCTAAGACTGAATAAATGAATAGGGGGTCAAGTTTTTCTTCCTGAACACCTTCCTTTTTGTAGACATTTTTCATAATGTACCATCCCAAAGAAAAGGCGATAACAAACATTAAGCTGTAATAGTGAATCGTAAAAAAACCAAGGTCTAAACCGGTTGAAGGATTCCAGGTCATTTTTAAAGGAAGCATAACTGATCTTTATTAGGGCTGTAAATATAGCAAAGCCTGGAGGCTTCTGAGGTTAATTTTAGGATTTTATGGGTTTTGTTTTGAGCTGACCGGCGGTACAGGGTCATAACCCGATCCTCCCCAGGGATTACAACTGGCAATGCGTTTAATGGCAAGCCACAAGCCTTTTAAGGGCCCATGTTTTTGTATTGCTTCAACGCTGTAATGAGAGCAGGTAGGCGTGTATCTGCAGGCCGGAGGCAGTATGGGGGATAGAAATCGCTGATACAGTCTGATGGGAACTATTAATAGAGATTGCGCAAACTTTTTCACTGTATAAACTTTGAGTTATCCCGATATGGTATAGGTTGTGCCCTCTCTGCCGTCCTTAAGTTGAATGCCAAGCTTCTGCAATTCATCTCGTATTTGGTCGCTGGTGGCAAAGTCTTTGTTAGCGCGTGCTTCTTTGCGCAACTGAATCAGCAATTCTAGAGCTCCATTTAGCTTGTCTGTGTTAGCTTCTGCAGCTGCAGTAACATCTTCAAGACCCAGGATGTCAAAAACAAAAGCGCGAACACTTTGCTTAAAATCTTCAAGATCGGATTCAGAAACCTGAGCACTGCCGTCTTTGATGTGGTGAATAAATTTAACGGCTTCAAAAAGTTGTGCAATAAGAATGGGTGAGTTAAAATCATCATTCATTGCATCGTAGCAAGCTTGTTTCCACCCTGCAATATCAATACTGGTACTTCTTGAAGCTTTTAGCGAATCCATAAGTCCAACAGCTTCCATTAGGCGGCTGAAGCCTTTTTCACTTGCCAGAAGAGCTTCATTACTAAAATCCAGAACACTGCGATAGTGTGCCTGCATTACGAAAAATCGGGCTACAGCGGGAGAAAAACCTTTGGTTAAAAATGGACTGTCCCCGGTAAAAATCTGAGCAGGAAAAATGTTGTTGCCATCACTCTTTGACATCTTTTTGCCGTTGAGCGTAAGCATATTGGCGTGTAGCCAGTAGTTTACGGGATTTTTGCCGTTTGATGCTTCTGATTGAGCAATCTCGCACTCGTGATGAGGGAATTTTAAGTCCATTCCACCTCCATGGATGTCAAATTGTTCACCCAGGTATTTTGTGCTCATCGCTGTACATTCTAAATGCCAGCCGGGAAAACCGTCACCCCAGGGCGAAGGCCAGCGCATAATATGTTGCGGCTCGGCTTTTTTCCAAAGTGCAAAATCCTGAGCGTTTTTCTTTTCGCTTTGCGCGGTAAGTTCACGGGTATTTGCAATCATATCTTCCAGCTGACGACCGCTTAGCTTGCCATAGTCGTGAGTCTCATTAAATTTGATCACATCAAAATACACCGAGCCATTTTTTACATAAGCATAGCCATTATCAAGTATTTCCTTAATGATTTCAATTTGCTCAATGATATGACCGGTTGCTGTGGGCTCAATGCTGGGTGGTAAGCAATTAAATTTTTGAAGTATGTTGTGGAAGTCAATAGTGTACTGTTGTACAACCTCCATCGGTTCAATCTGTTCTAAACGCGCTTTTTTGGCAATTTTATCTTCGCCTTCGTCAGCGTCGTCAGTAAGGTGACCTGCATCGGTAATGTTGCGTACGTAACGTACTTTATAACCCAAATGCTTTAGGTACCTAAAAATCATGTCAAAAGACATAAAGGTGCGTACGTTACCCAAATGTACATTGCTGTAAACCGTAGGACCGCAAACATACATCCCTACATTTCCTTCCAATAGAGGTTGAAAGGCTTCTTTTTTTCCGCTTAGGGAATTGTATAAGGAGATATTTTGTTTTTGGTACAGAGCCGTCATAGCTGTGGTTTAAAATACAGTCTTGCTGTAAAATTGAAGTTTAGAATGGGGTGTCGAGCTTGATGTAGTCTAAAAATTCACGTCTTACCGCTTCATCTTTAAATTTACCGCCGAATTCGCTGGTTACCGTGCTGCTTTCAATATCACGAATGCCGCGACTGTTTACGCAAAGGTGTTTTGCGTCTATAACGCAGGCTACATCCTGGGTACCCAGTACTTCCTGTAACTCCTGCACGATTTGCATGGTGAGTCGCTCCTGAACCTGAGGTCGTTTTGCGTAGTAATCAACAATGCGATTCATTTTTGAAAGACCTACCACGGTCCCGTTTGAAATGTAGGCGACGTGTGCACGACCTACAATAGGAAGCAGGTGGTGTTCACAGGTTGAATAGACTGTAATGTTTTTCTCTACCAGCATCTCGCCATACTTATAGCTGTTGTTGAATGTGGAAGCTTTAGGCTTTCGGGCCGGACTAAGGCCGCCAAAAATTTCATTCACAAACATTTTTGCAACCCGGTTGGGAGTTCCTTTTAGGCTGTCGTCAGTAAGGTCAAGACCTAGAGTCTGCATGATGTGGTTCACATCCTCCCTAATCAGCTCAATCTTCTCAGTATCAGAGAGCTTAAAAGCATCTTCGCGTAAAGGGGTTTGAGCAGAAGTACTGTGGTGATTATCACCTATCTCGTCAAGTGTGTTCAATTCTTCGTTGTCAATTTTCATATTCATAGAGCATTTAGTCGCTGGTAGCGCTAAGGGCTTGCAAAGATAATATATTTAACAATTTAAAAGCCGGTAAGACTAAGCTACATTTAGTAAATGAGGTATTAAAAAAGCCTTAATACGGGATAGTATTAAGGCTTTCAAGATGTTTTGGGATTTTGTAATTATAATTTGAAAGATAATGTAGCTACCAGACTGGTATTGATGTGATCAATAAAAGCAGTGTTTGTAAATGCTCCTGCGTACAAAGCAGGATTTTGTTCTTGCTTTGCCCAATCATAAGCTACATCTATACGTGCATTACCAATGGTGTAACCTAGGCCAACGGAATAACCGGTCAAATCCCCAAGAGTAACTTCATTTACATATGGACTCTCCTGAAATCGGTAACCTCCTCTAAAACTCCAGCTTCCGGCTAAAAACTCACCACCTAGTCTGTAGGTAGATACACTTTTAAGACTGTTGCTGATATCAGAATTTAGTTGTGTAAAAAAAGCATCAGATTCAGGTCTGAATCTTATAGAACTATAATCCTGGTAAGAATAATCAAAACTCAAAAAACCTCCTGCACCAAAAACGTATGCGATACTTCCTGTTGCTTTTGCTGGAGTTTGAAATTCATAATCCTGATAAACGTTAATAATGTCTGGATTAACTACAACTTCTCCATTTACACCTGAAGTACGTAAATATTGCTCGGTCTCTTCGCTAATGGTATAATAGGTAGGACTGTCTAAACTAAGACCAAGACGCAAACCTTGAGAAGCTTTATAAATCGCCCCAACCTGTGCAGAGACGCCAGAACCGAAAGCTCTATAGTCATTCTCAAAATCAAGACTGCTTACGGCATTCGCTCCCTGAATATTGTCTTCAAAAAGTAGGGTGTTTCGTGTGAAATTAAAGGTGTGAATGTTGAGGTTGGCCCCCAGGTATAAGTTCTCTCCAAATTGCCCTGCCGCATTTATAGCAAATTTGCTGTTGTTGCCGAAGCTGGTATATTGATATTCCTGATCAAAAGCATTTCCATTTTGCGCATTGGTGTATGCAGTGTTATTTAAATCAGAAGATTCTGGGTCAATAAGATATCCCTGATAACCTAAAAAAGCCTGCTGAGCACCAAAGGATTCATTTTCGCCTAAAAATTGATATAATTCATTTAAAGTTTCACCGTCCTGAAGTTCTAAGAGCTCAAGTGGTGTTCCCTGGGCATAGCCCAGAAAATAATCACTTATAGAATTATTACTAATGCCTGAAGCGATAAACTGATTGTCAAAATCATTGGAGCGGTCATAGTTAAAACCAAAACTGAATTTTCGCAGGTTACCAGTGCCGTTTGCTACAAATACACCTCCCAGTTGATTGAAATCCAAATCGCTGCTTGCATTTGTGGTAATGCCGTCACCATAGTGTGTCTGGTTGTCATAACCATCAGATGACAAGCTAAGAGATGCAAAACTTTGACTGAAAACAGCCGACCCGGCAGGATTGTTATTTAAGGCAGAGAGATCGCCACCCAGAGCACCAAACGCTCCTCCTACTGCTCTGTATCGAGCTGTGCCTGTAATGTTTTCGGTGCTAAAATTTACTGCGTCTGATATGGTCTGTGCGTTGAGTTGCGACATAGCCATACCTATCATAAATATTATGAGAATTTTTTTCATACTACTAATGCTAAAATTTTAATTATCCACGACCACCGCCTCTGCGACCTCCTGAAGATGAGCTACGACCTCCTCCTGAAGAAGAACTACGTCCACCAGATGAACTCGCTCTTGAAGGAGCGGAACTTCTTGATGAAGAGGAGCTTCTTGACATCGTACTACTGCTTCGGCTTGGACTGCTACTTCTGCTGTAAGTACTTGATCTTGATGAAGAACTTCTATTTACGGAGTTTGTATTTCCTGAACTTCTGCTCACGCTGTTGCTACTACGTCTCGCAGAGCTGCTATAAATTGATCTACTATTAGCGTTGCTTGAGCGTGAAACTCTTGAGTTTGAATTGTTGCCAGAAGCACTGCGAGATCGTGTTCTTGTGTCTACGCCTACACCGTTGCGGCTGTAAGTACGACTCGTGCGTGCATAGTTAACATCAGATGATCTACTCGAATTACGAGAATTTGAAGAATAGGTATTTCTGCTGCTTCTAGAATAAGATCTTGAATCTGCGGTTCTTCCTAAATCATTTCTCCCGCCTCGGCGTGAATTGGAATAAGCAATTCTGTTATAATTATAACGACTGTTATACCAGTTGTTTCGGTAAGGATAGCCATAAAATGTATTAAAGCCATAGCCCCAATATGGGTTGCCCCAGCGATTAAAGCCGTAACCCCAGTAAGGATTCCCCCAGCCGCCGTATGCGTAACCCCAGCCTATGTTTCCGTAGAATGGACTGCCCCATCCCCAGCCGTTATAAGGAGAATTCCATCCCCAACCCCAGTTGTTGAAGCCTCCCCAGCCCCAGCCGACATTACCATAAAACGGACCGCCCCAGCCGCCCCAACCGGCACCCCAGAAAGGACGATTATAAACATTGACAACAACATTGTCGTAGGTGTCTCCCCATCCTGGCTGAGCGTTGTAAGCGAGGTCATTTTCTAAAAGTAGATCTTCCTCGGTATAATCGCCGGTTGAAGAATACGAGTCAATATCGGTAAAGATTACGCCTTCCTCCTGAGCATTATCAATCTCGGCAGCGCCTTGATTAAAAAAGTCAGCATAACGACTTCCGTTTGAATTAGTCGTTACGTCCTGCTGATTCACCCTGCTATAATCAGTATTTGACGAAGATCCATATATCCCGTCATTCATAGCGTATTGTGAGGTGCCGCAAGATAGTAAGCTTGCTGAGGCTAAAATGCCCAAAGCAATTTTAATAATTCCTGTCTGTGTAATGTTCAAGCCTCGCATATCATCCGTTATTTATTGTTGTACAATGTAAATTTAGTTAGTTTTGCCGTCAATTTTGTGCATTTAACAAAGATGTCACAAATTTGGAAAACTACATTATCTAGCACAAGAGTTGTGCCAAATTACTATATATGGGAAAGAATTTAACCTCACGCGCAGAAGATTATTCGAAATGGTACAATGAGTTGGTTGTCAAGGCAGATTTAGCTGAAAATAGTGGAGTGCGCGGCTGCATGGTCATCAAACCTTATGGATTTGCAATTTGGGAAAAAATGCAGGCAGAACTAGATCGAATGTTCAAAGCGACCGGTCACGAGAATGCTTATTTTCCGCTGTTTATTCCCAAGTCCTATTTTAGTAAAGAGGCCAGCCATGTTGATGGTTTTGCAAAAGAATGTGCGGTAGTTACTCATTACCGTCTTAAGAATGATGAGGACGGAGGGATTATTGTAGACCCTGATGCAAAACTGGAGGAGGAATTGATTGTTAGGCCAACTTCAGAAACGATAATTTGGGATACCTATCGAAAATGGATTCAGTCTTATCGCGATCTCCCTATTAAAATAAACCAATGGGCAAATGTTGTGCGTTGGGAAATGCGTACCCGTTTGTTTTTACGTACAGCTGAATTTTTATGGCAGGAAGGTCATACTGCTCATGCTACAGAAAAAGAGGCAATCGAAGAAGCACAATTAATGATGCGGGTATACGCTGAATTTGCAGAGCGATTTATGGCAATGCCTGTTATGCGTGGGACAAAAACCGAGAGTGAGCGTTTTGCAGGTGCCCTTGAAACCTATTGTATTGAAGCTTTAATGCAGGACGGAAAAGCACTTCAGGCGGGAACTTCGCACTTTTTAGGTCAAAATTTTGCGAAAGCTTTTGACGTGAAGTTTGCATCTAAAGAAGGGACTCAGGAGCACGTTTGGGCAACCAGTTGGGGGGTTTCAACCCGATTGATGGGGGCTTTAGTTATGACGCATAGTGATGATAACGGTTTGGTATTGCCTCCTAAGCTTGCTCCAATTCAGGTGGTAATCGTTCCTATTTATAGAGGAGAGGAGCAGCTTGATGCAATTTCTCAAGTAGCCAAAGAGTTGCAGCGTGAGCTTCAGTTATTAGGTGTTTCGGTAAAATACGATGACCGCGATACACATAAGCCTGGCTGGAAGTTTAATGAATATGAACTCAAGGGGGTGCCGCTTCGAATAGCGATAGGTCCACGGGATCTTGAAAAGCGAACCGTTGAACTTGCAAGACGGGATACTCTGTCAAAGGAGACGGTATCTAAAGATGAAATAGTAGACCGGGTTCAGTCATTACTTGTAGAAATGCAATCAACTCTTTATAATAAGGCCTTGAAATTTAGAGATTCTCATATCACTGAAGTTGAAACCTATGACGAGTTTAAAGATATACTGGAAAATAAAACCGGTTTTGTAAGTGCTTTTTGGGATGGTACGGCAGAAACTGAAGAGAAAATAAAGAATGAAACCAAAGCGACAATTCGCTGCATTCCATTGCATGTAAAAGAAGAAGTTGGTACTTGTGTTTATAGTGGCGAGCCAGCTAAAATGCGGGTTTTATTTGCAAAAGCATATTAATTTAAAAAAAGTTTGTTTTACTATTGCGGCTTATTAAAATATGTTTATTTTTGCATCCGCATTTGAAACAAAGGCAGGTCCGTTCGTCTAGGGGTTAGGACGCCAGGTTTTCATCCTGGTAACAGGGGTTCGATTCCCCTACGGACTACAAAGGTTTAATACGCACCTCAAGAGTATTGAAAAAATATAATGGCCCGTTCGTCTATCGGCTAGGACGCCAGGTTTTCATCCTGGTAAGAGGGGTTCGATTCCCCTACGGGCTACAATTTAAAACAGAGCAAGGTAATGGCAAATCACAAGTCATCTTTAAAAAGAATTAGAAACAGCGAGACTAAGCGTTTAAGAAACCGCTACCAGAGTAGA